>WQWA01000007.1 GCA_009785505.1 Bacteroidales bacterium
AACGATGTTCCGCATGTAAATTGCCGAAGCCAGACCTATAACGGTATAAACGACCGCACCAAAAATTGCCTGCGACAAATCTTTCAGATTCGGACGAAACAATTGCCACAAGCGGGCTGTAACAGGCACTTTTTGACTGCCTTTTTTGAATTCTTCGTTTGGGGCAAGAAGTATCAAAAATCCCGTCCAAATCGGCACAAACTTATCATACGACCAAGTGTGCATCTTGCCATCGCCCGGATCCATAAATGTTACTTTTTTTCCGTCAGCTTTATACAAAACCACGTAATGCTCTAATTGTCCATCCATAATTACATGAACGATTGCAGGTTTTGGAACTTTTTCCAAAGAAGTAACAACTTTTTTACCTTCTAGGTCAATGGCTTTTACTAATTTTGCCTGAAAATCCAATTTTTCAGAGGCTTCCACCAAGCCTAAAGCATTAGTACCTTTTTTATCGGTTGATGCGATTTGCCGAATGCGGGCTATGGGCAGTTTCAACCCATAAAAAGCAGAAACCGAAGCCAAGCAGGCGACGCGCAGTCGGTGATGTCGTGTTGTTTTATTTTCATGGTTTTTTGGTTTGATAGATAGAATCTATCCTGATAATCGAACGGCGATAAAATCGTCGCTCAACGGGACAATTGAAACATAAAATCTTCAGGGAAACGCTTTAAGTTTCATTTTACGGCTTGGTTTAATACTTTTACTTCTAGACCGTACAGTTTTGTTTTAGCAAGGTTGAGGCACGGTACCGATTACAAATTAGTACGAGCGAAGTGAGGAACAAGAACCATTGTTGCATTAAACAAACCGTGTATCAACGCTACTACCCAAAAAGCATAAAAATACCCCCCTTTTTGTTTGCAAGCCACAAAAGCAACGGCATAAATAATCCCTCCGACAAAAGCGTAAAAGACATAAAAAACACTATAAAAATGAAGGGCACCAAAAATCAATGCAGAAATGCAAATAACAATCCATAAAGGGAAACGTGTGAATCGTAGCAACAAATATATCACCAAAAACTGATTTAGGAGTGTTTCTATTAGCGGAGCTATCAATGCAACCATAATAAGCACGACATGAAGCCGCAAACCGCTGAAGTCGGGTCCTCCTATTGGTCCGAACAAGTTTACATACCAAGGAGCTATTGCAAAGCGACAAAAAGCAAGAAAAAGAAAAAGTATGCCCAGTGTAACCATCACAAGTGTAATGGTACTGTAAGATGCAAGTTTGTCAATAAATTTTTGGCTATAGTTTGTAACTGACATGTCCGGCACTAGTTTTTTCTGCAAATATACATAAAATTTTTCAATTGCACACAGGTGGATAAGAACTTTCGACAAAATTTATAGAGAAAAGATAATACTTTTTCTGAAGAATGCAACAGCATTTAAATTACAGCTTAAGTTTTTGCATAAAGTATTAGTTTTCTGCTTTAACGGCTTCGCTGGTCAATACGACCACTTAGTGAAAAAACCTGCAGGATACTTTGTATCCCACAGATTTTTTGAGGTTATCTATGCCGGCATACTAGGAGGGCCAAACTGGCCAGACACGACGTCTCCTGCAAATGATTCTGACGATGATTGTCTTGCATCGAATTCTCTTGCACGCCGAAGTGCGTAAGCCCAAAAGAAAGCTTCTCCGATACTTATACCACCATTGGTTTCCAACACTTCCTGCTTTGAAGCTTCTACTACTCCGTAAGCTTCTAAATCAAACATTTTCATAATTTTTAGTTTTTGTTGGTTAATAATTTGTTTGTTTTTTCGGTAGCACTTTACATCTCGAGCTGTGAAGTATTTCCGACCACAAAGATATAACTTTACTTTCTCAATTTTGAGAAAATGGCAAAAAGTTGAAAAAAAAGTTGAGGATACTTTATATCCGCCATTGACTTGCTTCATTTCCTCTTTGGTTACTTCGGTAAGCGAGTCGTCTATACTCAAATAGATGTTAATTACCTTATCACCACAGAAACGATATGATTTACGTGTGCGACAATATTTGATTTCAACACCATATAGTTCCAACTCCTCAATCATACGGTATATCGTTGCCGGACTGACAGAAAGTCGCCTTGCAAAGGCTTCCACGTTTCCTGTACGTTGCTTATGGACGGAATTTACAAAGGCAACAAAATTTTCTATATTTTCTAGTTTCCTCATTATTGCTTGTTTTTTCACTTTATAAGTTTTATGAACTCACAAGGTTCGGATTGAGCCAATCGTCAACACGGTCGTAAAGCAATTGAAACAACGTCCGCCGGGCAACGACAAAGCGAATGTTAAAGGTCATTCCTCGTTTTAACTCGGCTTTGTAGCCGTTTCTAAGCATCATGTAATCTCTTTCTGGCAAGCAAAGCACTCTGAAAAAAGGCATTTGCAAACCTTCTTGCAGGTTTATATCGTGGGCTATGTCGATGACTTCCGCTTCAAGCATGCCCCACTGATTGAAGTTGAATGCATCAATCTGTAACATCGCTCGCTGTCCAACTCTAATTAAGCCGATATCTCGCGGACTAACAAAACTTTCCGCATAAAGATTGCCCTCGGGCGAGATTTCCATAAAAACTTCGCCTTCGGTAATAAAACTGCCGACTCTCAAACCTTGCAGTTGTTGCACAATTCCGCTAACGGAAGCAATCACAATCAATTCTTGTTGTTGAATTTCGATTTGATTGATTCGGGATTGTAGTTCTAACTGCTCATTGAGATACCTTTGCTGTTCGGTGTGCCATTGGTTTTTTTGCTCGTTGTAGAGCGTGGAAAGTGCTGCCATCGCTCTGGTGTGCTCGGCTCTCGAACGTTCCAATTCCTCTTGGGCAACCACGCGTTGCTCAAACAATCGGAGGTCTCGGTTGTAGATGGTTCTCACAGCGGAAACCACATCCAGATTATTTTGATGTCGGCGACGGAAAAGTTCGAAACTTTGCTCATAAACGGCCGTTTGAAAATTGGAAATTCTTGCGTAGTTTCCTCTTGCACCTCTGTACGGAATATTTGTTAGAATTTCCAAATCGGCAAGCAAGGCATCGAGTTCTTGCAGGCGTTGTTGGGCGGTTTGCAGTTGTTCGCCCCAAGTCTCTCGTCCGATAATGATGAGCGTGTCGCCTGCGGTTATTTTTGCGTTTTCTCGCAGTATGGGATTGATATATTGTATATGCCCAGTACCTGTTGCTCTCGGGAAAACCCGTTCGCCGGGTGTTTTCAAAATGCCTTGTGCTCTCACACTAACATCTACATGAATAAAAAACATTGAAACGAAACCGACAACAAACAGTATCAACACAAACAAATAAATTATTTTTGGCGTGCGGTTGTATTTTCGTAGAATGTGTTCTACAGAGATTTCGGTGAAACTGGAAGGGAGGATTTTTTGGTGTGGCATATTTGTCGTTTTGGATTTTGGGAATGAAAAAACGTGAGCAATTACTCTGATTGTCTTTCATTCGCTCATTGAGGTCTTCGACTACCTTTGCTACAAATGTTTTACAAGTAAAAGCCCACGATTTCTCGTGAGCGCTAAACTTGTCCTGTAGCATATGAACTGTCGAAGTTTTAATGAGCTGGACGAAAGCTAACACTTTTTTTTCAATAAATTTTTTGCGTATTTAACTACGCAGGGTTTTCATAGGCAATTTTTTGATTAAGTTTTATTTTGATTGCAAATATACACAAAATTTTTGAATTATACACAAACGAATAAGAATAAACCAGGGAAAATAGCCTATATTCTCCCCGGCATCTAATCTGAATTCCTTGTCTTTGTAGTGAGATAACAAAAAGATATCGAATTACAGATACTCCGCAATAATATCTTTCACACTTTCCGGAGTAAGTTTGCCGTAAGCCTTTTGACCGATGTAAATAATCGGTGCCAAACCGCAGACGCCGACGCAGCGCAGACAGTCGATGGAGAATTTTCCATCCGGAGTGGTTTCCCCTACTCCAATGTTCAGCTGCTTTTTGAATTCTTCCAGAATTTTTTCTGCACCACGTACATAGCAAGCCGTTCCCGTGCAAATCGAAATCGGGAATTCGCCTTTCGGAGTCATTGTGAAAAACGAATAAAACGTTACAATACCGTAAATGTGAGCCAAAGACAGTTTCAATTCTTTGGCAATTACATCCTGCACTTCTGCAGGAAGATAGCCAAAAGTATCCTGTACTTTGTGAAGCACACTGATAACTTCGCCTTTTTCATTATGAAAGCTCTTGCAAATCGCTTTGATTTTTTCTATTTTATCGGTTGATAAGACTATTTTTGCCATGACATTTAGTTTTTCATATCGGGTACAACAATCTCTTTTTCACTTTTGTCGAAGTAACCGGTGTGCAAGAGTTCGTGAGCTTTTTTACCACCGGGTTCTCCCAAAAATTCTTCGTATAGTTTTTTGATATAAGGGTTTTCGTGTGACTTGCGAAGTTTTTTACCGGCATCTTCTTGATAGAGCGCCGCCGCACGTTTTCTCAAAATCTCGATATGATTGCGATAAGTGTACGGTTGTCCGCCCCCACCGATGCAACCGCCCGGACAAGCCATAACTTCAATGGCATGAAACTGAGATTTTCCGCAACGCACTTCTTCCAAAAGTTTTCGGGCATTCGACAAACCGTGTGCAATACCGATTCTGATTTTTGTTCCGTTGAAATCCACTTCCGCCGAACGAGTGCCATCTAGACCGCGAATCGCTTCAAACTCGACTTTTTCCAAAGTTTTACCTGTGAATTTTTCGTAAGCTGTGCGTGTTGCCGCTTCAATCACGCCTCCGGTAACACCGAAAATAACACCTGCACCCGTAGATTCACCAAGCGGCTTGTCAAAATCTTCGTCAGGCAAACTTCTGAAATCAATGTTTGACTGTTTGACTAATGCCGCCAACTCACGCGTAGAAAGCACAATGTCCACATCTGGATTTCCGTTTACTTTGAACTCATCACGTTGTGCTTCGTATTTTTTAGCCAAGCAAGGCATAATCGAAACAACAATCATATCTTCACGTTTTACGCCGATTTTATCGGCATAATAGGTTTTTGCGATGGCTCCGAACATTTGCTGCGGCGATTTCGCTGTTGACGGAACATCTAATAAATCCGGAAAATACATTTCAAAGAAATTCACCCAACCCGGACAACAAGAGGTCAAAATCGGCAATTTTACGGAACTATCGCCTTTCAAAAATTTATCAAGACGCTCCAAAAGTTCTGCGCCTTCTTCCATAATCGTGAGGTCTGCGGCAAAATCTGTGTCGAATACAGCATTGAAGCCTAAGCGGCGTAAAGCCGCAACCATTTTTCCGGTAACGCTGGTTCCTAATTCCATTCCAAATTCTTCGCCAAGCGCCACGCGAACAGCAGGAGCAGTTTGTACGATAACCGTTTTTGTCGGATCGGATAACATACGAATTACTTTTCCCGTTTCATCGTTTTCGGTCAAAGCACCTGTCGGACATACCGTAACACATTGCCCGCAATACGTACATGGGGATTTTTCCAAATCCATCTGAAAGGCAGGTGTAACAACACTCGGAAATCCGCGATAAGCTGCCGAAAGTGCACCTACCGACTGCAGGTCGTTACACATCATTTCGCAACGACGACACACCACACATTTATCTATATCGCGAACGATAGATGGTGACATATCTTTACGATAAGTCGACTGTTCGCCTTGATAAAAAACTTTACGAATACCCAAACGCTCTGCCAAAGTTTGCAATTCACAGTTTCCGGCTTTTTGACAAACCAAGCATTCTGCAGGGTGATCGGAAAGAATAAGCCCTACCACTGTGCGACGTGCATGGAGCACACGCATGCTGTGCGTATGAATAACCATACCGTTTTCGCAATCGGTAGCACAAGCAGGAACCAAATTTCGGAAACCTTCCACTTCGACTACACACACACGGCATCCGGCCGGTTTGTTTTCGATGTTCATTCCATCGATAGAAAAATAGCATAATATCGGAATTTCAATACCATACTCACTCGCTGCTCTAAGTATGGTCGTACCTTTAGCAACTTCAACTTCCTTGTTGTCTATGGTTAACTTAATTGTTTCCATTACCTTGTGATGATTGCGTTAAATTTTTTGCATTTTTCTATACAAGCTCCGCATTTGATACAAAGTCCTTGCTTGATAGCGTGTGGCTTTTTCGCTTCGCCGGTGATAGCATTCGTAGGACAAGCACGTTTACAAGCCGTACAGCCTACACACTTTTCTTCAACGATGAAGTATTCCAAAAGGTCTTTACACTGACCCGAACGACATTTTTTATCTACAACGTGTTCAACGTATTCGTCCCAAAAATTATTAAGCGTGGAAAGTACGGGATTTGGCGAAGTTTGTCCCAGTCCGCAAAGCGATGTATCTTTGATAACGTTGCTCAAATTGCGAAGTTTTTCGAGAGTTTCCAATGTCCCTTTTCCCTGGCAAATTTCTTCAAGCATTTCGTGAAGACGCTTGTTACCAATACGGCAAGGTGAACATTTTCCGCAAGATTCGTCAACGGTAAATTCTAAATAAAATTTTGCCATAGAAACGGCACAGCTACCTTCGTCCATCACAATCATACCGCCGGATCCCATCATAGAACCTACCTCAAGCAAACTATCAAAATCTATCGGCGTATCCAAATGCATCTCCGTCAAACAACCGCCCGAAGGACCTCCGGTTTGAACAGCCTTGAACTTTTTTCCGTTCTTAATTCCACCACCAATTCCGAAAATAACTTCACGCAGTGTAATACCCATTGGAACTTCGATCAAACCAACGTTGTTGATTTGTCCTGCCAATGCAAATACTTTTGTTCCGCGAGATTTTTCCGTTCCAATGGACCTAAACATTTCGAGATCGTTATTGATGATATACGGAATATTGGCAAATGTTTCCACATTGTTTACACAAGTTGGTTTGTCCAAATAGCCTGATACGGAAGGGTAAGGAGGTTTTAGCATCGGCTCACCACGAAAGCCTTCCATTGAGCGAATCAATCCGGTTTCTTCGCCACAAACGAAAGCACCTGCTCCTAGGTGTATTTCGATATCAAAGTCGAAACCTGTTCCTAAAATATCTTTACCCAATAAACCGTATTTACGGGCTTGTTCAAGTGCAATTCTCAAGCGTTCGACCGCCAAAGGATATTCGGCACGAATATAGACCAAACCCTTATTTGCACCGATTGCGTATCTACAAATTGTCATTGCTTCGACGACACAATGTGGATCGCCTTCTAAAATCGAACGATCCATAAATGCTCCGGGGTCGCCTTCGTCGGCATTGCATATAACATATTTTTGTTCGCTCGGCACTTTCTTTGTGATCTCCCACTTCAAACCTGTCGAGAATCCCCCACCGCCTCGACCACGCAAGCCGGATTCTTTGATACGCGCGATGACTTCGTCTCGACTTAATTCCGTTAAACACTTGCCCAAAGCATCATAACCGTCACGAGCAATATACTCATAAATATTTTCCGGATCGATAAGACCACAATTCCTTAGAGCCAAGCGGTGTTGCTTGAGGTAGAATCCCATATCTTTCGAGTCTGCGATACGCTCCTTCGTGACGGGGTCTTCATAAAGTAATCGGTCGATTTTACGACCTTTGACAACGTGTTCTTCCACAATTTCACGAACATCGTTGGGAGTAACCTCGACGTAAAACGTGTTATCGGGAAGCACTTTCACGATAGGCCCCTTTTCGCAAAAACCAAAACAACCCGTAAGGATAGTTTGAATTTCATCTTTGAGCCCTTTTTCTTCTATGATTTGACGTAAATTTCCAAAAATCGCATCTGCCTGCGAAGCCTTGCATCCCGTGCCTCCGCAAACAAGTAGGTGCATTTTGTAATTTGTCGCATCTTGAATTTTGCTTGACTTTTGCATGTTGTTCAATTCTTGCGGAAAAGGTACGAAAAAAAAATGAAAATCCTAATATTTTTCTAAAAAAGTGCAAAAAAAAATTGCACTTAACTTTGTTGAATACTTGCGTGGTTCATTTTTTTTTTGTATCTTTGCGGTGTCATTAACTTAAAAAAACATTAGATCATGGCTTACAAAATCACTGAAGATTGCACTGCTTGTGGCAGTTGTATGGGCGAATGTCCGGTTGACTGCATCACTTCCGGCGACATTTACGTTATTGATGCCGGTGCTTGCACTGATTGCGGCGTTTGTGTTGACAGTTGCCCGGTTGAGGCGATTGTTCCTGCATAAGTTTTCAGCAACAACAAAAAAATCCCACCGAATTGGTGGGATTTTTTGTATATTTGTCCATATAATTTAACGATTAGACAAACAACTCCTCAATAGTTTCTTTGTAACGTTCTTCGATGAGATTTCTACGAAGTTTCAAAGTCGGTGACAATTCACGAGTTTGCGGCGTCCATTCATCGGCAATAATTGTGTGCTTTTTGATTTGTTCGTAATCGCCGAAAAATTTATTGTACTTTTTCACCTCTTTCATGATGCGTTTTTTCACAATTGGATTATCCACAACTTCCTGACGATTTTTTGGATAATCACCTAATTTATGACGTCCCCACCAGCCCGGCATAAACGTCCAATCTAAAGTGATAACCGCAGCAGCAAATTTCTGCCCTGCTCCCGTAACGATAAGTTGGTCGATGAACGGAGATTCCTTAAATTTTTCTTCAATCAAATTCGGATTCACATATTTTCCAAACGAAGTTTTAAAAAGTGCCTTTTTTCTACCTGTAATTCGCAGCAAAAACTTATCGCCAACCTTTTCCCATCGTCCCAAATCTCCTGTGTGGAAATAACCGTCTTTATCAATTACAGCAACAGTTTCCTCAGGATTTTTGTAGTAGCCGATCATTACGCAGTGTCCTTTGCACAAAACTTCTCCGTCTTCGGCAATTTTCACATCCAAACCTTCGAGTGCAGGTCCTACTGTTCCGGCCATTCTACCGTTTTTCCCAAAATTACTTACAGCGATTACAGGAGAAGTTTCTGTGAGTCCGTAGCCTTCGATAATTGGAAATCCTGCACCTGTAAAAAAGTTTACCAAACGCTCCTGAAGGGAAGCACCACCGCTGATAAGAGCAGAAAGTTTTCCACCTAAAACATCGCGAAGCTTATGATAAACCAATTTGTCGGCAATACGATGTCTAAGATTGTAGTGCCACGAACGGTTTTCAAGTTTATACTTCATCGCCAAGTTCAAAGCCCAGTAATAAATTCTTTTTCTTAAAAACGGCATTTTTTCGCCTGCGATATACATTTTATCGTATAATTTCTCCAAAATTCTTGGTACGCAGGTCATAACTTCAGGTTTTACATCTTTGGCGTCCTGTGCAATAGTTCCGATATTTTCGGCATAGTAAATCCCATAACCTTTCCAATGCCACAAATAGCAAATCATACGTTCGTAAACATGACAAAGCGGTAAGAAACTCAATGCGTGAGCACCCGGAAGAGCAGGCGGAATATGTTCGCAACACTTGAAATTCTGAACAATGCTCGAATGTTTAAGCATCACACCTTTTTGATTTCCGGTTGTTCCCGATGTAAAAATAATTGTTGCCAAGTCCTCAGGCTTGACGTCGGCTTTAAGTTTTTCGAGTAATTCGGGTTGCGGATTTTGTTTTCCGAGTTCGACTAATTGCGAAAAATAACGATGACCTTTACCGCGATCCACAAATGTGAATAACTCTTGCAAAGTAGAAATTTTATCCAAAATCGGTTGAAGTTTTCCCAATAGTTCCGCACCTTCCGAGAAAATAATTTTCACTTCTGCGTGATTCAAGATATAGTCATAATCGCTTTCGCTAATCGTCGGATAAATCGGTACGGGAATTGCACCAATTTGTTGAATACCGATATCCAAAAAGTTCCATTCCGGACGGTTTCCGCTGATAATCGCAATCTTGTCGTTTTTTTGAATTCCCAACGCCAGCAGGCCGTAGCTGACATTGTCTGCGTATTCCATGTAATCATCGATAGAATACTTTTTCCATTCGCCGTTCACTTTTCCGGCTAATTGATCGTCTTTCCAGTCAAACTTTTCTTTAATGTAGGGCAAGAGATCAAAAATTCGTGTTACCTCCATATAGGTTGTTATGAAAATTAGGGTTGCAAAGATACAAAAAAAAAATAAAATTGCAAAATTTTGTTTTTTCAGGTTTTTCTTCGTAACTTTGTAACGGTGAAATGTGTCACAATGAATAAGGCTTTGATAATTGATTATCTAAACCACCCTAACCCGATTGATTTATTTGAAAAAGCCAAGCAAATCAAGTCTGAAACGGTTGGAAATAAAGTCTATTTGCGAGGATTGATTGAGTATTCCAATCGTTGTGCGAAAGACTGCTATTATTGTGGAATTCGCGCTTCGAACAAAAAGGTACTACGCTACCAAATGAACGACCAAGCGGTGTTGGAAGCCGTAGAATATGCCTATCACAAAGGTTTTGGCTCTGTCGTGCTACAGTCAGGCGAACGACAAAGCCAAGAATTTACGCAAAACATAGAGGCTTTACTCAAAAAAATAATGACTCTGACCAACAACGAAATCGGTATTACTTTGTCGTTGGGCGAGCAAAGCGAAGATACCTACAGGCGTTGGCATGATGCAGGTGCAAAGCGTTATTTGCTACGTATCGAAACATCGAACAAAGCGTTGTACGAAAAATTACATCCCAAGAATCATAACTACGGTGCTCGCTTAAAATCTTTGCAAACACTGAAAAAACTGAATTTTCAGGTAGGTACCGGCGTGATGATCGGTCTACCTTATCAAACTCTCGAACATTTAGCCGAAGATTTGCATTTTTTTCAAGATATGGACGTGGATATGGTTGGAATGGGACCGTATATTGAACATGCGGATACACCGTTGTACGAAACCGTAGGGGCGAGGCATGCCTCGCCCCTACAGATCGAAAATCGTTTTGATTTAACCCTAAAAATGATTGCCTTACTACGCATTCTAATGCCGACTATCAATATCGCTGCAACCACAGCCTTGCAAACTTTAGACCCTTTTGGACGCGAAAAAGCCATTGAAATAGGTTCAAATGTTATCATGCCGAATCTCACTCCGCTCAAATATCGTGAGAATTATTTTTTGTATGACGGCAAAACGGTTGTGCGGGACACTTTCGATGATACAGTCACAGATTTGGAAGCCCGTTTAGCACGTGTTGGTGCAGAAATTGGCTACAATTTGCAAGGGGATTCGTTACACTTCAAAATGAAGTCCGCGTAATAAACCCGCCTTGTTTAGTTCTTTGTTGACTATGACGGCAAGTGGATATATCCGCCAATTCCAATCGGCAAGCCGGTCAAATACCATATTATCAAGGCAGCCGACAGACCGAGCAAGGCGATTAGCGAATAAGGCAGCATCATTGAAATGATTGTACCTATTCCCGCATTCTTATCGTATTTTTCAGCAAAAACTACCACTAACGCAAAGAACGACATCATCGGTGTAATGATATTTGTTACTGTATCACCTACACGGAAAGCAAGTTGTGTAAACGCCGGATCATAACCTAATTGCATAAACATCGGCACGAAAATCGGTGCCATAATCAGCCACTTTGCCGAACTTGAACCCATAAACATATTCAAGAACGCACACAGCAATACAAACGAAAGAATCAACGGAACGCCTGTAAGTCCGGTATTTTGCAAAAATACAGAGCCATTCATCGACAAAACAACACCTAAGTTTGAATGTGCGAAGTAGTTGATAAATTGTGCTGCGAAAAACGCCAAAACCAAGTAAGCACCCATGCTTTGCATAGATTTTGTCATAGAATTCACAACATCTTTATTGCCCTTGATTGTTTTCGAGCCGATACCAAAACCTAACGCCGGAGCTAAAAACAAAATCATAATCACAGCCACAAGTCCGCCCATAAACGGCGCATCTCTGTCAAGTATAGCACCCGTCTCCGGATTTCGCAACGGGGCAGATTCCGGCAATACCAGCAAAAGTAAAAAGGCAACAGCCCCCAAAAATGACCAACCTGCAAATTTCAAACCTCTTTTTTCTTCTACACTTAATTCCGACGAAATATCGGCAACATCTATTTCGCCATCGGGCTTGTATTCGCCAAGTTTCGGTACAACAATTTTTTCTGTAACAAAATAGCCGATAATCGTCAAAATGATCGTCGCCGCCCACATAAAAAATATGTTAGAGGTCGCTAAAACCACTATGTCCGGATCAATCATTTGTGCTGCTTGCTCAGTAATTCCTGCCAAGATAACATCCGATAAGGTTAGGCTGATATTCGCGGCAAATCCTGCCGAAACGCCAAAAAACGCTGCTGCCAAACCTGCTAAAGGATGTCGTCCTATCGCATAAAAAATGGCTGCACCCAAAGGAATTACAATTAAATAACCCGCGTTTTCAGCAATACTTGAAAAAATACCAACAAAAACAACGACAATCGTAATCATTTTTTTCGATGAACCCAGCATTATTTTTCTTAACAACGCCGAAATCAAACCCGTGTGTTCTGCCACTCCAACACCTAACATCGCTACAAGAACCGTTCCGAGAGGAGCAAAATTTACAAAATTACTAACTGCATTCGTGAATATGTACGCAATTCCGACACCCCGAACATATGTGTCTACTTCGGCACCGGGTAATCTCACACTAACACCCATAGCGGCTGCGATGTGCGAAATTACGATTATGATGAGTGCAAAAAGAGCAAATAGCATTGCCGGATGCGGCAATTTGTTGCCGGCTACTTCAACGCCATCAAGAAATCTTTGAAATCCGGGCTTTTTGGGTACTTTCATTTTTAGTATAAATTGTTTGTGGTTATCAAAATTTCCTGCAAAGGTACAAAAAAATCTCAAATTTACAAAACTTATCATCAACTGCGTTAAAAAAAATGCAAATTTATACAAATAAATCTGTAAAATTCCATGTTTTATTTTTCAATTAAATTTCGTAACTTTGTGGATTAAAATCAAAAAAAATCACAAATGGACATTTTCAAAAAACGTTTAGAAAATTTCGGACCGCTCGGCAAATATGCTGACTTTGCCCATGGTTACTACATGTTCCCCAAACTTGAGGGACCAATCCAAGCACGAATGAAGTTTAATGGCAAGGAAGTTTTGTGTTGGAGTTTGAACAATTATTTGGGATTGGCGAATCATCCCGAAGTACGAAAAGTTGATGCCGAAGCTTCTGCCGAATGGGGATTAGCTTACCCAATGGGTGCTCGAATGATGTCCGGACACACCAAGTATCACGAACAATTACAAAACGAACTCGCAGAGTTTGTATTCAAAGAGGATGCCTATTTGTTCAATTTCGGCTATCAGGGTATGGTTTCGACGATTGATGCATTGCTTGACCGTCATGATGCACTTATTTACGACTCGGATTCGCATGCGTGCATGATTGACGGAGCCCGTTTACACATGGGAAAACGTTACAAGTTTGCTCATAATGACATGGCAGATTGCGAAAAACAGTTGAAACTTGCTACTGCACACGTTGCAAAAACCGGCGGTGGAATTTTACTTATGACCGAAGGCGTTTTCGGAATGGTTGGCGATCAAGGCGACTTGAAAGGCATCGCAGAACTGAAGAAAAAATATAAATTTCGTTTTTTAGTTGACGATGCTCACGGTGTTGGAACTATTGGCGAAACAGGTGCAGGAGCAGGACAGTTTCAAGGTGTTCAAGACGATATCGATTTGTATTTTGGAACGTTTGCAAAATCGTTTGCATTGATCGGCGGATTTGTTGCCGGCGATAAAGATATTATTCGTTATTTGACCTACAATCTGCGTTCACAAATTTATGCAAAATCATTGCCGATGCCTATCGTTATCAGTCTTTTGAAACGCCTGGATTTGATGCGTAAACATCCTGAATATCGCGAAAAACTTTGGGAAAATGTGAACACATTACAACTCGGATTGAAAGCAAAAGGATTTAACCTTGGAGTAACCAACACGCCTGTAACACCTGTTATGCTTAGCGGTTCTGTAAATGAAGCAACGCAATTAACTTACGACTTACGTGAAAATCATGGAATTTTCTGTTCGATTGTAACGCATCCTGTTGTTCCGGCAGGAGTCATTTTATTGCGTATAATTCCTACGGCTGTGCATAGTTTGGAAGATGTACAATATACGATTGATGCGTTTGCAAGTTGTAGAGATAAATTGGTTTCGGGCGAGTATGCCAAAATGGGCTTTAGAGAGATGACAGTGAACTAAGAACTCGCTCGACCTCACATTGCAAGTCGGTTATGTTTTTATCGTTGGTAAACACATAATCGGCTTTTTTTATACATTCGGCAAGATTTTGTTTGGCAGGATCGGTAGTACTCATTTCGCGTTTTTCGTTTTCTACGAAAGTTTCGAAATCAATGTGATCTGTGGCAGATCCGCGCTTAACAATTCGTTCATAGCGCTTACGAATATCGGCATCAACAGCAAATAAAATAAAATCTTTGTATTTTCGCAAACTCTCAATCTCCCCTACTGCCCGAATGCTTTCGATAATGCCGTTTTTTCCGGATTTTATCGCACGTTCGTACAATTGATCCGTAATATAAGACGGCGAATGCGTTGCACGCAAATCGTTTGCAACAACAACCATACTGTCTCGATTGACAGGCAACCCACGCCTTTCGATTTCCTCAATCAAAAAATCCCGCACCGAAAAGTGCAAAAAATCTTTTTGTGAAACCAAATAATCTACGATGGTTCCCTTGCCTGCTCCTATTGTTCCTGTGATTCCTATAATCATTCTACTATTTTTTTGCTCTGGTTCGTCATGTCGAGCGAAGTCGAGACATCCCCTTGTTATTTTTTTGCAAAGTTACGATTTTTTTCGTATCTTTGCAAGTTGCAAATTATATACTCTTATGAAAACCATTTCCGAACTGCAAGGCGTCGCAAGCCAAGTGCGTAGAGATATTATCCGCATGACGTCGCAAGCTCAATCCGGGCATCCCGGAGGATCGTTGGGCTGTGCTGATTTCCTCACAGCATTATATTTCAATGTGATGAACATTGACCCTGAAAATTTCAAAATGGACGGTAAAAACGAAGATTTGTTTTTCCTCTCGAATGGGCATATTACGCCGGTATTTTACAGCATCTTGGCACGTCGTGGTTATTTCCCGATAAGCGAATTGGGAACGTTTCGAAAATTGGATTCTCGTTTACAAGGTCATCCGAGTATATCGCACAATCTGCCCGGAATCCGGATGGCTTCCGGCTCACTCGGACAAGGCTTGTCGAATGCAATTGGCTCGGCTCTCACCAAAAAACTCAATGGCGATAAATCCATCGTTTACTGCCTTTGCGGAGATGGCGAATTGCAGGAAGGGCAAAACTGGGAAGCCATCATGTTCGCCCCTGCAAAAAACGTGGATAATTTAATTGCTGTTGTTGATTTGAACGGCTTGCAAATCGACGGAGCAACCAAGGATGTTTGCGATTTGGGCGATTTACGTGCGAAATTCGAGGCGTTTGACTGGCAGGTTTTGGATATGGACGGACATAGTGTGGAAAATATTCTCTCGGTATTGCATGAAGCTAAAGAAAAATTAAAAAACAAAAAACCCGTTTTCATCGTAATGAAAACCGAAATGGGAAAAGGTGTGGATTTCATGGAAAATAACTACAAATATCACGGAAGTGTTACCAATGAAGAACAAACAAAGGTTGCATTATCACAACTAAAAGAAACTTTGGGGGATTTTTAATGAGGAAAGCAGTTTTAACATCACTTTTTTTAGTATTTTTCAGCACATTATTGATTGCCGAAAAAAGAGATACTGTTGTGGATAATCCTCAGCCGGTTTTAGTATCAGAAGTAGACCGAACACCTCAATTTAGAGGGGTTTTACGCACAAGATTTGAGCACGATTTGAATGACAATCTATCTCGTTTCAGCGTTCGCAATGCACGTGTTGTTATGGCGGGGAGTGTAACTCAAAAAATTAACTACCTACTGCAAGTGGATTTGAGCGAGAATGGGACATTCAGAGTTTTAGATTTGGAAGTTCGAATGAACCCAACGGAGAATTTATCGCTTCGTATTGGGCAGGGTATCATACCATTCTATCATTTGCATATGATTGCACCAAGTCAGGTTTTGTTCGCAGAAAGGGCATTAGCTTGCAGATTTATGACCGGTCATCTTCGAGATATTGGAATTATTGCGGATTATCGCCTTTCGGCAGGCAGTGTGCCGATAGTCCTTTCCGGTGCTGTGTTCAACGGAGCAGGGATCAACAATCCGGAATGGAGGAATATCAGCGACTTTGGATATGCATTTCGAGTAATGATTGGATCTTTCGATAATGTGCGTCTTTCGTTCAGAACCCATCACTCAACAGTTGCAAATAATGTGAGAAACAGACTATATGCTATAGATTTTCGTTATTTTAACAATGGATTTGCAATTGACACAGAAATAATAAGTGCCAACTTCATATCTCCAGGTGTCAGCGATCGAAGATTGGGTTGGTGTGTACAAACAAGTCAGATATTTAGGACAGATAGACAAATTCTTAACTATATTGAACCGGCAGTTCGTTGGGATATGATGGCAGCAGAGCATGGACGTTGGTCGGATGCAAACCGTTTAACTTTAGGCGTGAATTTCGGGTTCAACCAAATTTATCGTAGAACACAATTGAGGTTGAATTATGAAATGTATTTTGTAAATGAGGACAGGACCGCGTTCTATTTCGGAGTTCCTGGCAATTCACACGATAGAATCATTCTCGAACTTCGATTAAACTTCTAAACTGAGGATCAATCAATAATAAAAACTCCTACATGAGAAAATACACATTCACAGAAAAAAAAGACACACGCTCAGGCTACGGCGACGGGCTTTTGGAAGCAGCCAAACGCAATCCCAATATCGTTGGACTTACCGCAGATGTTACACCTTCCGTAAAAATGGAGGCCTTTGCCAAAGAGTTTCCCGAACGTTTTGTTCAAGTAGGAATTGCGGAAGCCAACATGATAGGCATTGCTGCGGGCATGACTATCGGCGGAAAAATTCCATTTGCAAGTACGTTTGCCAACTTCATAACATCGAGAGTATACGACCAAATTCGTCAATCCATTGCATATTCTGCAAAAAATGTGAAAATTGCAGCCACTCATGCCGGGATTACAGTTGGCGAGGACGGCGCTACACATCAAGTTCTGGAAGATATTGGCATGATGAAAATGTTGCCCGGCATGACAGTTATTGTGCCGTGTGATTATAATCAAGCTTATTTGACAACATTAGCTGCAGCCGAACATTATGGTCCGATGTACCTGCGTTACGGACGCCCGACTGTGCCAAATTTTACTTCGCTCGACGAAAAATTTGAAATAGGGAAAGGTATTTTGCTTCAAGAAGGCAAAGATGTTACGATTATCGCCACCGGTCATTTGGTTTGGACGGCATTGCAAGCCGCCGAGCAACTTCACAAGGACGGTATTTCTGCCGAAGTCATCAATATCCACACTATAAAGCCGCTAGACACGGAATTAATTTTGGCGTCCGTTCTAAAAACCGGCTGTGTCGTAACCGCTGAAGAGCACAATATCATTGGTGGCTTGGGCGATAGCGTAGCACATTTGTTGAGTCGGACAGTCCCCTCGCCTATCGAAATGCTTGGCGTTAATGATGTTTTCGGCGAAAGCGGAACGCCGCAACAATTGTTAGATAAACACAATCTCAACGAGGAAGGAATTATAGCTTCTGTCAAAACGGTGTTGAATCGGAAGTAATTGCCTTATTTTTTTGTTTTATATTCAAAAGGCTACAAACATAGCCCTGTTAATTATTTCTTGGAATGGTATTTGCATATGGAAGATTAAAATAGTATCTTTGCAAGACAAAACAGAACGAAAAAGATGGATCAAAATATAAGTCTAAAACTTAGAAATGCCTTAATTTTCAGCAATGAAGAAGCGCATCGTTTGCACAACGACACCATAGAAATTGAACACGTCATGTTGGGTATCCTGCGAGAAGGCACGGGCACCGGCGTGAATATTTTGACGAGCTTTGGTGCCAATTTGTCAGAAATTAAAGAACGTTTGGAAAATAAAATTGCCAATCGTTCCGGAAGTTCGTATCATTCGATACCAAATCTACCGCTCTCGAAAGATGCCGAACGTATTTGGAAACTAATGTGTTTGGAAGCAAAATCGCTGAAAAGTGAAATCGTTGGCACAGAACATTTTGTTTTGGCCGTTTTACGGGATGAAGTGCATATTTTTAGTATTATTGCAAAAGATTTTGGTATCAATCACGGCGGATTTAAGTCTGCGCTACAAAGTGTTTTGGCAGGAAAAGAGGCTACAAAGAGTTTCAAGGAAGATGCAGATTTACTAGATGACCCAAATGCTAAAGGCCCCGAAAATCCTAAAAATTCGACCGGAACAACCACAGCAAAAGCCCCGGAAGTTAAGTCCAAAACGCCGGTTTTAGACAATTTCGGTCGAGATTTAACTCGTTTTGCTGAAGAAGGACGCTTGGATCCTGTTGTCGGACGACAATTGGAGTTGGAGCGAATCGCACAAATCCTCAGCCGTAGAAAGAAAAACAACCCGATTTTAATCGGTGAGCCGGGCGTTGGGAAATCCGCTATTGCAGAAGGTTTGGCGCTCAGAATTGTACAACGAAAAGTACCAAGACCGCTTTTCGGAAAACGATTGATTACGCTTGATGTCGCAGGATTGGTCGCAGGAACAAAATATCGCGGACAGTTTGAAGAACGCATGAAAGCCGTTCTGAACGAATTGGAAAAAAATCCGAATATCATCCTGTTTATCGATGAAATCCACACAATTGTCGGAGCAGGAAATGCTTCGGGCTCGTTAGATGCCGCAAATATGTTCAAACCCGCATTGGCTCGTGGAGAAGTGCAATGTATCGGTGCCACAACGTTGGATGAATATCGCAACAACATTGAAAAAGACAGTGCTTTAGAGCGTCGTTTTCAAAAAGTTATGGTAGATGCCACTTCGTCCGAGGAAACTTTGGAAATTTTGAACAACATCAAAGGAAAATACGAAGATCATCACTTAGTAACTTATACTCCCGAAGCACTAAAAGCCTGTGTTTACTATACAAGCCGTTATATTGCCGACCGTTTTTTACCGGATAAGGCGATTGATGCTTTGGATGAAGCCGGTTCTCGTGTACATATTACTACGATGGATGTCCCTGAAGAAATTATTGAAATTGAAAAGGAAATCGAAATCGTTCAAAGCCAAAAAAAGGAAGTTTTAAAAGACCAAAAATACGAAGAGGCCGCAAGCCTGCGTGATATTGAAAGTGAACTAACGGTTAGGTTGGAAAAAGCTAAAAAAGACTGGGCAGAAAAAGCAAATATCAACCGTGTTGTGGTTACGGATGAGGATGTTGCGGAAGTGGTTTCCATGATGTCTGGTGTTCCGATTCAGCGTGTTTCGCAGGATGAGGGGCAACGGTTGATCAATATGGAAGAGCAAATTCGCAAAACCGTAGTTGGTCAAGAAAGTGCAATTTCCAAAATTGTAAAATCCATTCGCCGAAATCGTGCAGGAATTAAAGATCCCAATAAACCTATTGGAAATTTCATCTTTTTGGGTCCAACCGGAGTTGGAAAAACGCATTTGGCTAAAATGTTAGCACTTTATATGTTTGATTCTGCAGATGCTCTAATCCGAATTGATATGAGCGAATACATGGAAAAATTCGCCATTTCTCGTTTGATCGGTGCTCCTCCGGGATATGTAGGCTATGAAGAAGGTGGGCAGTTGACGGAAAAAGTTCGTCGAAAACCCTACTCTATCGTGCTTTTGGACGAAGTAGAAAAAGCACATCCCGATATTTTCAATTTATTGTTGCAAATGCTGGATGAAGGGCAGCTAACCGATAGTTTGGGGCGAAAAGTTGATTTTCGCAACACGATAATTATCATGACTTCGAATATCGGCTCACGACAGTTGAAAGATTTTGGTCAAGGCATTGGTTTTAGCACGTCTGCCAAGGAATCTGCGAAAGCAACAGAATCGCAAAGTATCATTGAAGGTGCGTTAAAGAAAGCATTCACACCCGAATTTTTGAATCGTGTTGATGATGTAATTTACTTTGAACCGCTGGAACGAGGGTCGATTCACAAAATCATTGATATCGAACTCGAACATCTATTCAAACGTGTAAAAAGTTTGGATGTTGAATTGGTGATTACTGAAAAAGCCAAAGATTTTTTGATTGACAAAGCCTGGAACCCCGATTTGGGTGCTCGTCCACTGAAACGTGCAATTCAAACGCATATCGAAGATATGATTGCCGAAGAAATTATTCGTGAAAATTTCAAGCCCGGCATAACGATTACTGTTGATGTAAACGAGGATGCTTCGGGGCTTGAAATCAAGCAGTAGCATGTTATACTCGCAAGCAGATTCTATAAATTATCGAACGGACTTAGACTTAATGCCTAAAATTTCAACGAAAATTTGGTCAATTCAAAAAAATGTTGTAACTTTGCAACGACAAACAAGGTCGTTACGACTTTGTTTAGGAAAAATCGGCATAAGACGTTAGCGAGGGGCATAAGCATCGATCGCGTTCCTAAAAGTCTATACCGCCTAGGTACGCCTAGGTGGTTTTTTTCTTTTATAGAGCGTTTTAAGCACTAAACGTTTCCGTCCTTTTTGGATACATTCCACATAAAAAATATATTTTTCAAAATCTTTTCGATACACGATTGTATCATTTTCTTTGCCTAATCCCACAATATCAGGACTATCAACTATAAGTAAAATCGTCAAAAAATCAGTATCCACAAGATTTGGATGTCTATTTAATGCATGTCTTATTCCATCAGTATCAATAGTTCTTTCATATTCTCGAACATTTATACCAAATTTCTTTTGAAAAACATCCGCTTGAAATTTTGTTATTTTTCCGATAGAAATAGTGTTTTTACTGGTTTTATGAGTCCTTGCTATTTTTATTAAATCAAGGATTTTTTGCTGTAGTTTCACTTCCTTCTTTTTCATATTTTTTAGTCGTTTTTTTGTAATGAGACAACATCCATAAACACCGGCAAATGGTCACTAAAACCACCATTATAGCGGGTGCCGATGTAAGTGCGGAAAGGTTTTTTGCCCATATTCACTCGGTCTTCTTCAAGTAGAAAATCGGGGTCGAAAATATGGGCTTTTTGTTCTAAAACGGATAGTCCGTGAATGTTTCTCACAAGAGACTTTGAAATCATGATATGGTCAATAATACTCCATGTTTCACGGAATTTGTGCGAGCCTTTTCTCCCTTCAAAACGACACATCAAATTGAGCATATCATGGGGTTGAAAATTCGCTGTATCACACCGTGAGCGAAATGCGACAGAAATACTTTCATCGGAAGGCTCATCGTTGAAATCGCCCATTGTGATGATATTTGCCGTTGGATTTTCTGCCAAAATACTATCTACTTTTTCTCGTAGTAATCGTCCTGCAAACATTCGTCTTCCTTGACTTTGCATCAATCCACCGAATTTTGAAGGGAAATGGCAAATAATCACATGAACGGTATCTCGTTGAAATAACACACCTTTTACATACAAGAAATCTCGTGTTCGTGAAATCGTATCGGGCGGAATTATCATCAATATCGGGTAATGCTTGATCACTTCAAACAAATCCGGACGATAAATCATGGCGACATCAATTCCTCTCGAATCCGCAGACTCGTAGTGAATGTAGCGATAGCCGTGCTTGCGCAACGGTGTTCCACGAACCAAATCTTGCAAAACTCTTCTGTTCTCAATTTCGCAAAGCCCAAGAATAGCAAGTGGTTGCTCATGTCCCAAAGCTGCAATTGCTTTAAATAAATTGTTCTGTTTCTGCCAATAACGCGCTCGTGTCCATCGATTTGCTCCTCGAGGTGTCCACGCATCGTCATTTTTGACAGAATCTTTGAAATAGTCGAACAAATTTTCGACATTGTAAAAGGCGATACGAGCCGTGTCGCTGAGTGCTGTGTTTGACAAACCTTTTGCGGTCAAACACAATAGTAGAAGTGTGATTAGTGTTCTCATAATTTTGCAATTTTTAATTAGATTGCAAAATTACATAGAAAACAAATGCAAATCGAAAATTTTAAGTTAAAAAGTGTTAAAACTTAAAATATTTTAAGTTTTCGGTATATCAACTTTGTATTACCTCGCACTAAGCGCAGCCAAAGCAATCGAATAAAGTTTCGTCAATTCGCTATCTCCACGAGAAGAAAGAATGCACGGAACCTTTGCTCCAACAACCATTGCAGCCAATTCGCTACCGACTAGTTTTGTGCATGTTTTGTAAAACACATTTCCGGCATCAATATTCGGAAATACCAAACAGTCGGCATCACCGGCAACTTCGCTTTTGAGTTTTTTGATTTCGGCCGCTTCTTTATCAATGGCAACATCCAATGCCAACGGCCCATCGATGACAGCACCTTTGATTTGTCCTCTGTCGCCCATTTTTGAAATAATAGCCGCATCAACGCAAGCCTGCATTCCAACAGATACTTGCTCTGTTGCGGCAATCAACGCCACTTTCGGAGTTGTAATACCTAAGGCTTTCGCAACATCAACACAAAAACCTACAATCGCCGTTTTTTGTTTCAAGTCCGGATCAGGAATAATCGCCATATCGCTGCACACCATTAATTTGTGGTATGTTGGTGCTTCCAAAACACCAACATGCGAAAGTGTTGCCTTCGGATTCGGCATCAAACCTTTTTCTTTGTTCAAAATGGCACGCATATACTTGTCCGTACTGCAAAGTCCTTTCATCAACATGCTACCCTTACCTTCATTGATAAGCATTACAGCCAAATTAGCCGCTTTTTGTTCATCGGCTTCCTGAACGAGTTCAAATTTATTGATGTCAATCCCCTCTTCTGCACAAACTTTTTTCATAGTTTCTACATCACCAACCAAAGTTGCATCGATAATACCTTTTTCAACGGCCATGTTGATAGCACCAATTGTGTGAGAATCGTTGGCATACGCTGCCACCAAGCGTTTCTTTTCCTTGCTTTTTACAGCATCAATGATTTGTTCGAGTTTTGTGATCATGATATTTTGTTTTTTTTAATTTTTAAGCCCATTTTATTAAATTGAAATCCTGACGATGTGGCAACAGCGGATGCGTCGGGAAAATACGGAATGTAAAGTCGTAAACACCGGACATTTTTGCATGGAATGACAAGTTGAACGTCGCGATGGAGCCTTCGGCTTTCGTTAATTTCATCTCATAAACACCGATCAATTTTTCCACAACATCATTTTCTTTTTTTCCGTAAATCAATTCCACTCCGATATCCTCCGGTCTTAGTTCTTTCAAGTCAATCACTAATTCTGCCGTAAATTCGTCGCCCATTTGTAGTGCCTGATGCGTTGAATTGTGATAATTTACACTCAAAATTTCCAAATTACTCCACGCCTGTGCTACTTTGACTTTCCACTGTGCCAACTCGTGTGCTTTGCTTCCGTTGCGTTCCAATAAAATTTTCGAACGCTCGTATTGCGGCGTGTAGTACTGTTTGATGTAATCGTCCAACTGACGTTTCATCGTGAAATTCGGCGAAATTTCCGTGAAATTTTTCCGGATTAACTCAATCCAACGTTTGGAAATTCCTGTTTTTTCGTCAATATCGTAGAATGCTTCCGTGATTTCGTTTTCGATTAAATTATAGATGGTTTCTGCATCCAACGCATTTTGTAATTCGTCGTTTTGGTAAGTCTGCTCTTCTTTCAATGCCCAACCTGCACCTTCACGATATCCTTCCGCCCACCAACCGTCGAGTACACTCAAATTCAAAACACCGTTCATAACAGCCTTTTCACCCGATGTTCCGGATGCCTCTTGTGGGCGAGTCGGCGTGTTCATCCAAATATCCACACCTTGAACCAAACGTTTGGCAATTTCGATATCGTAATTTTCCAAGAAGAAAATTTTTCCAATAAATTCCGGACGACGCGAAATTTCCAAAATCAATTTGATCAAGCCCTGCCCTGCCCCATCTGCCGGATGCGCTTTTCCTGCAAATACAAATTGAACCGGACGCGTCGGATGATTCACAATTTCGGCTAATCTCGGAAGATTCGCAAACAACAAGTGTGCACGCTTGTAAGTTGCAAAACGGCGTGCAAAACCAACTGTCAATTTGCTGTGATCGAAGCCTTCCAGCGCTTTTTGAATCATTGTCGGACTTTCTTCACGCAAGGTCATATCCTCTTCCATTTTGACTTTGGAAAGGTTGATAAGTTTGGTGCGAAGCTGCGTGCGAAGATTCCAAATCTCTTGGTCTGATGCATTTTCAATACCTTTCCAATGCTCGGGATTCGACATATCGTGTTCGAATTTATCTCCGAAATATTTTGCGTGAAGTTTTTGCCAATCCTCATGCGTCCACGTTTTGTAGTGAACGCCGTTTGTAACGTGGCCGATATGCAATTCCTCCGGATAATACCCGTCGTACATATCATCAAACATTTCACGCGACACTCTGCCGTGAATTCGGCTCACACCATTTATTTCTTGAGAAAGATTTGCCGCCAAAATACTCATTGAAAACTTCTCGTGGCTATCATTTTCGTGCACGCGTCCCAATCCCATTAGAGCTTGCCAAGTGATTCCTAAGCGTTGCGGATAATGTGAAATATAAGTACGCATCAAATCTTCGGAAAACAAATCATGTCCTGCCGGAACAGGTGTATGGGTCGTAAATAGTGTTGCCGCACGAACCAACTCTTTGGCATGAACGAATGATTTTCCTTCGTCTTCAACCATCTCTCTGAGGCGTTCCAAACCGATAAATGCGGCATGCCCTTCGTTGCAATGATACAAATCAGGGTTGATTCTCATTTTTCTTATCGCACGAATACCTCCAACACCCAATAAAATCTCTTGCTTCAAACGGTTTTTCCAGTCTCCACCATACAGATTGTATGTGATGGAACGATCATGTTCGGTGTTGCTTTCAATGTCCGTATCCAACAAAAATAAAGGTACTCTACCCACATCTACTCGCCAAACTTTGGCATGAAGCACTCTTCCCGGCAAGGAAATAGAGATTTCTATCCAACGGCCATCCTCATCTCGAACAGGTTTTAACGGTAAATTGGTAAAGCGTTGAGGAATAGAGTGGGCGATTTGTTCGCCACCAAAAGAAATTTGCTGCTTGAAATAACCGTAGCGATAAAGCAAGCCCATTCCAATCATGTTGTAATTACAATCGCTCGCCTCCTTCAAATAATCGCCGGCCAAAATTCCCAGACCTCCCGAATAAATTTTTAGAGATTCGTGTAAACCGAATTCCATGCTGAAATATGCTACTTTTGGTGTTTGCTCTGTTTTTGCATCCATATACGTTTTGAAACGTTCATGAATCCCACTCAGTTTATCCAAAAACTCGGAATCGTTTTCCAATTTTTCTATTTCAGGAGTACTCAGTTTATTCAGCAAGGCAATAGGATTTCGTTCCAAGCGATTGAACAAATCCGGATTTATAGATTCAAACAAATTTGCAGCTTCGTAGTCCCAACACCACCAAAGGTTTTGAGAAAGTTCATCCAGTTTTTTGAGTTTTTCCGGAATATGAGGCTGCACCATCATTTTTTTCCATTTCGGTTTGGATTTTTTTGTGAAACCATTCACACCATAATCGAAAGGAAGAGGTATATGCGCGTGGCTGTGGCGTATCGTTGATCTTTCTGTTGCCTCTTTGATAACACTTTCGTAGTCGGTAAAATCTTTTCCGATCCTATCTGCCGCCTTTCCAAGAAAGGCGCGGCATTGCTCATTCACGGAATCGTTAGCCACCGTAAAAAGATCAGCGTTTACAGCGCTTAATTTTTCAAGAGAATGTTTAGCCTGAACGTGGAAATTACGTGCCAGTTGATCGGCATTATACTGCGACAAATCTTCTTTGAGCGGAAGATTATTGGAAACAATTGAAGTCCCGATTACAGTTGAGTGAACCGTAAACACCGTTGCTATTTGCGGCGCTTTATCTTCGATATAAAGCACTCCGGCTCCGGTCAACCAATCATGGAAATGTGCCAAAATTTGCTCATTCGGCATAGCATTATAGGTGTGAAAATGCTCTATAATTTTTCCTGAAACATAGCCAAAAATTGCGGGCTCAATATAATCCCAATGTCCCGAAATTGAATCTAGCTTATATGTTTCCCAAAGTTTTTTGAATATTTCATCCTTTTTAGGAAAAAACGATGTGAAATCCACTAAAATTACGATAGGATTTCCGGGAGTATTCCAGCGACCTATACGAAAATGCAAGCCGTCTTTTTCGGCTTGCTCGTGCCATGTACGGTAAAGTTCACGGTCTTCGGTAAATTCGTCATATGTTTTATCATGCCAGACATCAGGACCGATCATGAAAAAATCATTTTTGCACAATTGCTTAAAATGTTGGGCACTTTTAGATAGCTCGCCGTGCACTGCACTTACCTTATTGCAAACTTCCCAACTGACTTCAAACAAATAGTTCGGACGCGGAATGGTCATAGGTTCTTCGATTATTAAAATTGTATGCAAAGATACGAAAAATAATTGAAAAATGAAAAATGAAAGTTGAAAATGTGTGGCAGGTTATTAACAATTCGCAGAAGTTTTCAACATTTTAACATTTTTTAAGGAATTTTTTATACGAAAAACAACTTTTTTGCGTTTATATAGGTGACGGGCGACTGCAAGTGTCGCCCAACAAAATTACTTATTAAAAATTTTATCATCATGTTAAAAAAAACAAAAAAAATCATCGTTATTTTAGCCACGTGCTGTTCGGCGTTGGCTTTCGGACAAATTCACGAATCGTTTAAACATCACGATTCCTTAAATCATCAATGGTTTGGTGACACGGCTTATTTCTCTGTCGAAAACGAGAAGTTGCAACTCAATGGTCCGCAAAGTTCGTCAACGTTGTATTATGCTGCCAGAAATACACTCAGCGACAGCATTGAGTGGAATTTCAGCATCCAATTGAGCTTCAATCCGTCCTCAACAAACTTCGTTCGTGTATATTTGATGAGCGATTCCGAAAATCTGAGAGGCTCGCTCAACGGCTATTTTGTACAACTCGGACAAACGGGTGGAAGAAACAACATTCAATTTTTTCGGCAAGAAGGAACTGCTATAACATTGGTTTTTTCCGGAGTTTCAGAGTTTAGTTCGAGTAGCGGATTATCTTTACAACTTCGAGTTAAGCGGTTTCCAAACAGCGAATGGCATGTGTATTCCGATGTTTCGTCGCGATTGCCGATTGATTCCGAAGGCGAGCCTTTTGTTGATTCAACATTTCGAGAAACTGCTGCCTTCGGTTTCTTCTGCCGATATAGCACGGCAAGTCGTCACAATATGTATGCTTTCGGCGAAGTAAAGGTCGGTACAATAGAACCCGATCCTATTCCCGAGCCACCTATCATTATTGAAGATTTCGATGTTGTGATTTCTGAAATTATGTTTAATCCGCCGATTGGTTCCGCTGAATATCTGGAAATTTTTAATCGTTCGGAACAAGATATTCCATTCTCCGAATTGCGTTTAGGACGTTTCAACAATCAAGACCAACTTTCCGGAGTGCTTGCTATTACTGCTGATGAGGACTTGGTTCTACCTTCTCAAGTTTATGTTGTGCTTTCGAGAACTCCGGAAATTTTATGGCAATATCACAACGTTTGTGCAGATGCATTATTGATTACAATGCCTAATCTACCTGCACTTTCCAATACTTCAGGACGATATGCTTTGTTGCGAAAAGATTCGACATTCATTGACGAAATTTATTATCATTCTTCGATGCATTTCGCTCTTTTGGCTGATACGAGAGGTGTTTCGCTTGAACGACTAAGTTTTGAAAAATCCGGAACTGATGCCGGTAATTGGCATTCGGCATCAAGCACATCAGGATATGCAACGCCGGGATGTCCCAACTCGCAAGGCATCTCAAGGTTTGAAACCGATAAAATCCTACATCTTTACCCTTCGTTAATTTCGCCGAACAATGACGGTAAGGATGATATTCTAACTATTTCCTACAACTTGGAAACATCAGGATTTACGGGTAATATCCGCATCTTCAACAGCAACGGACGAATGGTCAGACATTTGGTTAAATCCGAACTTTTGGGTATACAAGGCACCTATTTTTGGGACGGGCTTTCCGATCAAAACACCAAACTTTCAAGTGGAGTTTACATCGTTGTTTTCGATATTTTTTTGCTTGACGGACGGACAGTCAGAGTGAAAAAACCTGTTGGCTATCGTTAAAATTTATGAAAGATACAAAAAAACTATGAAAAAACCGACAAAAATAATCAAAAAATCCAACTATTTTCCGTATCTTTGCAGAGTCAAAAGAAATTATAATAAAACGGGTGAGGTAAAAAGAGAAGCCCAAAGAGAAGTCGCAAAATGGTGTATGGATGTTGCAAAATACATCACAACGGTCATATTAGTTACTTCTTTCTTGGGAGAATTTAGGCAAAAATGGTTAGTCTATATAATTGGATTAGTGCTTGTAACTATTTTATTTTACTACGGGATACAAACTTTAAACAAAAAACAATAACGATATGGAACCAATTATTGTAATGATAGGAATATTTATTATAGGAACTTCGGCTTTCCTTTATGTTAATTTTTCAGACAGAAAGCAAAAGCCTGCACGCTAAACAGTTGCAAAAAAAATCACCACATCAACTCTTGTATTAGCCTTGTCGTTTGGTGTTTTTGCACAACAAAACACTTGGTCATCCGCTCTCGGCAACGTTTCTTTTGCTACCGATAGCACTTGGACTATTTCGGGAATTCGCTTTCGAGATAATTAACAACGCAGTCCATAGCAAGGGGATGTCTCGACTCGGCTACGCCTCGCTCGACATGACGGCAAGTTGTAGGGAGGAGAAAAAGGAGAAAAAAAGAAGAGCGACGAAGCCGCTCTTCTTTTTTTCTCCTTCCCTACTATGTCACGCCCGTCATTCCGAGCGGAGCACACGTAGTGTGCGTAGTCGAGGAATCTCCTCGCTACAAGAGACCAATTAAATCTCCCAAGTATCCCCCGAATTCATCAAATCATCCATGCATTTGATTTTGGACGACTTTTGTTCTTCGTACATTTGTATTTCGAACAATTCGTTGTAAGTTGGGATAGCCGCAGAGCGAATTACGCCCAACGCAATTGGATAATTTGGCAACTCCATTTTCGCAAGCATCAAGTGAATTGCAGGATCTTTGCTGTATTGGTCGTGAACCAAAATATCTTTAATCGTAATTCCGTTGATACCGATAGTAACCACTTCCAATCCGCCTTTTCCTGGATTGTAGCGAATACCTTTGTTCTTTTCTGTTCCGAAAATCATCGGTTCGCCGTGCTTCAAAATCAACTGATTGTTGTCGCGATTTTCTTTCGAAGTAATTTCGTTAAACGCTTTATCGAAAAAGATAATACAGTTTTCCAAAACTTCCACAACCGATGTTCCATCGTGCTTTGTGGCTTCTTCAACAACTTCAGTCATCAATTTTGGGTTTGTGTCAACCGCACGCGCAAAGAATGTTCCTTGCGAACCAATCGTTAATTCACCAGGGTTGAATGGTTGCTCAATCGTTCCAAACGGCGAAGTCTTGGTAACACCTTCCATTGGAGTTGTTGGTGAATACTGACCTTTCGTCAAACCATAAATTTGGTTGTTGAACATCAAAATATTCACGTCGATATTTCTACGAATCGTGTGAATAAAGTGATTTCCACCGATTGCCAATGAGTCACCATCGCCGGTGTTAATCCAAACACTAAGTTGTGGATTAAAAATTTTCACACCCGATGCAATTGCATTTGCACGTCCGTGAATCCCGTGAAAACCGTACGTATTCACGTAGTACGGAAAACGGCTCGAACAACCGATTCCTGATACTAATACGATGTTTTCTTTCTTATATCCCGTGTTTGGAAATGCCTTGGTAACAGAGGACAAAATTGCGTGTCCACCGCAACCCGGGCACCATTTTACCATTTGGTCGCTGACGAAATCCTCTTTTGTCAAAGGGACTTCAGATTTTGGTATAGTTACAAATTTCGTTTCCATGATTTATTTTCCCTCCATAATTTTGTTGAACTCTTCTGTTAATTCGTTTACTGTAAACGGCAAGCCCTGTACTTTGTTGTATTGCAAAAGTTTAATGTGTGGAAATTCCATTCGCAAATACTTCACAAATTGTCCGTCATTCAATTCAGGTACAATAACTTTTTTGAAACTTGATAGAATTTTTTCCGCATTTTTCGGAAGTGGGAAAATATGTTTGAAATGTGCCAAAGATACTTTTTTACCTTGTGCTTGCATTTCTTGAACTGCACTCAAAGTTGCACCTCTTGTTCCACCCCAGCTTACTACCAATAAATCACCGGTTTCTTCACCAACAACACTTTGTTCAGGGATACGCTCCGCGATTTTCAACACTTTATCACGACGCAAATTCACCATAGTTTGGTGGTTGTGCGGATCTGAAGAAACGTTACCTTTTCCGTCTTCTTTTTCCAAACCGCCGATACGGTGACGCAAGCCTTCCGTTCCCGGAATAGCCCATTGACGAATCAAATTTGCATCACGGTTGTAAGGTTTGTAATTTGGATCGTTCGCTTTTGCGATAGGCGGATGGATTTGCGGAAGATCTGACATTTTCGGAATTCTGAAAAGTTCAGAACCAAAGCCGATATAACCGTCTGTCAATAGAATAACCGGCGTCATCGTTTCCATAGCAATTCTCGATGCTTCGAAAGCCGCATAGAAACAATCTGCCGGAGATGACGCAGCCATTACTACAAGCGGTGCTTCACCATTTCGTCCGAAGAGCGCTTGGAGAAGGTCGGATTGTTCCGATTTTGTAGGAATTCCTGTCGAAGGACCTGCGCGTTGAACGTTTACGATAACTAACGGAAGTTCTGTAATTACAGCCAAACCCAACGCTTCCGATTTCAACGAAAGTCCCGGGCCGGATGTAGTTGTACAAGCCATTGCACCTGCAAAACTTGCTCCGATTGCAGAACAAATTCCTGCAATTTCGTCTTCCGCTTGAAACACGCGTGCTCCAAGTGATTTGTGTTTTGCTAATTCTATCAAAATTTCAGTTGCCGGTGTAATAGGATATGAACCTAAGAATAACGGACGACCTGATTTCTCAGCAGCTGCGAGTAGTCCCCACGCTGTTGCATCATTTCCGAGAATATTGCGGTAGCGTCCTTTTTCCAACGCTTTGTCTGCCGGAGGAACAACAATAACCGATTCCACAACTTCCTTGGTTTCGGCATAGTTGAAACCTGCAAGAAACGCCTTGATATTTATCTCTTTAATTTTTGGTTTCTCAACAAATTTTTTGTCGAACAAATGCAAAACTTGTTCCGTTCCACGACCCGTTATGAAGCAAAGGATACCAAGCACGAACATATTTTTTGATCTGTCCATAGTCTTTTGATCAATACCCAATTCTTCCAGCGCTGCTTTAGTAAGCGTGGTGATTGGCGCAGAAATCAAATGATAGTTTGACAAACTGCCATCGGTAAGCGGATCCGTTGTGTAGCCTGCTTTTTCTATAGCAACATCACTGAATGTATCATTGTTTACAATCAATGTTGCACCTTTTTTTGCCCATTTCAAATTGGACTTTAAGGATGCAGGGTTCATAGCTATTAGAATATCGCACAAATCGCCCGGAGATAAAATTTTCTTTTGTCCGATTTGCACTAAAAATCCGGAAACACCCGGAATGGTGTTGTGCGGAGCACGAATCTCCGCAGGGAAATCAGGAAACGTAGCTAAGTCGTTTCCCAAAAGAGCTGATGCATCAGAGAAGAATTGGCCGGTCAATTGCATACCGTCACCGGAATCTCCTGCAAATTTTACAACAAGCTCCTCCTTTTGTTGAGTGGGAATGGGTTTGTTTGACATTTTTCTTTATGTTTGTTTTTATTTGTTGACAAAAAATCGGGGCAAAGTTACGCAAAAAAAACGAAATAACCAAATTTTTCGTATCTTTGCAAAAAATTCTTGCTAAACAAGCAAAGAAATGTAAGTTAAAAAAACAAAAAATGCTCCGTTATCTGAACATATTTTTCGGTTTCATCGGCATCGTGATAATTTTCTCATGCGCAACGCCCGGACAACCGGGAGGCGGTCCCAGAGACGAGACACCACCTGTTCCGATTTTTTTCTATCCTGAAAATTTTTCAACAAATTTCAATGCTCGAACAATTCTTGTTAGATTCGACGAAAATATTCAACTGAGAAATTTGAACCAACAACTCATCATCTCGCCACCCATGGCAAGACCAAGCATTGTCTCTAACAATCGAAACTTGACTATTCGTCTGCAAGACGACGCACTCCGCGAAAATACAACTTATGTCTTTTCGTTCGGAAATGCACTTGCCGACTTAAACGAAGGAAATGTCTTATCTAATTTTCAAATCGTCTTTTCAACAGGCGAAACGATAGATTCTTTAAGCATAATCGGTGAAGTTCTAGATGCTTTTACCCTACAGCCGATAAGAGATGTAAGCATTGCGTTAGTGGCGGATTTAGACGATATGTTTTTGAGAGACGTGCGTCCGCTGTACATCGCAAGAACCAGTGAATCCGGCTTTTTTCAAGTAAATTTCCTAACCAATGATTGCTTTTATTTAGTGGCAATAAACGACAGAAACAATGATTGGGTCTACGATTCCATAAACGAAGAAATTGCATTTTTCAGCACCTGCGTTCTGTCAAGATTTTTAGAAATGCCGATTATGCCTGATAGTGTCGGCTGCACAATTGACAGCCTAAGACTGCTGGATTCTATTGTACATTTTTTTCAAAGCGGACAGCAATTGCTGATGTTTCAACAAGAACTTCCGCAAGGTATAACGAGATCCGAATTTGTTTCTAATGCCGAAGTTGCGATAGAATTTAGAAATCCAACGGAAAATGTCGAATTCCAAATCTTACAACCGGAGCTTGATACAATTCCTTTAGATTTTCAAATTATTTGGAACAATAGTAAACAAAATGCGCAAATTTTTCTGTCCGAATTGGGCATCCGAAATCTTTGGCTTCTTATGGAAGACGGGGATTTTTCAGACACGTTGCGACTTCTCAACACAAGATTTCAAGACGATCCGCCACCATTGAGAGTTACGTTGCCTTTCGGTAACGAAATGCCTTTCTTCGACTCGCTAACACTTTCGTTCAACGCACCTATTCGAAAGGTTAAAGACACGATTTGGCTGTTCAAAGGCGAAGATACAATTCCTACACCATTAACAAATTTTTCATTTAATTCAACTCGAACACAGCTTATTTTTGAAACAGAATTGCAACAGCGAACAAACTATCGATTGCTTATTCCGGATAGTTTAATTTTTGGAGATTTCGGTCAAACCAATGATGATACACTGAACCTCCGATTTCGAGTTAATTCTCCCGAGACTTACGCCCGACTGGAGGTTACAATTCTTAACAAACCCAAAACACAGAGCATTTTGCAGGTGTTGAACGAACGAATGGAGGTGGTCGAACAGCGTGTTATGGAATCGAACGAGGAAATATTCACTACCTTGCGACCAGGAAGATACCGCTTGCGGCTGATCGTTGACGAAGACGGCAACGGTCGCTGGACTCCGGGAAATCTGCGTGAACGTCGCCAACCTGAACCTGTTTTTATTTTTCACAAAACACTTTCATTGGAGGCAGGTTGGGAATATGTTGAAGAGTGGGAATTATAACAACCCGTCATTCCCGCGAAGGCGGGAATCCCAATAATAGCAGGGGGGATTCCGCCCTACGGCGGAATGACCGCACTAAAATCATTTCCGTCGTCGCTCCAAAAAAGCTCGCAAAATAGGATAATAACCTTCGTCAACATCCGCATTGACATAGTCAATTTTATACTGCTGACAACGGTATTTCAGCTCTTTTTGAAATTGTTGAATGGCTTGGACATACTGCTCTTTTACATCGTTCGGATTTATTTTCAATTCGGTTTCAGTTTCCAAATCAATGAAACGATGTGGACGGTTGGGATAATCGAAGTTCAGTTCCTTATTTTTTGCTGTGGTGTGAAATAAAATCACATCATTCTGCTTGAATTTCAAGTGTTGCAAACCTTCGAAAAGTGCTTCCATTTGTAAAAAATCATCAAACATATCGCTAAAAATAATCACTAACGAACGCTTGTGGATTTGTTCTGCCAAATCGTGTAATATTTGGGGGATTTGTAGAGACGCACGGCCGTGCGTCTCTACTACGGATTTTCCATCGCCGACATTACCGCCGATTGCAACATGTTCCAACAATTGATACAAAAATTTCTGATGCGAGACCGTGGATTTTAATTCGGTTTGCTGTTCGATGTGGTCTGAAAAAAATGTTAACCCTACAGCATCGCGCTGCTGTGTCATGATGTGCAACAAACACGCAGAGGCTTTGCACGAAAAATCCAACTTTTGCTCAAACTGCATCGAACGCGAACAATCCACAACGATGTAACATCGTAGGTTGGTTTCTTCTTCGTAGCGTTTGACAAAAAGTTTGTCGGTTTTTCCGTAAAGTTTCCAGTCAATATGCCGAGTAGATTCGCCCGTATTGTAGAGCCGATGTTCGGCAAATTCAACCGAAAATCCGTGAAACGGACTTTTATGCAAACCCGTTATAAATCCTTCAACAACTTGATGTGCAAGCAGTTCAAAGGGAGAAAATTTTTCAAGCTCTTGGTTGGCGACCATTAAAGGATTGCATCCAGTTTCGCTACGAGTGTAGATTTTGGAACAGCACCGACTTGCTTATCAACCACTTCGCCGTTTTTGATAAAAAGTACAGTCGGAACGTTGCGGATTCCATGCTTCGAGGCAATGCCCGGAGCTGTATCTACATCAATTTTTCCGATAACGGCTCTTCCCTCATATTCGGCAGTCATTTCTTCAATGATTGGGAGTAATACTTTGCAGGGTCCGCACCACTCTGCACCGAAATCAACCATAGCAGGCTTATCAGATTTCAAAACTAATTCTTCATAATTTTCTTCTGTGAATGTGTGTGCCATAATTTCTAAAAGTTTGGATTATTTTTTTTGCAAAGATACGAATAAAATCCGAAACTTACTAATAACGTTGATAACTTTTCTCGAAGATACTATCGGAAAAGCCTTAAAATCACAGCTTCCGCCAATAAAAGAAGCAACACTAAAAGCAAACACCATTTCCACCACGGAATTCGTGTGCTGATAGCAAATAAAGTGCCGTCCACAGAAATAAAGTCATTTCTCAGAACCGAAAAACCGCTTAAATGATGTTGCCCTATCAAATGCTCCAATTCTGCTTGCGAATAAGTTCGCAAATCGGATTCACGTCTGTCGAAATTGTATGATAGTCTGGCGATCTCCTCATTCCTGGTTCTCAAAATGTAATTCCCAGCTTCTGATAATGATGAAAATGTGTTGATAAATAACTGACTGCCTCTAAATCTAACTTGAGGAATCATCTCGAAATCGGAACTTTCGCGTTGCAGGAACAAGGGTGGGACGTGTCCCGCCCCTACATTGGGTATTATAGCCTCTTGCTGTACTAATAGATGATAAACTTGCTCATTACTTGCACTTTGCAAAATCATATTCAATACGGATACCACAAATAGCGGCTGATTTTGAAAATTGCTGAACGCATTGTCAAAAGGTACAGCCGACAAATAAACACGTCCTTTACCAACATTTCCAAAAGATAAAAATGGATCACGATTGCTCAGTCTAAGCAAATGTTGTAAATTTGAACGAGCCGAACCCTGAATCGGAAAATACTTTTGTATTTCCGGCAAAAGCAGATTCTCAGGTATTCTTACAAACGCAGAACGGTAGATTGGGTGATCTGACAAAATGACATCTACGCCGATTTGCGATTTTTCAATCTGCCTATATTCAGCTCCTAGCAACTGCTGAGTTAAATTATTGATTGAAATCAAATCTGTTTGCTCTCCGGGCAAAATAAGAATGTTCAATCCTGCCTCGATTGCTGTCTGAAGTTCGGTTTGAAGTCCCGATGAAAGTGTTTTTATTTCGTCTAAAATCACAAAATTCACTCTATGGAGCATTGAAAAGTCCAAATTTCGAACAGGTTGAACAGTTAAATCAAAACTCGGATCATTGGCTAATAATCTCATCAAAAATTGATTAGGTGTATCCTCAGTGATAATTAGCACCGGAATTTCTTCTAATACATTCAACGTAAAGTACAATCTATCATCAAATGTGATCGGATAATCCGAAATTTCAAACCAGCCTTGTAGGTATCCCGCTTGTTGTAAGGTCAATTTTCGGCGTATGGATTTGGTTTGCCGAGGTTCGAAATTCACATTTCCAACAGAAACTATATTGTTATTAACAAGCAACCTAACAGGCATCTCCTGAAGCGATTGTTCACCATGATTTGTGAGCCAGATTTGAAACTCTATTTCTCCGCCGACTTGAAAAATTGGAGTTTCAATTGATAGGCTATCAATCGAGATATTGTTCACCATTTGTGACTGAATCGGCAAAAGCCATGTTTGCAAAATGGTGTCCGAAACCAAATTTTCAATGTCAACCATCGTTCTTTGAAAATCCGAAATCACAAAAAGTGCCGCGTTTCTTCCCAAAATGTTTTGGTACAAACTTTTTTGCCGTGCGACTAATTCGGACAAACTATTCGAAAACGGCACAATATCAACCATATTTATTGCATATAGAACTTCTTCCATAGAAACAAATCGACGATTATCGTCCCAAAAATCCTGAGTTATCAAAGCAAATCGGTCAGTTGGTTTGAACTTTGACACCAATTCTCTCGCTTTTTGCCTGGCTTGGTCAAGAAGTGTGCCCCGATCGGTATTTGTCCCCATGCTGAATGAGTTGTCGATAACCACAGAAACGTAGTTTACTCCCTCACCAACAAGCGGTTGTAGGGCAGTTTTAGGGTTAGGTTGTGCAAATGCAAAAACAAGAAATATAATCGTCAAAATCCGACAAAACAGAACCAATAAATGTTTCAATTTTGATTGGTTCTGCGTTTGGTTTTGAATGTTTTGGAGCAATTTCACATTCGAAAAATATGTTTTCTTGAATTTTCGAAAGTAAAACAAGTGTATTGCAATTGGAATTAGGATTGCAAACAGTGCCCAAAGTATTGCCGGATTTGTGAAAAACATATTCTATCTATTTCATAACCCAAACTCTCAAATTCCGAAGTGCCGCATCAGCCCTGTCGTGGTAGGCAAATCCGAAATCTGCACCAAGGGATATGTGAGAAAACGTTTGATTTGAAGTCCTGCGTAAGTAATGGTTGAAATAATTGGTTTTTCCCGAAATTCGTAGTTTCCCATCTTGGTAAAGTTTGACGTTTGCTTCTCCATTGACTTGCGGCTCCACTTCTACACGTATTTTTGTCCAAACATTTAACGGAATCGTTGGCTCTATCCTGATATCATCGAAAAAGACCTGCATCTCATTATATGCTCGAGATGTTATATTTATACTCCAGAGGTCATTTAACTCAGGTTCTAATACAAACGCCACTGTTCTGCCGTGCCCGCGAGGTCTGGATAGCAATTTTACTTCAAATTCTACAATCACATTTTCAACACGCCTACCGAACTCCCATTTCGGAACAGCACCACCCCTTCTATTTAGGATTAGTCCTCCTTCTGGATATACTGATACACCTGAAATCCCCCCAAACATAGTTCGCCGAAAAACGGAACGGTCACGCAGACCATCGTTTGGATCTAAGTTTAGCAATGAAACATCGAGAATTAGCGTTGAATCAACTGCTATAGGTGGTGGTGGAACTTCAGGACGAGCAGGGCGTGCGGCTGGTGGAGGTGGGGCTACAGGTTTAGTTTCTGCGGGAGCAACTGCAATATCCTTATCTTTAGACTTTTCGCAAATTTCCTCACACACTTTCAACTCTGTTCTGCCTTTCGGGTATTGCACATAACCATCATCAAAATTTGGTGTTTTCAACAGTATGAACAACGCACCAATCCCGCAAAATATGGCAAAAATCTGTTTCAGCCAATTTTTCATTGGAATAACCGCAATTCCGCAAAAAACAAGCAAAAGCGGCCATAAACGCCAAAAATCGCTCCACGAAAAAACAAGCCAACCGAAATTTTGCAAAAAAAACACAATCCCGAGGAAAATCAGCACGTAACCGAACAACCCCGGAGAAACTGTGATTTCCCACTCGACCTTTTTTTCTGTTTTCGATGCCATAATTTTTGGTTCTGGTTCTACGGCACAAAGATACGAAAAAATAACGATTTTTAGAAAAAAAATTGCATTTTCCGATTTTTTTTTGTACCTTTGCGAAAAGAAATCGCAAAAAAATGCTAAACATCCTTGTAACAAACGACGACGGAATCCGCGCCAAAGGGCTGAGAACACTCATTGAAATTGCCCGTCCATTCGGAAACATAACAGTTGTAGCCCCACAAGATCCCATGTCGGGAATGGGACATGCGATAACCGTGAATCGCCCGTTGCGTCTGAGCCTGCTGAAGAAAGAGGAAAATTATCAAGAATATGTCTGCGTCGGAACACCTGTGGATTGCGTGAAAATAGGCTTAAAAGTGGTTCTGGAAAATCAAAAAGTCGACTTGATTCTTTCGGGAATCAATCATGGATCAAACGCCTCATCCAATGTTATTTACAGCGGGACAATGGGTGCAGCAATCGAAGGTTCGATGGAAGGCATAAAATCTGTTGGATTTTCTTTGTTGGATTATCACCATGACGCGGATTTTTCGCAAGCATCGGATTTTATTCGGAAAATTATTGCAGATGCTATCGAAATGCCTATTCCGAAAGGGATTTCATTGAATGTAAATATTCCCAAAGCGCAAAAAGAAGACATTAAAGGCATAAAGGTGTGTAAACAAGCCGATGCTTATTGGGTGGAGGATTACATTGCGCGGAAAGACCCCTGGGGCTTAGATTATTACTGGCTTACAGGAGAATTTGTGGATAAAAATATATGTCCCGATTCGGACATTCATGCATTGAGAGAAAATTACATCTCAATTGTGCCTGTGCAATATGATTTAACTGCGTTTGACGTGATTGGCAAACTGAAAAACCTCAATTCATGAGGCTTTATGTCATCGCAGGAGAAGCATCGGGCGATTTGCACGGTTCAAATCTTGTTCGCGAATTGAAACGATTGAATTCTAATCTTGAAATCCGCGGTTGGGGTGGTGATTTGATGCAGAAAGAAGGTGTAGACTTGCGAAAACACTACCGTGATTTGGCTTTCATGGGGTTTGTGGAGGTTGTAAAAAACCTCAGAGCTATCCTACGAAATTTTGATTTTTGTAAAAAAGATATTTTAAAATTCAAGCCTGATGCAATCGTGCTGATTGACTATCCGGGCTTTAATTTAAGAATAGCAAAATGGGCGAAAAAACAAGGTATTAAAGTCATTTATTACATTGCGCCGCAAGTTTGGGCCTGGCACAAATCGCGTGTCAAGCAAATGCGGAAAAACATTGATAAATTGCTGATAATTCTGCCATTCGAAATAGATTTTTTCGCAAAACACAGCATTGAAGCCGAATTTATCGGACATCCTTTGTTGGATGCAATCTCTCGAAATACAGATCCCGCCTACATTTCAGAAAGCAGAAAACCGGTTATTGCCATACTTCCCGGAAGTCGAAAGCAGGAAATACAGACCATACTTCCTCTGCAGCTGTCCGTTATTCCGCACTTTTCGGATTATGAATTTGTGATTGCGGGAACGGAACAACATCGTGATTTGTATGCAGAAATCATAGGAAACCAAGATGTAAAATTGATTTTCAACCAAACCTATTCCTTACTCCGTTCTGCGAAAGCGGCATTGGTAAAATCAGGTACATCTACACTAGAAACAGCGTTATTCGAAGTTCCGGAAGTTGTATGCTACAAAGGAAATCCGATATCCTACATTATCGCAAAAAGTGTTATCGATATAAAGTATATCGCGATGGTCAATCTGATTATGGATAAACCCGTTGTCACGGAGCTCATTCAAAACAATCTAAATACAAAAAATCTGATAGCAGAGTTATCAAAATGTTTATCTTCGCCGCATCGCGAAACACAAATTGCCGACTATAAACTTCTCAAAGAAAAACTCACGGAAACCAATGCCAGCCTGCGTGCGGCGCAAGCAATCTTGGAATTTTTAAAATAAACGGACTATGAAAAAAGCACTTTCAATTTTTCTACTTTTTTCTGTTGTTAACACGATTTCGGCAACAGATCTGTTAGTCAGAATCTTTTCCGACCATACCATTCAAAGAGCAAGTTTAGCCTGCGTTTTGGGGCAATACCGCATTACCGATCAAGACGGCAACGAAATAATGATGTTGAATCAAAACGATAGTATTACGCTTCACGCCGAAAACGAAGGCGTAAGGTTGCTGAGAAACGGATCGAAAGTTGGTGTTTTCTCAAAGATAACCGTTATGGGAGATGGCTCGAATACAATGTTCAGAATTACACCGGAGGATCGAACTATCCGACCTCGAATCTACGATGACCACTTGGAGATTTCAGTTGTAGATAACGCTTTGCGTTTCATAAATATCGTTAATATAGAGAATTACATAGCCGGCGTGGTTCAGTCAGAAGTACGCGGTGTACAAGTGGAGGGCATACCTGCCGACCTCGAATTTTTCAAAGTCCAAGCCATTATTTCGCGAACGTATGCCATGCGGATGATCAACAAGCACAGACGAGAAGGTTTTAATTTATGTGATGGTGTACATTGTCAGGCTTACTTCGGCCGTAATATTATCCCTATAATTTTAGAGGCCGCAAAAGCAACGGCAGGAATGGTTGTTGTAGATGGAAATAACAATTTGATTTTGGCATCGTTTCACGCTAATTCCGGTGGACAAACCATGAATTCCGAAGATGCTTGGGTTACGGAAGTTTCTTATTTGAGAAGTATTATCGACACATTTTCGTTTGACATGCGAGGCTCAACGTGGCAAAAAGAATTCAGCGTGGATAAATGGCTGAATGGTTTACAGCGACTCGGATACGATATTAACAATCCTGTAAAACGTGCAAATGCTTTGAATTTCGTGCAAAACAAACGCAAAACGCATTTTCATGGAAACATCCGCCTACCGGATATGCGCCGAAATTTTAATTTACGATCTACATTTTTCAGCGTCAGACAAGAAGGCGACAGCGTGATTTTATACGGTAGAGGCTTCGGGCACGGCGTCGGATTGAGCCAAGAAGGTGCTGCTCGCAAAATCCGTGATGGTTTCAGCGTCGAAGAAGTATTGCAATTTTACTATCAAGACGTAAGAGTAGTCCGAATTGACGATCTTTTTGAAAGCATGGATCAGCAGTTTTAACACTTTTTAAGGATTTTTAACACTTTTTAGGTTTTTTTTTCGAGATTTTGGGCGTAACTTTGCGGTATGCAAATCTCCCCACTCATTAAACTTGCAATAAGCCTCATTATCGGCATTTCGACTGCACAGCACGTGTATTTCTCGCCATCATTCTACCCTACTGCGGTTGGGATTGGTGCATTTTTAATGATTTTGATTTTGCTGATTAAGCAGAGCTATCGGAATAAAGTGTACCATTTTGGACTTTCTGCCTGCGTTTTCATGGCTTTATTGGGATTTTTAAGAACAAAACAAGTCGATCAATCCTTAAATCATGCACATTTTTCAAAACAAAATTATTCTCAACTGATTGCTGTTATTGATGATACACCCAGTGTTCGAGAACGCTCCGTAAGGACAACTTTGAAAGTTATTGGTGGAAAAGAAAATCGAGATGATACAAAATATACCCCAACAATGGGTAAAATTATGGCGTATATCGCAATTGATTCGCTCAGTACACAACTGCGCTACGGCGATGTGATAACCATTCGAAATCGGGCTCAAACGACAGATTCCATAAAAAAGTTCGGAAATTTTGACTTTCGAAAATTTTTGAAACGAAAACAGATTTTTCACACGATTTATTTAAATCAGCGTTCTTGGCAGAAAATTGATGAAAACGGCGGAAACCCTGTACGTGCCTATGCTATAGATGTACGAGATAATTTTTTGGAAACACTTTCCCAACAAGGCATTACTGGTGCGGAATATGCCGTGACTTGTGCGATTTTGCTGGGTTACGGTGCAGAACTCACGCCGGAAATACGAAAATCTTACCAAAATTCGGGAACAGTACATATTTTGAGCGTTTCGGGGTTGCATGTCGGCCTTTTTGCCATGGTGGTTATGCACCTGCTTTTTTTCTTGCGGGGCGAACGCTGGAAATTACTCTTGAAAGCCGTAATTGTACTGACTTGCATTTGGAGTTATGCACTAATCACGGGTTTTGCACCATCGGCATTGAGGTCGGCAATCATGTTCACATTCATCACAATAGGAAAATGTGTGGAACGACAAACTTCCGTTTACAATTCACTGGCAACTTCCGCAATCGTACAGCTAACTTACGACCCGATGATGCTGTACGCACTTGGATTTCAATTTTCGTATTTAGCAGTGCTTGGTATTGTAATGACAAACAACATGTTTTCGAAACTGTGGACACCAAAAAACAAAGTTTCAAAGTATGTTTGGGAGTGTATTACAGTTTCCATTGCCGCCCAACTCTCTACAACTCCGCTCTCAATTTTTTATTTTAACCAGTTTCCCAATTACTTCATTCTCGCGAATATAATTGCTTCGCCACTTAGTGTTCTAATTATTCCACTGGGAATGGCAATTTTAGTTTCTGCCCAAATTTCTGCTTTTTTAGCCGGCATTTTTGGGAAAATACTGAATTACACCATTTGGGTTTTGAACCAAAGCGTTTCCATTATTGAGTGGCTGCCTCTAAGCGTTTGGAGAAATTTAAATTGGTCGAAATTTGAAACCGTATTAGCCTATTTAGCTATCGCTTTTTTACTTTTCGCTTACTTCAAACGGCGTAGGGCACCCGTCTGGACTGGGTTAGCCTGCCTTGTCTTTATGGTAGGCATGAAATTTTTTCAAGAATTAAACGCTGTTCTTAACGTTTTGTAAATGGCTCAAATGCAGTCTGGATTTGGCTTTGAAGACTATCCGAACATTTTACCAACGGCAAACGTAATTCATTTTCACAAAGTCCAAGCATGTTCGCCATGGTTTTAATTCCTGCCGGATTTCCTTCGGCAAACAACAGAGGAATCAAATGTTCAATCTCGGCAAGTTCTTTTTTTGCCCAGGTAAAATTTCCGTTCAATGCCGTTCGAACCATTGTCGAAACCTGTACAGGCAGTGCGTTTCCGAGAACAGAAATCACGCCTGACCCACCCATTTCAACCATTTGCAAGGCTGTAGCATCATCGCCCGAAATCACTAAAAAGTCTTCAGATTTCCGCTGAATGATATCCTTAACTTGTCCCATATCGCCCGATGCTTCTTTTATTGCAATGACGTTGAAATGCTGGTTTGCCAAGTGAAGCGTAGTGTCGGCAGTCATATTAACGCCGCAACGCGACGGAATGTTATACAAAATAATCGGAACAGGACTTGCATTTGCAAGTGACGAAAAGTGTTGAAAAAGTCCTTCCTGCGTAGGTTTGTTGTAGTACGGAACAACTGACAAAACCCCGCTTATTCCCGAAAAATTTGCTGTTTCCAGAATTTCGACACACTCCAAAGTATTGTTTCCGCCCACACCTACAATGATTGGCACGCGCCCGTCCACCTCTTGCACAATCGTCCTTACAACGGCATCTCGCTCGGTTTGGCTTAATGTAGATGTCTCGGAAGTTGTACCCAGTGCTGCCACATAGTCAACACCACCGACAACAACGTGGTTGACAACTTTCTTCAATGCCTCAAAATCTACCGAGCCATCGGTTTTGAATGGTGTAATTAACGCAACTCCTGTGCCTATCAATTTATTTTTCAGCATGTTTAATATTCTTCCTGTAACCGTTGTTTAGGTTTGATTAAATACTTCAAGATATTTCAGGACGGCATCTATAAGCTCTTGTGTATCCGCCGTATCTTTGATTTCAAGCGTAAAATCAAAAATATTCAATCCCTCCTTGCTTGTTCGTCCAACTTTAAATGCAGCATGAGAAGCATTTGCGATATACAAGTTTTGAAAATGATTGTTCAAACTCAAATCGAAAAAAATATCGAACGTTTGTTTCACAAACGTATTCACGATATTATCATGCGGCACTCGGTTAAAGCCAAGTTGAGATTTCACAAACACACCAAAAATCGAACTTTCGGTAACTTCTGCGGGCTTTTCCTTACTATCCGAATATGCCAGCATCGCAACCGAGATGCCTCGTGTTTTCAAGTAGTTGGCGAATTTATTGGCAGTTTCGTAAGATTCCTTTCCATTGTAAGGGAAGTAAATACCAACATTTTTTGCCAAATCCAAACCAACCATCTGGCGACGACGGTTCTGCTTGCGTGCGATTTTACGCATTCGCCGAGACCACAAATATGTCTTGATATCCTCAATAATCTTCATCTCGCTACCTCACTCTCTGAACCGCTCGCTCCGTAGCTTCAATCAAAGGCTGGACAGAAAGTTCTTCGCCAACGGCTTGCAACATCCAGTGCTTTGGCGTGAGGCGTCCGAGTGCAAAAATACGATCAACTTCTGCAGCAAAATTTCGCCCTGCAAAATGCTCCTCAAGTTGGAATTGTATCAAACGACCAAGTGGATAATTCGACAAATAAAGCGGACGCATGATCATATGCGTATAAATCGCCAAAATCGGCTGATCTTCTATACCAAAAACCGGCGCAAAGTACTTGTTCCAAACATCTTTTGCAATGCGTATAACGGCATCTCTCAACTGGTCAGCATTGGCATTCGGATTTTGGTACAGCCATTCCCAAACAGCCATATCAACTAAAGAAACGCCCATAATTTCGAACGTATTCCAGAAAATACCCAAAGTTGCAAGGTCTTGCCTCAATGGATTATCGTCTCTTTTGCCTAACAACTCCATATCTCTATCTTGGAGTATAAACGCCAATGCCTCTGTAAATCCTGTATTTGGAACACTTCTGAGCATCCAATAATCTACATCATAAAGCGAAATGACTTGTTCAACATTGTGCCCTAGTTCATGAATTCCGATGTTATATCCTCTGAAATCCATACCGTCAGCAGGTATTCTCGTACGTAAACGGGCTTGATCGCCTTTCATTTGTGCACCCCAAGCGTGACCTATACCACGTGAGCCATCTACTGCAATTCTCGATGCTATTTCTGTTGCTCTTGCTCTGTTCCACCCCAATGTCATCAACATATTCGGCATATCTCTTTCAAACGCCATCGCATCGGGATAAAGCCTTCTCGTAAGGGCATTTAATTCTGCTTCCGGAAATGCGCCGCGAGGTCGAAAACCGTTGTACCAAAGGTCGAAAGGTCTCAATTCACGACCTACACGTTGGCTGATAAACTGCCCAACTTCTCTTGCAACATCAGATGAAACCAATTGAACAAACAAGTCATGAACAATTTGTTTTGAAAGTTCAAGGCTTCCACTAAAATTAGCTTCGATATAATTTTCGTATTGAGGCGTAAAAGGATCCATTCTGCGTTGAACTCTGAAAAGATCCAAAAGCATTTGATAGCGATATTGCTCAGATCTGGAAGTTATCACTCTCCCATTTTCATAAACGATGTTGTCAATCGGATTCCACTGCACATTCGGATTATTAATTACAATTTCCGGAACAGTTTGATTAATAACGTGATTCATCACTGCGAAAATCATTTCTTGTGATTCGACTCTGTCTTCCAAAGCGTAATATGTTCTCAAATGATCGCGCAACCCCCAGTGAGTTATTAGTCTTAGATCCTCCGGAAACAATGCTCTACCATCACTGGTTCGCAATTGACCCATATAAAAATTGTAGTCGGTTCTCCAAGTGTCAACTTGTGTGAAAATGCGTGAAAACTCCTGTCGAAGTTCAGACGGAACACGAGACGTAAATCTTTCGCCCATTCGTGCATGAGCCCACTGTGTGCGCGTCCAATTTGCTCCGTATCTGTTTTTTTCCTCCAATGTGAATGTCCTGAAATTCAACAACACAGCAAATGCAATTTTGTTATCGAACATGTCCTCATTCAGGTGTGCGAACGGACTAAATCCACCAAACAAACGGTCAACCGGCATGATATCTCCAAGGTAAATGTCTAAAGGCATCCTCAAACGAACATTTATTTTATGGAGAAATCCGGTCAAAATTTCAAAATTTCGCTGAAGTCTTTCAAATAAAAGACCTAATTCGTCAGGACAAGCAACAAAATTATTCAAAGAAAGTTCTCTGAAATCCGCATCACTTCCATCTCTTGAGAACCAAAGCGATGCCGCTTGACGAACACCAATTTCGATACGCTCCGTTTGATTTGGATGCAAAGCAGATAGTTCGCTAATTACTTCTTGGATAGTTCTTTCGGAAATAGACGGTCTTTCGTCATTTCTGACGTTGCATGAAGAAAGCAACAAGCCGAATAGTACAAAAATTGATAGGATTTTTTTCATGGTTTTTGATTTTTTAGATTTTCAAACCACAAAAGTAGCAAAAAATATCGAAAAAAACAAGGTTGTTAATAAATTCTGAAAAGTTTTTTTGCCGTCGTGGCGGTTTTATTTAGTTTTTTTGTATCTTTGCACAAAAAAACTCTCTATGGAATTAAGAAATGTACTTTTCGGCGTTATAGGTGTGGTTACTCTTTTGTTCCTCGCCTTTGTATTTAGCACAAATCGTAGTAACATCAATTGGAAACAGGTTGGCATTGGTTTGGGTTTGCAAGTTTTGTTTGCATTGAGTATCTTGTATTTTCCGCCGGTTCGTATGTTTTTCGAATTTATCAGTAGATTTTTCGTTGTCGTCCTCGAATTCACAAGAGCAGGAACTGAATTTTTGATTGGCGAAAATTTAATGAATCGAGATTTTGTAGGATTTGTCTTTATTTTTCAAGTTTTACCAACGATTATCTTTTTCTCGGCACTGACGAGTTTATTGTTTTATCTTGGAATTATTCAAAAGGTGGTTTTTGGTTTAGGCTGGTTATTAACAAAATCGCTACGCCTGTCAGGACCGGAAAGTTTGGCTGCTGCCGGCAACATTTTTTTAGGACAAACCGAGTCGCCACTGCTTATCAAGCAATATTTGGAACGCATGAATAAGTCTGAAATCATGTTAATTATGACGTGTGGGATGGCTACCATTGCGGGGGGAGTTTTAGCAGCGTATGTTAGTTTTCTTGGAGGAGACTGTGTGCAGTTGCAGAGGGAATTTGCACAACATTTATTAGCAGCCTCTGTTATGGCAATCCCGGGATCTATTGCTATTTCCAAAATTTTGGTGCCTCAAACCGAAGAATTCAGTTCGGATCTTACTGTTAGTAGAGAGAATGTCGGAAAAAATATCTTGGACGCTGTTGCAAATGGTACCACCGAAGGTGTGAAACTTGCTGTAAACGTAGGAGCGATGTTGTTGGTGTTTGTAGCATTTATAGCAATGTTTAATCACATTGTAGGCATGAGCGATACGCTGAATGGTTGGGTTTACAATGTTACGAATGGTGCTTATGATAAAGTTTCGCTGCCGTTTTTGCTGGGTCATGCGTTTGCTCCGTTGATGTGGATGCTTGGGATTCATCCTGAGGACATTACATTAGTTGGGCGTGTGGTCGGAGAGAAGCTGATTTTAACTGAATTTATCGGTTACATCAGTTTAGCAGAGTTAAGTCATGGCGGCGCTTTTGCCTCGCAAAGATCAATTATTATGGCAACTTATTTTCTTTGCGGCTTTGCGAATTTCGCTTCGATTGGTATTCAAATCGGCGGCATTGGCTCGTTGGCACCCGGCAAGCGTGTTTTGATTTCGCAGCTTGGGTTGCGTGCACTTTTAGGTGGGACATTAGTGAGTTTGATGTCGGGGACATTGATTGGGGCGATGATGTCGTAATTTTTTTAGTGAAACAATGGACACCTGCAAAAACTGCAACGAACCGACAACCGGAAAGTTCTGCTCAAACTGCGGACAACCCGCAGAGTTGAGAAGAATTGACAAATACTACATTTTGCACGAGATTACAGATTTTTTTCGTGCGAATAAGGGTTTTTTGTACACTGTGAAAGGAATGCTCATAGCACCCGGAAAAACTGTTAGGCAGTTTATAGCAACAGATCGGCATCGATTTGTGAAACCCATTACATTCGTTATTATCACTGCACTAATTTATTCACTTGTCAACTATTTTTTCCAAGTTGGAATTAAAGACATAGGTATATATGGCGATGAGTTTGGCGCTACAGCACCCCTTATTCTCCATTGGATGTTTGTTGAATATCCGGGTTATTCAGGCATATTAACCGGATTATTTGCGGCGTTTTGGGTAAAATTATTTTTCAGAAAGTCGGGATATAATTTTTTCGAAGTTTTTATTCTGATGTGTTTTATTTCCGGAATATCTGCACTCTTTACCGTTGTTGTTATACCTTTTCAAGGTCTGGCAGATTGGAATATCATACAGATTTCCGGCTATGTTTTCCTTATTTATATCGCATGGGCTATTGGACAATTTTTTGATGGTAAAAAAATAAAAAACTATGTGAAAGGTTTGCTAGCATACTTTGTTGCCATGTCGGTACTTGGTATTTTAATCGCATTTGTTGGAGCTATAATTGATTTGCTACGTTATGACACCATATTTGGAATTAGTATCTAAAATACTAACAGAAGGAACAAATAAAACCGATCGCACAGGCACGGGAACCCGCAGTATATTCGGGCATCAAATGCGGTTTGATTTGTCCAAAGGATTTCCGTTGGAAACAACGAAAAAACTGCACGTAAAATCCATAATTTACGAATTGCTGTGGTTTCTGAAAGGCGATACAAATATACATTATTTGCAAGAAAACGGCGTCCGAATTTGGAACGAATGGGCAGATGCTGAGGGAAATCTAGGACCCGTTTACGGCAAACAATGGCGTTCGTGGGGCTGTAAAGACGGCAAAACGATTGATCAAATTTCAGAATTAATCGAAATCATCAAAAAAAATCCCGATTCGCGTCGTATGCTTGTGTGTGCGTGGAATGTGGGCGAACTTTCGGAAATGGCTCTCCCACCCTGCCACGTTTTGTTTCAATTTTATGTGGCGAATGGAAAATTGTCGTGTCAGTTATATCAACGCTCGGCAGATGTATTTTTGGGTGTGCCGTTTAATATCGCTTCGTATGCCTTACTAACACTGATGATTGCACAAGTTTGCGATTTACAACCCGGTGAATTTATTCACACATTCGGCGATGTACATTTATATTCAAATCATTTCGAACAAGCCAAATTACAACTCACACGAGAGCCGTTTCCAATGCCTCAAATGAAACTAAATCCGAACATAAAAAACATTTTCGATTTCACTTATGACGATTTCGAATTACTCAATTATGAAGCACATCCGCATATTAAAGCGGAGGTTGCGGTTTAATAATTTCCGATTTTCAATTATTTTTCGTACCTTTGCAAAAAATGCGATTAATCTATGAAAACAATCCAAGATCAAAACTTCAATAGCCAAAAAGTTCTTGTACGTTGCGATTTCAACGTACCTTTATACAAAGAAACTCGTGAAATTACTGATGATACACGCATTCGTGAATCCCTTCCAACCATCAAAAAATTGTTAGCCGATGGTGCAAGCCTGATTTTAATGTCACACTTGGGACGCCCATCAGAAACCGGTTTTGAAGAAAAGTTTTCGCTCAAACCAGTTGCCGAGCATTTGAGCAAGTTACTTGGTATCAACGTGAAATTAGCCGAAGATATTTTTGAGACTAAAACTATCGAAAACGCAAAAAATCTCAAACCGGGCGAAGTTCTTCTTTTGGAAAATCTCCGTTTTTTACCGGGCGAACAAAAAGGCGATGCTGCTTTCGCGAAATACCTTGCGGACTTAGGCGATGCATATGTAAACGACGCATTCGGAACAGCACATCGTGCCCACGCATCAACTGCGGTTATCGCACAATTTTTTCCGGACAAGAAATATTTCGGTTTTCTTTTGGCAAACGAAATCACAAATTTGGAAAAATTATTGAATCATGCTCAAAAACCGTTCACGGCAATCATAGGTGGTGCTAAGATTTCGAGTAAGATTGATATTTTGAAAAATCTTATTCCAAAAGTTGATAACATGATTATCGGCGGTGGTATGGCATACACGTTCATCAAGGCTATGGGCGGAGAAATCGGCAATTCTATTTGTGAAAATGACAAGCTTGATTTGGCAAAAGATATCATAAAAGAAATGGATGCAAAAGGTGTAAAATACTACTTCCCAACCGATTCGGTTTGTGGCGAAAACTTTGATAATAATACCGAAATTAAGGTGTTTCCGTCAAACGCTATTTCTGCAGGCTGGCAAGGCATGGATGCAGGCCCGGAATCGGTCAAAACCTTTGAAAAAATCATTTCAGAATCCAAAACTATTTTGTGGAACGGTCCGATGGGTGTGTTTGAATTTTCAAGTTTCGGACACGGCACAACTGCTATCGCGAAAGCCGTTGCAACCGCTACAAAAAACGGTGCATTCTCCGCAATCGGCGGCGGCGACTCCGTTGCAGCAATCAACCAAAACAAATTAGCTGATCAAATGAGTTACATTTCGACCGGCGGCGGTGCAATGCTGGAATACCTTGAAGGCAAAACTTTGCCGGGCATCGCTGCGATTTTGAATTAGTTATCCCGAGCAAAGTCGAGGGGTCTCATTGCTAAAATAAACAAATCAGTATGAAAAAAAATGCAGCTATTATCGGCTACGGAAACATCGGAAAATACGTGCTTGAGGCTATCTTAGCTTCTTCGGATTTTCAAGTTGCAGGAATTGTTCGTCGTGATGCGGCAAACATTCCTGAAGGACTAAAAAATTACAGCGTTGTCGATCATATTTCCAAACTAAAAAATGTAGATGTTGCAATTATTTGCTCGCCTACACGTAACGTGGAAGAACAAGCAAGAGCTATTTTGGCAATGGGAGTAAATACTGTTGACAGCTATGATATTCACGAAACTATTTGGGATTTGAAACAAACGCTCTCCCCTATCGCTGTGACGAATAGCGCGGTTGCTATTATCGCAGCCGGTTGGGATCCCGGAACAGACTCCGTTATTCGTACTATGATGGAAGCGATGGCTCCAAAAGGTATAACTTACACAAATTTCGGACCGGGAATGAGCATGGGGCATAGCACAGCCGCAAAGACTATAAAAGGCGTTAGAAATGCTCTATCTATGACTATTCCACTTGGGACAGGCATTCATCGCAGAATGCTTTATATCGAACTGGAAGACGGTGCAAACTCTGAAAAAGTCGAACACTTATTGAAAAATGACGCTTATTTTGTGAACGATGAAACGCATGTTGCTTTTGTAGATGATATTTCAAACTATCAAGACATGGGGCACGGTGTAAACATGGTACGCAAAGGCGTTTCCGGACGAACTCAAAATCAAATTATGGAGTTCAATATGCGGATCGACAATCCTGCACTCACTGCCCAGGTGTTGCTTTCTGTGGCTCGTGCGAGTTTTAAACAACAGCCCGGGTGTTACACCATGATTGAAATTCCGGTGGTGGATTTGCTCGAAGGCGAGAAAGAATATTGGATCAAAAAATTAGTTTAAGCATGAAAAAATTTTTATTACTCGTTGCCCTGTTTTTCTTTGCATTCAAAGGTTTTGCTAGTGAGAGGCAATATGTTGTTGTACTGTCAATGGATGGCTTTCGTTGGGATTACAATCAAATAATCGGTACGCCGAACCTGGATAAGATCGCTGAAAGAGGCGTAAGATCGAAAGGTCTGCAACCTGTTTTTCCAACGGGAACTTTTGCCAATCACTATTCTATGGCAACCGGACTTTTTCCCGACAATCACGGCATTATCGCAAATACATTTTTCAATGTAGAATTGCAAAAAGAATTTCGCCTCGCAAACCGTGAAGCCGTTGGAAATCCTAATTTTTACAGCGGAGAGCCCATTTGGAATACGGTGCAAAGATACGGTTTGAAGAGTGCAAGTTTCTTTTGGGTCGGTACGGAAGCCCCGATTGGCGGGAAACAGCCGAATATCTGGAAAAATTTTAACAGCAGAATCCCTTTTCAGGAGCGTGTCGATAGCGTAATTTCTTGGCTCGAACGTCCTGAAGAAGATCGGCCACAACTCATCATGTTTTACTTTGAAGAGCCTGATCTTGCAGCACATAACTTCCACCCTGTTTATTCGGAAGAAGTGCATCGCATGGTCAAATTTTGCGACAGTTTGGTCGGCGTTCTTGACCGTAGATTGCAAGCCTTGCCGTTTGCTGAGAACATCAGTTTGATTATTGTTTCCGATCACGGTATGACGCCGACAGGTATTGACCGAATGGTTTTTTTGTATAATTATCTTGATACATCTTGGATTCAATATCACAATAGATCTTCGCCAATGAAACTGCTGACGGTTTATCCAGAAAAATTGGATTCCGCTTTATTAGCGTTGCAAAACGTCCCTCACATCAACGCATGGCGACCCGAAGATATTCCAAAACATCTGAATTTTGGTACAAATCCGAACATCGGCAATTTAGTTATTTTAGCCGATAGTGCGTGGAGTATTTCGATGCAGCCACTTGAAACTTGGCGAGTCGGCGATCATGGTTTCGATAATTCAAATCGGGATATGTTCGGAATTTTTTACGCTCGTGGGCCGAAATTCCACAAAAACAAGATCGTTCCGGAGTTTCTAAATATCCAGCTTCACAATATTATTGCACATTTGCTTAGCATCAGACCTGCACAGAATGATGCGAGGTTAGAGGAAGTTTACTTTTTGTTTAGGTAGCTTTCAGTGATATGAACATTCATGAAACCTATATGCGACGCTGTTTTCAAGTGGCTGAAAATGGTTTGGGACAAGTTGCTCCCAATCCGTTGGTGGGTTGTGTGATTGTGTACGATGGAAAGATCATTTCGGAAGGGTTTCATCAAAAATACGGCGAGAATCACGCTGAACGCAACGCAATTCTACGTGTAAAAAATGAAAATTTATTGAAAAATTCGACGTTGTATGTGAATTTAGAGCCGTGTTCGCATTTCGGGAAAACCCCGCCCTGTGCAGATTTGATTATAGAAAAAAATATCCCAAAAGTTGTTATCTCAAATTTAGATTCCAATCCGGAAGTTGCAGGAAAAGGTATCGAACGCTTGCGAAACGCAGGAGTAGAAGTTATCACAGGTGTTTTAGAGGATGGTGGATGCTTTTTAAATCGCCGTTTCTTCACTTATATCGAAAAAAAACGTCCATACATTATTTTGAAATGGGCAGAAAGCCTGGACGGATTTATCTACAACGAGACCCGGCCTTGGATTACCAACGAAGCCATGCGAAATCTTGTCCACAAGTGGCGTAGCGAAGAGTCGGCAATTATGGTTGGTACAAATACCGTTTTGATAGACAACCCAAAACTCAATGTTAGAGCCTATTCTGGAAAAAATCCATTGAGAGTAACCATTGATGAAAATCATAAATTGCCGAAAAATCTGCATTTTCTCGATAATTCGCAATCTACGAAAATTTACGAAACAGCAGATATCTCCGAAATTTTAAGCGATTTACATTCACAAAAAATACAATCTGTAATTGTAGAAGGCGGGGTAAAATTACTGCAAAGTTTTATCGAGAAAAATCTTTGGGACGAAGCACGTATTTTAACCGGAAACAAGCAGCTTTTCAGTGGGTTGAAAGCCCCAAAAGTTCAAGGGAAAGAGATTTTTTCAACAGAAGTTGAAGGCGACAACGTACGAATTATTGAAAAATAATCAAAATTTGCGTTTTTTTTCGTATCTTTGCAAAACGTATACTTGTCGACTTATGAGAACTATTAAAATAATCGTTTTTTTGCTTTGTTTGCTCCGTTTTGGGTATGGATATACTCAAGAATTGAATATGGTGGTACAGGTCAATGCCGCTCAAGTTCAAACTTCCGAGCGACGAATTTTTGAAACGCTTCAATCGGCGATTTTCGAATTTATGAACGGTAGACGCTGGACAAACTTTAATTTCTCCCCTATTGAACGAATTGAGGGTAATCTTACACTTATAATTCAACATCACAACCTGCAGACTAATGAAATTTCCGGAACATTGAGTATTCAAGTTAGAAGGCCCGTCTGGAATTCAACTTATAATTCTGTTTTATTGAATTTTATTGATAGAGACATCATATTTCAATACACCGAGGGTGATCCGCTGCTGTTTGCAGATGGTGCTATTCACGGCAATCTCACTGCAATATTAGCGTTTTATGCAAATATTGCGATCGGATTGAGTTTTAGCTCGTTCGGAAGAGATGCCGGCATGCAGTTTTTCGATAGAGCCATGGATATCGTTATGCGTTGTCAAGACCTTCCTGCCGCGGAAGCCATGGGCTGGAGATCCAGTTCAAGGAATACGGCAAATCGCTTCTGGCTGGCTGAAAACTTTACCAACGGCAACCTTCGCGAAATCCACGACATCTATTTTATTTATCACCGAAGAGGAATGGATCAGATGTATCAAAACCAAAGTGTCGCTCGACAAGGGATCCTCCAAAGTTTGGAAGCTTTGCAAAGGGTAAACCGAATAAGGCCAAATCTACTTTTTAAGCAGATATTTTTTGATGCCAAATCCGACGAAATTGTCAATATTTTCAGAGCGGCAACTCTTGACGAGAAAAACAGGTTGATTGCGCTTGTCAGACAACTTGATCCGGCAAATCTTAACAAATATCAGTCGATTTTTGGTTGATGTTAAAGCATCTCGACATACAAAATTATGCTTTAATTAGAAGTCTTTCGATAGATTTCGATAGTGGTTTTTCTGTGATTACGGGAGAAACCGGTGCGGGAAAATCTATCCTGCTGGGAGCATTGTCGCTGATTCTAGGACAACGGGCCGATACGCAAACCTTGATGGATAAAGAAAAAAAATGTGTAATTGAGGGAACCTTCGATATCACAAATTTGGATTTGAAATCTATTTTTGATGAAGAAGATCTGGATTATGAAAACACCTTGATTTTGCGTCGAGAAATTGCTGTAAACGGTAAATCACGTGCGTTTGTAAATGACACGCCTGTGAACCTGAATGTACTGAAAACACTCGGTGAGCGTTTGGTAGATATTCATTCGCAACACGAAACTTTGACCCTGAACGAGTCTAATTTTCGATTGAATTTGGTCGATGCTTTATTTGAGAAAACTGAACTTTTGAGCGATTATCGCAATACTTACCAAGAATACAAAAAAAAATCCGAGGAACTCAAACATTTGACTGACGCAGATAACAGCTTGAAGGCCGACCAAGATTATTTCCAGTTTTTGTTTACCGAGTTGGAAGAACTACGCTTGGTTGAGGGTGAACAGGAGACTATGGAGCAAGATCTGGTCATCATGAATCATGCGGAAGAGATCAAACATACGCTTTTACAATCGTCGGAAACACTGACTGGAAGTGATGAAAACGTGCTGTCGGCATTACAGGTCTCAGATGTGAATCTGAAGAAAATAGCAAAAATTTCACCGAATTTGGAAGAAGTTTCCAATCGGCTTCACTCAACAATTGTGGAACTCAAAGATATTGACAGCGAACTAAATTCAATTTCGAATACAGTGCATTTTGATCCTGAAAAACAGGCCCTTTGGACAGAACGTTTGGATAAAATTTATCGTCTACAAACTAAACATCAGGTTAAAACGATTGCTGAATTGCTCGTAATTCAAAGCGAATTATCATCCAAGCTGCTTGATATTTCTACTTATTCCGAAAGGATTGAAAAATTACAATCGCAATTAAACGAATTGATTGAAAATCTAGCCCAAAAAGCCGAAAGTCTCACACTTGCACGAAAAAAATCGGCTCAGCATATCGAAAAACAGATGCAACAGACTTTGCCGCACTTGGGCATGAAAGACTCGCGTTTGGAATTGCAGTTTTTGCAAACACCTGGTTTTACTGAGTTCGGTTGCGATCACATCAAATTCATGTTTAGTGCAAATCTGGGCTCTGAATTGCGAGAACTCGCAAAGGCAGCATCCGGTGGAGAGTTGTCGAGATTGATGTTGGCAATAAAATCCGTCATCAATCAACAAAATATCTTGCCAACGATTATTTTCGACGAAATAGACACCGGCGTTTCAGGTGATATTGCAGGAAAAGTTGCGAAAATCATGCAGCAAATGTCGATATCTATGCAGGTGATTGCTATCACGCATCTTCCGCAAATGGCGGCAAAAGCACGAACGCATTACCGCGTGTACAAACGTTCGGATAACCAACAAACGATTTCCGAAATAAAACAGCTCAACAGCGACGAACATATTCACGCCATCGCTTCGATGATCAGCAACGAAATCGTTACAGATTCTGCAATTTCAGCGGCGAAGGAGCTTATTAACGACTTTCAGAATTAACTATGCATACAGACGAATTATACGACAGCGAATTTAAGGAACTCATCAAACGCTTCGAAAACAATATAAACGAAAACGCGGGATATTTCTTCGATACGGAAGATTTGATAGACATCATCGATCATTATTTCAATGAAGGCGATGCTGAAATGGCTCGAAAAGCATTGGATGTTGGATTGGCTTTTAGTCCCGAAAACACTGAGCTAAAACTTCGTGAAGCCCAATGGTTGGCTGCAGAGAACGACATTGACAAAGCCTTAGATTTGTTGGAAAAGTTGGAAGCAATTGAACCCAACAATCCTGAAATCTTCTTTACCAAAGGAACGGTTTACAGTGTTCAAAACAAGAGTGAACAGGCTATCAACGAATACAGCAAAGCGATGATGGTAGATACTGAAGATTTGGAAGATATTTACATGAATATCGCTTTCGAATATGAAAATCTCGGTAATTTCGATAAAGCCATTGAATTCATGAAAAAAGTGCTCGAAATCAACCCTGTTCATGATTATGTGCCGGCTGATTTGAGTCTGTTTTTCGATTTGGCAAATCGTAGCGAAGAAGGTATTGAGTATCTAAAAAACATGATCGACAGCGAACCGTTTGCTAAAGGTTTGTGGCTCGGATTAGGTATGATGTATCGTTCGAAAGGGCAAACTGACGAGGCTTTGAACTGTTTTGATTATGTGCTTGCCATTGATGAAAGCGACTTGAACGGTTGGTTTCACAAAGCTACAACGTATTTGCTAGCTAAAAAATATGCCGCAGCATTGACTTGTTATCAACGGATTTTAGATGTTGCACCCGAGGAAGCAGCAACGTTGTTCAATATGGCAGAATGCTACGAGCGCATGAAAGAGCACAAAAGTGCACAGGACTATCTTCGTAAAGTATTGAAATTAGAACCGGATTCGTCGCAAGCCACAATCGCATTAACGATGAGTTTTTACAACCAAGGCGAGAAAAACAAAGCATATTCTGTTTTGGAAGAAGCCATAAAAAGAAACCCCGATACTGCGGAATTTCATGCGGCATTAGGCGAATTATATTGTGAAAACAAGGATTTTGAAAAAGGACTGCCCCACGTTTTTCGTGCTGTAGAAATTACAAAAGATCAACCGGAATTTATCGCAACTGTTTGCTATGCTATGGTAGACGCAGGTTTGCAAAATGAAGCTCTCAATTTTATCGAAAGTAAAATGGTACAGAACGAAAATTATCCGAGATTGATTTTAATTCGAGGTATCATTAATCTTAAAACCAACCGAAAAGAAGCCGCATTGAACGACTTGATGGTTGCTTTTTTGATAGATCCAAGCAATGTCTCGTGGTTCAAAGATTATCATCCGGAAATGCTTGAATATCCTGAAATTCATCAAATTTTACAAACCCTAAATTAATACATTTTTCCTATGAAGCGTTCACTTTTAGATTACGCAACCCTCGGCTTGAAAGGCATGGCTATTGGTGCTGTTGAATTTTTACCCGGTATATCCGGAGGAACGATCGCCTTTGTAGTCGGTATTTATTACGAATTATTGAGCACAATTAAAGGTGCAATTCCGGCATTCAAACAACTATTCGGAAAAAAAACATTTAAACAACGTATTACGGACTTTTGGACAGCATTTAACGGAAATTTTGTTGTCGTTTTAATACTGGGGATGATAATAGCCATCGCGGCTACAGTCAGCCTTGTGAGGTATGTGCTGGCAAACTACCCTATCCCCTTTCACGCCTTTGTTTTCGGATTGATTGTTGCATCGGTAGTTTTGGTGTATAAAAAAGTTTCCAAATGGACGCCAATTTGCTACGTATTGGGCGTTATTGGTATTGTCTTGGCTGTAACACTGTTCCCAATTTCGTCTGTTGGAAGTAACGTTATCGTTCCGGTATGGTATTTCTTTATTGCTTCTATTATTGCCTCTTGTGCATTTATTCTTCCCGGCACTTCCGGCACATTTGTTATGGTGTTGATGGGTTCTTATTACACGTTTGTAAAGGCTATAGATGAATTGAATTTTGCTTATATCGGCGCATTTGTTTTAGGATGTTTGACCGGATTGATTGCATTTTCAAATTTTTTATCGTGGTTGTTGAAAAGATGGCACGATTGGACTGTGGCTTTGCTAACCGGAGTTATCGTTGGCTCGTTAAGAGTTATTTGGCCTTGGAAAGAAACCGTGTCCGAGCAAACAGGAATGTTTGTTTTTGATGCAACCGGTATACCTTGGCCTGAAACGATTTATCGCACCGTAGGAAACGCCCGTCCGGATAGTATGGTTGTGGAGTCGGCAATCGCCTGTGCAGTCGGTATTGGTATTGTGCTCGGTATTGAGTTTGTCGCGAAAGCGGTTTCCAAGAAAACGTCTTAAAAATTGTTAAAACCCATAGCAAGCGGATTCCTCGACTACGCGTACTTCTTACGCTTCACTCGGAATGACGGGCAAAGCGACACTCAAGGGGGTTAGATAAAAATGAGAGGTGGCTTTGCCACCTCTCATTTTTATCTATTTTTTCCTCTTTAGTCACCGTCATGTCAAGCGAGGCGAAGCCGAGTCGAGACATCCCCTTAGCTACATCGGCACGAACTACAAGTCCGCACCAGCGCAACAGAATACAACTATATTAGCCCTTCTGCAAACGCCTCATCCTCCGCAAAGAACAGATTATATCGCTCCGTGTTAAACTTTATTACATAGAAATTTGGATCTTCGGGACCGCTCCACACTTTTTTGATTATTTGTACTCCGCCAAATCCTTAACTTCACACTCGTTGATCATAGCTTCGTGTTTAGCAATTTCAGCTTTACCCATACGAACGAACATTGTTGCAGACTTGGTGTAGCAAACACAACGATCAGCATCAATCAACAATAGATAACCCATTGTGATGTAACCTGCCATTTCAACCAAGCGGCGTGCGTGGAAATCCAAGTATTCGCCATCATTGGCATCTTGAACTTTTTTCACAGCAGCCTCATAACGTGCCGTCATTGCAATAAGTTCTTTGCGAAGATAATCAAACTCCGGTTTCAAAGGTGCAAGTTCGTAATTTTCTCTGAAAAGTTTAAGATAATTTCCATTGGTTACGTGGCGAATTGCCGCAACGGTCTGCAATTGCGAAGTTCCTTCATAAATCGTGGTAATCCTCGCATCGCGATACATACGCTCAATCGGATAATCTTTCATAAAGCCCGATCCTGCATGCACTTGCTGCGAGTCGTAACACACCTGATTAGCCCATTCACTCGTAAACATTTTCAACATCGGCGTAAGCATATCCGCAATGCGGGTGTGGTGTTTTCCATCTGCTTTTTCCTCCGGAGTGAGTGTGCGGCCATGCTCTTTTACAAGCATTTCATAGGATTTGTAAATGTCCACATAGCGAGCAGTTTCATACAAAAGCGAGCGTCCTGCATCAACTTTCGTACGCATCGAAGCCAATAATTCGTAAACTGCAGGGAATTTGATAATCGCTTTTCCAAATTGCTCACGTTCTTGTGCATACTTGAAAGCCTCGCGGTAAGCGGCTTCCGCCAACCCTACGGATTGTGCTCCAACGCCCAAACGTGCACCGTTCATCAACGACATCACGTACTTAATCAAACCTAATCTTCTCTCACCAACCAATTGTGCAGGCGCATTGGTAAACACCAGTTCCGCTGTTGGCGAGCCTTTGATACCCATTTTGTTTTCCAAACGACGAATGGTCAAACCGCCATCTCTGCGATCAAAAACGAAGTACGACAACCCACGTCCATCAGTTGTTCCTTCTTCCGAACGAGCCAAAACTAATTTGATGTTTGCACCACCATTCGTGATAAAACGCTTCACACCATTCAAACGCCAGCAGTTGCTTTTCTCATCCCAAGTAGCTTTGAGTTGAACGGCTTGCAAGTCGGAACCTGCATCAGGCTCAGTCAAATCCATCGAGCAAGTTTGGCCTGCATTGATTTGCGGCAGAAACTTTTGCTTTATTTCTTCCGAAGCAAATTCGTGGATGGTTTCGGCACAATCTTGAAGTCCCCAAATATTTGCAAAACCTGCATCTGCACGAGATACAAGCTCGGCGGCCATCACGTAAGGCACCATCGAGAAGTTCAAACCATCATATTTGCGTGGAAGGGACATACCGTAAAGTCCGGCTTGTGTCAAAGCATCGTGATTTTGCTGTGTTCCGGGAGCATATACAACTTCGTTATTTACGATTTTTGCACCTTCGTGATCCACGTCTTCTGCGTTTGGAGCGATAATTTCGCCACAGATTTCGCCAACGATTTCAAGCACTCTGTCGTAACTGTCCAAAGCATCTTCAAAATCCGCAGGAGCGTAGTCATATTTGCCTTTGTCGGCATAATTATTTTCTTTCAGATCCACACATTTCTTCATCATTGGATGATCAAGGTGGAATTTTAGAGATTCGTTGTCGCGGTAAAAATTATTTTCCATGTCTATTTCGAATTTGCTTTGTAATACTTAATCATTTTTGGTAGAACTTCGTTCAAATCGCCGGTAATCACATAGTCTGCGATGGCATTGATCGGTGCGTTCGGGTCGGTATTGATAGAAATAATCTTTGCAGATTCTTCCATGCCTGCACGGTGCTGAACGGCACCTGAAATGCCGCAAGCAATGTACAATTTCGGACGAACGGTTACACCGGTTTGTCCAACTTGGCGTTTGTATTCCACAAAACCACCATCAACAGCAGCACGTGATCCGCCAACTTCGCCACCGATTACAGCGGCTAATTCGAACAATTTTTCAAAATTTTCTTTCGATCCAACGCCATAACCTCCGGAAACAATGATTCCTGCGTTTTTGATGTTGATTTTTTGTGCTTCGATTTGTCTGTCGATAATTTCACAAACAAAATCCGTGTCGCTTACCCATTTTTTCACATCAATCGGCTTAACAACACCTTTATGATTTGCATCGAAAATTTCCATTTTCATCACACCTTCACGAACGGTCGCCATTTGCGGCCACTCATCAGGGTTGGGACAGATAATCGTTGCAATGATATTTCCTCCAAAAGCCGGACGAATTTGATAAAGCAGGTTTTCGTATGTTTTTCCTGATTTTTTGTCTTCGTGCGGACCAATTTCCAATGAAGTACAATCAGCAGTCAAACCACAACGTAGCGTGGAAGCCACACGCGGCGCCAAGTCGCGACCAACGGAACTTGCACCAAACAAAGCGATTTGGGGTTCTTCTTGTTTGAATAAATTTACCACAATCGAAGTGTGTGATAACGTTGAATATGGAAACAAACGCGCATCTTTCGCTTGATGAATGACATCTACGCCAAGCGGAAAGAGTTGTTTCTCCAAATCTTTGACCTCGTTGCCGATTACAACAGCCTCGAGATTTACACCTAATTGATTCGCCAATTTGCGACCTTTCGAGCAGAGTTCCAAACTCACATCGGCAATTTTTTGGTCTTCGTTGACTTCGCAATATACAAATACGTTTTTCATTTTTTGATTTTTATTTTTTAATTTCGCTCCCTTCGACAGGCTCAGGGAGCGGGTTGTATCTCGGTGGCTGAGCCTGTCGAAGCCACCGTTCACCAGTTATCCAATTACATGAGAATCGATCAATTCTTTCATTAATTTATTCATATCATCATCCGCCGGAGTAAGTTTTACCGAATCTTTTGCAGTAAGAACTACATTTTCGATCGCTTTTACTTTCGTAGGAGAACCTTTCAAACCTAACTGTTCTGCATCTGTGGCCAAATCTGCTGCAGTCCACTCAGTAATATTAAGATATGGACAACTCTTAAACAATTCGGTATAGTCTCTATCCTCGGATTGAAGTTCGGTTGTGGTGCGAGCGTGTTTGTATTTCATCAATTTTTTCGCATGACGAGCACGACATTCGTCTGCCGAGCCATGCACTGTAACTACAGCAGGTATTGGTGCTTTCAAGATTTCAATTCCACGTTCTAAACGGCGTTTGATCGTAATTTTATTTTCTTTTAGATCACAACCCAAAAATTCTTCTGCATAGGTGATTTGCGGAATACCGAGTTTTTCGGCAGTTTGCGGACCAACTTGTGCAGTATCTCCGTCAATCGCTTGGCGGCCTGCAAAAATCAACTTCACCCCGCCCAATTTCTCGATGGCTTTGGCAATGGTGTATGACGTTGCCAAAGTATCTGCTCCGGCAAATTTCATGTCCGTAATCAAATAA
>WQWA01000008.1 GCA_009785505.1 Bacteroidales bacterium
AACGCTATCGCTCGTTCTAAGATTTCTTCTCAAATCTCCGCTCAAAGCCGTATGCTCAAATCTCAATCCCGCTTCAATGCTCAATCTTGGCGAAAATGTGTGATTGATTTGCACATAAGCCGCCGAAATATGCTCGGAATAAATATAGCGATTCGTCATATCCCAATTCGTATCTCCTTCAACACGAAATATTTGACTATTGTCATTGTTCACAAAGCTGTATCTTACACCTGTTTCGATGCGGGTTTCACGATTTATGGGAAATTCCAATTCAAAGCGTGCAGAAAAAATATCAGAAGGCAAACGTGCATTCAAATTTTGAGGTTCTCTGCTGTCAGGAACTTCAAAATCGCCGAAATAATTGACTATATCAAGATCTCCGCCACCTCTGAAATAATTTCTTACCCAACTTGCATCAATAAAAAATTGGCGTTGATTTGCCGAATCAAAAATATGTTGATAGTTCAAGCTTAAATTATGGTTTCCCCAATTGTTGTGATTCGAAATATGCTGGCTAAATGACGTAAGAACGGTGTCTATTCCCGTCATTTCTGCATTTCCAATTCCCATTCGCGAATACAAGTTTCCATCATTTCTATTACCGCCTTGCATAAATCTATACGAAAACGACAAGATATTCCGAGTGTTGATATGGTAATCAATACCTGCTCGTCCCGATAAAGAATGGTGTGGATTACTAAGCGACCACTCCTCTCTTTGTCTGTCTTCGCCACGGTTTATTTCTCGTCTCATACCGTTTGGAAAGTCTACAAACCCGTCCATTCCTGCAGAACCGTTTCGTCTGGAATGACTGAGATTTGCAAATGCCGTTATGCTGTTATTTCTAAAATTGAGATCGAAGCCTTGATTGTGGCTAAAATCTCTGTTGTAACCTGCTCCCGCAAAAATCGTTCCGCTATAACCAATCATTCTCGTGCGTCTGGTTCGGATATTCAAAATTCCGGCAATACCTTGTGCTGAAAATCTTGCACCCGGATTATCGAGCCCTTCAATACTGCCGATTTGCTCGGACGGCATCGTGCGTAACAAATTCGCCAATTGGTCGCCCGACAAATGCGTTTCACGATTATCAATCATCACCAAAACCGGCTGTCCATTTAATAGGATATTATCGTCATTATCAACGGTAACACCCGGAAATTTTCTAAGTGTTTCCAATGCATTATCGCCAACACTTGTTGCAGATTCGGACACATTGAACACCAATCGTCCGGCACGTTGTTCAAGAACAGGAACCGTCGCAACAATCTCAACACCTGCCAGTTCGATGGTATTTGGATTGATAAAGAACGAACCCAAGTCCAAACGATTATTCCCTCGTCGCAGTTCGATGGTTTCGCTCACAAACGTATGGTGGCCCACATTAGAAACCCGCAAACGATAATATCCGTAACGCAAATTTTCCAACAAAAAACGCCCGTCTTCATCGGTAATAACGCCGGTTAGCAAACTGCTGTCGGCATCTGCGAGCAATGCCACACTTGCAAACATCAATGGTTCTCTTGTTTGCGAATCGAACAATCTGCCACGCAAAAATCCGTTTGCCCTACCGGCCTGCTCGCTTTCGGCACGTGTCAAATTCAGTGGAAAAGTCATTCCCATTTGTCTGAAATTTCCCGTTATCGTGTTTTCGCTCAATTCGCCGGTGTACTCTGCCGGCGGTGCTTGTGGAATGCTGATCGACATTCTGACTCTGTTTTCTTCAAGCGTTATAGAAGTCACAGGAAGTCCGGCTGCACCTTGATCAGGACTGTCCATTGTGGCGCTGTAAGTATCACCGTCTTTGGTGATATTAAATACAATTCGTAAGTTGTGGCCTTGAACGGAGAGCGTGCCGTTCCACGTGCCAACGAGGTCTTGGCTTGTTAATGTAAGTGCAGCGAAGAATGCTGCGAGCGATAAGAAGGTTTTTTTCATAAAGATTTTGTTGTTGTTATTGTTGTTTTGTGATTATGACGAAATAACTAGGTGAAATGTTACAACTAGGTGCAGCATTTTTTATGTTCAAGTACGATTTCCTTGATAGAAACGTTTAATTTCTGCATTTTTCTGAACAAATTCGGCAAGTCTTTTTCGAAAAATTCGACTTTATACATTTTCCGAATACGCTGAAGTCCGTCTTTCTCGACGAAATATCCAACACCTCGCTGTTGGGAAACAATCTGTCTGTTTTCCAAATAGCTCAATGCTTTTGCGACAGTGTGCATATTTACAGCAAGCGTAACACTCAGTTCTCTAAGCGAAGGTATACGCTCCTCCGGCTTCCAAATGCCTTGCAAAATTTGTTCACATAAATAGTCAACAATTTGCAAATAAATCGGTTTATCGGTTTTGAAATCCATAATTTTTAATAATTAATCGTTAATGATTGCGATTAGGCGAAGCCTCATTAATCATTAGCCATTAACCGTTATATTTGAGTTCGTGGAAATTTTATTAAAGCAAGTGTCCAAAGCAGCACAGCCAACCCATATGCTAAATACATGCCCTCAATATCAATATTAATAACACCCTCCGCATCTCCTACACCAAAATATCGAAGTACCACTGCTAGAACAAGCAAAACCATCATTATAACTACAATCGTCAAAATAGTTTTACCTACTTTCTTACGCCTAAACCAAAATGCACCGCAAAATGCAATCGCTTGAAAACAGATTGCCGGCAAATACGTGCCAGTAAAGAAATTCCAATTTAAGGCTTGATAAATAATCTGTGCACCTAGCAAATTGCTTATAAATGAGATTAAAGTTACAAATCCGAAAAGCAAAAACGGCACAAAGATTACACACATAACCCATGCCGAAGCAAATTTTTCGAGCCAAGATGCAGGCAGCATCGCGTATGTTAAACTTTTCGCTGGATGATACACAAAGTTGTATAAGATAAACGGTGTAATTAATATTAAAAAGACAGCAGTACCACCCCCAACAGGGCCGTCGGACCCACCGGAAGTTGCAGTGGAAATAAGCAAGTCCATCAGTATAACCCCGAATATAACTCCCAGCAAAATACCGAGTATTCCTTTAAATCGGAGAAGTTCCATTACTAAAAACTTGCCAAAGCGTGATATGTTAAATGTATTGTTCATAATGAATTAGTTGTTAGTGGCTAATGGTTAGTGGTTAATGGATTATGTTTGCGGCTTGGCGAAGCATCATTAATCATTAACTATTAATCATTAACCATTGATAAATATTTTTTTGAATAAATCTTTATTGTTAATTGCGGCATTGAACAGCAATTCGATATTTACTTTGCTTTCGGTGTTGTCCGAATTCGGCTCTACACACAAAAATCCGCCGATTGCTTGTTCCGAAAAAAGTGTATTTTCGGATTTATTTTCTTGCAGAACAAATTTCAGTTTCTGCGAAATCTCTTCAATAGAATTGTTCAAAAGAACCTGATTATGTTCCAAAATAATAATGGGGTCAATCAAGTTTTCCAAATCGCGAACTTGATGCGTAGAAATAATAATGGTTTTTTGATCATCGGCAACTTCCGCCAAAAGCTGGCGAAACAAACCTTTTGAGGGAATATCCAAACCATTGGTCGGCTCGTCCATCAACAACAATTCGGTGTTGGTTGCAAAACCAAAAGCAAGCAGCCACTTTTTCTGCTGTCCATGCGAAAACTCTGAAAGTTTTTTTGTTTTGGAAAGACTGAAAACATCAACATACTCCGCCAATTTTTGATGGTCGAATCTCGAATAAAATGAAGCATACAATTTAACGTATTCACTCATTTTAATTTTCGGCAACGTGTAAGTCTCCGGAAGGAAATAAATTTTTCCCAGCATTTCGGGATAACGTTTTTTGGCTTCGAAATCGAATGTCGAAACATCACCTTTGTTCGGGAATAATAATCCCGAAATTAATTTTAACAACGTGGTTTTTCCAACGCCATTTTCGCCCAATAATCCATAAATGTTACCAGGTTTTAAGTCCATACTCAACCCGGAGTATACAGGCTGACTGGCTTTGTAGTGGAAGCTAAGATTTTGAATTTTAATCATTCTATCGCTGTGTTATAGTGTTCTACTGTTATAGCATTATAGTGTTCTATTTGGCTATAGCACTGCAAAGTTACAAATAATTTTTGAAACTACCAAGTTTTTTTTCAAAAAAATTGCAAAATTCAAAAAAAAATCGTATATTTGCGGAATGACAAAAGTAACACGCAGAAAGTTCATCAAAGGTTTCCTCGCTACTACGGGTGTATTAGCGACCGGTTTATTAAGTTATATGCATGGTTTTGGTCGGACAAAGACTTCCATTGCTGATACCGGAAATCCGACAGGCAGCACTCGCAACAACAGAAATGCAAGGCGAGAACCCGGATATCTCGCATTAGAGCGCAGTGGCGAACTGGCACGGCGTGAGGAAATTCTTTGGAAAAAAATGGAGCGTTGCGATCTTTGTCCGCGTTTGTGTCATGTGAATCGAATGGCGGGCGAAATAGGCTATTGCGGTGTCGCTGATACGTTCAGGGTTGCTTCTTGGGGTCCGGATTTTGGAAACGAACGCCCTATTCACGGTACACGCGGCTCCGGTTCAATATTTTTGTCAAACTGCCCCCTTCTTTGCATTTTTTGCCAAAATTGGGAAATCAACCACCGTGGCGATGGAAGACCAACAAGCCCACAACAGCTTGCTGATATGTTGTTAGAGATGCAGAATAGAAGGCGGACACATAATGTCAGTTTTATTACACCTACTCATCTTGTGCCTCATCTTGTGACGGCGCTGCGAATTGCTATCGCCGGAGGACTGAACGTGCCGTTATGCTATAATACCAGTGGTTATGAATCTCTTGAGGTGGTTAAACTGCTTGACGGAATTGTGGATATTTATCAGCCGGATTTTAAGTTTCAAGATTCAACCATTGCGGCTCGTTTCACACAAGGTGCACCGGATTATCAGAAGCATACCGCTGCTGCCATTAAAGAAATGTATCGACAGGTTGGGCCGTTAAATTCTGTAGATGGTCTTGCAACGCACGGCGTAGTTGTTCGACACTTGGTTTTGCCCGAAAATCAAGGTGGAGCCGATAAGCTTGCGCGTTGGATTGTCGAAGAACTTGGTACAGATGCCCATGTTAATATTATGGGACAGTTTTGGCCTGCGTTTAGATCGAGTGAGTTTCCACCGTTAGATCGTCGAACGACACGGGCGGAGTATCAACAAGCAGTGCGTTGGGCACGTGAAGCAGGGATACGGAATTTTCATTAATAATCGTTTTTTAATAATTTTTGACTATGGAAGAAGTAACACGAAGAAAATTCATCAAAGGCACCCTCGCCACGGCGGGTGTGGCAGCACTTGGATATTTATGCAGTGCGTGTGGCTTTGCACGTGCAAACACACCGGATCTTGGTACCGGTGAACCACCTGAAGACATTCTTAATCCGACAAGAAGTACAGCCCGCACTCGAGCGCCAAGGTATCTTGAATTAGAGCGCAGTGGAGAACTTCGACGACGCGAACGTGCACTTTGGGCAAAAATGGAAAAATGCGATCTCTGTCCGCGTTTGTGCCATGTAAACCGACTCGCCGGGCAGAGAGGTGCGTGTAGTATCGCTGATGAATTCAGACTATCATCATTTGGTCCGCATCCGGGTGAAGAGCGCCCACTTGTTGGTACGCGAGGCTCGGGAACAATCTTTTTTGCTAACTGCAACTTACTTTGTGCTTTTTGTCAAAATTGGGAAATTGCACATAAGGGTGCAGGACGATTAAGCAACCACACCGAACTTGCCAATGCCATGCTCACGCTTCAACGTATCGGCTGTCCTAACATTAATTTTGTAACACCTACACATGTAGTACCGCACATCGTAAAGGCCCTCCGAATTGCTATCAATAATGGATTGAACACTCCTCTGGTCTTCAATTCCGGCGGTTACGATTCACTTGACATGATCCAATTGTTGGATGGAATTATGGATATTTATTTGCCGGATTTCAAGTTTATGGATCCTGTATTAGCCGCACGTTTTACGGAAGGAGCACCCGATGTTCCGTATCATACGATGAATGCAGTTAAGGAAATGCATCGACAAGTTGGGACGCTCAGTTTACACCGCGGCGTTGCGTATCGCGGACTTCTGATCCGACACTTGGTTTTGCCTTATAATGCTGCCGGAACCGATGCTTTTGTCCGCTGGGTTGCCGATGAACTCGGAACAGACACACACGTCAATATCATGGGGCAGTATAGACCGGAATTTAGAGCAAGTGAGTTCAGAGAGCTTGCTCGCAGAACTACACGAGAAGAGGTTGCACAAGCCAATCGTTGGGCACGCGAAGCCGGACTGCGTAATTTTCATTGATGTTGCTTTTGCGATAAATGACGACAGGAGCAAAAGATTTTACACGCGGAGCTATTTTTAAGCCGTTAGTATTATTGGCATTGCCGATAATGACGACCAACTTCGTCCAAATGATCTACCACCTCACCCACATGGCGTGGATAGGACGTTTGGGTAGCGAACAAGTAGCCGCAATCGGAGCAGCAGGAATGTTGATGTGGATGTTTTCCGCATTCTCTTTGTTGACAAAAGTTGCCGCCGAAGTGAGCATCGGACAAGCACTCGGAGCACGAAAAAATCGAACAGCAAAATTTTTTGCATCACATGCAACTACATTAAGCCTAATTTTATCAATCATTGTGGCTGTAATCCTTTTTGTTGGTGCAGATTTTTTGTTGTCGTTTTTTATGCTTTCCGAATACACACAACAGTATGCCGTCCAGTATCTGCAAATTATCGCCCTTTCAGTGCCATTTTCGTTTCTTGTCATGAATTTTTCCGGAGTTTACAACGGTGCAGGACGAAGTAAAATTCCAATGTATTTGGTTTGTTCCGGATTACTACTAAATATTGTGCTCGCACCTGTTTTAATTTACGGCATTGACGGGGTTTTAACGGGATTAGGAATAAAAGGTGCCGCTATTTCAGCGGTTATCTCTCACGGATTTGTCTTTTTATTGTTTATTTATAGATTACGCAGACAAGACGGTATTTTGGATAGATTTCCATTTTTTATCCGTCTAAGAGGCCGATTTACAACTCGTGTTTTGCGATTAGGTTTTCCTATAGCCATGATGACGTTGTTTTTTGCGATTATAAATTCGTATTTGGTTCGTGCAGCCTCTTATTACGGCGGACATTTGGGTGTTGTCGCTAAAACAACCGGCGGACAAATCGAAGGTATAAGCTGGATTACTGCACAAGGATTTTCAACAGCACTGGGCGCTTTTGTAGCGCAAAACTTCGCAGCAGGAAAAATGAGCCGAGCGTGGTTGGCTTATCGCTACACGTTAGGACTTATGTTGACGCTTGGTATGTTGGTTACAGTTGCTTTCTTATTTGCCGGCGAACAAATTTTTGGTGTGATTGTTCCGGAGCCTGAAGCTGCAATGGTTGGAGGAAAATTTCTTTTTATAGCCGCTTTTTATCAAGTATTCATGATGCTGGAACTTACCACACAGGGCATGTTCAACGGAACCGGACGTACAGTGCCGCCCGCTGTAATAAGCATCATTTTTAATTTAGCCAGAATTCCGATGGCTTATCTCTTTGCGTCGTGGATGGGAATCGAAGGCGTATGGTGGGCCATTGCTATTTCGGGAATCATCAAAGGTATATTATTACCGATATGGTTGGTTAGATTGAGGGCAGAGCGAAAAATTTAGGCTGACGAGCAAGTTTTCAAAAGGAAAAAGCCTTTGAATTTTCAAAGGCTTCTTTCTCTGTCGGGATACCAGGATTCGAACCTGGGACCCCCTGCTCCCAAAGCAGGTGCGCTAGCCGGGCTGCGCTACATCCCGAACACAAATTTAACTTTGTTGAGGGCTTCGCCGTTCAATAAAAAATCAAAATTTGGAGTGCAAAGTTACAAAAAAAAAATGATATAACCAAATTTTTGGTTTATTTATTTATTTTTTCTATCTTTGCGGTATGCAAACTAAACTGTTCGATAATAACGTAGATTTTTTTCACAGTATCTTGGACGATATTGAACATGCAAAGCATTCTGTTCTTATCGAAATGTACCGCGTTTTCAATGACAAAACGGGCGAAAAACTGACTGAAACGCTCATCGAAAAATGCAAACAAGGCGTTGAAGTTCGATTGCTTTTGGATGCGTACGGAAGTCGGCAATTCGAATCCTTGGCAAAGCGAATTCGTAAACATGGCGGAGATGTACGGTTTTTCAAAAAAATCAAGGTGTTTTTAATCAACACTTTTCTGAAGAATAATTCCAGAAACCATCGAAAATTAATCATCATAGACGATCGTATTGTTTACTTCGGAAGTTCAAATATAACAGGTTATTCCCGTACATGGCGAGACCTCAATCTGCGAATTGAAAATGCCGAATTTACTACCGTTTTTAGACCTATTTTTGAGAAAAGCTATGAGCTGCACAAATTTTATGATATTGATCCCTTCGAACGCATCAAGCCCGTTGTCTACAAAGATTTCAGAATCATCCAAGATACTCCGTCGATCCGCTATCAAAGTGTAAGAAATCATTTTATACATTTGATTCAAAATGCGAAATCGGAAATTATTATCGAAACACCTTATTTTTTGCCGGGTTTTATGATTAGGCGTGCCCTGATGAATGCCGCAAAAAAGCGAGGTGTTACCGTTAAACTACTTATTCCGCAATATTCCGACGTGCAATCTGTGGACATACTTCGTAGTAAATACCTCGGCCAACTACATAAGAGTGGCGTGCAACTTTTGTTTTACACGCCAAACAATCTTCATGCCAAATGTATGTTGGTGGACGGACAACGATTTTCTGTAGGCTCTTCAAACTTCGACTATCGTAGTTTTCGCTACCAATTCGAAATAATGATTTCGGGCAAAGATCAAAATATTATCAAACTGATAGCCAAACATCTTCGAGAAACCGAGGCACATTGTATCCCTTTCAAATACGACGTTTGGAAAAGTCGTGGTGCTATCGTCAAGTTCACCGAATGGCTGATGTTTCCAATTCGGAAATTATTTTGATGCAGAAAAATTTTGTAATTTCTGTTTTTTTTTGTATCTTTGTCGATTGCTTATGGATACAATCATTGCGCCAATAGACAGGTCACTTCTGAAATCCGAATTGACTTCCGATAATTTTTTGCGAAGAACCAACTACGGAAATCGTGAAATTTATTCGGTAACACATTACGATGCCCCAAATACTTTGCAAGAAATCGGACGCTTGCGCGAAGTTACTTTTCGTGAAGCAGGTGGCGGAACAGGAAAATCCATAGATTTGGATGATTATGATTTGTGCGAAGTACCGTATCGCCAACTAATCGTTTGGGACAAAGATGACGAAGAAATTATAGGTGGATACCGCTATTTGGAAGGCGTTGAAATTCCCGTTGTGAACGGTGTTCCGCAGATTGCAACAGCAAAAATGTTTCATTTTTCGCAAAAATTTATTCAAGACTATTTGTCAAAAACAATCGAGCTTGGACGCTCGTTTATTCAACCAAAATACCAATCTTCGAGAAATGGTTTGTTTTCGCTCGACAATCTTTGGGATGGCTTGGGGGCATTAGTAATTAAAAATCCAAATGTAGATTATTTTTTCGGAAAAGTAACGATGTATCCTACATACAATGTTGCGGCAAGAGATTATTTGCTACGTTTTTTGAATCTGTACTTTTGTGATGAAGAAAAATTGGTAGCTCCGATTGAGCCTGTGAATTTGGTTACAGATATAAACGAAATAGATGCTTATTTCAAAGGGCTTTCGCTAGACGAAGCATTTAAGGCAGCCAATAAAAAAATCCGTGAATTAGGCGAAAATATCCCGCCGTTGTTTAGTGCCTACATTAAATTGTCCTCTACAATGAAGACTTTTGGAACTGCCATTAACAAAGGTTTTGGTGATGTTGAAGAAACCGGAATTTTGGTTAAAATTTCCGATATTTACGATGATAAAAAAGCACGACATGTAACTTTTTAGTCTGTAGACTACCTTTATAAACTTTACAAACTTTCGAACTTTATAAACTACATTATGGAATACAACACGATACGCACGCCATTAATTATTCGTGAATACGGGCGTTCGGTACAAAACATGATTGACTTTGTCTGCACGGTTGAAGATCGTGACAAACGTAATGATATGGCTCGTTCGATTATTCGAGTGATGTCGCAGCTTAGCGGAGAAAATGGTGCAAGTAAAGAAGATCGTGAACATCAACTTTACGACCATTTATTCGCAATGTCAGGCTTCAAATTGGATATAGATTCGCCGTATCCAATTCCAACAGAAGAAACATTAAAGAAAAAGCCTGCAATTGTCCCCTACCCGACTAACGGTATTCGTTTGAAACACTACGGACGCAGTCTGCAACGCATGATTGCAAAGGCTTCCGAGTTACAAGAAGGAGACGAAAAAACGGCTTTGGTGCGGTTGTTGATTATTCAGATGAAACGTGCCTATATGCTTTGGAATCAGAACATATTGGACGAACATTTGATCGCCGAGCAATTACAGATCTTATCCGATGGAAAAATTGTTTATACGGCGGATATGCACACAGATGTTACTCCCGAACTACCCGACATTGGCTACGCCAAAAAGAAGAAGAAAAAGAAAAAAAAGAAAAAACCACAGCATTAAAATCATGGGTTCGTTTGTCATACAAGGAGGACGCCGTTTGAAAGGCGAAATTGTTCCGCAAGGTGCAAAAAACGAAGCACTACAAATTATTTCTGCAACGTTATTGACGTCTGAAAAAGTGATTGTGGAAAATATTCCGGATATTCAAGATGTGAATAAACTTATTGAATTGCTGAAAATTCTGGGCTCAAAAGTTGAAAAACTTGATGTGGGAATTTATTCGTTTCAAGCAGATGCATTGAATTTAGAAGTTATGGATACTGCCGATTTTTTCAAATTGGTAACTTCGTTGCGAGGCAGTATCATGACCGCCGGACCTCTCTTGGCTAGATTTGGCAAGGCTTTCGTGCCACAACCCGGTGGAGATAAAATCGGTCGCAGAAGATTGGATACACATTTTATCGGTTTTGAAAAATTGGGTGCGGTTGTAAATTATGACACTAAAAAATCCGCATTCACAGTTACGGCAAAAGAGTTGAAAGGTGACTATATGCTGCTTGATGAGGCTTCTGTTACAGGAACGGCAAATATAGTAATGGCAGCGGTTTTGGCGAATGGTAAAACTACAATTTTCAACGCCGCCTGCGAGCCTTATTTGCTCCAACTTTGCGAAATGTTGAACCGTATGGGTGCAAAAATTTCGGGAATCGGGTCAAATCTTTTGACGATAGAAGGTGTGAATGAATTGAATGGAACAACACATCGTATGTTGCCAGACATGATTGAAATCGGCTCGTTTATCGGCTTAGCGGCGATGACCAAATCCGAAATCACCATAAAGAATGTGAGGTGGGAGCATTTAGGGATTATTCCGCAAGTATTCAAAAATTTAGGCATCAAGTTGGAAAAACGCAACGATGATATTTTTATTCCTGCACAGGAGAATTACGAAATCGAACGCTTTATGAACGGCTCCATGCTGACCATTGCGGACGCACCTTGGCCCGGATTTACGCCCGATTTAATCAGTATTGCATTAGTTACTGCAACACAAGCCAAAGGTTCTGTTTTGATCCATCAAAAAATGTTTGAAAGCCGTTTGTTTTTTGTGGATAAATTGATTGATATGGGTGCACAAATTACGCTTTGTGATCCGCATCGTGCAACGGTTATCGGACTTAATCACGAAATTCCGTTACGTGGTGCACACTTGGTTTCACCTGATATTCGTGCAGGTATGGCGATGCTCATCGCGGCACTTTCTGCCGAGGGCGAAAGCATCATTGAGCATATTGAGCAAATAGATCGAGGGTATCAAAATATAGATACTCGTTTGAATGCGCTTGGGGCGGATATTCGTAGGGTATAGGATACATTCTTTTTTTACGAACCTTATATCTTGACATGCCTTATTCCCACTCAATTGTTGCAGGAGGTTTATTCGTAATATCATAAACAACCCGATTTATGCCGTTGATATTTTTTGTGATTTTTTCAACTGCACGCTCAAGAACTTCATAGGGGATGTGTGCTATTTGGGCTGTCATAGCATCTTTGCTCAAAACCGCTCTTAAAGCCAAAACATATTCATAACTTCGTTTGCCGTCTCTGATACCAACGGTTTTAAGGTTTGTCAAGATTGCAGCATATTGCCAAATATCTAATTGTGCATTCTCTACTTCGGAGCGAAAAATATAGTCGGCGTCACGCAAAATGTCGAGTTTTTCTTTGGTTACTTCTCCTAAAACCCTTACTGCTAAGCCCGGTCCGGGAAACGGCTGACGCATCACAACTTTTTTCGGAAGTCCCAAAGCAAGTCCAACTTCTCGAACATCTTCTTTGTACAAATCTTTCAAAGGTTCAATAATTCCGCTGAATTTAATCACATTTGGAAGTCCGCCCACATTGTGATGACTTTTAATCACATCGTCTTTGTTCTTGCCACTTTCCACGATGTCGGGATAAATTGTGCCTTGTGCTAAAAAATCAATAGCCCTGTTTTCTTCGCCGAATTTTTCAAAAACTTTGATAAACGTTTCGCCAATTATCTTTCGTTTTTCTTCGGGATCTGTAATACCTTTCAGTTTTTCGAGAAACAAACTTTCTGCATCTATTTTTATCAAATTAAGTCCCATGCCATCTTTGAAAATCGACATGATTTCCTCAGATTCGTTTTTTCGCATCAATCCATGATCCACATAAACACACGTTAATTGATTGCCGATTGCTTTGTGCAAAAGTGCTGCACACACAGCCGAATCAACGCCTCCGCTTAATGCTAAAAGTACGTTTTTTTTTCCTACGGTTTCTTGAATCTCTCTTACGGAATTCTCAATAAAATTTTCTTTCATACATTTATTCATTTAGTTTGTGGTATGAGGTGGCTTCGACAGGCTCAGCCACCGGTCGTTGAGCTTGTCGAAACGACCTCGCACCTTTTATTTCGCGGTTACACTATAATTTGGCGTCTCTTTCGTCACGGAAATGTTGTGCGGATGGCTTTCGATCAAAGATGCTGATGTAATTTTTGTAAAGGTTGCTTTATGCCTTAATTCATCAATCGTTCCAACGCCGCAATAGCCCATTCCCGAACGCAAACCGCCTACTAATTGAAACACAATTTCCGAAAGGGTACCTCGATAAGGTACACGTCCTTCAACGCCTTCCGGAACAAATTTTGTGGCCTCTGATTGGAAATATCTGTCTTTACTTCCGGCGTTCATCGCACCAAGCGAACCCATACCTCGATAGGTCTTGTAACTTCTACCTTGATAAATCTCTACTTCGCCCGGACTTTCAAGCGTTCCCGCAAACATACTTCCAAGCATAACAGCATTTGCCCCTGCACCAATGGCTTTCGTGATATCTCCCGAAAATTTCACACCGCCGTCGGCAATAATTGTTTTGCCGTGTTTATCCGCCTCTTCCGAGCAGTTCATAACGGCAGAAAGTTGAGGAACACCAATACCTGCAATGATGCGGGTTGTACAAATAGAGCCAGGTCCGATACCGACCTTGACTACATCCGCACCGTGCTTAATTAAATCTTTTGTTGCTGCCGCCGTTGCCACATTTCCGCCGATAAGTGGCAATTTTGGATAGCGATTTTTTATTTTTTCAATAGTTTTGAGCACCAATTCGCTATGACCATGAGCGGTATCTACGGCCAAAATATCAACTTGTGCATCAACGAGTGCCTTTACGCGATCCATCGTATCCGCAGAAGTTCCGACGCTTGCACCGACAAGTAATCTGCCTTTTTTATCTTTCGATGCATTGGGATATTGAATGATTTTTTCGATATCTTTAATCGTGATTAATCCTTTGAGTTTGAAATTTTTATCAACAAGTGGTAGTTTTTCGATTCGATGGCGTCCCAAAATTTTTGTTGCCTCGTGAAGTGTTGTTCCGACCGGTGCTGTTATCAAATTTTCTTTGGTCATAACGTTCGAAATCGGTTGATTGAAATTGGTTTCAAACCTCAAATCTCGATTCGTCAAAATTCCAACAAGTTTACCATTTTCTGAAACGATGGGCACGCCGGAAATTTTGTATTTACGCATCAATTCCACAGCATCGATAACCGAATTTTCCGGCCCTAAAAAAAACGGTTCGGTAATCACACCATGTTCACTTCTTTTAACTCTATCCACCTGAACAGCCTGTTCGTCGATGGTCATATTTTTATGAATAACCCCAATACCGCCTTCTCTGGCGATTGCGACGGCAAGTTGATATTCCGTTACCGTATCCATTGCGGCACTGATCAACGGAATATTGAGTTCTATTCCATCACAAAGTTTGGTGTTTAATTTAACTTCGTGAGGAAGAATAGCACTTCGTCCGGGGACAAGCAGAACATCATCGAATGTCAAGCCACTTGCGATTACTTTTTGGCTAAAATCGACATCGATTTTTTTTGATGTTGCAGTTTTTTTAGCGGATTTTGGAGTTGTGGTGGTCTTTTTACTCATTGTTTTCAGAAAAGTGTAGGAGGTTGTTTGAAGTTGCAAAGATACAAAAAAATCAAAAATTAAACGATGTTTTTTTGTTAATGATTCGTTAACTTTTGTTCATATTTTTTTTCGTATCTTTGCATAGTGCTTTCGGAAAATCATTAATACACAATATATCATTATGAAAGTAGCCGTTATAATGGGTTCTTCAAGCGACTACGATGTGATGTTACAAGCCGTAGAAACGTTGGAACAATTTGGAATTTCTTACGAAAAACGCATAGTTAGTGCACATCGAACGCCCGATTTGTTGGTCGAATATGCCAAAACAGCAAAAAGCAGAGGTATCGAAGTAATCATTGCCGGAGCAGGCGGTGCTGCTCATCTTCCGGGAATGGTCGCATCTATGACGACTTTGCCTGTTATCGGTGTTCCCGTGAAATCAAAGGCTTTGAACGGATTGGATTCCTTACTTTCCATCGTGCAAATGCCCGGCGGAGTACCGGTGGCTACTGTGGCTATCGATGGTGCGAAAAATGCAGCACTCATTGCCATTAGTATATTGGCACTGCGTGATGATAATCTTGCGAAAGCACTCGATAACTTTAGAAATAAACAGACCGAAACAGTCTTAAATACTAACCTGTAAAAAAAGTAAGGGCGAGCCATGTATTCGCCCTTACAAATTTAATTATGAAAACAATCGGAATAATCGGCGGAGGACAACTTGGTTTAATGATCATCGAACAAGCCAAAATCCTCGGTGCAAAAACAATTTGCTTAGATCCTACGGCGGATTCGCCGGCATTTAAAATTAGTGATGAACACATTATTGCGGCTTTCGATGACGAGCAAGCACTTGAAGAGTTGTGTCGTCGTAGCGACATCGTAACTTACGAATTTGAAAATGTTCCCGGCGATTTGCTCAAATCTTTGAAAGAACACATCAAACAAGGTGTTCGTCCGTTGCTTGATTCGCAAGATCGTGCTCGCGAAAAGAACAATGCTCGTGAAAATGGGCTAACTCCCGTGAATTTTATCGAAGTAGATGATGTGAATTCGCTTAACGAGGGTGTAAAAAAAATGGGTTATCCCTGTATTTTCAAAACACGCCGATTAGGTTACGATGGACACGGACAAGTTGTTTTGAAAAGCGATGCAGATTTGGAAAAAGCCGCTGCATATCTGCCTACTCCCGCAGTTTTGGAAGAATTTATTCCGTTTGATTTTGAGGCAAGTATCGTTATGGTCAGCGATGGCGAGAAAATCATTAATTTTCCGATAGGCCAAAACATCCACACAGGTGGCATTTTGGATTTGTGCATCGTCACAGAACCATCTGAGAACACACCCGTAGGGACAGGTTTAACACCTGCCCTCACAAAAAAAATCGAAACCTTGGGCAAAGAATTTATGCAAAAATGCGGCTACAAAGGTATTTTGACGATTGAACTTTTTATAAAAGGCGATAAAATTTATTTCAACGAAATGGCTCCACGCCCGCACAACAGCGGTCATTATACGATAGAGGGTTGCAATACCAATCAGTTTATGGAGTTGTGCCGTTTTTTACTCGATATGGATTTGCAAGAGCCCAAATTGGTTGCTCCAACCATTATGAAAAATATCCTCGGACAAGATTTGGAAGTTGCCAAACAAATCGAAAAAGAAAATCATCCCAACGTGCATGTACATATCTATGGCAAAACCGAAAGCAAACCCAAACGAAAAATGGGACATATCACCTTTGTGGGAATGAATTTAGAAGAGTATAACCAAAAATGGAAACATAGATTTGTATGAAAAATTACCGCATTTTTGTAGAGAAAAAGTCACAATACCGCATTGAAACGCAGAGTTTGCAAAACGAATTCAATGAAAATCTCAGTCTGAACCTGAAAAATCTGCGTGTTCTAAATGTTTACGATTTGTTTGGCTTTACGCCCGAATTGCTGGAAAAAAGCAGATACAGTGTGTTCGGCGAAATTGTTACCGATACTGTCGAAAATTCGTGCAATTTGGACGAAAAAAAATATCTTGCTGTTGAGTTTCTGCCCGGACAATTTGACCAAAGAGCAAGTTCGGCAGTAGATTGTGTGAAGTTGATTGAGCCTACGGCTGACGTGCATATTAAAAGTTCGCGACTGCTTATTTTCGACAACGATATTTGCGATACCGACATCCAAAAAATCCGAAAATACTACATCAATGCATTGGATTCTCGCGAAAAAAACCTTTCGATTTTAGACCATACGGAAAGCACGGAAATTAAACCTGTGCCGATGCTGACGGGATTTACAGAAATGCCCGTAGGGGCGAATAATTATTCGCCCTTACTGGAAACCTTTTGCAAAGATCACGGTCTTGCGATGAGTCCAAAAGATTTGCACGAAGTCGTAAAATATTTCAAATCCGAAAATCGCGACCCCAACGAAACGGAATTAAAAATTCTCGACACTTATTGGAGCGATCATTGTCGCCACACCACATTTCTGACCGAACTTGAAGAGATCACGATTGACGATTCTTTCATAAAAGAAGACTTACAAAATTCGCTGGATCTTTATCACAAGATGCGAAAAGAATTAGGTCGTGAGGACAAAAGCGTTTGCCTTATGGACATCGCAACCATCGGTGCACGCTACCTCCGAAAAAAGGGTTTGCTCGACGATTTGGAAGTGAGCGAAGAAAACAATGCTTGCAGTATTTACATCAATGTAGATGTTGATGGTAAACCCGAAAAATGGTTGTTGATGTTTAAAAACGAAACGCACAATCACCCTACGGAAATAGAGCCATTTGGTGGGGCCTCTACGTGTTTGGGCGGTGCAATTCGCGACCCACTTTCCGGACGAAGTTATGTCTATCAAGCGATGAGAGTAAGCGGTGCGAGTGATATTTACAAGCCCATCAGCGAGACGATGGAAGGAAAACTTCCACAACGGGTTATCAGCACAAAGGCTGCGGCAGGATATTCGAGTTACGGCAATCAGATTGGAATTCCGGCTACGCACGTTCGTGAAGTATATCACCCGGGTTTTGTTGCCAAAAGAATGGAATTAGGTGCTGTTGTTGGAGCAGTGAAAGCGGAAAATGTGCGGCGGGAATCTCCTGTAAAAGGCGATATTATTTTGCTTTTAGGCGGTAGAACAGGAAGGGACGGCGTTGGCGGAGCAACGGGCTCGTCGAAAGAACAAAACGCTCAATCTATCGAAGAATGTAGTAGCGAAGTGCAAAAAGGCAATGCACCCGAAGAGCGTAAACTACAACGACTTTTCCGCCGTCCGGAAGTATCTAAATTGATTAAAAAGTCCAACGATTTCGGTGCAGGCGGAGTGAGTGTGGCGATAGGGGAATTGACCAACGGATTAGACATTTATCTCGATCGAGTTCCGGTAAAATACAAAGGATTGAACGCTACGGAGATTGCCATTAGCGAATCGCAAGAACGTATGGCAGTAGTGATTGAGCCCACTGACAAAGCCAAATTTGAACAATATTGTGCAGAGGAAAATGTCGAGGTAACGCACGTTGCCGATGTTACCGATACGGAAAGAATGCGAATGTACAACAATGGCGAGTTAGTTGTTGATTTGGCACGTTGGTTTATTGATAGTGCCGGTGCAAAGCATTTCGCGAAAGCGACCATCGGAGAAGTTGCGAAAAAAAATCCGTTTAAAAGAACTATCAAAGGGAAAGATTTAACAGAAAAAATGTTGAATAATCTCCGCGATGACAACGTGCTTTCGCAAAAAGGAATGATTGAAATGTTTGATTCGACAGTAGGTCGTTCCACTGTATTGATGCCCTTGGCGGAGAAACGCAACGCACGGAATCGCAAGTTTCGGTGCAAAAAATTCCTGTTCAAAAAGGTTATACCGATACGGCGAGTATGATGGCGTTTGGTTACAATCCGTTTATTTCGGAATGGAGTCCTTACCACGGTGCGGCTTATGCGGTAGTTGAGGCTTGTGCGAAAGTGGTCGCTGCGGGTGGTTCTTACGAAAAAATGCGATTCTCCTATCAAGAATATTTTGAGCGAATGACCGATGATCCTCGTACGTGGGGCAAGCCTTTGAGTGCATTGCTCGGAGCGTTGAAAATGCAACACGAACTTGGTTTGCCTGCAATCGGCGGAAAAGATTCGATGAGCGGAACGTTTAAACATATCAACGTTCCTCCTACGCTTGTGGCATTTGGGATTACTACGGTTGATGCAGAAAAAGTGATAAGTCCGGAGTTTAAGGAAGCAGAAAATGACGTTTGGCTTATCAAACATACGCCTCTCGAAAATTATATGCCGAATACTGAGCAGTTGGAAAAAAACTGGAAATTTGTAACGGAACAAATTCACAAGGGACGAATTTTGTCGGCGTATGCTATTGGGTTTGGCGGTATTGCGGAGGCAATTGTAAAAATGTCGTTTGGAAATGATGTGACGATGTGGTTTGCAGATGTGGAGGAAAAACTTTTCGACTATTCGTATGGTTCCATATTGGTGGAAACCAACGGAAGGAAAGAACTTGAATTGGAGTTGGAAGATGCAATTATTATGGGATTTACCAAAAAACAGGATTTTTTGAGTATGGTAGATAGTGAATATGATGACAAACAGGGAACCTTAGAGCGATTGTATAAAGCCAACACGGAAAAATTTGCTACGGTTTATCCTGATAAAACGGATTGCCAACAACGTCATTGCGAGGGCGAAAGCCCGAAGCAATCCAGGCTTCGACAGGCTCAGCCACCGCTGGATTGCTTCGCTACGCTCGCAATGACGACAAACAATCCCGCAATGACGACAGAAAACCCCATTGCTTACCTCCCGGTTTTCCCCGGAATGAACAGCGACTACGATGTGACAAAAGCGTTTGAAAGAGCCGGTGCAGAGGTTGTCAGCACAGTGTTTTGCAATCTCAAAAGTGAGGACATTTCCCGTTCCATCGAACAAATGAAAGAACAGATCAGCAAGTGTCATATTTTTGCAATCAGTGGAGGTTTTTCCAATGGCGACGAGCCCGATGGTAGTGGGAAATTCATTGCAAATGTATTGAACAATAAAATCATTGCAGAAGAAATTCACAAATTGATTGAGCGTGGCGGTTTGATTCTCGGAATTTGTAACGGCTTTCAAGCCCTTGTAAAATCAGGACTTTTGCCTTACGGTAAATTGGGAATGGTCACAAAAGATTCGCCAACATTATTCAAAAACGACATCAATCGTCATATTTCACAAATTGCGAAAACCCGTGTATCATCAGTAAATTCGCCGTGGTTGGCGGGTTTCACTTTGGGCGAGGAACACGCCGTAGCGGTAAGTCACGGCGAAGGAAAATTCGTGGTTAGCGAGGAAATGGCAAACGAGCTTTTTGCCAACGGACAAGTCGCTTTTCAATATGTTGACCTTGACGAAAACATCACAACCGAATCGCCTCACAACCCCAACGGCTCGATGTATGCGATAGAAGGCATCATCAGCAAAAACGGTCAAATCCTCGGCAAAATGGGACATTCCGAACGCTACGAAAACAACCTTTTCAAAAATATCGATGGCAACAAAACTCAAGATATTTTCAAAAATGCAGTGAGGTATTTTCAGAAAAAATAACTTTACAAACTTTACGAACTTTATAAACTTTACAAACTAAATATCAATGGAAAAGCAACAAATGCTCTACGAAGGCAAAGCCAAACAAGTCTACAAAACCGAAAATCCTGACCTGATCGTCATTCGCTACAAAGACGATGCCACGGCGTACAACAACGTGAAAAAAGCATCGATCGACAACAAGGGACTTCTCAACAACGAAATTTCAGCCATCATTTTTAGTAAATTGCACGAAGTTGGTATCAAAACTCACTTCATTGAAAGATTAAACGAACGCGATCAACTTTGTCGTATTGTGAAAATTTTCCCGTTGGAATTTATCGTGAGAAATATCATAGCAGGCTCAATGGCAAAGCGTTTGAACATTCCGGAAGGCACTAAACCGAACAACTTGATTATTGATATTTGTTACAAAAAAGACGAGTTGGGCGATCCGCTAATCAACAACGATCACGCTGTTGCACTTGGTGCTGCAACCTACGAGGAGTTGGAAATTATGTATAACATAACTCGCAAAATCAATGAAGTATTGATCGAACTTTTCAAAGAATTAGGCATTACGCTTGTCGATTTCAAAATAGAATTCGGTAAAACGCTTGACGGCGAAATAGTTCTTGCCGACGAAATCAGCCCGGATACTTGCCGTCTTTGGGACATTGAAACTAACGAGAAATTAGATAAAGACCGCTTTCGTCGTGATCTTGGCAAAGTGAAAGAGGCGTACGAAGAAATCCTGAAACGATTAACAAAATGACATTGATCAACGACAGAAAACTAAACGAGGAATGCGGAATTTTCGGTGTGTTCGGCGTACACGATGCGTCTTCGCTCACGTATTACGGCTTGCACGCTCTGCAACACAGAGGGCAAGAAGGTTGCGGAATTACGTGTTTCGACAACCGTGAACTTAATCGAATAAAAGGCGAAGGTTTAGTTACCGAAGTTTTTAACGAAAAAAATCTTGCAACACTCCACGGCGACATGGCAATCGGTCACGTGCTTTATTCCGCCGACTGCAACAGAAAACTTGACAATGTTCAACCGTTTATTTTCACACACAGCACGGGTGATTTTACATTGGCACACAACGGAAGTCTTGTCAATTCAACGCAACTGAAAAAATATCTGGAAGATAAGGGCAGTCTTTTTCATTCCACATCCGACAGCGAAATTCTGGCACACCTCATCAAAAAAGACAACGATAGTCGCGACAGACTTTTTCACATTATCGATGCACTGAATATGATGGAAGGTGCATTCGCTTTTGTCGTTATGACGGCAAGCAAAATCTACGCCATTCGCGACAAACACGGCTTGCGACCGCTTTCTTTGGGCAAACTCAACGGCGGTTATGTTGTGAGTAGCGAGACCTGTGCATTCGATGCAACCGGCGTGGAATTTATCAGAGATGTAGAGCCCGGCGAAATAGTTGTTATTGATAAAGATGGTTTGACAAGTGTGGATTATTCCAAGTTCAAACGCTACAATATGTGTGCGATGGAATACATCTACTTTGCCCGTCCCGACAGCGATATCGAGGGCACAAACGTACATTCTTTTCGTAAAGAAACCGGAAAACTATTGGCACAAGAAGCCCCCGTTGATGCAGACATTGTGATTGGCGTTCCCGATTCAAGCCTTAGTGCTGCCGTTGGATACAGCGAGGCAAGCGGTATTCCCTACGAAAAGGGGCTCATCAAAAATAAATATGTTGGCAGAACATTTATCCAGCCTTCCCAAGCGTTGCGTGAGAAAGGTGTTAAAATGAAATTGTCGGCAGTGAGAAGTATTGTCAACGGCAAACGTGTTGCACTTATTGATGATTCGATTGTTCGAGGAACGACCGTTCAAAGAATTGTTGGAATGCTCAAACAATTTGGAGCAAAAGAAGTGCACTTGCGAATAGCAAGTCCTGAAATGACACACCCGTGTTTTTACGGTGTAGAAACAACCAATGGCGACGAATTAATCAGTGCACGATTGAAAGATATTGAGAAAATCAAAGAAAATATCGGTGCAGATTCGTTAGCATTTTTATCGGTAGAATCACTCTACAAAGCCGGCAATCGTAGCGAACTTTGTGTTGCGTGTTTTACGGGGAAATATCCTACGCCGTTATATAAAAACCAACAATAAACAACAAAATTATGGCAAAAACCTACGAAAAAGCAGGCGTAAATCTCGAAGCAGGTTATGAAGTTGTTCGTCGAATAAAAAAACACGTTGCATCTACGCAAAGGCTCGGTGTTATGGGAAATATCGGGGCTTTTGGGGGTATGTTTGACCTTTCTGCACTCAATGTCAAAGAGCCAATTCTCGTGAGTGGAACGGACGGCGTTGGCACAAAACTCAAACTCGCATTTGAATTGGATAAGCACGACACGATTGGCATTGATGCCGTTGCAATGTGTGTAAACGACGTTTTGGCACAAGGTGCAGAGCCGTTGTTTTTCCTTGATTATATTGCCGTTGGAAGTAATGAGCCTGAAAAAATAGAGGCTATCGTGAGTGGTGTTGCCGAAGGTTGCCGTCAAGCGGGATGTGCACTTATCGGTGGTGAAACTGCCGAAATGCCCGGTATGTACGCCGATGGTGAGTATGATATTGCCGGATTCACGTGCGGAGTTGTTGAAAAATCGAAATTGATTGATGGAACGAAAGTCGCTGTTGGCGATGTGTTGGTGGGAATTGCGTCGAGTGGTGTGCATTCCAACGGATTCAGTCTTGTGCGAAAAATTGTGAAAGATGCCAACCTGAATTTGGATGAAAAATATCCCGAATTTGACGGGAAAACTCTCGGCGAAATTTTATTAACGCCAACGAAAATATATGTGAAATCTGTTCTTGAAGTCGTTGCCAATTGCGATGTTCACGGCATCAGTCACATCACAGGCGGAGGATTTGATGAAAATATTCCTCGCATTCTAAAAGACGGACAAGGCGTAGAAATCAAAGTCAATTCTTGGGAAGTTTTACCCATTTTTTCATTCCTTGAAAAACACGGAAACATCAATCATCGTGAGATGTTTAACATTTTCAATATGGGTATTGGAATGGTCATCGCGTTAAGCGAAAAAGAGGCGGAGAAAGCGATTGGGATTTTGAAATCGCAGGGGGAAACGGCAACGATTGTCGGTAGAATTATTGAAGGAGAAGGTGTGAATTACGAATTGTAGGGGCGTATTGCATACGCCCGTCTTTCGAGGTGTAGGATTTATGAATACTAAAAAACACATAGCAGTTTTTGCCAGCGGAAACGGAAGCAATTTCGAAGCCATCGCTTGTGCTTGTGCTGAAAACCGCTTAAATGCAGAGGTTGTGCTGTTGGTGTGCGATAATCCAAAGGCGTTCGTCATTCAAAGAGCAGAAAAATTTAACATTCCCGTTTTTGCATTTCAACCAAAAGACTACGCTCACAAAGCCGATTATGAAACAGAAATCGTACAACTGTTGAAAAAACACAATGTCGATTTGATTTGCTTAGCCGGTTATCTGCGTTTGGTTTCTGATGTTTTGCTTGACGAATATGAGGGCAAAATTATCAACATTCATCCTTCGCTTTTGCCTGAATTCAAAGGGCTTCACGCCATTCAACAAGCCTTTGAATCCGGTGCGAAAATAACCGGTGTAACCACACACTTTGTTGATAAAACTTTGGATGGCGGAAAAATTATCGACCAAGTCGAAGTTCCAATCGAAAATTGCACCCTCGAAGAATTGGAAACCCGCATTCACACCGCAGAACACAAACTATACATCAAAACACTCGCGAAACTTTTGACATGACAACTTTACAAACTTTATAACTTTATAAACTTTACAAACTAACATGAGAGCACTAATTAGCGTCAGCAACAAAACAGGCATAGTAGAATTTGCAAAAAACCTACAAAAATCAGGTTGGGAAATTATCGCAACCGGCGGAACGATGAAACTACTTCAAGACGAAGGCGTAAATGTGATTAACATCAGCGACATCACAGGGTTTCCGGAGATTTGCGATGGCAGAGTGAAAACACTTCACCCCAATGTTCACGGCGGACTTCTCGCTCGCAGAGATGATAACAGCCACTTGCAAGCGTTGAAAGAAAATAACATTGAATTTATAGACATGGTTTGCGTGAATTTGTATCCGTTTGGTGAAACCATTGCAAAATTTGACGTTACAATGGAAGAAGCTATTGAAAATATAGACATCGGTGGTCCGTCAATGCTGAGAAGTGCTGCAAAAAATTACAACGATGTAACCGCTGTTTGTGATCCGCAAGATTACGATCGCATCATCGAGGAAATCCAAAAAAACGGAAATACAACATCCGAAACACGTTTGCAATTATCGGCGAAAGCGTTTAGTCACACGGCAGTTTATGATTCATGCATCGCGATGTATTTGCAAGACAATGTAGATGAATCAATTCGTCATTGCGAGAGCGAATGCTCGAAGCAATCTATGTCTGGATTACTTCACTCCGTTCGCAATGACGCTAAAAAGATATTCCTAAATTTTGAATTGGCACAATGCCTCCGCTACGGCGAAAACCCCCACCAATCCGCCAAATTCTACAAACAAGACACCGCTGTTCCGTACTCGCTCGCATTCGCCAAACAACTTCACGGAAAAGAATTATCATACAACAACATTCAAGATGCGAACGCCGCACTCAACATCGCCATGGAATTTGATGAGCCTTTTTGTGTGGGTTTGAAACACGCAAATCCTTGCGGTGCTGCGATTGGAGAAAATGCGTTTGATGCATGGCAAAAAACTTACGAGGCCGACAAAGTCAGTATTTTCGGTGGTATCGTGGCATTCAACCGAACTGTTGACGAAAAAACCGCACTCGCGTTAAAACCTGTCTTTTTGGAAATCGTGATTGCTCCCGAATTTACAGACGAGGCGTTGAGTGTTTTGACGGCAAAGAAAAACCTCCGACTTTTGGTTGTTGATATGTCGAAAAAAATCGCAAAACCACAACAAATTGTCAGCGTAAACGGTGGAATTTTAGTACAAGATTTAGACACCAATATAGTTGAAGTTACAGCAGAAATGACGGCTACCACGAAAAAACCAACCGCTTCACAATTAAGCGACCTAAATTTCGGTTGGCGAATTGTGAAACACGTTAAATCGAATGCCATTGTTGTAGTAAAAGATGGCTGCACAATCGGTGTTGGTGCAGGACAAATGAACCGCATCGGCTCTGCGGAAATTGCACTCAAACAAGCCAAAGAAAAAGGTATCACAAGTGGTTTAGTTTTGGCATCAGATGGATTTTTTCCATTTGATGATACTGTTACACTCGCCAATCAGTACGGCGTTGATGCCATTGTTCAACCCGGCGGAAGCGTGCAAGACGAAGCATCTATTACCAAAGCCAACGAACTTAACATTACAATGGCACTCACAGGAATGCGGCATTTCAAACATTAAAAAATCACAACAATGGGCATAATAACCACAATTCTTGGAGGAAAAAAGCAAGACAGTATTCACTGGAACGAAGTAATTCATATGGAAAACGTAGAAAAAATGAACGTACTAATCATCGGAGGAGGCGGAAGAGAACACGCCATCGCAGATGCATTGTCGAAGTCGTCAAAAATTTCCAAAATTTATTGTGCACCCGGAAATGCAGGAATAGCAGAATATGCAGAACTTGTCGCACTGAAAGATACCGATATGAACGGACTTCTTTCGTTTGCAATCGAAAAACAAATTGACCTTACTGTCGTTGGAGGTGAAACTTCGCTTGCCCTTGGAATTGTTGATGTTTTCAAAGAAAACGGTTTGCGAATTTTCGGTCCAACTCAAAAGGCGACACAAATCGAATCGAGCAAGAAATTTGCGAAAGATTTGATGATAAAATACGATATCCCGACGGCTGCCTACGAAGTATTCACAGATTTCAACGAGGCGTTGAATCATGTTAAGGAAAAACCACTTCCTGCTGTCTTAAAATATGACGGGCTGGCTGCCGGAAAAGGTGTTGTTATCGCTGAAACTATTGAGGACGCAGAACATGCTTTGAAAGATATGTTAGTTAATGATAAATTCGGCGAGGGAAAAGTTGTTATTGAGGATTTTTTGGAAGGTCCGGAATTCTCGTTCATGTGTTTTGTTAGTGGGGCAGATGTTTATCCGATGGTTTTGGCACAAGATCACAAGCGTGCATTCGACGGCGATAAAGGCCCGAACACAGGCGGAATGGGTGCTTACGGGCCACTTCCTTTTATCACAAAGGATGATGAAAAATTTGCTTTGGAGAACATCATGAAACCCACAGCACTTGCAATGCTTGAAGAAGGCTGTCCGTTTTCGGGTGTGTTGTACGGCGGACTGATGAAAACTAAAAACGGCATTAAAGTGATCGAATTCAATGCACGTTTTGGAGATCCGGAAACGGAAATTGTGCTACCAAGATTAAAAAGCGATATTTTCGATATTTTTTGCGGAATTGCCGATGGAAAAACTATCGAAATCGAATGGGACAATTTTCCGATTTTAGGCATTGTTATGGCTTCCAAAGGTTATCCCGGAGATTACGAAACGGGCTATGAAATCAATGGCCTTGACAATTCCGAAACAACCATTTATCACATGGGAACAACTGAAAAAGACGGAAAACTATTGACTTCCGGCGGACGGGTTCTTATGGTTGTAGGTAAAGGCAAAAATTTGAACGAAGCCCGAACAAATGCGTTGAAAGCCGTCAAAAAAATTGAATGTAAAAATCTATTTTATCGCACGGATATTGGCGTTAAAGCATGTTAGGTTAGGCAAAATCAAAAAACCAAGAATATGAAACTAATCAACGGAAAAACCATTGCTGCAACAGTAAAAAGCGAAATCGCAAACGAAGTAAAGACCATGATTGATGCCGGTCGGAAAACACCGCATCTTGTCGCTGTTTTGGTTGGAACAGACTCCGCCAGCGAAACTTACGTTGCGGCAAAAGAACGTGCTTGTAAAGAAGTCGGATTTACATCTTCAGTGTACAAATTATCCGAAAATATTACTGAAAAAGAACTTCTGAAAACCATTGAGCTTCTGAACAACGACGAGGGTGTGGATGGCTACATCGTGCAGCTTCCCTTGCCCAAACACATCGACACAAACGCAATCATTTCTGCCATTGATCCGAAAAAAGATGTAGATGGTTTTCATCCGCAAAACGTAGGACGTATGGTGATGGATATGCCATGTTTTTTGCCCGCAACACCGGCAGGAATTATAACACTTTTGGAACGTTCGAATATCGAAACTGAAGGCAAAAACTGTGTGGTTGTCGGACGAAGCAATATCGTTGGAACGCCTGTTTCTATTCTACTTTCAAGAAATTCGAAAAAAGCGAATTGCACCGTAACATTATGCCATAGCCGTACAAAAAATCTGAAAGAAATTTGCGCTTCCGCAGATATTTTGATTGCTGCCATTGGTAAAGCCGAATTTATTACGGCAGATATGGTCAAAGACGGCGCCGTTGTGATTGATGTTGGTATCCATCGTGTAAACGACAACAGCGAAAAGGGCTACAAAATTGTCGGCGATGTGAAGTTTGACGAAGTAGCCCCAAAAAGCTCGTTTATCACGCCGGTTCCGGGTGGTGTTGGTCCGATGACGATTGTTTCTTTGCTGAACAATACGTTGAAAGCTGCAAAGAAAAGTTGATTCTACAAACTATTCTTCAAATAAAAACCGGTATAACTCCCTTTAGTTTTTACAATCTCTTCCGGTGTCCCTGCAGCAATGATTTTTCCGCCTTCCGCACCGCCCTCGGGCCCAATATCAATGATATGATCTGCAAGTTTTATCACGTCCATATTGTGCTCGATAATCAAAACCGTGTTGCCTCTATTGACTAGTCTGTTCAACACATTCATGAGTACGCGAACATCTTCGAAGTGCAAGCCTGTCGTGGGTTCGTCAAGAATATAAAGTGTTTGTCCGGTGTCTTTTTTAGATAGCTCCGAAGCCAATTTCACACGCTGAGCCTCTCCGCCGGAAAGTGTGGTTGATTGCTGGCCAAGCGTAATATAGCCCAAACCCACGTCCTGCAAGGTTTTTATTCTACGCAAAATATGCGGAATATTTTCAAAAAAATCAACGGCTTGATCAATATTCATGTTGAGTACATCGTTGATCGAACGCCCTTTGTAGCGTACCTCAAGAGTTTCACGATTGTAGCGTTTTCCGTTGCAGGCTTCGCAATGCACGTGAACGGCAGGCAAAAAATTCATTTCAATCACTTTCACACCTGCGCCACCGCACTCTTCACAGCGTCCGCCTTTCACATTAAACGAAAACCGTCCGGGCAAGTAGCCACGAATTTTTGCGTCAGGCAGCGAAGCGTAAAGTTTCCGAATATCATCGAAAACGCCAATGTAAGTCGCAGGATTTGAGCGAGGCGTGCGACCAATCGGCGACTGGTCAATTTCAATAACTTTGTCGATATTTTCTAAGCCCTCTATACTTTTGTAAGGCAGCGCTTTTTTTTCAGAGCGATAAAAATGTTTGCTCAAAATCGGATGCAGCGTTTCGTTGATAAGCGATGATTTCCCGCTTCCGGAAACTCCCGTGACGCAAACCATCATACCTAAAGGCAGTTGGAGAGTTACATTTTTCAGATTATGCCCCGTTGCGCCTTTCAAAATAATTTTTTTCCCGTTGCCTTCTCGGCGTTTTTTGGGAACTTCAATCGTTTTTCGATCACTGAGATAGTCACACGTGAGCGTTTTGGATTTCAAAATTTCTTTAGGTGTGCCTTGTGCTACAATTTTTCCACCGTTGATGCCGGCTCCGGGCCCCATATCAATGACATGATCGGCAGCCAAAATCATGTCTTTGTCGTGTTCTACGACGATGACAGAATTTCCAACATCTCGCAATTCTTTCAGTGCTTTGATCAATCGCAGATTATCGCGTTGATGCAAACCAATACTCGGCTCGTCCAAAATATACAACACACCGACTAATTTTGAACCAATTTGTGTCGCTAAACGAATACGCTGAGACTCGCCACCGGAAAGGCTTCCGGCAGAACGATTCAACGTCAGATATTCAATGCCGACATCCAACAGAAAACCAATTCGAGTGCGTATTTCACGAATGATTTCATATGCAATTTTTTGTTTTCTTGACTCGATTTTTTGGTCGGTTTCTGCAATCCAATCGTGCAGTTGAACCAAATCCATATTCGCTAACTCGGCGATATTTTTCTCTCGAATTTTAAATTGCAAACTCTCTCGTTTCAAGCGTGCGCCGTAACATTCCGGACATTCAACTTGATTGGTAAACTGACCGATCCATTTTTGAATGACATTATTATCTTCGCCTTGATGCGATTTGATAAAGTTGACGATGCCTTCAAATTCCAAATCCAATTTTGTGGTTACGCCCAAGTAGTCGTTTTTTTGATAAACCACTTCGCTCGAGCCGTAAAGTATGGCGTCCATCGCCTCTTTCGAGATGTTTTTTATCGGTGTATCCAAATTGAATTTGTAGCGTTTCCCGATTGTTTCAACTTTATTGAAAATCCAGTTGTCTTTGTATTCGCCGATGGGGGTAATTCCGCCTTTCCGAATGCTGAGTTTGTCGTTTGGAATCACTTTGTTCATAGCGATTTCCGTGATTTCGCCGAGTCCATTGCAACGTGGGCAAGCACCATAAGGTGAATTAAATGAAAACGTGTTTGGCTCCGGCTCATCGTAAGAAATTCCGGTGGTCGGACACATCAAATGTTTGCTGAAATGCTTGTAAGAATCATCGCTCGTGTCTAAAACTCCAATCACGCCTTTGCCTTGTTTCATCGCAGTTTGCACAGATTGCATAACGCGGGTTTTGCTCGTATTGTTTACCACGATTTTATCAATCACCATTTCAATATCGTGCGTTTTGTACCGATCAAGCATCATTCCGGGTTCGATATTCACGATTTTTCCGTCCACGCGTGCTTTCAAAAATCCCAGACGTCGCATTTGTTCAAAATTTTCACGATAATGCCCTTTTCGGCCTTTTACAACGGGCGAAAGAATGATGATATCCTTATTTTTATACGTTTCGAGCAATAAATCTACGATTTGCGTTTCGGTATATTTCACCATTTTTTCGCCCGTATTGTACGAATATGCATCTGCAACACGAGCGTAAAGCAATCGCAAAAAATCGTAGACTTCCGTAATCGTTCCAACAGTTGAACGTGGATTTCGTCCGACAGTTTTCTGCTCAATCGAAATAACCGGGCTAAGTCCGTTGATTTTATCCACTTCCGGACGTTCGAGATTGCCGATAAACTGTCGTGCGTACGCTGAAAATGTTTCCATATAACGTCGTTGTCCTTCGGCATAAATCGTGTCAAATGCCAACGAGGATTTCCCACTTCCACTCAAACCCGTGATCACAACGAGTTTATCGCGAGGAATGGAAACGTCTATATTTTGCAAGTTGTGGGCTTTCGCACCAAGTATATCGAGTTTTTCGGAAGATTTCATTATGCAAAGGTACGAAAAAAATCGCAATAATCGTAAAAAACACGTAATATTTGGAATTCAATTCCATTTTTGGGCGTAATATTTGGAATTCAATTCCATTTTTGGGCGTAATATTTGGAATTTACAAAAAAAAACGCTAACTTTGTACCGTAAAACTTTAAAATTTGCCACTAATGAAGAGTAGAAAAATCGCACCATACGTACAGCAAAAAAATCAATCTAAATTTGGCAGAATAGTTGTATTAACAGGTGCACGGCAAACAGGAAAAACTACGTTGGTCAAAAAAACCTTTCCAGACTACGCATACATATCCATTGAAGACCCTGTTTTGCGTGAGACATATCTTGCACTTACCGCACAACAATGGGCAAAATTGTACCCTCATGCTTTATTGGATGAAGTTCAAAAAGAGCCCATACTTATCGAAAGTATTAAAGCAACCTATGATCAATTTGAAGAGCCTCACTACATACTTTTAGGTTCAAGTCAATTGTTATTGATGGAGAAAGTACGAGAAAGTTTAGCAGGAAGATGTTCGATAGTTGAGATGTATCCGCTCACATTACCCGAACTTCGAACAAAAAGCTGGAGTGACGATGTGCAAGATTCTTTATTTCAAAAATTACTTGATGGCATAGAAGATGCCTACATTCCTTCGTTTTTATTGGATAAAGACAGGGGTGAGAAGCTGGAAGCTTACTCACATTATCTGAAATATGGGGGCTTTCCAGCGATATGCCAAAATAATTCCGGCGAAGATGAAAAATTTGATTGGTTGCACAATTATGTACGCACCTACTTGGAAAGAGATATTCGCGATTTAGCTTCTTTCCGCGACTTGGATCCATTCATCAAGTTACAACAATATTTAGCGTTAAATACCGGAAATTTGATTAATGCATCTTCTATTGCTAAACAACTTGGTATAAATGTGAAAACAGTTCAACGCTATATCAAATATTTTGAAATAAGTTATCAAGCGATTGTACTCCCTTCTTGGTCGAAAAATCCAAACAAACGTTTGATCAAATCGTCGAAAGTACACTATGCCGATCAAGGCATTGTACAAGCTGTTTTGCATAAGCGAGGCGGAATGACAGGAAACGAATATGAAAGTGCAATTATTGCAGAACTGTACAAACAAACCAAAAATAAACAATCGCCTGCACAGTTCTCATTTTTGCGAACTCACGATGGAAAAGAAGTTGATTTATTATTGGAATTCCCGGACGGTTATTATGCTTTTGAAATAAAAATGGCGAATAAAGTGAGTAAGGTTGATGCCAAACATCTTTTTGGACTCGAAGAGATATTGGACAAACCTGTAAAAAAAGCGTTTTTGCTCTCGAATGATGAGGAAACAAAATTTTTTGACGAAAAAATAGTCGCTATCCATACAGCCATGTTTTTGGGGTAACAAAAAAGCCACCCTTTTTTTCAGAGTGGCTTTTTTGTATAAACAAGCGAGGTTAGTTTAGAACCTATATCTCAAACCAATTTGCATTCTCCACAATTGTGACCAATCTATGTTGCGTTCAAATGTTTCCCTTACAAAGTTGCCATTTCCGTCTCTTCTCATAGAGAATACAGGTCTTCTTGTTACAGTTCCATCTTCTTGAGTGTACATACCTTCAAAGGTCAAGATACCTGCACCAGCTGGAGTTGTTCTATAAGTAAGTCCCCACTCAGAATTCAACAAGTTACCTACGTTGAAGATATCAAAGTATAATTGAAGTCTGTGCGTACGGTTGCCTGCTCTGAAATTCAAATCTTGTGTGATTCTGAAGTCAAATATGTGTGTCCAAGGAGCACGTGCTGCAAAAGGCTCTGCATAGCTACCTTTGTTTCTTCTCAAATAAGGGTCTCTGTTAACAAAGTTCCAGAAAGCATCTCTATCAGCATCACTAACAAATCTCAAACAATCTCTTGTTTCCGGAATCCAAATCAAATCTCTATTCAGACCAACACCAGTGAAGTCGTTAGTGAAAACAAATGATGCGTTTGTAAGCGATCTTCCTCTATAGAACAAACCAAATGTAGTGCTTGTATTAAAGAAACCACGGTTCAAATACGTAGGAGTTGTCCAAGAAGCAAAACCAACAAGTTGGCTTGGAATTACAAATGCTGAACGTGAAGCTTCAGCTAAGTTTGGTCCGTTGACTGAAGTTATATTTTGCCATGTTTGTAGTGCTTGGTTACCAGGCATATCTGATATTTCTCTCATTTCTGTACGCGTATAAGCCAACATCAAGTTGAAGTTGCGAATCGGCTCTGCTCTCAATGTAACGTTAAATGTAAAACCGTAACCTTGGTTTGTATTAACCAACACAACAGCAGACGTTGGAGCACCAGGATAGCGACGGTCAGCCGGATAGATAATTCTATCATCCGGACCCTCGAAACGAGCCCAAGTATCACTTTCTCTTGTTCTCATACCCCAGTCTTCCATCATAATGTCATTGATAAGGCGAGTAAATGTACCTTCAACAGTTGCACTAAATGGGAATCTTGTAGGAATTTCATAATCGAAACCTAAAGATGTTTTCCAAACTTGTGGCATTTTGAAGTTAGGATCGATACCAACAGTTGGTCCAACGCTACCTGTCTCAGGGGTTACATTAGGGTTAATACCTAAAAGAGCAAGTATTTCTTCGAAAGGAGTGTCTAAGCGGACTCCTGCAAGTTGACCTAATACTGAATCTCCTATCACGCCTTGTGCTGCATTAGTTGTGAAACCTGTTCTAGCAAAACCGCGATCGATTCTGGTCAAACCTGAACCTCCTGCCATATTTGCAAGGAATAACATCGGCATACGTCCCATGAATAATCCTGTACCTCCACGAACGATCAGCGAACGATCGTTATTTACATCCCAAACAAATCCGGCACGTGGCGAAACTGTCCACGAATTTGCCGGCCATTGTCCTGTGTTTATTCTGCGTACGCCGGATTCCGGATTGCCAGATACGTTATAGCCAAATTCAATTTCGTAAATTGCCTGATTGGTCATTACCTCATGTAAATGAAGAACATTGTCTGCACGAATACCCAATGTTAATTGTAGGTTGTTAGTTGCTTGCCATTCTGTTTGAGCATAGATACCGAATTGTCCTACTTCTGAAGCGATATTCGGACGAGTAGCACCGTTAGTTGGAGTAGAAATAGAGATTCCTACAGGAGCAGCACGATTAAAGAAGTCTTCCATACTTGCAAAACGCCATGTTCCTCTACCATGAGGCAAGAAAGAGTTGTCAGCAAAAGTTTGCTCATAGCTGACACCAGCCATGATTCTATGTCTTCCGGTAACATATGTGAAGTTGTTTATAATGCTGAATGTTCTTTGGTCAACACCATTATGCCAAGAGAATGGTTCATAACCACCTGCAATATAATATCTCATTTGAGCCGGTGATGGAGGTACTCCACCCGGATGTAGATGTCCATCTAAAATCTCAATCGTTGGGAATGGGTCAGAAAGAGAACCACGGTTGTTGTTGTTAGATGAGAATGTTGCAATAAATTGGTTCGACATTCTATCAGTAAATCTACTGTTCAATTCAATTGCTCCTGTGTGGAATCTTGGAGCTTGAGAATATGTGCTATTTGCAAATGACCAACTGTATTCACTTGTACGCCCTCTGTATGCTGTGGGACCTCCTGCTACTGTTTGATTTGGAGCGAAGATAGAACCGTCATTCATACGAATCCAGCTATCTCTGCTTGAAAAATTGTAGCGAGCCGTTAACCGGTGTCTGTCTGTAATGTTCCAATCCAAGCGGAAAAGAGCTCTCATCGCTTGATGTCCTCCCGGGAAGTCGCTCGGCATAAATCCGCCTGTCTCATAGCCATATTCTCTTCTTAAGTGGTCACTAACTTGTTGTAGGTGTCCAACGTATGCACGTGAAATTCCTGTTCCTCGTCCTCCTTCACCAATAAAATTAGCAGGTCGGCTAGCACCATGTATAGGGAAAAGATTACCAGGTGAATCTTCGTATTCAAAGTTACCAAAGAAAAATAATCTGTTGGGGATTATTGCTCCACCAACAGAGGCTCCGTAAATAGTTGTGCTACCCGGGTCGAAACCATCTGTATTGCGAAATTCGATATCTCCAATACGTGACCCGTGCATATTTTCATTACGGTGGAAAATATAAGCAGTACCCCTAAATTGGTTTGTTCCGGAACGCGTAACAGCGTTAACTCCACCACCAATAAAGTTGGTTTGACGAACATCGAAAGGGGCAATAGTAATTTGTACTTCCTCGATAGCATCTAAAGAAACAGGGTTTCCACCGCCAGGTAACATTCCTCCGCTAAGTCCAAAGTTGTCGTTCATGTTTGCTCCGTCGAGTGTGAAGTTAGTACTACGTCCGTCGCTACCACCAATACTCATACCACTACCAGCATAAGGCGACAAGCGAAGAAGATCTTGAATACTTCTGTTCATTACCGGCAACATACCAATTTCTCTGCTTGTAACGTTTGTACTCGGACCTGTTCTTTCAGTTGTAAAGCGAGAGCCACGTTCGGCTACGATCTCTACTCCTTCGAGAGCCAAAGCGCCTTCTCTCAAATTCGCATCAAGAACAAATGTCTGTCCCAATTGTAGGTAAATGTCTTCGCGAACATAGTCGGCAAATCCTAAGAAGGTAATTTCTACACGGTAAGGACCACCCGGTCTCATACCTTGAATAAAAAAACGACCATCAACATTGGTCGCAGTTCCGGAAATAGTTCCGGTAGGTACGTGAGTAACTCTAATGTTAACTCCGGGAAGCGATTCTCGTCCGTCTGTTACGCGTCCGCTCATAGACGCCGTTGTTACTTGTGCTTGCATCATTCCAAACGAAACGAGCAACACAAAGAGTGTAAAGATTTTTTTCATGTTTGTGAGGTGTGTTTTCATAATTTTTTTTGATTATTTGTATTTAATTTTGATGATACGTTTCGTGTTTTGGTGAATAATTATTACTTATCTGCTTTACTAAAATTTCACAGTGCAAAATTACGGCATTTCTGTAAAATAAAATCAAAAAATGCATTAAAAAATTCTTATTTTTACTAACAAAATGTTAATAAATCGTAGCGCAAATAAGTTATCAACAAAAAACATAACTTATCAACAATTTTATACGAAAATCGGTATTTTTGCGTTATATAAGGTGAAGGAAATAAATTCCCCCGAATTCGAGGGAATTAGAAAATAATTAACCACAAAAACAAAACGCTATGAAAAACAAAGAAACAATCAATGTGCAAGGCACAGAAATCCGAATTTTGTCCGTCACAACAGGAAAAAATTATCTTTGTATCACAGATATCGCTCGAATTAAAAATCCGAAAGAGCCTAAAGATGTGGTCAAGAACTGGATGCGTAACCGAAGTACTCTTGAATTTTTAGGATTATGGGAGAAAATTAACAACCCTAATTTTAGGTGGGTCGATTTCGACCCCTTTATGAAAGAAGCCGGTAACAATAGCTTCACGATGAGCCCCGAAAAATGGGTTGAAAATACAGGTGCTATCGGTATCTTTGCAAAAAGAGGTATGAATGGCGGGACATTTGCCCAGCAAGACATCGCCTTTGAGTTTGCATCGTGGATTAGTTCCGAATTCAAACTCTATTTATTACTTGAATTCCAACGCCTAAAAGAGCAAGAGCAAAAAGCCTTAGGTTGGTCCGCTAAACGCGAACTTGCTAAAATCAATTATCACATTCACACTTCTGCAATCAAACAAAATCTTATACCCACTCAACTCACTCCACAGCAAACATCAATCATCTATGCTACTGAAGCTGATGTGTTAAATGTTGCTTTGTTTGGAATTACCGCAAAACAATGGCGAGATGCAAACCCCGGCAAACAAGGAAATATGCGTGATTATGCTTCAATCAGCGAGTTGATTTGTCTCTCAAATATGGAGAATCTGAACGCAGTTTTTATCAACGAGGGATTATCTCAAAAGGAGCGTCTAATCAAACTTAACCAAATTGCCATTCAACAAATGCAAATATTGATGGGCGTTGAGAATAGAAATTTACTGAACTAGTACACAAGCCATGCCCAAACAAATTCTTTACTCCGTTGCAGTGGCGATGTCGATTTCGCTGATTACACTTTTGTTTATTCAAGGCGTGTTACTAAATAATGCGTTCGATATGATTTCCTATTATTCGGAAGAAGAGCGCACTCTTTTTCCGAAATTTTCTGCCTTACTGATGCTTTCGCTGATTTTGGTTATAAGTATCGTTTCAGTGTATATTTATACGCTGTATAAAATGTTTCAAATTCGGAAATTATCCGAAATTAAAACGGATTTCATCAACAACATCACGCATGAAATCAAAACCCCAATATCAACAATATCGTTAGTTTGTGAAGCTTTGGAAGATTCGGATGTCGAAAAAAACGAAAAAAATATCAAGCATTTTGCCGACTTAATCAAAAAAGAAAACGAGCGCTTAAAAACATTGAGCGAACATATCATCGAAATCTCAAAATTAGAACGCGGTCAACTTCTTATGAATACGGCTCCCATGCATATTCACGAAGCCATCAACACCGCAATTCAGAATATGGGATATCAGGTCAAATATAAAAACGGCAAAATTATTACATCATTCCATGCCGAAAACGACTTGGTTAACGGTGATTTTGTACATATTGCAAACGTTTTTAGCAATCTAATCGACAACGCCAATAAATACACCAACACCGCACCTATCATTGAAATTTCGACCGAAAATACACAAAAAGGCATCGAAATTCAAGTTAAAGACAACGGTATCGGAATTCCTAAAAAACAACTGGAAAAAATCTTTGAAACCTTGTACCGAGTTCCAACGGGAAACATTCACAGCGTAAAAGGGTTCGGATTGGGATTGAGCTATGTCAAACAAGTCATTTCCATGCACAAAGGCGAAATTTCCGCGGAAAGTCAGCCCAAAAAAGGTTCTGTATTTACAATAAGTTTTCAACAAATTCCGTAATTTATTAACAATTTATATACGAAAATCGGTTTTTTTGCGTTATATAGAGTGTAAACCCTAAATAATGCAGATTATGAAAACACAAAACGACATCAGAATTTTACTTGCCGAAGACGACCCAAATTTCGGCCCATTTCTACAAACTTATTTGAATGCCAAGGGCTATCCGTGTTTTTTGACTCGTGACGGCGACGAAGCCCTAAACGCTTTTATGACCGGCGAGTATAATTTTTGTATTACCGATGTGATGATGCCTGTAAAAGACGGCTTCACACTGGTTAAGCAAATCCGCAAACGCAGTCAAAGCGTTCCAATTTTGTTCACTACAGCAAGAAATTTGGAAGAAGATCGCTTGAAAGGCTTTCAAGCCGGTGGCGACGACTACATCACCAAACCGTTCAGCATGGAAGAATTGCTATGCCGCATTCAAGCCATTATTCGTCGCATCGAAACCACCAAACAGCAAGAACAGTTCATGTTTCCAATTGGTAGATTAGTATTCGACTACAAGATGCAATTGATCACAGCGCCCAATCAGCAAATCAGATTAACGCCGAAAGAAAGCGACCTACTTCGATTGTTATGTCAATATCAAAATGAAGTGGTTTCTCGAAATTCGGCATTGATAAAAATTTGGGGAAGCAACAATGTCTATACCATTCGTAGTATGGATGTTTACATGACTAAGCTTCGGAAATTTTTACGAGAAGATCCCAATATTCAATTGCAAAATATCCACGGCACAGGCTTCAGGCTGTTTGTCCAAAACAGAAAAAAACGCAGTTAACCGAAGCACGTAGTACGAGCTCAGCGAAGCTAATCCAACGACAGTTTTGACAAGTAAAAAACTATTCGCCTATTCGCACCTCTCAACGTATTGTTTTGAATGGTTTGATAACCGACCACCAAGAAGTTTGAACCGTACCAATGGATAATCCGCGAATCATGGTCTTCTACAACTCTGTCGTTTCTGTAAAGTTGCTGAAGCCTTAATGTTCGGTAAGATACTTCGTAAGGATCGAGCGATTTATAAAAAATGTTTGTGGCATTTGCAAACAGAATCGTTGTTTCGCTCGGATCGGGATAAAAAGCAACTCTGTTGACCAGTCGACTGCTGTTGAGTGCCATCGAAATGTCGGAAACATAGTTTTTCCGAGGTTTTCCATCCGGTCCCAAAAGCCAAATAAATGTGTCATTAAAACTATAACCTTCGAAAACTGTCACCGAGTAAGGCACTACACGGCCGAAGTGGTCGTGAAATGTCCGCGTAGTCGTTCGATATTCCCGCGTAACGCTTTCGCCGATTAAAGCCAAATCGCCGTTGATTTTTCTTAGTTGAAAATTCACTAAAACGTCCATCGAAAAAGGCTGTTGGCGCCTCTCTCGTCTTTGGCGGAGCGTTCGAGATTGCTCCATGCTCACACGTGCATCAACATAATCAAAATCCGCAAAATTCTGCATGGATAACAATTGCGTTTCTGACCCGGTGAATTTCATACTGAAAAATCCGGCAGAAGCCGTGAGACGATCGTTGATGTCCATCCTTTGACGTTCAGACGTCAAGTTGTAAGTTCCGAAAATGAAGACCACCCCTGCCGTGTCTATGAATAATTGTGCTTGAACGGGGCGGCTTTGCCCATCTAATCGAACTTCCTGCGAGTGTACTAAATTAGCGAGTGTATCAAAAACGGCAAGCATCAAAAAATCATCTCGACGATTGTTGTCTGCATAAAGCAGATAGAGCCTTTCCGAAATTGTATCTAAAGCGGCATGGATAACTTCTTGATTTGAAAATCTCCGAAAAGCATATTGATGAAGTAAGGTATCTCCTATTCTCGCAATATTTACAGCGCAATCCCCACGATCAATCTGCACTAGCCAGACGCGCGAATTGTGCACAAATCCGGCGGCAGTCGGTGTTCTTGACAATGAGAATAATGTGTCGGTAGTGTGTACTCCTGTTTGCAAATCGACATTCATTAAAAGTGTCGGCGTATGCGTGTTTCGATAGACTTGATTTCGTAGAAGAAGTTGTAAAATCCCCTCGTTAAATGCATGACCTACTACTGCATATTCGATAGGAAACTGAGTGCGAATCTGCCATCTTTGTCTGAGAAAAACATCGTAGAATAAAAAATCTTGATTATTTCCTACCTGCGAACGCCTGGTAACATCGCTTGTTGCCGTATGAACCAAGACTCCGTTTTCTTCAAGATTGATTAGGGCAAACGGAAAAAATCCTTCCGACACGGGAATTTCTGCCCGCAAAGGTCGATCCAACTGCGAATGGCCTGTGACAAATGCAGTCAAACAGAACAACAATACTAAAAAACGTTGTTTTTTCATAACAAATCCACTATTTTCTTTCCTATTCTCTCTACTAATGTTGTTGTAACAGAGTTCCCTGCCTGCATATAAAGCTTACTATCTACAATAGGCGGTAAAACAAATTTATCGACCGGGTAGCCTTGGAATGCGAAACATTCTCTTGGCGTCAACTTTCGAATACCAAAGTCATCTCTAATTAATGGCACATTATGCCCTCCTGCTCCCATATTCGCCGTCAATGTAGGGCAAACATTATTCTTATTTTCACGAGCATAAATTCTACGCCATTGATAAACGGTGTCTTTTTTGGTCATCGTTTTATCCAGCTCAGGAAAATACGGATGATTTTTGGAATAATAATACTTATCATCTTGCTTCTCCTGATCCAAAATATCATGTATTGTTTTGGTAAGTTTGATTTCCTTCGGAAAATTAAATTTATCATAATTCTTCACTTGCTTAGGATCAAATGCCACAATAAAAATCCGCTCTCTATTTTGCGGCATATTGGCATGAGTCATTGAGTTTAAGACTTTATGAAAAACTTTATAACCTAATTTTTCTTCCAAAATTTCGAGTATTGTTTTAAATGTTTGTCCTTTATCATGAGATACCAAATTTTTCACATTCTCTAAAAAAACAACTTTAGGTCTATGTTTTTCAACAATTTGTTCAATATCGAAAAACAGCGTCCCTCTCGTATCTGTAAACCCTTTCCTATATCCGGCAATAGAAAAAGCCTGGCAGGGAAATCCTGCACAAAGTATATCAAACTTTTGGGGGATGTAGTTTTTTATAAGCTCCTTTGTTATATCTCCAAATGGAAAATCGTCAAAATTGGCATAATATGTTGTTTGTGCATCCTTATTCCATTCGCTCGAATAAACGCATTGACCGCCTAAATTTTGAAATGCTAAGCGAAACCCGCCTACTCCTGCAAATAAATCTATGAAATGAAATTTTGGGTTCTTTTTTGGTGGGAAAGGGATTCTTTCATTACTAAATAAACCAGATTGTAAGGCTTCATTTACAGCTTCTGATGTAATTGTGTCTTGAGGATAACTGTATGCTAAAAATTCTTTAGCATACTTAATAGCGTTTTTCTTGTAAATTTTGGAGATCTTCTTATCTTCTGAATTATGCAGATAGTGTGTTAGTATCGCTTTTCCACTATTGTCTGGCTCAACTAATCGAACTTTAAATTGTTTATCCCCAAATGTATTTAATGATATCCTTTCGGTAAAATTCATTTTTAAGCTATTTATCTCATTTTCGATTTTCAGTATACAGGATAATGCCTCTTTTTCAACTTCTTTGCTCCAGAAACGCAAAATCGTCCAGCCTTCTTTTGTTAATTTTTCATTTACTTCGTAATCTCTTTGAATATTACGTTTTATTTTTGGAATCCAGTATGCTTGGTTGCTTTTAATGTTATTTTTTTGTTTTCCCCAATCCTTCCCATGCCAAAATTCTCCATCCACAAAAACAGCAAGTTTTATTTTTTTAAACGCTAAATCCGGTGTTCCATAAACAGACTTGTCATTTCTTCTATGCTTATGTCCTCTCGCAAGAAGTGTTTTTGACAATATGATCTCAGCCTTTGTTCCCACAGCTTTGTTGGACTGCATACTTTTTCTTCTCTGCTCTGCCGTCAAATTATCCATATTGTCGTATATCCTATTCCAAACGCAAAGATACAAAAAAAAAATGAAAAACGAAAACTTTTTTGTATCTTTGCAACCTAGTTCGCTGTAGAAATGTCGGTCAAAAAAAACAAACTCATTGTCATTGAAGGTCCCACCGGAGTGGGAAAAACGGCTTATGCTATTGATGTTGCAAAAAGGCTAAAGACAGAGATTATTTCGGCGGATTCTCGGCAATTTTACAAGGAATTGAACATCGGTGTCGCCCGTCCTTCCGAAGAAGAGCTGGCAGAAGTCAAACATCATTTTATTGCACATATCGGCATTGAGGATTATTACAGCGTTTCGAAGTTTGAGACTGAAGTTTTAGCGTTGTTGGAGAATTTGTTTCAAACGCATGAGGCTGTTGTCATGGTTGGGGGTTCCGGGCTTTATGTGAATGCCGTTTGTCAAGGCATTGACGAACTGCCCGATCCTGACGAGCAGTTGCGTGAAAATATTGAAGAACTTTACAAAACACAAGGCATTGAGGCGCTTCGTGCTCAATTGAAAATTTTAGATCCGGTGTTTTACAATCAAATTGATTTAGCCAATCACAAGCGTTTGCGGCGAGCATTGGAGGTATGTTTGCAAACCGGAAAACCGTATTCGGAATTACGCACAAATACAAAGAAAATACGTAATTTCAACATCGAACGCATTGCGTTAAATCGTGATAAAGACGAATTATATAATCGCATCAATATGCGTGTAGATGCAATGATGCAAAACGGATTGTTTGATGAAGCCAAAAAATTATATCCATTCAAACATTTGAATGCCTTGAATACCGTTGGCTACAAGGAACTGTTCGAATATTTTGATAAAAAAATTTCTTTAGAGCAAGCCATTACCGATATCAAGACCCATTCGCGACGCTACGCCAAGCGCCAATTGACGTGGCTTCGAGCACAAGAGAATATTTTGTGGAAAACCTTATAGCGTAAAAATAAATCTGAGCATTCCAACAGTTCCTGTTTGGCTACCTGTGCGGACAACGTGAAAGGCAGGTTGTATCGCCAAGCGTTCAAACCATTGGTATCGCCATGTGATTTCCAAAGCACGTTCACTAATTCCGACAAAATTTGCAGTATTAAAATTTACGCCGAAAGCACACCTATCCTTACCAAATAAACCTCTGAAATAGAGACCTATTCCAAGAATGGATTTGCATTTAGAGTCGCCATTTAATCCATCGTTTAATTCCAATGATGTGGCTATGTGCGAATATCCGGCTTGCAAAATGAAACCCATTTCGTGTTGTTCATTTTTGAATATAGATTGCTCTATTTCGGCAAAAAATGACGGTCTCATACGTCTTGAACTATGTGCGGCAACACCGAAAGAGTATATGCCTTGCCCAATTCTATTTTGCGTATAAACTATTTCGGAAATACTGAAAATGCCGTCGTTGCGAGGATTGAGCCTAAAAGAGCGGAGAGGTTTTTTTTGAGGATTATGAGCAATGCCGTTGTACAAACTTGTTTTGAGCAACCAATTATCCGTTATTTGAAATTCGGCATGTAAACATATTGCCGAAAACGGATAATCTGCCAGCGGAAAATTAAACGATAACGTTGGCAACATGCCCGGCGTGGAGTTTGTAAACAGCGACATATAAGGGTCTGTAAAATAATCCTGATTGATATTCCGAACCCCAAAGAACACCGAAAAGCGCCCCCATTGCTGTTGGTAGCCAAGCATCGCCAAACTGAACGGTATTCTTTCGCCCAAAATGTTGTTGTAGCCCATCAAATCATCAATCACACCACGCTCGAAAAGATGATAAGCCGTTCTGCTTTGAATTAGAAATCTTCCGTTTGTCCAGCGTTTGTTGATAGTTTCGCTCGGAATTTCGAGAGAAAGATGTAGCAGATTAGACCAATTGTAGTTCCGTCCGAAATTCGTCTGAAAATCTGTGATATATTCCACGCCAAAATTCGGCTGGGCTTTTGGTACAACCACGCAAACAAGTGCTAAAAAGAACGTTGCAACGATTTTTTTTTTAGTCATCAACATTGAATTTTAGCAAAACGGTTACACCCTCCCCTTCTTTCGATAAAATTTCATAATGGATATTGTTTTTTTCCAAAATACGAAGAGCGATGGACAATCCAATACCTGATCCTTGGACTTTACTTGTGTTATCGGCTCGATAAAACGGTTTGCTCACATGTTGAATTTGGTCGGTCGGAATGCCGATGCCGTTATCGCGAATTGACAAACAGAGTGTATCTTTTTTCTTGAAAATTTCAATTTCGGCAGAATAATCCCCGGAATATTTTACGGCATTTTCAATCAGGTTGAATAATGCCATTATCATCTGTGTTTTGTCTTTGAAAATGCTTAAAGCATGCATTTCCTCCGGTGAAATATCAACATTGACAAGGATTTTTGAATTTGGATAATAATTTTTCAGTTGATCAACAATTTCCCAAATCAACTCATCTAAACGAGTTGATGTCGTAATGGCAATATCTTTTCTCAAATCAGAAATAATCAACAGAGCATCCAATATTTTTTCCAATTGATGAACTTCCTGTATTAATTTTTCGGCTAATTCTTTGTATTCTTCCGGACTGCGATCTTTAATCAAGAAAACTTCCAAATTCCCAAAAATAGAGGCTAACGGCGTTTTGAATTCATGCGAAACATACTTGACAAAGTTTTTTTGAATAACTACTGTTTCCGAAATTTTCAACAACAATTCGTTGAATGTATCAACTAAGGCTTGCAGCTCGTCTTCTGTTTTAGGCGAAGTTATTTGCACACTTAGATTTTGTGTTGAAATATTTTTGACTTGATTGATAACTTCTCTAAACGGACGATACGCCAATTTTGCAATCCACCTACTCAAAAGAATTATCGCCAAAATTCCGGCAACAAATGCCAAAATCAAAATCCAAAGCAAGGTATTGAGTTGTGCCGATAGCATCTCCCGGCTTTCTTTCGTTATAATAACAAAATCGCCTTGATTATCGTGATAATAAATGCCGTGATGAAAAAAACCGTCCAACTCAAACGAAAGTGACATTTCTTCACGAATTTTTTCAAGAATCAAATCACAGATTTGCGGTGTTTCCGAACCACGCCAAATTATATTATTTGTGTCGTAAACCTGATAACTCATAGTTACCAGTTCATGGAAATCACGACGTACTATAGCAAACTCCTCGTAGCTCAATTCATCTTCCTCAAGGTAAAAATATGCCGTGAGAAGAGCCATTTTTTCAAGTCCTCTGTAAATTATTCGTTCTGCGTTGTTGCGGAATGATCCATAAATAAACATGGATATCATCACAAAAACAATCCCGAAAACAACCGAAGTAAGCAGAGTTAGTCGAGTTTGGATTTTTATATTCATTCTAATTTGATGTTCGTATGCGGTAGCCGATACCTTTAATGGTTTCGATTAATTTTGGCGAATTAGTTATGTCTATTTTATTTCGAAGATAAGAAATGTAAACATCGACAACATTAGTGTTGGTGTCGTAATTATAGCCCCAAACAGCGTTTAAAATCTGCGTTCTCGACATAATTCTGTTTTTATTTTCCAGCAAATATTTCAGCAGTTTAAATTCTTGAAGCGTCAGTTTTATTTCCTTTTCGCCCCTAACAACGCGATGTTCGTCAACATAAAGCGTCAAATTATCACACGACAGAACATTTGACGATTCATCGTAATTTTGCTTTACACGTCGTGTTAATGCTTGAATGCGTGCAATGAGTTCTTTGAAATGATACGGTTTTGAGAGATAATCATCTGCTCCGTATTCGAGGGCTTTTACTTTATCATCTGTTTCGTTCAATGCACTGAGTGCCAAGATTGGTGTATGATTTTTCTTAAATCGGGCGTATTGCAAAAGTTCAAGTCCGTCAATATCGGGTAGCATGATGTCCAACAAAATTATATCCCATTTTTCTTCCGTAATCAATCGTTGGGCTTCTAATCCCGTTTCCGCCAGCACCACGCCAAAACCGCTTTCTTCAAGCCCTTTGACTAAAAAATCACTAACACGACGGCTGTCTTCTACAACGAGAATTCTCATACGAAAAAAATTTTAGGCTCAAGACTTAAAGGTGGTCTTTTGCTATTTTTTGCAAAGATACACTTTTTTTGGGGGTTTAACAAATTTAGTTTAAGTCAATGCAATTCCATTTTTTTATTTGAACAATCAAGTTTTCGATATTCTTTTTTAAGTCTAATGTTTCCATAGATGCTACGTCAATGTACTTTGCTATCTCGGAAGATAGAGCGGTTTTGTTCAAATTGTATTTTACTTTTTGGTTGATTTTATCAATACTGTATTCAAACTTGGAATCTGAATCGTTTGTAAATTCTGATTTACAAACGTATTTTTCAGATAACCATTTTGAAACAGTTTCGTCTGATAAATAATTTTCAATTTCTCTTCCTCTTGTAATCCAATAGTTATTCTCTCCTATTTCTGTGGTAATTCTTTGCTTTGTGTCGTTTATTTTTGTGTTCAAAGTTCTGCCGTCTCTATCAAGCACGACAAAGGCATTTCTGTTAATTTTGAGGAGCGGTATCACTTCCTTATTGAACCTATCAAAATCGAATGACAGGTTAGAGAGCAATCTTCCACCATAAAACATTACTGAATAATGTAACCCCTCTTGCAAATCCGGTGCTAAAATTTCAAGCCACTTGTTTATGTAATTTCTGTCGCTCGGTCCCTCAACCCAAATAACTCCGTTGCTTTGAAGAATGTCACTTGCTTTTATTCCCAAATCGTTCAGAATATGCTCGGTTTCACGGTAAGCCTGTATGGTTGTAGAGGTTGATTTGTCACCGTCATTGATAACGTGAATTAGTTGTGCATTTTCGTCCATTCCGAATGCATCAATTACCACGTTTGAATGCGTGGTCAGAAAAAAATATGCTGAATTAGATTTGGAATAATTGCGAATATAGTTATACAAACGCCTTTGCAATGCAGGGTGTAGATTATTTTCAAGTTCTTCAAATGCGAATACATAAGAGCTCTTGTCTTTGTTCTCAATAATAGGACGAACAGTTAAATTTAGCAAGACCAACAAAACAGTTTTTACCCCGCTTCCCATTTTTGACAATGCAATTTGTTTTCCATGTGCATCTACAAAAAAGATTTCCCAGTATTCGTGGTCTATTAACTGTACAAGTATTCGGGTAAATTTTATATCCGGATTAACGATTGTGTTTAATCCGCCTAACAGTGCCTTTTCGATCAAATCGCTATCTCTTTTTGCGTGACTAAGAATTTCGTGTATCACTTTTGTTGCTCCAGAGCCGTCAGAAGAGAGTGCTATATTTGGGGCTAGCGTGTATACTGTGGGTGGTATTTCAGGTACGATATCTCTTTCAGCAGAGATGTGGCAGTAGATTTTCTCAGAAAATGGGTCTGGCGAGACTCTTGCCAACATATCAAGATATTGTTCCATATGCTTCATAAATTCTGGCTCTATGCTAACAATCGTTTTTTTTCCTTTTGGATCCAACTTGTAAGTATAAGCCTTACCAACAAATCTTGCCATATATTCAAAATGATGACGCGATCTACCTGCGGTGCCACCAGGCACTTGATTAAAAGTTTCTACAACATTCTCTTCCGTTAATACTCGCTCAACCAATACTTCTGCATTCAAATTGTCTCTGCCCACTTCTATGAACTCCTTATCTTGTTCTATTATGAAACTAACTAAATCCAAAAGACTACTCTTTCCTGAATTGTTTTTACCGATTATTAGATTTATCGGCATAATCCTATCAAATCCACCACCTGTGGAGTCGAAACATTTGTAGTTTTTTACTGTTATTTTGTTGTTTAGAATCATAATTTTAAGTTGAAACCGCTGTTATTTTACCTTTTCCAGCTCTTCCACAAAGCGATACACATCCGTTGAAGGATTGTTAAGTTCAACCGGAACATCCGCCTTGATTAGGCTTTCGGCTCTTTTGATAGCCTCGTTTTGATTGGCGACTATCGTTGATTTCATTTTTTCGTCGAGGTGTCCCTTTTTGTATTCTTTAATCATACCACATATTTTCTGCTCACAGTCTTTGGTTGGTAAACTTGCCGTTTGATGCTGATAGTGCAATAAATACCACAATTCAAAGCAAGGGTTTGAAAGGAGCAAATCAACATCTTTGATTTTCCTCAACCTTTCTGTTGTTTCCGGCACATCGCAATCGTAAATCAAAAACGTTTTATCTTTTGGGTGCCTGGTTCTTTGTTTTTTGTAGTTGTTAATGTATTTTTCCGTAATGCCGTTTCTTGCTATTTTGGGGTCAATTTCAATGGGTACACGGTATCGTGAACGCAAGAAAGCAATGTATGCCTCTTCGGTTTCGCCCTCACAAAACACAAAAAATGTGGGGCGAATTTCTTTGCCTTTTGATATTCGCCTACTCATTGATTAGTTGCTTTAGCGTGTCTTCCGAATTGTCAATATATGGAATAGCATCGAAACGCCCTTGTAAATAGGCTTTTTCAACATCCATTGTGTCACGAAAATCTTTGTAATCGTAAAGAGAATACAAATCGCTCGACCCATCATCATGCTTGTTTACGAAATATATTTGGTCTTTTCGTAATTTTGTCAAGTCAAGCAGATTCGTATTGTGCGTGGTATAAATAATTTGTGCCGATTTACTTGCGTGAAACAGCCCAATGATATACTCTACAATCTTGCTGTGCAAATTACCCTCTATTTCATCAATCAGTAGAATTTTATTGTTTTTCACTATATCAATAATGCTCAACATAATGAAGAATAGTTTTTGTGTTCCGGCAGACTCGTCCGCAAATAAATCGAACGGGATTTTGTCGTTTGCTTTATGAAATGTTTGAAAAATCAAATGTTCTTTCGTTATGTCTTGCGAAGAAATTTTATTTTCTGTTTCTGTTACAGTAACAAAGACTCTTTTTTCAGGATGTGCTTCTTTTCTTACGTTAATATCGACAATATCACTATCAGCAATGCTTAATGCTTTCAGTAGAGTGTTTTTATTTTGCAAAAACAAGGCTTCTATCTCTTGATTGCTGTAATTCAAATAATTCAAAATAAATGTTTCGTTGAAGTAGCGAAAAATTTCCTTTGGTAATTCTCTGTCCATTTGGCTTGCACGAGAAATATACAAGGTTTTGCGAGATGTGTTTTCTGCTACATCCATAGGTTTACGAATGACAGATGTAAAACTATAAATCTCGCTCTTGCTCTTGTGTTCATTTTCGTTTCGTGTGAAAATTTTTGCTCTTCGTCCGTTGGGGTAATAGTGGAGTTCTTCGCTGATAATTTCATTTGTTGTCAACGAAAATGAGTATTCATATTCCACGCCGTGTAACACAAAACGAATTAGAAAACTACTTGGTTTCTGTGCGTAACCCTCAAATTTGAACGGAAAAAAGTTAAAAACAGTATTCTCATTATGTGCATGTGAAGTAAAAATCATAGATGCACAAAATCGTATGGCTTTAACGATATTGCTTTTCCCCGAAGCGTTTGCACCATAAATGGCAACGGATTTTAGTATTCGCTCGTCTTCGTATGCAAACGTGTTCGCCTGTAACTTTTGCATATTTTTCGATTTTCCATTACCTGCTTTCATATCCAAGACAATTTCGTCTTTGATAGAAAAAAAGTTGCTTAAACGAATTTCAAATATCATTTTAATCCTTATTTTTGTAATTTTTTTGCAAAAATACGAAATAAAATTGGACTTTGCAAGTTTTTTTTCGTTTTTTTGCTTTTCTAAAAAAAAAGCCGTACCTTTGCACGCTGAAAAAAATACGAACCCTTTCACTCCAAAATAAAAGTATGAACCTTTCAAAAATTATTTGTATGAAAAACTATGTAAAAAAATCGTATTTGTTGTTTTTTGTTTTTGTAGCAATCACAACCCAATCTATAGCTGTTAGACCTTTTGTTACTGATGATGCCACTCTTATAGGCTTTAGACGTGCTGAAGTGGCTAACTGGTTTTATGTGACAGGAGAGACAGCTGAAATTTGGCACTCTTTTAATTATGGAATAACCCATTGGCTTGAAATGAACCTAATCGGATTTCAAGGACTCCAACGCGGTTACGTTCCCGGAGTTGATGGAGCTGAAGGAAATTATAGATGGCGATATTCTTGGACAGCACCTTTGATTCAAGCAAAATTTTTGATTCGAAACTTTGAACCCAATAGCTGGCCCGGAGTAACTTTTGCAATAGGAAGCGATCTACCCTTTGGCAACCGTCCGTTTCGCACATCTGAAGATGACGGTCCGGCTTTTAGAGCACCAAGACCGGGTGGCTTGGGATTTTTTTCGTTTACTCAAGCTATCGGGATGGAAGAACAACTGTTGCTCCACGCTTCTGTGGGAGCAACCTGGATGGACAATAATCCTGATGGAGACGATTGGGGATTGATTTGGGGTATCGGAACACAATTTACCACAGGATTGAGAGATTTGTACGGCATTGCGGAATTTATCAGCGGAGACCCTTATATCAGAGGTCAAGGCGGATTTGCTTGGCAATTGGGAGCCCGCTATTTTATTTCCGACGACTTCCAGTTTGACATTGGTTTCGGGAGCGGATTAGGAGGTGACAACGACCTCAGAGAAGGTTGGTGGCTAACCGGCGGTTTCCGATGGGTTTTAAATTTCGATAGAGGCAACAGACATCAATTCTCGAGACAAGGGCGAATAGTTCAATAAAATTAAGCCCTGATATTTTCTAATCTACTTCTAATCCTCTTATAAATCCCAATTAATTTTTGATGTGTAATTTTGCACCCGTCAAAAATTAATTGGGATTTATCATGAGAAAATATATCGTAATTTTGGTTATTTGGTTTGTTGGCTCAACAATGTGTCCGGCGCAAACGTCGGACACATTGGCGTTGAGTCCAAGACAAATCGAAGATTTGTTTATCAGCCAAAACTTGGAACTTCTAGCTGAAAGGTTGAACATTGACATTGCTGATGCTGAGATTGCACAAGCAAGACGCTGGGAAAATCCGGAACTAAGCATCGGCGACATTAATTTCTGGTCAACAAGTGAAGACGGTGAAAATTTTGCACGAAGCCCGCAATTTAGCGTCGAACTCAGTCAAATGATTCAAATGGGTGGCACACGACGTAGAGCGATCCGCATGGAAGAAACGTCAAGAGATATCACTGTTGCAGAATTTGAAGATCTTTTGAGAAGTCTCAGATTGGAATTGCAAGAATCCGTGAACGAATTGATATTTATGCAAGCCTTTATGGGTGTACTCAATCGTGAATTAGATTTATTGACACAAGTTGTCGAATCTCACAGAAGACAAGTGGAACTCGGCAATATCTCAAGAATGGAACTACTGCGTTTCGAATCGGAATTGCAAGAGGTAGAGAGCGAGATTTTTGAACATTTTATGGAGATGAACGCTCTGCAAACGACATTGAAAATATTGCTAAATATCCCACCAACTATCCATCTGACCATAGTTCCCGAAAATGAAGCTATCAGAAATCCGGTTGATATTTCGTTGTTGAATCTTTTGGAACTTGCCATGGAAAACAGACCGGATCTCAGAGCCTACAACTTGCAAACCGTATTTCACGAAAGAGAATTGAGTTACGAACGATCGCATCGCATACCGGATTTGACATTTAGTGCTTTTTTCGATCGTCATGATGGACCCTTGGAAAACTTTGTCGGTTTTGGCGTGAGTATGGATTTGCCCATCTGGGACCGCAATCAAGGCAATATCAGAGTCGCAAGACTCAGCATTGAACAGTCCGATTTTTTAAACCAACAGAAAAAAAACATCGTTCGACACGAAGTTACCGAAGCCTATCAGAATTTTTTAATGGCATACAGACTTTACGAAAGAATAAGCGGTAGAGAAAGTTTGGCATCGGAATTGGATGCAATGTTAGATGTTTCGCTCAGAAATTTGATGCTTCGAAACATCGGAATTTTGGAGTTTTTAGATTTTATCGAAACATACAAAAGCAACAGAGAAACCGTTTTAACTGCAAGAAAAAATTTGATTACGACGTTTCAGACTTTGCAATACGCTGTCGGAACAACGGAATTTTAATCACACCGTCATTGCGGGGCACAGAGTGCCGAAGCAATCCATTAAGTGCTACATAGATTGCTTCGCTATGCTCGCAATGACGACAAAAAACAACCATATGAAACAAAAAACAATCTTCCCTCTCATCGCTCTTTTAGTCATATTTGTTGGATGTAATTCAAGACCCCAAGAGCCCGAAGCTTACAGAAATGCACAATTTTGGAATTCCGTAAAAACCGAACAAGCTGTTTTGAGCTATCGAACAGAAGTATTAATGCTCACAGGAAGAATCGAAACCAATCCCGGACAAACCGTCAATTTTACTCCGCTTGTATCCGGTACTGTGGAACGTGCTTTTTTTTCAGCCGGCGATAGAGTTCAAAAAGGACAAAACCTGATAAGTTTTCGCAGTGCGGATTTGAACGAACTTTATGCAGAAAAAATTTCAGCACAAGCCGAGTTAAGAGTGGCACAACGCGAATATCAGTCAGCAAGAGCATTGTTCGAGGACAATATGCTTTCCGAAAGAGAATTGTTGGAAGTAGAAGCCGAAAAGATACAAGCCCAAGCCGAAGTCAACCATTTGACAAACACGCTGTCTATCTACGGAATGGACAGTCAAACGGGGTTGTTTTTTGTAAGAGCACCCATATCAGGTCACGTTTTGACAGCGGAAGCATTGGCATCGGGTAGCACGATTTCCGATGATGCCGATGAGCCTCTTTTCGTAATTTCGGATTTGAGTTCGGTGTGGGTAACTGTAAATGTGCATCCGAGTGTCCTTCGGTTCGTTAGAATTGGTATGAATGCATCTGTAACTACAGTGTCTCATCCCGACGAAGTTTTTCACGGTACAATTGATGCTATGACGCATATTTTTGACCCCGAAGAAAATGTTTTAAGAGCACGAATCGTTATGCAGAACCCGGATTTGAAGCTCATCCCCGGAATGTTTGTCGATGTGAGATTAACCAATGAAACCGGACAACTTGCCGTGACAATTCCATCGGAAGCCCTGATTTTCGACAGCAACCGCCACTTTGTAATTGTGCAAACAGGCAACGAAACCTTTGAAAGCAGAGAAGTTACCGTGCAAGGACGTTTCAACGATATTGCATACATTACTCACGGATTATCGCAAAACGAAGAAGTCGTTGTAAAAAACCAACTATTGATTCACTCCTCCCTTAGAGCAAGATAATTATGCACAAATTTGTTAAAGATATAGTCGCCTTTTCGTTGCGAAACCACGTTTTCGTACTGTTTATGACGTTTTTGTTGGTCGTAGCCGGTATTATAGCAACAATCAATACGCCCATTGAGGCTTATCCGGATGTTACCAGCACACGTGTACGTGTCATCACACAATGGCCGGGTCGCAGTGCCGAAGAGGTTGAAAAATTCATCACCCTTCCGGTGATGCGCGAATTGAACTCCATACCGCGAAAAACTAAAGTTCGCTCGACTTCCTTGTTCGGATTGTCTGTTGTAACCGTTCTTTTCGAAGAAGGCGTTGATGATTTTTACGCCCAAACATTTGCCTCCATGCGTGTGATGGGACTTGATTTGCCTGAAGATGCCGAATCTGAAATAGAGCCTCCATCGGGGGCTACAGGCGAAATTTTTCGCTATGTCATAAGAAGCGACAGGCATATTCGTGAAATTACCGCCATCGATGAATGGGTCGTACAACGCGAGCTATTGTCTGTGCCCGGCGTAGCTGATGTTGTGAGTTTCGGAGGAGAAGAAAAAATCTACGAAATTCGCTTGAATCCTGTAAAATTGAATAGCTACGGTGTTTCGGCATTGGAAGTTCTCGAAGCCGTAGAAAGCAGTAATATCAACGTTGGCGGAGATATGATACGGAGAGGCAATCAAGCTTTTGCTGTTCGTGGTATCGGATTGCTTCAAAGCATCGAAGATATAGAAAATATACTGATTGACGTGCGTGGTTCCGTTCCGGTGCGAGTTGGACACGTTGCAGAGGTCGCGGTGTCTTCAATGCCCCGCTTGGGACAGGTCGGACTAAACGATGATTACGATGTAGTACAAGGTATCGTTGTCATGCTTCGCGGAGAAAATCCAAGCGAAGTTATCAGACGACTTCACGCAAAAATTGATGAACTCAACAATCACATTCTTCCTCCGGATGTACGAGTTGAGCCGTTTATCGATCGCACGATATTGGTCAATACAACCATTAGAACCGTTGCCAGAAATATGCTCGAAGGTATTTTTCTTGTAACCTGTATTCTGTTTTTGTTTCTTTTCAACTGGCGTGTTACGCTTATCACAGCATTGGTAATTCCGATAGCCTTCCTCTTTACGGTCATTATGTTGCGGATTCAGGGGCTTCCCGCGAATCTCATTTCAATGGGTGCACTCAATTTCGGACTATTGCTCGAAGGTACGTTGGTCATCGTCGAGCGAGTTTTCGTGATGCTCGGCAAAAAGAATAAAGAACTCGGCTACTCAGAAGAGCGCTATAGCAATCTCATTAAAACGGGAACCATCAGAAACAGTGCGTCAAATGTGGCTCCGGCAATCTTCTTTGCACAGCTCACAACAGTTGTGGCTCTACTGCCTATCTTCGCATTCCAACAAGTGGAAGGTAAAATGTTCTCGCCACTCGCCTTCACATTGGGTTATGCTATTTTAGGCTCGTTAATATTGGCTCTGACGTTCGTTCCTGTAATGTGTAAAGTTCTTCTGACAAAACCGATTCGTGAGAAAGATAACGTAGTCTCGAGATCTCTCATCAAATCGGTTATTTGGATATACGAAGTCTGTGCACGTCGCAAGCGTTTGACTATCGCAGCCTCTTCAGTAGTGATGATTGCCTGTGTGATAGGATTTTTAAACCATGGAACGGAATTTATTCCACGAATCAACGAGGGTGCAATTTATGTTCGTGCTACCCTTCCAAACAGCGTTAGCCTTGAGGAATCTGTACGTTTGACCCGAGAAATGAAATCCAAATTACGCGAATTTGAGGAAGTAGATTTCATTCTTTCACAAACCGGACGTCCTAATGACGGAACAGATCCCACAGGATTTTTCAATATCGAATTTCATATTGAGTTGAAACCTCGTACAGAATGGTCTCGCCGAGTGAGGCAAGACGACCTCGTTGATGAGATGCAGCAAGTGCTTGAGGTATTTCCGGGTATCGATTTTGGCTTCAGCCAGCCGATTCAGGATAATGTTGAAGAATATGTTTCCGGTGTAAAAAGTTCGTTGGTCGTCAATGTTTTTGGAAGAGACCTTTTCCAGTTAGAGGCTGTTGCCGATGAAATAGCCTACGTTATTCGTGATGTTAGTGGGATTGAAGATGTTAGTGTGTTTCGCAGTGTTGGGTTGCCCGAATTACAAATTCGTTTGAATCAAACGCGTATGGCACGTCATGGCGTTTTGATGGAAGATGCACAAGCCGTGATAGAAATGGCCATCGGTGGCACAACAGCAACAACATTCTTTGAAGATGAGCGTACGTTTGATGTTCGTTTACGTTTCGCAGAAGAGCATCGTAATGATGAAGTCGCTATTGGAAATATTCTCGTTCCAACGTTAGAAGAAGGTGTGCAAGTGCCTTTGAGTGAAATTGCCGATATTGAATTTGTTACCGGTCCTGCATTTATCTATCGCGAAGGCAATAGTCGCTTCGTGGCTGTAGGTTTCAGCGTTCGAGGTCGAGATATGGGAAGTGCCATTGCCGAAGCACAAGCACGAGTCAGAGAAACCATTGAAATACTGCCGGAAAATCGCATTGTCTGGGCAGGCGAATTCGAAAGTATGGAACGCGCCATGAGACGACTGTCTGTGGTTGTTCCGGTGGCTCTGTTGCTCATTTTGTTTCTGCTTTACATGAATTTTGGCAACGTGAAAGATACGTTGATCACCGCAGGTACAGCTTTCCCGTTTGCTTTTATCGGAGGCTATTTGTCGCTTTTGGCAACCGGAACCGTGTTCGGAATATCCGCAGGAGTAGGATTCACTATCTTATTTGGTGTTACCGTTACCGACAGTCTTTTGCTTGTCGAAAACATCAAGGAAAAACTCCGTTCAACAAGAAATCTCCAAAATGCTATCGCCGCAGGCGTGAGAGATCGTGCAAGACCTATCTTAATGATTGCTCTATTGGGATCAGTAGGATTACTCCCCGCCGCACTTTCAACAGGCTTGGGCTCCGAAATTCAAAAGCCCATAGCCATCATGGTTGTAGGTGGAATGATTATTGCGATGGTGCTTACATTCGCTGTACTTCCGCAAGTTTTCTACTTTGCGTACAAAAAACGGTATAAAAAATAAGATTCAGAACCGGAGGGAGTATTCACTTTCTCCGGTTTTTTTTTGCTATTTCAAAAAAAAGTTGTATCTTTGCAATAAAAACAAACTACAATGAGCATGAAAAAAAATCTTTGCATTCTTGTATTAGCGATTTTTACGGCGGTTTCGATGAATGCCCAGCAACAGCGTGTTAATTTAGTTGATGAAACTGTTGCTTCCGATTTTGTACCGAGTGTTCAAGGACCGCAAATTCAGTTTGAGCAAACAACTCACGACTTTGGCGATATAGCTTTAAACGCCGACGGCAGTATCGATTTCAGGTTTAAAAACATTGGTTCGGAGCCTTTGGTTTTGTTCGACGTCCGACAAGGTTGTGCTGCATGCGTAACCATACGAAACTGGACTCGCGAACCGATTATGCCCGGACAAGAAGGTGTGATAGCTCTTCACTACAATACGAATCTTGTTGGTCCGAGGGCGAGCACCATTACAGTTCTTTCGAACGGAAGAAGCGATCGTGTTATACTTCGTGTCAACGGAAACGTAACTCCCAGATAGTTTAACATTTCAAGAATATGAAAAGGATTTTTTGCACTCTCGCATTGATCGCATTTGTGGTATATTCTGCAGATGCTCAAAGAAACCGCTCTGCTCGTCGGGGGGAAGTTGCGGTTCCTGAAGTTCCCGTATTTGTTCCTACTGCAGAAGGACCGAAAATTGAATTCGAAAGACTCGTACACGATTACGGTGAAATCGAACAAGGCGCCGATGGCGATGCCGTATTCACATTCCGAAATGTGGGTTCGGAACCGCTGGTTTTATCACATGTACAAACCGGATGCGCTTGTGCAAGACCAACTTGGTCTCGCGAGCCGGTCATGCCGGGCGAATTTGGTTCGATAACTCTTCACTATGATACCAACCGTATCGGACATATCGGTAGAGCTGCCGTCGTACATTCAAATTCCGTCGACGATACACATCGAATTACTCTACGCATCACAGGTAGAGTAATTCCAAGAACAACCCAGTAAAAAATAATAAACAAAAAATATGCCAACAATCTCACAAAAAGCTATTCAAATGCCGGTTTCTCCGATTAGGAAACTGGTTCCGTACGCAGAAGATGCGAAAAAACGCGGTATTCACATTTACCACCTGAATATCGGTCAACCTGATGTCGAAGCTCCCGAAGGTGCACTCGCAGCAGTTCGTAACAACACGCTCAAACTGATTGATTACAGTCATTCGGCGGGTAATATGTCCTATCGCAAAAAACTCGCGAAGTACTATCAAGACAATGGAATCAATGTTGATGAAAATGAACTTATC
>WQWA01000009.1 GCA_009785505.1 Bacteroidales bacterium
CTATGCACTGATAATCCACCGGTTTCATGGTCGCCGGTAACAATAACCAACGTATTGCCGTCTCTTTTTGCAAATTCTAAAACAGCGTGAATTGTGTTGTCAAAATCTTTCAATTCTTCAACTAGAGCCTCAAAATCATTATCATGCCCCAACCAATCAATTTGTGCACTTTCAACCATCAAGAAAAAACCTCTCGGATTTTGATTAAGAAGCTCAATAGATTTTTGTGTTGCCGGTTTTAGAAATTCGCCACGGCCGTCAGCCATAGATGGCGGATGTATGTCCCACAGCAGTCCGGCTATTTTTGGATTTTGTGTTCTTTTTATGTCTTCCAACGTGTAAAGTACCTGAAATCCTCGTACTCTCAAACTGTCCGAAAGATTACGGTTGTCTCTTCGTTGTTCAAAACGATTTCTCCCGCCACCGATAAACAGCGTTGGATTTGTGTTTACAATACCTTCGGCAATTTCTTCATAATTGCGACGGTGAATGCTGTGCGACAGAAAAGCCGCAGGCGTAGCGTGTGTGATGCAGCAAGAAGCAATCACTCCGGTGGATAGGCCTCTTGCATTTGCAGACTGCACCAATGTTGTCATGGGCTCTCCGGTTTCCGGACAGACACTAACCATGTTGTTGTTGGTTTTTCGTCCTGTTGCCAAGGCAGTTCCTGCAGCCGCAGATTCCGTAACAAAGTTATCTGCCGATGCCGTTTTTTGATAGCCGATAACCGGAAATCTTACAATAGAATTGTCTTCTACCGTGCTGATCAGAGTGAACACTTGTGCGGTGCCCATACCATCGCCGATAAGCAGGATTACGTTTCTAGGAGTTGGTGGTGGCTGCGGAGCTGTACGAACATTTCGTTGTGCAAAGGTGTTCAACGCAAAAATAAATAGAATTAAGGGGAGAAAAATTTTTTTCATAAGTAAAGTTTTTGCAAAGATACGAAAAAAACAATAGATTTACAAAAAAATCGTATCTTTGTACCATCAAAAAAAAATAATGAAATGAAAAGAAATGCACTAATCATCATCATCGCCGTTTTCACTGTAATCACAACTGCTTGCGGAAACAGAACATCTACACAAGATCAAAACATCCTAATTGCGTATTTTTCCCTCACCGGAAACACTAAAACCGCTGCCGAGCACATCCAAGCAGTTGTCGGTGGAGAATTATTTACAATCCAAACCGTGCTTGAATACTCGGAAGATTTTCAAGAAGTTGTCGAAAGAGCCCGTTACGAGCTTGCAAACGATGTGAGACCCGAACTTGTTTACAGTTTGGAAAATTTTGATAATTTCGATATTATCTTTTTAGGCTATCCGATATGGGCGAATACAGTTCCCATGGCGATTCGCACATTCATCGAAACATACGATTTATCGGGAAAGACTGTGGTTTTGTTTAGCACCAGCGGTAGAGGCGACAACATTCAAAGTGTAGAAGATCTGCGTGGTTGGTTACCTGACGCAAATATCATTGACGCTTTCAATGTTAATCGCGAAAACATCGGTAATTCGCAGTATTTGTTTACTGAATGGGCTGCAAATTTGGAGCTGTAGTATCAGAAAAAAAATGCAGAATGAAAAAAGCAATAATCATAGGAGCATCATCCGGAATCGGACAAGAAGTTTCGAGGCTGTTAATTTCAGAGGGCTACAAGGTTGGCATCGCCGCACGACGATTGCCGTTTCTTGAAGAATTTAAGGAAAAATATCCTGATCAAGTTGTAACGAAACAACTTGATGTAACTTCGGGAAACGCCTCGGAAACGCTGCTTGAGTTAATTGACGAACTCGGAGGAATGGATTTATTTTTCTTGTCATCGGGAATCGGCAGGCAAAATCGGGATTTGAATTTGGACTTAGAACTTCAAATCTTAAACACGAATGTTTTGGGGTTTTCGCGTATGGTTACAACGGCGTTCAATTATTTCAAAACAGCAGATAAGCCCGGACATATAGCTGTGATCAGTTCTATTGCAGGAACAAAAGGGCTTGGTGTTTCAACATCGTATTCTGCCTCAAAACGCTTTCAAAACACCTATATCCAAAGTCTTGTGCAATTGGCTCGCATAGAAGATTTGAACATAAAATTTACTGATATAAAACCGGGTTTTGTAGATACAGATTTGTTGAACGATGAGCATAATTATCCGTTAAAAATGCAATCGGATTATGTCGCAAAAAAAATTATCAAAGCCTTACGCAAACATAAGCGCAGTGTAATTATTGATTGGCGATATGCTGTTTTAGTGTTCTTTTGGAAGTTGATTCCGAATTGGCTTTGGGAACGAATGAAAATAGGAAAATAGTATTATGAATCTACAACATTTAGTTTTGAAAAACCGAAGCTATCGTCGCTACGACGAGAGTTTCAGCATCGAAAGAAATCAAGTTCTTTCGTGGATTGATTTAGCTCGAAATACGCCATCGGCAAGGAATTTCCAGCCGTTGAAGTTTTTTGTTTCAACGGAGCCAAAAACGAACGAAACTATTTTCAACAATATCTCTTGGGCAGGTTATTTGGAAAACGGACGACCTGTGCAGGGCGAGCGCCCTACGGCATATATCGTGATATGCAACGATATGGATATTGCACAACAATCGGAATACGATCAAGGCATTGTTGCACAAACCATTTTATTGACTGCGGTTAGTGAAGGTTTGGGCGGATGCATGTTTACAAGCGTCAAGAAAGAGAGTATGCGAACGCAGTTGGAGTTGCCGAAAAATCTTGAACCGCAAATGGTTGTTGCAATTGGGAAACCTATTGAAAATGTTGTTATCACTGATGTTGAGAATAGTGATATTCGATATTATCGTGACGAAAGTGGCACACATTTTGTCCCGAAGCGGTCGATGGCGGAGATTGTTATTTGAAAAATAGGGGGCGTAAAAAAGAAAAAAAAGACACTCAAATACTAAAATCAGAAAACGACGATAATCTTTGCAAAATCAAAAAAAATGTTGTATCTTTGCAGGGTTATTTGTGATAATTTAATATAAGAGGATTGATTAGAGATAATTATTTCCAAATAACAACTCAAAATAAACCTAATATAGATTGATATTATCAGAATGAACACCTTTAATTCAGATAGTAATTCTGACAAGTGGAGGAGCTACGCTTCAATCTTTTCAAGTGGAAATTTTATAAAACTACTTCGAAAAAATGATTTTTCATTTTTAGATCTGAAAATAAAACGTCTTGATCAAGAGTTTTTGGAAAATGGCATTTTTTCATATTTGGATTACGTTAAATATACATATAAACAGCTCGAAAAAAGCTATCGTAATGAATATGTCTTTAAAAATACTGTTATAAACAAACTATTAATCCAAGAATACGGCACCAAAGATACAATCGCGATTAATGAATTTAACGCAGGAAACTCTGTCGCTGATCTTGTTATTTTTAATGGAAACAGTAAGGTATTCGAAATAAAATCAAAATTTGACAGCAAAAAAAGAATAGATGGGCAAATTTCTAATTATCAAAAACTTTTCAATGAATGTTATGTAGTTGTTGAGCATAAACATTTATCTCGCTACATTTCTCTACCCAGTCAAATCGGAATTTTTACTATGCAACTTGAAAGAGGCAGACTTGTTCTGCACAAAGAAAGAGATGCCATTGAAAATAGAAAAATAGACCCTTACCTTGTTATGCGTTCTGTAAAAACGCAAGAATATAAAAATATAGTGAGAGAATATTTAGGATATTTGCCTGAGATGAATGCGTTTAATATGTTTTCTATTTGTGATGCCGTAATAACTCAAATTCCGCCTGAACATCTGAATCAACTTTATATTGAAGAAGTAAAAAAAAGAAAATCGAACACAGCAAAGCTGAAAAAATTCAACTCTGCTTTAAGGCAAATTTGTTTAAGTTTAAAACTAACTGAGCAACAATACTTAGCTTTAGAAAATAGTTTGTCAATCTCAATAAAAAAATAACTATGTATTATCCATTTTTAAGAGGAAAACAATTTGAACTACTTGCTTTGAGAGATTTTGTAGAATTTAATTCAGGCAGTTTTCATGTCTTTCCGATTATAGAACCAGTAAAGGAAACTTTCAATAGCATGAAATTGGCTATTCAAAAAATGAAAGAAAAGTCCTTAATATTTGGATTGGTATTAAATCCACAAGTGGGTGACATCATCAACAGAACAGACCTGATAATGCGAGAATTACAAAATGAGCTATCTGATCAAACTTGTTGGTGCCCGGTGTTTTTCGTAAAAGATAATTTTTCGGTCATTGCTCAAAAAATAACTGATTATAACTTTCAGAATGTCATTATTTTTTACGAAGGTGGAGATGTTCAAAGTCAAGAATTTAATACATTTTTCTCGCTAACTCAAATTTCAAAAGTTATCATAACTGACAGTCGGACAGTCAAACGTAAACTTCTCTCTCTTAATAAAGAACTTATTCTCATGAGTGATAGTTTTAATCAACAAGCGAAAAACAAGGACTACTTACATGTTCCTGAAGAAAGTTTTTCTGAAGATTTTGCATTCTATCAACAAGAAGGTTTTGTCGGTTTTTCTGATTATACAACACTGCCAAAGAGTTATATAGATGGTGGCTTGTTGCCTTTTGCGGTAGCTATTCACCTGACTTTTAAGAAAAATGAAGAGCAGATATTCATTGGGCATTTTGTATCTAATACCAACGATGACCGAACAAACGTTCAGGGTAAATTTGGAGAAGCGACAGAAAAGGCTATTACATTTTGGGATAAACAGCAATTACCAAGAACAAAGGCAATAGAAAAATTATCTGAATATGCCAAAAATGCGCAATACCCCGGATTAGGCATGGTAAAGAAAATATCTATCCTTAACCATCTCGAATTAATTAACTCTACAATTTCATAAGATGAATATCTGTGCAAACTGTTTTATTGACGAAGAATTGAAGAGGTATATTGGAGTCAACTCAAAGGATTTTGGTGATTGTAATTTTTGTGGCAACACCAACGAGAAAGTCCTACCTATAGTGGAGCTGTCCGACATCTTCCATGAATTTTTTTCCATTTTTGAAAATTCGCTTACCGGAAAATCTTTGTGGGAATTACTCGCTATTGATTGGGACTTGATTAATCCTGAAATAATAGATCAACAGCGATTGATTAATGCTTTGCTTGAGACAACACAATCAAATCATCTAATTTCAGCCGACGGGGTGCAGTACATAGAAGAAGTGAGGAACTATGTAAGCAAATGGGAATCTTTAAAGAAGGAAATAAAAGAAGAACGACGGTTTCTGATTAATACCGAAGATTTGGAGTGGGACAAGGTGTTTAATGACGCTACGTCTAATATTACTGAAAAAAAGTTTTATAGAGGGCGAATTCAAGAAAAAGGTAGCGTTTTTACAGAGGTAGACTTGTTTTGCCCACCAAAAGAGAAAGCAACAGCAGGCAGGTCTAACCCTCATGGAATACCCTATTTATATCTTTGCCAATCATTCAAAACTACATTTTATGAGACACGTGCTGTTTATTTAGATGTTATATTTGTTGCAACATTCAAAGCTAAGTCGGGCATTTCGATTAAATTGGTTGATTTTACATCGAAGGAGAGTATTATGGATTGGGACGGCAGGATTAAATTTTTAGCTAAAAAGAATTTATTTTTTAAGGCGGTAAGCAAAGATTTGTCAAAACCTCTTCGTCGCTTCGATTCAGAAATAGAATATATCCCAACTCAATTTATTTGCGAGTATATAAAGCATTTTACAGAGGCTGATGGAATAGTTTTTGAAAGCTCAGTACATAAAGGCGGAGTCAATTATGTGATTTTCGACCAAAATAAAATGGAAATAGAAGAAATTAGACAATATCGTATAAAAGAAGTAGCTTTAGATTCAGAAGAAATAATTTGAATTTAAAACAAAAATCTGCATATGGTAAATCTGCGTAGTTAATACGCAAACAAAAATGAGATTATGAAATCACCAAAAATCCTCCTAAAAATAGCATCAATCATCATGCTACTCCACGGCTTAACGTTACTCATTAGCACACTTGTAAGCCCTCAGAATCCCGCTCTACCTGCCGAGTTCCGCGACTTTGTCATGGGAGCCACTTTCTGTGGCATTTTGTTAGCCTTACTTCTTGGAATTTTACTTTGGATGTTATCTTGCACGAAGAATGAAGCGAACACGAAGCTATTGTGGATTGTCGCAACGGCAACCGTTGTGCTCGGAATTATTGAAGTAATTTTCTTTTTTCCGTACATCGTTGGTATTCTTCCGGGAATCTTGGCGTTTATCGCTTTGTTTATACGTAGTAAACAAAAGTAGTTTTCACGTGAATGAAAGATAAAATCCTTCAAAATATTTGCTACACCGAACTTGTTTACGAAAGAATAAACAAAAAACTCGGCACGATACTCTCAAAAGAGCAAATAGAAAAATTAATGTTCGATGTTATCAAAAAAACCGATGAAAAATATTTTGAAAAAACAGGAAAAAACTACTACATCGCAAATCTCGAGCACAACATCAGAATAACAGTAAATTCAAACACATTTAGAGTTATTACTGTTGACAGAATTGAAAAATAAAACAGATTAGATGAAAAATATTCGCATCGATTATTACACCGGAACAGGCGGTTCGCAACTGATTGCCGAACGATTGGCAGAAAAATTAAAAGCCGAAAACAATAATGTCGTTGTTAATCGAATTTACAGAGCCGATATCAAAGAAACCAGAACTTTCGATGTCGATTATTATATTTTGATTTTCCCCGTGCACTCATTTAATCCGCCAAGTACGATTTTCGAGTGGGCAAAACATCTAACAGCAAATCGCTGTAAAACCGCCATAATCTCGGTTGCCGGTGCCGGAAACGCTCTTACCAACACCGCTTGCAGATACAAAACCCGAAAGCTCCTAAAAAAACGAGGTTTTGACGTAATCTATCAAGACATGGTCAGGATGCCCAACAATTGGAAAAACGTACCCGAAAAACCAAAATACATCTGCCTGCTTTCAAAACTTCCAACTAAAATAGAAAAAATTGCCCAAGCCATCGCAACAGAAAAAAGAGGCAGAAAACTGATTTACTGGATTGACTACCTGCTGACACCACTCGGAAGAACCGCACAAAACAGCACCCACAAATTCGGAAACGGAATAAACGTTTTAGATAGTTGCACAAGTTGCGGACTTTGTGCGAAAAACTGCTGTTCATCAAATATTAAAATGGAGGCAAATTTGCCAAAGTTTGAGAATCGATGCGATATGTGTTTAGGATGTGTTTACAATTGTCCCGAAAAGGCTCTGCAACCAACTTGGGGAGCATTTCAAGTAGACAAAAAAGGATATGATTTACGTTCAATGCTCCAAAATTTAGACGCTCGGAAAGAATTGTAAAAATTTGCATATTCAAAATCTTTTTTGTAACTTTGTAGTAGTAAAAAACGCTCCGATCTGTCGCTGTAATTTTTTGCAGAGGAAAGTCCGGGCAACACTGAGCCACCATGCTACCTAACGGGTAGGCATTGCAATGCAATGACAACAAGTGCCACAGAAAATTACCGCTCTGAGCGGATGCTCCCTTCGACAAGCTCAGGGAGCAGAGCAGGACACTGAGCTTGTCGAAGTGTCCATAGCAAAGAGTAAGGGTGAAAACGGGAGGTAAGAGCTCCCGCAACGTTTGGCAACAAACGCTTGGGGTAAACTTCATGGGTTGAAAGTTCAAATATACCGTCTGCTAAGCCGGGCTCGGGCGACGACGGGGGGTCGAACGATAGAGCTTGCAAGCGATTGCAAGTCGAGATAAATGACAGATTAGAAACAGAACCCGGCTTATGAGAGCGTTTTTTCTTTAAAAAGAAAAACCGATCTATCAAAAACTCCGCTCAAATAAGCCAATGTCATACCAAAATTGCTTATGGGCACTCCCCTATCAATAAACGGTTTCAGGCGATTATGTAATTGTTTTTGTGTAATCATGCACGCACCGCATTGAAGTACCATAGCGTAAGTTTCCCAATCGTTGGGAATTGGCGATAAGCCCGAAATAATGTCGAAATGCAAGGTTTTTCCCGTTTGTTTTTTCAGCAAATTCGGAAGTTTTACACGAGCGATATCTTCGCAACTGCTTTGATGTGTGCAGGATTCCAAAATTAGAATTTTGTCGCCGTCTTTCATATTTTCAATATGTGGCGTACCTTTCAAATAGGCTAAAAAATCGCCCTTTTGGCGTGCTAACAAAATGCTGAAACTTGTCAAACGACAATCTTTTGGAATGATTTTTTCAACTTCTGAAAAGGCTTGACTGTCGGTAATGACTAATGCCGGCGGATTCTTTAGTGTATCAAGAACTTGTTGTAATTGCTCGGTTTTGCAGGTTATCGCAACAGCGTTTTCGTCAAGAATTGCACGAATGGTTTGCACTTGCGGTAAAATCAAACGTCCGGCAGGAGCTTCGGAATCTATGGGGGTAACCAAAACTATGGTGTCGTTAGGTTTGATTAAATCGGCAATTAATGTAGAGGGGTACGGTCGTGCGTCTCTACATTTTTTAATTTCGTCAAAAATCGCCGGTAAATTGATTTTTTCTTTTGCAGAAATGTTAATAGCACCAGCTATTTCCGGTTTTTTCAAATCACACTTATTGTGAACAAGAATATACGGAACATCAAATTTTTCAAAATTTTCAATCCACTCTTTTTCGTGATTGTCAAATTTATTTTCGCTGAAAACCAAAATTGCAAAATCAATATTTTGTAAAACTTGCTTGGTTTTCTCAATGCGCTGTTTGCCCAACGAGCTATCATCATCAAATCCTGCCGTATCAATGATTACAGACTTTCCAATATCAAATAATTCGATGGATTTCTTGACGGGATCGGTGGTTGTTCCGGCGATGTCGGAAACGATGGCCAAATTTTGTTCGGTCAGAGCATTGATGAGCGAACTTTTACCGACATTTCGTCGTCCGAAAATTCCGATTGTAAACATGGCTTAATTTCTATTTCTTCCGAACAGTGAGAAGTTTACGTAACGTCTTGGATTTGCTTTCAAATCTTCCAAAAGCCGGCCCAAATTTGTAGCGGAATTGGTCAATTCTTCGTAAAGTCTTTGGTCGTTCAACAGTAGTCCAAGTGTGCCTTCACCCTCGTTCAACCTCTGGATTAAACTGTCGGTTTGAGCAAGTGTATTTTGCAAAGAATTCACAGTGCTTGCGAAATCTACATTGTTCAGATTGTTGCTGATTTCTGCAAAATTTGTGAGAATTTCATTCACGTTTTCACGTTGGTCTGCAAGCATTCTGTCTGCTGTTGAAGTTAGGTTTCTCACATTACTTAGCGATGTGCTCAAATCTCGAATGCTGTTTTGAATTTGTTGCTGCGCATGTTCGTTGAACATTGCGTTCATCGTCATGACCAACGAATCCAAAGATGTAGCTAAAGTCTCGATTCTATTCGCAACGGGCAGCAATTGCGTTGCAATTTCATCCATAAAGCCAACTTCGATTTCGCCGATCAATGTGTCGCCGCTTCTCAAAAAATCTCGTTCATCACTAAATACCAATTCTATAATTCTTGTTCCAAACAAATCTCCTGTGGCAATGCGCGCAATCGAATTTTTCGGAACATTTAAGCGCTCGTTAATTACGATGGTTGCCCTAATTCGAGGATTTTCCGCACCGGTAAATTCCAAACGCGTCACACGTCCGACGTTCATGCCTCTGAAAAACACGGAACTTGACGGCGTCAAATTATTTGCATTGTCAAAAAAAGCAAAAAACGTTGTTTCGGGCTTAAAAAAATTTCGCCCCTTCAAGAAATTTGCTCCGAGAATGAATGCTATAATTGTTGCAATAGAAACAATCGCAATTTTTATTTCTTTGGATATTTTCATACGGCAAAGATACGATTTTTTTTCATTATCGAATAATTTTGGCTCGATAAGTTGTTTTGTTATTTCTTCTATCGGTTACCGTAAGGACAAAATCGTGCTCACCACTCGGTAAATCGGTATGTTCTAATGTACCTTGCAGGGTATCGGATTTTGCATCAAATTCCATCAAAAACCAGCGTCCGTTTATGGTTGCACGATAGGTTCCTATTCCGGAAAAATCGTCTGTTATTCGGAAAGTAACGATATTTTGTGTTGCCGGAATGATGTTGTTTCGTACGTTGACAGGTCTGATTTCCGGAGCAACTGTATCAAGAAAAACGGCGAATGTACCGAATCGCCTGACATTATGCGTAATAAATCCGTTTTCAAACCGTCCACCATAAGCAGCCCATTCATTGTTTCTTCTGTTCCATCTGGCGATTAAGGCTTTGTCTTCAAGGTTTTGAGGAAGTCCGACAGGTCTTATGCTCAATGTGTAGTTTGTATGTACCGGTGTTCCGGAATGATGAACATGATGAATGTTTGAAAAAATCTGAGAATCCGTTGGAATCTCGACACGATATTCAAAATGGATGGGTTCGTAAAGTGCAAATTGTGGGACAACCACTCGAATTCCTTCAGCCTGAAATGTATTGCTGACCATGTGAGAAAACAGCCGCCCCGGTTCATCTCTTGTGGTGCGAATCGGTTCGACAGGCTCCATTTGCTCGTCCACCAACAAAACAACATTCAAAACACTTGTGTTTCCGGAAAAATCCGCTGCCTCGATGCGTAAGTGATGAACATCGTTTTCCAAAAGTGGAAATATCCCTCGATTGAAAACTTTTTCGTAGATATTTAGGCGGTTTCCGGGCAATACGTGCGTCCACTGGATGCGTTGTCCGGTACTGTCGAAGTGAGCATAATCAATAAACGCATTGAGAAAACGCATGTGAGAAAACGGCATTTCATCTAATCTCCACGCAAATTTCAATTCATCATCTAAAAATACCCGCTTCGTGTATAATCCCAAAATACCTGAGGCATGTGCTCTGTCTGTCGCTTGAATTCCAAATGCAATCTGTCCGAAAACACGAATAGTATCAACACTCATCGAACAGTTTGCACCTCTGCAAGTAACAGGAAAATGTAATGCTGTTTGCTGTCCGTTGACCAGCGAATTTTGACCGGTCGGATAAACCGCAAATGTGGTAATCGTCGGAGGAATATCATCATTCACAACAAATCCAAAACGACCGGGATGCAAAGTATTTGTTCCGTTTTGATTTCGTAATTCAAAGTGCAAATGCGGACCAAAAGAATTTCCGGTATTTCCCGACCAGCCGATTAAATCGCCTTTTCGAAAGTGTATGCGTTCCAGAGATTGAAAATTTGTCAAATTCAACTCGAAAGATTCCTGTTTGTAGTGTTGAGCCCTTACGATTCGTTCAATTTCGGGAATAAATCTCGACAAATGTGCGTAAACACTCATTATTCCATCGGCATGCGAAATATACAACGCCTTTCCGAAGCCCGTTGCCGAAACCACAACGCGTGTCAAAGTTCCATCGGCAACAGCAAAAATCGGCAAACCTTCTCTTTGCTGTGTTCTGAAATCTACACCGCCGTGAAAAGCATTGGCTCGCAACTCGGCAAACGAGGACGAGAATTGCCACGGAATGTTTAAAGGATTTCCGAAAGCTGTAAGATATTGCTGAGACCACAAACTACTTGAACAGAGCAAACAGCCCACTATGACAAGCTTTCGTATATTAGTCGTCCATCTAAAAATCGTATTGGCACAATATCTCATGATACAAAATTACGAAGAATTTTTCAAAAACGCAAATTATTATGACGCTGCGCGCATCAATCTGTTCCGTATTGCGCGTCCAACCCCTGCTTCGGAAGGCAGTACGGCAATAATACCGACACAGCCGCTTTGTGCCATTTCGTCCATGGTGCGATAGAGATTTCGGGCATAATCTTCGGTATCTTTAAACAGATGCACGTCCCAGTTTTTAGGTGCATTGAAATTTTGTAAAGTCATCACACCAACACGTTCTGCTGGCGCGGGTTTGCAATCCGTGCCAACTCGCCCCCCCTGCGCCCCGCCAGCAGGGGATATTTCAGACACATTCTCGACCAAAGTCAATGGAATTGCCGGTTGATAATGTTTGTGTTTTTGTCCGGGACTTTGTGGTGCTTCGTTTTCTTTTACACGATCTGCGACTGTAATCTTTTGTCCCAAACATTCTTCCAGTTGCTCTATGGATATCGAACCTGTGCGAAACAATCTGACATCGCCGTCAAAAACACCGACAACAGTTGACTCCAAGCCGCATTCAATATCGTCGGATTCGATAATTCCGTCAATTTTTCCGTTCAAATCTCTAAAAACCATATCGGCGGTTGTGGGGGATAATTTTCCGGAGATATTTGCTGACGGGGCAGCAATCGGCACCCCACAAATTTTTAAAAATTCCCGTGCCACCGGATGGCTTGGAATACGCACGCCTACAGAACTCAAACCTGCTGTTGCCGTATCACAAATAATCGGCTTTTTTTTCAAAACTACCGTAATCGGTCCGGGCGAAAATGTTTCAAATATTTTTTTGGAAACCGAACATAAATGTGCCACCTTCTCCACTTCTTCAACATTGTGAACATGCACAATAAACGGATTATCGCTTGGACGTCCTTTTGCCTCATAAATTTTTCGAGATGCGATTTCGGTCGTTGCATCGGCACCTAATCCGTAAACGGTTTCGGTCGGAAATGCAATCAGCCCGCCGCTGCGTATAATTTTCGCTGCGTCAGACAATTCGTTCGGAGTATATCTTTTGGTTGTTTTCACGGTGCAAAGATACGATTTTTTTGTGTATTTCATTTTTTTTTGTATCTTTGCAAAATCGAAGCATGTAAGTGCGAACTCAATAAAGTTAAACAAAACCCAAAAAATATGAAAAAGATGCACAAATTTTTAGCAATCGCCTTGACAATGTTCTTGTCAATCGCACACTTTAATGTTAATGCCTGCACAAGTTTCTTGATTACTCGAGGTGCTTCCGCAGATGGCACAACAATGATTACCTATGCTGCAGACGCACATTGGATTTACGGAGAATTGTATTTCCGTCCGGCAGCAATTCATCCTCCCGGAACGATGTACGATGTTCGCCACTGGCACCACGGCAGACCAATGGGTCAAATCAGACAGGCTGCACAAACGTATCAGGTTGTTGGAAACATGAACGAACATGGCTTGGCAATCAGCGAAACCACTTTCGGCGGACGTCCGGAACTTCATGGTGAAAGAGTTATCGACCGCGGCGGTACAGCTATTATTGACTATGGCAATTTGATTTACATCACGTTGCAACGCGCAAGAAACGCTCGTCAAGCAATTAGAATTATTCATGAATTGACAACCGAATGGGGTTATGCTTCTTCAGGAGAATCGTTCTCGATTATGGATGCAAACGAAGTTTGGCACATGGAACTCATGGGAATGGGTGTTGAAAATCCGGTTGTAAGAAATCGTAGAAACGGTATTGTTTGGGTAGCCAAAAGAATTCCCGACGGATACATTGGCGGACACGCCAACCACGCTCGTATCACGACTTTCCCGGTAGCACCAAACAGACCGGGCAGAAATGCAACAGTTATCACATGCAGAAACATCAATATGCTTGAAACTACTCCGTCTATCGAAGTAATTTATGCACACGATGTTGTACAATATGCCAGAGATATCGGTATTTTCAACGGAACTCGTGCGGAATTTAGTTTTTCTGATGTTTATGCGCCGCTTGATTTCGGAAGTCAGCGTTTTTGCGAAGCACGCGTTTGGGCAGGATTTAGAAGAGCAAATAGAGAACTTATGGAGCCATTCGAAGCATACGCTCGCGGCGATGTTCCCGGACCACGTATGCCGCTCTTTATCAGACCGGATCGTCCGTTAACTTTGGCAGATGTGAAAGGTATGATGCGTGATCTTTATGAAGGAACGTCCATGTGCATGGCTCAAGACGGCGATGTTGGAGCAGGTCCATGGGGAATGCCGTACCGCCCTCGTCCAATGCGTTGGACAGTGTGCGAAAGTGGCGAAGGACAGGTATTTGTTCACGAACGTGCAATTTCTACACAGCAAACCGCATTTTCGTTTGTTGCTCAAGGCAGACCACAGCAACCGGTTTTGGTTGGTGGACGACCAAACCCACTCAGAGGTATTCTTTGGTTTGGCGTTGATGCTACCTCTACAACCGTTTGGGTTCCGATGTATGCCGGAATTAACGAAGTTCCTCTTCATTTCAGAGTTGGAAACGGAAACAAGGTAGAGTTTTCTGAGACTTCTGCATTTTGGTTGATGAACTTGGTTTCAAATTTTGCGTGGTTGCGCTGGAGAGATATGATTGTAGATATCAGAAGAGTACAGCAACAACTTGAAGAAGGTTTTAGACAACGCGTTGCCGAAAATGATAGAAATTGGGCAGATATTACCGACCATGCTCTTTTGGTACGGAGAGCTACGGCCTTCTCGGCAGAGCAAACTCAAATCATGTTCGATACTTGGACCTTATTACAACGCTATCTGTTGATCAAGTTTGTGGATGGAAACATCGCAAGAGAAGTTATTCGTGATGCGAATGCACCTTTCCCCTACGACCGCGAATTTAAAATTTTCCCGTATAGCGAACGTTATGGTAGTCAGGTAATTCAATATCCACCGTACCACCCAAGATTCCCGGATTGGTTCTATCAACAAATTGTTGACCAAATCGGTTCGCGTATCCAGTGGATTGATCACGACTAAACGCAAACGAACTACTTACAACTTACAACTGACGATTTACAATTTGTCAGTTGTAAGTTGTCGGTTGTAAATTATCATAAACTATCAACCGTAGAAAATGGCGGAATCTCTTTACGTGGGCGTGTTTGGAACGGAAGTTAGAGCCGAACATATTCCTTATTTTAGCAGATTGCTTGAGGTTTTACAAAAAAGTGGCTCCACGGAAGTGTTGTACCAACCTTTTGCAGAGCGGTGCCTCGCGCAGGGGTTAATCAAGTCTCCGGTTGCAACATTTTCATCTGCTGAAGAATTGAAGGAAAAGAACGTTCAATTTTTGATTTCGATCGGCGGAGATGGGACGTTTTTGGATACTATTCCGTTTATTCGAGACTCAAAAATACCTATAGCAGGTTTGAATTTCGGAACACTGGGATTTTTAACCCTCATTGACGCTCAACATTTGGAAAAAACGGTTGAAGATTTGTGTTCGAAAAACTATGACATTGAATGCCGCAGTCTGCTGAATATCCGCTCTGAAAGCGGAATTCCAGAGCCTTTTGCACTAAACGATATCGTGTTCAGAAGCGAAAAATTCGGCCTGCTTCATGTTGATGTCTATGTGGACGGGAAATTTTTGAACACCTATTTTGGTGATGGGTTGATTATTGCCACTCCGACGGGCTCTACGGCTTACAGTCTTAGTTGCGGAGGACCGATTCTGCTTCCCGAAAATCAAAATTTCATTCTCACGCCGATAGCATCTCACACGCTGACAGTGCGCCCTTTGGTAATTCCCGACACATCAAAAATCGAAGTTAGAGTTACCGGAAACGAGCCACAATATCTCGCCACATTAGATTCTCGAAGATCCTCGTTTCAAGGCGAACAAACATTTTTTATTGAAAAAGCACCCTTTTCAATTCACACCATCCGCTTGAAAAATCAGCCTTTTTTTGATACCATTCGCACCAAATTGATGTGGGGACAAGATAAACGCAGAGACATACTGCACAAGCCCGAATAGCACTATCTGTGTAGTTGTTGAGATGATTTTTGCAGATTCACATATTCATTTTTACTTTGAAGATTTTCGCGATGATCTTCAAGAATGCTTTGATCGGGCGGTTGAAGCAGGCGTTAAATACATGATTATTCCGAATGTGGATAGCGACACAATACAGCCGGTTTCCGAAATCTGCGATCGTTTTCCGAAAAATTGTTTTCCGTCAATCGGCTTGCATCCGACGCATGTAAACGAAAATTACAAAGCAGATTTGAAAATTATGCTCAAAGCGACAAACGAGCGCCGCTACTACGCTGTGGGTGAAGCCGGGCTGGATTTGTATCACGATAAAACATTTTTTTCGGAACAAATCGAAGTTTTTGAAGCACAAATTCGATTAGCAAAAGAAAAAAATCTGCCGTTGATTATCCACTCTCGTGATGCATTTGAAGAAACGATGAAAATTTTGAAGCACTTTGATGACGGCACGCTGCGAGGTGTATTTCATTGCTTCACAGGCTCGGTCGAACAAGCCAAACGCATTGTAGATTTGGGTTTTCATCTCGGTATCGGCGGCGTTGCAACCTTTAAAAACAGCAAACTTTGGCAAGTGGTGGAAGCCTTCAATCTCGAACATATTTTACTGGAAACCGATGCACCGTTTATCGCACCCGATCCGCATCGCGGCAAACGCAACGAACCTGCGTACATTCCGTTAATTGCACAACGCATCGCGACAATAAAAAATGTTCCACTCGAGGTTGTCGCAGAAAAAACTACGGAACAAACATTAAAATTATTTGGAATAATCTAGCAATGACGGTCTATACCCGGTGCTACAACTAAAGAATTAGTTACATAACTAAAAAGCTAGTTGCATAACTAAAAAGTTAGTTGTAGAGTATTTTTTTGGTTGTTTCAGATAATTTTCGTACCTTTGTCTTTCGCGGGCAGACTTTATGAACTTTACAAACCTTCAAACGTTATAAACTACAATGAACCCCAAAGTCCTTTTAATCTACACCGGCGGCACCATCGGGATGGTGCAAGATCCGAAAACCGGAGCATGGTCGCCGTTCGATTTCACATCGTTGCTTGAGACTATGCCGAGTTTGCGTAAACTCAACGTAGATATTGGCACGCACAGTTTTTCCAAAATCATTGATTCCTCGGATATGTGCCCGGAGTACTGGATTGAAATTGCAAAAGTGATTGAAGAAAACTACAAAAATTACGATGGCTTTGTAGTTTTGCACGGCACGGACACGATGTCGTACACGGCATCAGCCCTGAGTTTCATGCTGGAAGGTTTGGAGAAATCGGTTATTTTAACCGGATCGCAACTGCCCATCGGTGTACTGCGAAGCGACGGAAAAGATAATCTCATCAACTCCATCGAAATCGCAGGATACAAAGAAAACGGCAAAGCATTAGTGTCCGAAGTTTGTATTTGTTTTGAGAATAATTTGTATCGCGGCAATCGCACAACGAAATTGAACGCAGAAAATTTCAATGCGTTTTATTCCGGCAATCATCCGGCGTTGGCAGAGGTTGGAATTCACGTGAAATACAATCGTCATGCGATTTTACAGCAAACCGAATCACGAGGATTATTGGTGCATAAAAAATTGGACGATCGTGTTGCAATCTTGAAAATTTATCCCGGAATTTCGCAAAATACAGTGGAAAGTATTTTGGCAATTGATGGTTTGCAAGGTTTGATTTTAGAAACTTACGGAAGTGGAAATGCACCGTCAGCACCTTGGTTGAAAAATGCGTTGAAACGCGCGATTGATAATGGTTTAATCATTCTAAACATCACGCAGTGTAAAGCCGGAAAAGTCGAGATGGGCAAGTATCAAGCCAGTGTGGAATTGCTCGAAGCCGGTGTTATCAGCGGCGAAGACATGACCACCGAATCCGCCGTTACAAAAATGATGGTTTTGCTGGGCTCTATAACACCAAAATCGAAAGTTGCGGAATTACTGCAAACCTCACTGTGTGGGGAGATGTCAAACTAAAAAACAACATTATGAGACGAAAAATTGTTGCCGGAAATTGGAAAATGAACAAAAGTTTTGCGGAAGCGGAAGACCTTTTGAACGAATTGTATGATGCTCTTGAAGAGCAAACGCCGTCGAATGTTGATGTGGTGGTTTGTCCGCCGTCAATTTACTTCGAAATGGCAGTTGATTTTTCGGAAACGGGCATTATTTCTGTTGGTGCACAAGATGTCAGCAAGTATGAAAACGGTGCTTATACGGGTGAAATTTCTGCACAAATGTTGAGCGGCATGCAGGTGGAATACTGCATCGTCGGACACTCCGAACGCAGGAAATATCACAGCGAAACCGATGCCGAAATTGCCCAAAAAACCGATGTTCTGTTGAAACACGACATCACACCAATTGTATGTTGTGGCGAAATTCTGAGCGAACGCGAAAAAAACATCCATTTCGAGGTTGTGAAAAAACAAATTTCGGATGCGTTGTTTCATTTGGATCCGCTGGATTTTGCAAAAATCATAATCGCTTACGAGCCCGTTTGGGCAATCGGAACAGGACATACCGCAACGCCCGAGCAAGCACAAGAAATGCACGCTTTCATTCGCAAAACCATTGAAGAAAAATTCGGCAAAGAAATCGCCAAAAAACTCCCAATTCTCTACGGTGGGAGTTGCAACGCAAAAAATGCGAAAGATTTGTTTTCGCAAGCCGATGTTGACGGAGGTTTGATTGGCGGTGCATCCTTAGTTGCACAGGACTTTGTAACAATTGCGAATGCATTCTGAACATGCAGTATTCCGAACTAAATATCGTCCATCATCAAGAGCCGATGCAAACCGAAATTCTGATTGCACAACTTGGTGAATTGGGGTTTGACAGTTTTGTGGAAAATTCCAATGAATTGTCAGCGTATATTCCTTCGGAAAACTTTTCGGAAAATGATATTTTTTCGTTGGTAAAATCTTCGCCGAATATTAACAGTTTTTCCGTAAAAAAAATAGAGGAGCAAAATTGGAATTCCGTTTGGGAAAGTAGCTACGAGCCTGTACGTTTCGACAATTTTTGCACCATTCGTGCGCCTTTTCACGAGCCTGTTTCGGATGTGAAATTTGATTTGATTATCGAACCAAAAATGTCGTTCGGAACTGCTCATCATGAAACAACTTCGTTGATGATTGAGTGGCTAAGGTCCGAGCCTGTCAAGGGAAAGCGAATTTTGGATATGGGCTGCGGAACAGGAATTTTGGCGATTCTAGCAAAAAAATTGGGCGCAGAGTTTGTAGAAGCCATTGACAATGATGAATGGGCTTTTGAAAACACAAAAGAAAATATCTTGCGAAATGAAACTTCTGAAATTTATGTAGAATTGGGCGATGCAGAAAATTTAAAAGGCAAAAAATTCGATTTAATCATTGCAAACATCAATCGCAATATCTTAATTCGAGATATGCCGATGTATGTAGAAACGATGTCAAAAAATGCAGTTATTTTATTGAGCGGATTTTACAAATCGGATTTGGATGCTGTTTCGAAATCCTGCGTTGACAACGGCTTACAATATATTTCACATCTCGAAAAAAATAATTGGGCTGCGGCCAAATTTGTAAAATCATGAAGCGGATTACGCTCATAATTTTTTCTGTTTTATTCGGAATAAATTCTCTGAAATCTCAGCCTTTTAGAGCGTTCTCGCCGGACATTACAGCTTTTTCGCAAGAAGCCGAACGTTTTTTTTTGACGGATCGCAATGCAGATCGACGAACGCAGGCCCGTGCTGCCGAACTTGTTGATGAATTCTTGCCGGTTTTCAACAGACTGACCGTTCCGGAACAAAGAGCATTTTTGGAAATGAGCAATGCCGCACTTCGAGCGAATATGCGCCCGTTTCCAACATTTGAAAATGTACTCCGAGCCACAATCAATTTTTTTGAAAACAATCAATCTGCAGTGAGTTTCAGTCGCTACATCTACGCTTTGAATAGAATTGCCGAAAACCGCAGAATGCGCGACTTCGACCTGTTGCTCGTAAGTACAAATCGCATGTTTGAAACGGGATTTCTACACGAAAGCATGTCTGTAAGATGGAGAGTTGACGGCGAAAGTTCGTTCGAATTTGTTGAGGGAAATCCACGTTTTGTGTTTTTAGGAACAAACCTGATTGGGTATGCACACAACGATAGCACAAAGATTCACTCCACACGCGGCATATTTTATCCGCTAACTCAAATGTGGTTTGGAGTGGGTGGATTAGTTGATTTTACAAGGGCAGGCTTCGATATGAACGAAATGTTTGCTCAACTTCAGGCAGAATATGAAATCAACCTTCGAAGAGCAAGATTTGAGGTGGATTCTGTCCTTTTTTTCAATAAAATTTATTTTGATCGACCCTTGCTTGGAAGATTGGAAGAACGTATTTTGGCAAATGTCAGACAAGGCGAAGCCTCGTTTCCGATGTTTGTTTCTTATGATCATAGTTTGGTCATTAGGAATATTTTCGAAGGCGTGGACTTCGAAGGCCAATACACACAAGCCGGAAGCCGCGTTAGAAGCGGAAGTGCTGATAATTTTGCAACATTAAGATTTCGACAGGGTGATCAAACAATTTTAACTGTTTCCGCAAGAAATTTTTTATTTGGACAAAATCGAATATCGACCCGAATGGCGGAAGTCCACATTCCAATTGGCGATGAAGAAATTCGACATTTGGTTGCAGAAGTCCGATATGACGATACGCGTCGCGAATTGATCATTTTACATCCGGAAATGAATGCGTTCAGAACTCCGATTCACAACAGCTATCACCAATTGGATATGTATGTCGAAGCCATATATTGGTCGTTAGATTCGGCGTTTATGGACTTTCGAATGTTAAGAATTCCGAACAATGCGGGAGTCGGGGTATTTGAATCCAAAAACTTTTTCTCGCAGCACGATATGGAGGTGTTTTTGCAACAAAGCGAAGATAATCTGTTTCATCTTCTTCGTAGAATGTCTGAGCAACATAACACTCGAACGTTGCAATTAAGAGCAATCGCACAATTTCTCAGACGAGATATCACACAAACTCGAATTATGCTTTTTCGGTTGGCGTCCATGGGTTTTGTACACTACAACAGAGAACGAGAAGAGGCAGAACTATTGCCAAAATTGTTTCACTTTTTGCAATCTTCTGCGGAGCGAACCGATTTTGATGTGCTTCGAATTGTATCGCGACAAGTCGATGCTCCAAATGCACGACTCAACCTTGAAACAAACGAGTTGCAAATATTCGGAGTGGAAAGAGTTGTTTTAAGTTTAGCACAAAATGTCTATGTGATTCCCGACGGACAAACCATTACGATGAAGCAAAATCGTGACTTTTCATTCGATGGAACTATTCGCAGTGGACGATTTAATTTCGTCGCAGAACGATCTTTTTTCGATTATGAAAATTTCACGATTTCAATGGATACGATCGAATCCATGACATTTTCTGTGAGATACGGACAGCCTGACATTTTCGGAAACTTCCAAACACGAGCAATTGATGCGACCATTGAAGAATTGAGCGGCGTGATTTTTATCGACAGTGCGATAAATCGATCCGGACGAGAACAATTTACGCACTTTCCAATTTTTGAAAGCTTCCAAAATTCGTATGTTCGATTCGAAGATTCAACGATACAAAACGGCGTATATTTAGCCGAAAATTTTTACTTCACGGTTTATCCGTTTCGACTTGAAAATTTACATAATTTCGAAACCGATAATATTAGATTTCCGGGGTATTTGACGTCTGCCGGAATTTTCCCGACAATTTATGAAAGTTTGATCGTTATGCCGGATTTTTCGCTGGGATTCACAACAGTGCCTCCCGAAGGTTTTTGGAAAATTTATGGTGGAAGAGGAAAATTTCATGACACGTTGAGATTGAGCAACGATGGATTAATCGGCAGTGGGCAGATGGATTTCATGACATCGACAAGTTTTTCAAATCGATTTATTTTTATGCCGGATTCCGCAAATGCAATCATTCAAAGATTTGATGTGGAAGCACAAACGATAAGCCCGGAATTTCCGCAAGCAGAAGGTCGAACAGCAGATTTGCATTGGCAACCTTATCAAGATTTATTCTCAGTTGAGAATAGAACAGACGGTTTTTCGGTGTTCGATGATGAGGTCAGATTTTTTGGAGAACTCATACTTTCAAGCGGAGGAATGATCGGCGACGGAAGGGCTGTTTTTGAAAATAAAGCCGAAATGAGTAGTGAAAAATTTATAATTAGAAACCGAGATTTATTTTCGGATACTGTGAGTTTTGCACTCAAAAGTGGAGACGGTAGAAGCATTGCAATTGAGTCGGAAAACTATACCGTTCATGTGAATTTTGACGCGCAAAGAGCCCATTTTGAAAGCAATGACCCAACCGTATTTTTGGAGTTTCCCCATATTCGATTTTTGTGTTTTATCAACGAATTGGAATGGGACATGGCATCAAACATGGCTTATTTGAAAAACACACGCCCATCGTCTTTTTCTGATGAAGAGTTAGATGCTATGAGTCTTCGTGAACTTGTCGCGATTGGTGACGATTTGCCGGGTTCTAAGTTTATATCTTTGCACCCTAGACAAGATTCTTTGACATTTATTTCGCCACGTGCACAATATAATTTGCAAACCAATGAGCTAAACATTCAGCAAGTTCGCATTATTTACACGGCAGATATCGCAGTTCAGCCGAGCGAAGGAGATATCACAGTTGGGCGAGATTCTTATATTCAACCTTTCGAAAATGCGAATCTTTTGGTGGGCGTTCACAATCAATTTTTTGATATTTTTGACGCGACGGTTGAGATTCAAGGACGAAACAGATTTACGGCAAGCGGAACGTTCAATTACGTTGATGCTACAGGGGAAATTTTTCCGCTATTTTTCGAAAGATTAACGCCGAATCGTGACGGAATCACGACCGGAACATCAACTATAGACGAGGAAAGCGACTTCTCGCTAAGTCCTGCATTTGGTTTTGCCGGACAAGTAACGATGAGCGCAAACGATCCGTATTTACACTTTTCCGGAAACTCAAGAATCAACCACATTTGTGAGGAAGAAGACGAGCGTTCGTGGTTTAGAATCAACACTCCGATAGATCCTGAAAACGTAAGAATACCAATTACAGAAACGGTTACAAGGGGCGGACGAGAAGCCGGTCGTACCGAGGGAACAGGATTTTACATGAGTAATCGAGGTGATTTGTTTCCTGCGTTTTTCTCGCCGATAAGAAGCACGGATAGACCTGTATTGACGAGAACGGGAACATTGTTTTTCGACAATGAACAAAGGTCGTATATCATTGAGCCTACAGAAGAAGAAAATGAAGCGGGCAGGCTGATATTTAACACGACAGACTGCACCTTTACCTTGCATGGAGCACCTGATTTTAATTTAGATTTAGGGCGTGTAGGTTTTTGCAGTTTTGGCATGTTGCAACATAACTTTCGAAACAATTCAACAGTTTTTGATGCCGTTATCGGATTGGATTTTTTCTTTGAACAAAGGGCTTTGAATATATTGGTCAGAAATTTGGAATCTCTTGCTGTTGGTGCAGAGCAGAGCACCGATAAATTTGTGGATTTTGTCCGATCTCAACTTCCTCAAGAAGAAGCCGAACGCTTGGAAAGAGAAATTAGAATGTTTGGTGCTGTTCGCAGATTGCCGTCTGATCTCGAACGAACAATTCTTTTTTCAGATGTCAATTTACAGTGGGACGAAGGGTCGAGATCGTTTGTTTCTGTCGGAAAATTAGGTGTTGCCGCTGTCGGCTCAACACAAATCAATCGTTCTGTTAACGGCGTGTTGCAACTCATAAGAAGTCCGAGAGGTGATGTGCTCAATCTTTATTTGGAGATCGCTCCAAGAATATGGTATTTCTTTTCTTACAGCGATGGTTTGATGCAAGCCATTTCGTCGGAAGACGATTTCAACGATCTGATAACCGAACAAAGGGTTTCGAGACGCAGGCTTCGAGGGGATGGAGGAGGTAGGTATGAATTCGGAATTTCCACGTTGCGTCACCGAAATCTGTTTTTGTCGAACATCAGTCGGATAAGAGAGAATTTAGCCGACGATGACGAAGACGATTAAAATTTGTAAAGTTCAATTATTTTTCATACCTTTGTAACGGTGAAGGATATTCAAATGAAAAAACTAGTTATATTTACAGGAGCCGGAATCAGTGCAGAATCCGGAATTGCTACATTTCGAGCGAGCGATGGGCTTTGGGCGAATTACCGTATCGAAGATGTTTGTACGCCGGAAGCATTGCTAAATAACCGTGATGCGGTTATTGATTTTTACAACTTGCGTCGCAAGGAGGTACTGACCAAACAACCGAATGCCGCACATTTGGGCTTGAAAGAGTTGGAAAAAGACTTTGATGTGCAAATTATTACGCAAAACATTGACGATTTGCACGAACGAGCAGGTAGTAAAAACGTGTTGCACATTCATGGCGAAATTCGGAAATTGTGTAGTTCTCGCGATGTTTCGCAAACCGTTGAACTTGACGGTTGGGAGCAGAAATTAGACACCCGGCATCCCGATGGCTCTCTGCTTCGTCCGTTTGTCGTGTTTTTCGGCGAACAAGTGCCATTGCTTGAACGTGCGATAGACATCACCTCTGAAGCGGATATTTTTGTCGTGATTGGAACGTCTTTGCAAGTTTATCCTGCTGCGTCATTGCTGCATTACACTCGTCCGAATGTGCCGATATATGTGATTGATCCGAATGTTCCGGCAATTTCGTCGCAACGAAATCCGTTGCATATTATTCAAAAATCTGCAACGGAAGGAATCGCCGATTTGATAAATATGCTTAAATAAGCGTAGCGAAAACTTCTCACAAAATAAATAATTTTTCGGCAATTAAATCCGAAAATAAGGCACCTTTTTCGGTTGTTATCACGCAGTCGTTCTCAAAAATAGTCCAATCGTTTGGAATTTGTGCGATGTTTTTTTGAAAATGCTGTAAAAATGACTCATCGAAGTTTGTTTTGATAAAATTTCGGGAAATTCCCCATTGCGTGCGAATGGCGGTCATTGCGTATTCGTTATATTGCATTTTTTGAGTTAAAATTTCCGATTCGCTTGGCAAAATACCTTTACTTATGGAGGAAATATATGCGTCCACATTTGCAATATTCCAACTTCGAGATGAACCGGAAAAACTATGTGCCGAAGCTCCAAAGCCGTAGTATTTACTGAGATTCCAATAATTCGAATTGTGTTTGGCGTATTGTTTGTTTTTGCAAAAGTTCGACGTTTCGTAAGCTTCAAAACCGTGATTTTTCAACTGCTCTCGCAAGATTAAATACTGTTTTTCAACTTGTTCTTCGCGAGGAGATTGAACATCCAAATTTCGAATTTGTTTATCCAAAAAAGTGTTCGGCTCAATGGTCAAAGCATATGCCGAAAGGTGCGGAATATCTAGTGAAAAAAATGTTTTTAAATTTTCCTGCCACATTTCGTTTGTCAATGTTGGAATGCCGTAAATCAAATCTATAGACAGGTTTTCGAAGCCCAAATTTTGTGCATGTTCAAGAGTTTCAAAAACTTGTTTTGGAGAGTGCTTCCGATTTAAATATGTCAAATCTTTTTCAAAAAATGATTGAACACCTACGCTCAAACGGTTGATCGGCGTGTGATTTCGAAGATTTTTCAAATAATTTTTTGTTAGCGTTTCGGGATTTCCTTCAAATGTTATTTCCATGTTTTCTGAAAATAAAAAATGATTTTGCAGGGTTTCAAAGATTTTCACAACGTTCCGAATATCCAACAAAGACGGCGTTCCACCACCGAAATAAATTGTTTCGATTGGTAGAGACGCACGGCCGTGCGTCTTTACGGTGTTTCGCAATTTAATTTCGGAAATCAACGCATCAACATATTGTGATTTTTTTTCAATATCCGATATCGAATAAAAATTACAATACCCGCATTTTTGCAGACAAAATGGAATATGAATATAAATTCCTGCCATTATTTTTTGAGGACAATCCGTATGGTAGTACCTTCTCCGACAACCGAATCTTTCACAAAAATATCTCCTTTGTGATAATTGTGAATAATTCGATAACACAATGGAAGCCCAAGCCCCCACCCTCTGGACTTAGTGGTGTAGCCGGTCTCAAAAATCGTTTTCCACTGGCTTTTGGATATTCCTTTTCCGTTGTCGGAAACATCAATGGTAATCGCTTTGGGCCGCTCGCTAACATCAATATCCACAACACCCTTTTCTGTTCCGATAGCATCAACGGCATTCATAACTAAATTTTCCAATACCCATTCAAGCAGTTGCGCATTGACGCTTGTCAATGCCACCGCATTCGCTGGAGTATTCGTTTGAATTTTTGTTTTTTGCGATATGCGGGGTTGCAAATAATCAATCGATTTATGAACAATCTGAGCGATATTTTCCGTAACCATTTTGGGTTTCGAACCTATTTTGGAAAAACGCTCGGAAATCATAGCCAAACGATCCGTATCTTTTTTCATTTCTACAAGATGGAGCTCGCTTACATTTTCACTTCTCAGTACTTCCATCCAAGCCATCAATGATGAAAGCGGTGTGCCCAGCTGATGGGCTGTTTCGCGTGACATCCCTACCCAAAGTTTATTATTTTCTGATTGTTTAGATACCTTTACTCCCCATGCTATGGTTGCAATAAACAGTCCAAAAATGATAAAAGCCGCAATAGGTAAATATGCCAATCGTCTCGCAATTATTGAACTTTCATAAAAAATCAAATATGTTTCATCAACATCAAAAGAAAATTCAATGGGCACATTTTGTGCTCTCATACGATTCAGCGTACGTTGAAGAGATTTCGGATCGGCGTATAATTCCGACGGCATATTTCCGGATTTAATTACCGTTTGCTCATCTTCCGAAACAACTAAAATTGCTGCAAAAATAGAGCTTGTGGCAATTTCGTCTATGAACGAGTGAACGACATCGTCCAAAGTTTCTTGAAGGTCAATAAACGCTTGCGGATACTTGTAGAAAAAATACCAACGTTCGCCCAAAAACGAAACAAATATCGGTGGAAATTGGGAAAACTCCTCCAAAAGACTGCCTTCCAAATACTCTATTTCTCTATAATCAAATCTCGTATTCTGAGAAGATACAATTCTAAAATTTTGATCTGTAACGACAACCGGAATCGTTGTGTTTTCTTCAACAATTCTGCGATAAAATTCAAATTCAAATTCAGGACCATCCGCACGGTTCATTCTTAACATTGCATCTGCCCAAAATTGAAGCCTGCTGCGTTCCATCTGCTCAACCTGCTCGAAAAAATTTCTACTGTATTCCATCAAATCAGCTTTTTGTTGAATAGACGACACCCACATGAACACTTTGTGGCGCTCGTCATCGCGGATTTGCCGAACCATAGAAAAAATAGCCCATACTGCGACAATCATAAAGCCGATTGCAACAACAAACAAAACACTATTTATACGAATCCGGATTCTTGAAGGAATGTTCATAGCAAAAATTTAAAGCATTAAAAAGTTTAGTCGTGCAAAAAGATTGAAGCTTGTGTGAAATCTTTTATAACCGGTGAGGTTGATATCTTGAAGATAAGCCGTTACACCAAAATCCAACGAAGCCGTTGGATTTACAACAAATCTCCATCCGAGAGAACCTAGAACTCCTATACCCCACGCTGTTTCAGCAGTAGCAGGTGCTGACCAACCCTGTCCCGGATGGTAAGTTCCTTGATGCATAATTGTGTGTCGAAGTCCTTCGATTTCGATCATATTTTCTCTAACACGAGTGTTTGTTGTATTTAACCCCAACTCAAAAAACCATTGCCAATTGCGAGCTTGAAGGTCATCGCGCCATTGGAATCCTACATCCAACATCGTGCGCGACTCTCTACCCCAAATACGACCTTGTATGCGGATTGGTTCAGAGATATTAGGGTCACGAACGTTCACAACAAGGATGTCCGTAGCAGTAAGGTTGACCTGATTAACTTGAAAAAAAATCGAAGTATAGGGTGATAAGTTGAGTGAAGTGCGAAAACTGATTAATGTTGCCGGGCTGTAACGCATTCTTCCGGGCAAATCTAACCAAAATCCTTCGTTGGCAGTAGGATATCTGGTACTGAGCCTATGTTGAACGTCTCTTACAAAATCCGTATTATCCAGCGCATACGATACCTTATTAACATTTCTGCTACTCCCGTTGTAGAAATTTGCAGGATGACGACCGGCAAAAAAACCGCCTCCTCCGATACTTATTTGGATAAATCTGTGCTCGTCATCGTCATCGAAATAACGATTTTGACAAACCCCTTTGAAAGGTATGCCAATCAAAAGCAAACAAACGATGTAGATAATTTTCTTCATAATTTTTTGCAAAAATACGCAAAAATTTGGAAAAAAGTCGTATATTTGCAAAAAAATGTGTCCTTGTTGGCACATTTTCAAAAGTAAGAATGCTACATGGGAAATTTTTTCAAACAACCGGAACTACGCCAATTCAGTATGAAACCTCGCTATTACAGTGAGGAAAAGGAGCGTATGGAAGAGCTGAAACGTCGTGTTGGCGATGATGCCGCAGACGAAGAAGAACGTACTGAACGCATTCGCGAATCGTTCGAACGAAGACGCACAAGAAAGGCAAATCCTAGAAACAAGGTTTTGAGTCCAACGAGAGTTTTTGTGTTTGCTATTTTGATCATTTTATTCATCATGATCGTTACCGGAACAAGACTTGTTTTTTAGATTATGTCTGACGTCATTCGCTTATTGCCGGATTCTGTAGCCAATCAAATTGCGGCAGGGGAAGTTGTGCAACGCCCGGCCTCTGCAGTGAAGGAATTGTTGGAGAATGCCGTAGATGCAGAAAGTACGGAAATCCGGCTTATTGTCAAAGATGCCGGAAAAACATTGATTCAAGTCATCGACAACGGCAAAGGTATGTCGGAAACCGATGCACGTTTGTGCTTCGAACGCCACGCCACATCAAAAATTCGAGATTCCCAGGATTTATTTTCAATTCGGACAATGGGCTTTCGCGGAGAAGCATTGGCATCTATCGCTTCCATTGCACAAGTGGAGTTAAAAACTCGTCAGGATAACGAAGAATTGGGAACGGAAATTCAGATTGAAGGTTCCGAAGTCAAATCCCAGAACCCTTGTCAATGCTCAAAAGGAACGTCTGTTTCCGTGAAGAACTTGTTCTTCAATGTGCCGGCTCGCCGACAGTTTTTGAAAAGCGACAATGTCGAACTAAAACACATCAGTGAAGAATTTTATCGTGTTGCTTTGGTTCATCCGAACTTAAAATTCAGTTTTTATCACAACGAAAAATGCCTGCATAATTTAGAACCGGAATCGTTCAGAGAACGCATCATTTCCCTATTTGGCGATGTTTATAAAAAACGCTTGGTGCCGATCGAACAAGCGGTTTCCCATGTGAAAATTTCGGGATTTATTTGTAAACCGGAATTTGCCATGAAAACCAAAGGCGAGCAATACTTTTTTGTGAACAATCGTTTTATTCGACACCCCTACCTAAACCATGCTGTTTCACAAGCATTTAGCGAACTTATCCCGGAAAAATCATATCCATCGTATTTCATCCGTTTTGAAATCGATCCGAAAAATATCGACATTAACATTCATCCCACAAAAACAGAAATCAAGTTTTTAGATGAGAAATTAATGTATGGTGTGCTTTTGGCGGCTGTAAAAAAATCCATTGGCGCTTACAATCTTTCGCCGAGCTTGGATTTTTTAACCAATCCCGAATTTCAGCCCGATATTTTACCGAAAGATTATACGCCGAAAACGCCGACTGTCCGTGTAAATCCAAATTATAATCCGTTTGAAAAAACAAATTTTTCAAAAAAACAAACTAATCAACAAGCCTATTTGGAATCGTTCGAATTGCTTCAGAAACCTATAGAAACCAGTGTTCAGAAACAAATCGAACACACCGTCGAAGATGATAATACGCATTTTGACAGCTTTCAGATTTTGAATAAATACTTGGTAGTTGATACACGCTCTGACTTGCTATTGGTGTGCCAACAACGTGCACACGAACGCATTTTGTTCGAACAAGTTCAAAAACAACTTGCCGATCGTCAACCGGTTTCTCAACAGAAATTGTTTCCGCAATCGTTGGATTTTTCAGTGACAAACGCCGAAACTTTGAATGAAATTTTACCGAACTTGAAAGATTTAGGCTGGGATATCGAAAGTTTGGGACATCATTCCTTTGCAGTAAATGCCACGCCCTATAAGGTAAAAGAAAGTGATGTACAAAGCATTTTGGAAACAATTTTGGAAAATTTCAAAAGCGGAATCATGCTGAATCGCAACGACAAGCAAACGAATTTAGCAATTTCCATGGCTTCCGGAATGGCAATAAAATCAGGAATCCCGTTGGATAAATCCGCACAAAAACATCTTTTGACTCAACTATTTGCTTGTCAAATTCCACAACTATCACCCAAAGGAAAGCCAGTGTTTTCTGTGTTTTCCGAAGATGAAATAAATTCACGATTAAATTAAAAATACCATGACAGACTTTCGGCCGCAAGGCTTTCGTTTTTTGCCACCCGTTGTAAAAAATTTGCTTATCATCAATATTCTTTTGTTTTTGCTAGATTCAGCGTTAAGAAATTTCGGCATTAATTTGACACGAAGTTTGGGCTTGTATTATCCTCTATCGGAAAACTTTTTCCCGACGCAGTATTTCACGTATCTCTTTATGCACGGAAGTTTCATGCATTTATTTTTCAATATGTTTGCGTTGTGGATGTTTGGCTATACGTTGGAAAATGCTTGGGGCAGCAAACGTTTTTTGTTTTTCTTTTTGTTTTGCGGTGTTGGTGCCGGACTGATTCAAAATGTGGTTGTCGCTTATGAAGTTTGGAATTTTACACAACAGGGATACAGCGCCGTTTCGGTTGCTCGATACATGAATAATGCCGTTGTGATTGGGGCTTCCGGCTCGGTTTATGGGATTTTGTTAGCGTTTGGAATGATGTATCCGAACATGAGAGTTTATGTGTATTTTCTTTTCCCTGTCAAGGTAAAATATTTGGTATCTTTCCTCGCACTTCTTGCCTTGTTTTCCGGTTTTGGTGGTGGAGGAGGAAGCAATATTGCCCACTTCGCACATTTGGGAGGTATGCTGTTTGCCTTTATTTTGATTATGTATTGGAGGCGGAATTATCGTCGGGATAATTTTTACTAAACTCAATTGTGTGAAAATCGTCAGTCAAAAAACAATAAATAGTATATGAGAAAATTATTTCTATCTGCAGTTTTAATCTGCACAGCAATTGCGATTGTTCCAACGCAGACAGTAATGGCACAACTGCAAATCAACGGAACTGGTAATTCTACTACCGTTGCCGAGTTTCAAGTCGCAATCAACGATTTTCTGTGGGAAAATCCTACTGTAGACGTCATTACCATTACCGGAGAACTTACAAATACAACAAACGAAAGCATTTGGCTCGACCTTCCTGCAGGTAGAAGAGTAGTTTGGCAGGCAGAATTTTATAGCGCGGGATCAATAGTAATTAGGGGTACAGGTTTTCCCAATCCAACTGCCGGAACATTTGAAATAGCTACCGGAGGAAAAATTCAAAATACATCTATGTTTGGAATAGCTATTTCTATCTAAGGAAACAATGCAACTGTTGTTGTTAATGGTGGTGAGGTAGTAGGCAGTGAGAGTTTTTCAACAGGGATTGTTACGACTGTTTTTGGCACGGGGCAGCGAATCATAATTACAGATGGTGTGGTGTCAGGTAGTCGCAACGCCATTGAGATTAATGACGCCAATGATGCAGTTATTTTTATATCGGGAAACCCCACAATCACAGGCACAATATCTACAGGCAACGGCATTGCTATTAGATACACGGGCATTGGCGGAACATACGATGCGGGAACAAATGAAAACCTGATCATACAACCAAACACTGCAACGGCTGTATGGGCGATTGAAAACGGCGTAAACGGAATTTCGTTTGCGAGAGGTGCAACCACAGGATTTATTGCCGTTGATGGCGTAACGGTTACCGGTGCTTTAATCGACTTGTCTGATGCCTCACCATCGGTAAGTGGTGCAGGTTGGACATTTGCAAATAATGTCTACACAATTCTCGATGGTGCAACGGTAACCATTACTGGAACAAGTGCAAACCAAAGGCGTATTGAAGTTGCAACAAATGCATCCAATGTAAACATCACACTTGAAGACGTTACTATTGAAGGACTTGGCAATGATCAATCTCCACTATTACTCAATAGCGGTTCAGATGTGAGTCTTGTGCTTGTGGGAACAAATACACTCACAGCTGGAGCTAGTAGTGCTGGTATACAAACCACAGGAGCGCGACTTACAATAATGGGTACAGGTAGTTTGGTAACAACAGGTGGCAATGGTGGTGCAGGAATTGGAGGTGGCACTAGGAGAGGAGCTGGTGGAACTATCACAATCAACGGTGGAATTATTACAGCAACGGGCGGTGGTAGTACAGGTGCAGGAATTGGAGGTGCTGAAGATGGAGCAGGCGGTTCTGTTACCATCAATGGTGGAGTTGTTACAGCAATAGGAGGCTTAAATGCTCCAGGAAACGTAGGTGCTACCGCTCGAGCTCAAGGAATAGGTAAAGGTCAAGGCTGGATGCAAGCAGGAACCTTCCAAATGGGCGGCAATGCTGTAGTTTTCACAAACAGTGTGGGCGATACAGACGAAAACAGGAGAACAGGGGGAATACTCTTTGTCGGTAGCGAGACTTTCGGTATATTTTATGGCAATAGTGTTACAGTTACCGATAATGTAACCATCCCTAATGGCTATGGACTATTTATACATAACAGCGCCACTCTTACCATACCCAATGGTATAACCTTGACAAATAACGGTACAGTTCAGTACTGTGGCACCATAAACAAAGGCGGTAGTTTTGGTACATGGGTAGGGAATGACCCAATTATAGGTCTTGACGACAATACCATCGACCTAAGTGTTGCAAGTCCGATTTTGCCGTGCGATGGAAGTTGGACATTTACAAACAATGTTTTTACCATTTCCAATGGCACAACAGTAACTATCACAGGAGAAGCTATCGGCGGACGAAGTATCGTGGTTGCTGCATCTGCTAGCGTAAATATTATAGTTGAAGATGTAGTTGCCTCGACTTTATCGTTAGGCAATGGTGCAGTGGTAGACCTCACGATTGTAGGAGAAAACATATTCACGGGAGGCATACGAGCGCCGCATGGTACAACACTTACGATAGGTGGCACAGGTAGTTTGACAGCAATAGGTGGTGGCTCGAATGCAGGAATTGGTGGCGGTAACGAGCAATCAGGCGGAACTATCACGATTAATAGTGGCACTGTTACGGCAACAAACGGTCGTGGTTTGGGTGCTGGAATAGGTAGCGGCAGAGGAGTAGACTGGGGGGGGGTGCGTCCATCCACCCACGGTGGTACTATTACCATCAACGGCGGTACTGTTACTGCAATGGGGTTTATTGACGGTGTAGGTGTCGGTGCTGGAATTGGCGGTGGTCACAGTGCCGGAGGAGCAACTGTTACTATCACAGGTGGTGTGGTTACGGCAATAGGTGCTTCCGGTCAAGGAATTGGTTTTGGAGGAGGTCGAGGATGGGAGCATCCTCAAGGTGCAGGAACTCTTACCATAAGCGACAATGCTGTAGTATTCGCAACCAGTGTAGGCGATACCAACGAACGTAGAAGAACAGATGCCATACTTGTTATCGGTACCAGAACATATTGGTACGGTGAAGACGAGTTTACGCCTTTGGACGAATTTACTTTGAGTGAGGATGTAACTGTTCCCGCAAACTTTGCATTAACTGTTCCTTCGGGCAAAACCCTAACTATACCTGTGAACAGAACCTTAACAAATAATGGTGCAATTCGCAATTGTGGCACAATTAACAACCAGGGAACATGGATAGGTAATGAGCCTTTTGACGCTAACTCTATAGACATGAGTCTCGGATCCCCAGCCCTTCCATGCGATGGAAGTTGGACATTTGCTAACGGGATTTACACAATTCTCGATGGAGCAAGTGTAACCATTACCGGAACAAATGCAGGTCAAAGGCGTATTGAGATTGCAGAAGGAGCAAATGTAAATATCACACTTGAAAATGCGACTATTGCAGGGCTTGGCAATAATTTATCCCCGTTTTTACTCAATAGTGATGCAGAAGTAACGCTTACGCTTGTTGGGGAGAATACGCTCACTGCAGGGGGAAATAGAGCCGGTATACAAACCGAACAAGGTGCAACACTTACAATAAATGGAACAGGAAGATTGACCGCAACTGGTGGTGGTAATAGTGCTGGTATCGGCGGTGGTCAGAACGGCTCAGGTGGTACTGTTACTATTAACAGCGGAGTTGTTACGGCAATAGGAGCCTCAAATGCTCAGGGAATAGGCAGAGGTAGTGGTTCCGGCGATGCAGGTACATTCACTATGGACGGAAACACCGTAGTATTCACGAACAGCATAGGCGATACAGCCGAAGATAGAAGAACAAGTGGTATCCTCGTTATCGGGAACACCACACATTGGTACGGTAGCAATGAATTTACCTTAAGCAACGATGTAGTTGTTCCACAAAACCACACGCTAACTATTGATACAAACAAAACTTTAATCATACCCGAGAGTATAACCCTAACCAACAACGGTACAATCAGAGATAACTGGGGAACCATTGACATCGTCGGCACTTTCACTGGAAACAGAATAGTGTTTGATAACATCGGTAATATTCGAGATACTGTCAGAGGAATCGCAACTCCGATAGACATAGCACGTCTCTTCAACATCCATCCAAAAGCCGGGGCACCTGTCTATACGATAGAAACAGCAGGAACCACCGGCACAGGAACGCTTGATGGCACTACTTTAGCTGTTACAGAAGCAGGTATATTCATCATCGGACTTGCTACGGAAGAAACCGAACATTGGGCAGCAGGTGCAAGGGTTACTTCAACGCTGATGGTTATCAATGAAGCCACATCCATTACCAACCTTGAAACCCAAAGCCCAGTAAACGTATTCCCAAACCCATTCACAGACATCCTACACATCGCAGATGCAGAAGGTTTCAAATTGCAAGTATTAACCCAAACAGGTGCAGTTGTTCACACCCAAAGAATAACAACTTCTCTCGAAGCCGTGAATTTGCAACACCTTCCGGCAGGAATCTACATTCTACGTTTGGAAAAAGACGGACAAATCAGAACCGCACGGGTTATCAAACAATAATTTTGGACAATCGTAGGGGCGAGGCATGCCTCGCCCCTACGATTAAAACTGCAAATCTCGTTTGCCGAGTTTGATTTGTGCAACTTTTTCGAGGGTTTCAATCCTAATTTTTTCGTTGTCAATTTGTGCGATTTCGCATTCGATTAATGCCCATCCTTTTTCGACAATCTCTGAATTGGCGTAGTCTTCCAAATATTCAGCCAAAGTCAGAATCGCATTTGGCGTGCAGAATTTTTTAATGAAGCCTTGAACTGAAAACTCCATAAAATGCTCTCCGGTTCTGCCTTTTCGGTAGCAAGCCGTACAAAATGAGGGCAAGTATTTTTTTTCAATCAACTCGTCCATGATTTCGCCAAGCGAGCGATTGTCGTTGATTTGAAACTGCCTACGATTTAAATCTTGTGCTTCATTTTTTGTTTCGGAATACGACCCCAATTCGAGTTTTGTCCCGCCGTCTATTTGTGAAACGCCGTATTTTAAGGATTCATCACGAATGGCTTCCGACTCTCGTGCCGTTAAAATTAAGCCTGTGTAAGGAACTGCCAAGCGTAAAATCGCAATTAATTTCACAAAATCTTCATCACTAACTTTATATTTTTCCGAGATATTGGCTTCCGAAAAATTCTGAACACGCGGAAACGAAATCGTGTGAGGCCCAACATTGTAGCAGGCTTCCAAGTGATTGGTGTGTCGAACCAACCCCATCACTTCAAAACGCCAATCGTAAAGTCCGAACAACGCACCAATCCCGACATCGTCCAATCCGGCTTCCTGTGCACGATCCAAAGCCGTCAAACGATAAGCGTAATCGGATTTCTTTTTACTCGGATGATAGGTTTTATATGTTTCGTAATGATAGGTTTCTTGAAAAATCTGATAGGTTCCGATGCCGGCTTCTTTTACCATTCGAAAACCCCGAATATCTAATGGTGCCGCGTTGATATTCACACGTCGGATTTCGCCGTTTTTGTGTTTGACTGCATAGACCAAATGTGCGGTGTGTGCGATGTATTCGGCATTGTACTTAGGATGTTCGCCATAGACCAAAATCAAGCGTTTTTGTCCGGCATCTTCAAGAGCTTTGACTTCGTTTTCGATATCCTTATCGGATAGTGTTAAACGAACTGCTTCTTTATTCGACGCACGAAAACCGCAATATTGACAGTTGTTAACACATTGATTTCCGATATAAAGCGGGGCAAACAGCACAATGCGGTTGCCGTAAATGTCTTGTTTTAATTGTGCTGCCGCGTCTTTGATTAATTGAATAGATTTTTCATCTTCAGCATTGATTAAAACTGCGGTTTCTTCCAGCGACAAACGATTTTTCTGCAACGATTTCTCAGTGACTCGTTCCACGCTCTCCGGCGTGGATTGCGTGCTTTGTAAAGTATCCCAAATTTCGTCGGCATCAATGAAAGGCATCATCGATTGATCGGGAATTTTATAATGCTGCGGTGAAAATCTCATCAAATTTTTTTTCAATTATGGTCTAAAAAGAAGTCTTGTAAGCAAAATGATGACCGGCAGGGCTAAAACCGTTCGCATTAGAAACAAAATGGCTAAATGACCGATGTGCAACGGTATTTTGGATTTGAGAATAAGTATTCCTGTTTCAGCCAAATAGATAATTTGCACTATAGAAAGTGCACCAAGTATGAAGCGGGTTTCTATCGGTGCTTCCGTGCCGAGCAAAATTGCCGGAAGGAACATGTCGATGAACCCTACTATTGTTGTAGATGCGTATTCGGCCGCACCCTCTATCCGAAGCAGCTCCAAAAACCACCTGAATGGCAAGGCGAGCCACTCGAATATAGGGGTTTGTGCTTCTATGATAAGAGCAATGGTTCCCCATGCCAAAATAACAGGAACAAGATCCATAAAGATGTTGAGCCAATTGGAGAGTCCGGATTTTACAACATCTGCAAAGTTAGTGCTGCCTGCACGCAAACTTGCCGACTTGACAGCTTGACGGAATACAGAACTATTTTGAGGAACTTCTTCGTCGATCTGCTTCCCTACTTCGGGTAAATACTCATCTTTTATTTTGTTTAGAGGCCATATACGAGGCATAATAATTGCAAGTAGCAAGGAGGTTATACAAACAATCAGATAGAACCATCCGAAATGCGCCTGAAGACCTATCGTAGAGGCTATAACGAAAGTAAAAGGCAATGAAACCAACGTGAAATTCACACAAATAGCGGCAGCTTCACGACCTGTATAAAATCCTTTTTCGTACTGATCACTCGTAATTATCACGGAAGTAGCAGACGAACTAAACCAAGAGCCTAACAGATTTACAGAAGAACGTCCGGGCAAAGTGAAAAGAAATCTTACGACTTTTTTGATGAGTATCCCAATAAATTCCATCAAACCAAAATCGGTAAGCAAAGGTATCGCTATGCCCAAAATGATAAAAATAGACATCAGATTAGAGCCACCATCGCTGATAAGCTTCATCATAAGGCGTCCGCCCTCTAAGCCGATCAGCCAATCGGGTCCGATTCCAAAAAATATCAGCCAAACCAAAACAGCTGCAACCGCTTTGCTTATAAAGTAGATGATGTTGCAGCGGAAAAGATTTTTCAATTTTTCATTATCCATAATGAAGGCGGGCTTCACAGTATATGCGATCACAGACAGTAAAAAAGAAATCGTAATAATTATCGCAGCAAGCAGAAAAAGCAACCCAAATCCATGGATTTTTATAGAATTGAGTAATCCGCCCAGCCAATTTATGGCGAAGCCCAGCGGGATATTGAAGGTATCTCCGTCAGGTAGCAATGCCATAAACAAAAACACGCCGATTATCGACATGATGATAAATTTTGCTATATAACGACCTTTTGGCTTACAGGCATTGTTCAATTCCATAACTCTGAACAAACATTAGATTTTCTTACTGACACAGTTGTTTTGGGCGACTACAACTAATTTTTTAGTTGCATGACTAAATTTCTAGTTATACGACTAAATTTCTAGTTGTAGGTTTATTTTCTACACGCATTTCTACAACCGGAGCAAGCTCTGTTGCATGTTCGTTCTACACGTGTTGAGTCGAATGTGTAAACAGAAATTGTATTTCGATTTGCGATGAAAATATTGTTTTCTTCGCAAACCCTGATTCTACGGGCGTGCGTTCCGCCACCCAACGCTTGAGTATCGAACATGACCATTCGAAAACTTCCATCTCGTCCGAAACTCGTAATGCGAGGTCTACCTTTTTCTGAGGTCAAGATATTTCCTGCCGGAGTTTCTGTGATAAATATCGGATTACAGCATCCGGCAAAGCCTCCGGCTTGTGCTCCGGGCGTTCCAAAGTAGGTAATAAATTCGCCGTCGAGCGTATAACTTTCGATGCGGTGTCTTCCTGAGTTTGTTACAAAGATTGTATCGTTTATTGCGATAATATCGAACGCTTCAGGGTCGGGAAGAATAAAACGATCGGGGCTTCTGAAAAAACGTGCAACCGAACCATCCCTGCGGTATTGGGCAACTTGCCTTTCTCCGACATCGGTTACAAAAATGTAATTTTCGGTTATGGTAAATGCACGATAATCGGAGTTTGGGTTATGAGATTCCCAGCCGTCTATTTTTTGTCCGGTGAACGAATACTGATCTATTTTTGCCATATAAAGCAAATAAATAGTATTTTCTACAACGGCAATGTCGCGAACGCCCGATTCTATCGGGAAATCGTTTCGGTGATTACCCGATAAATCAAATACGGAAACTTTATCGTACAGCACGACAAATACTAAACTTTCGGCAACGTAGAAGTTTATGATATTTGATTCAGCCTCGAAATTTCTAACTAATTTGTAAGGCGAAACAAACGTAGACACCTCTTGTTGCTCGCCCAAACGAGCCGTTCTCTGGTCAGAAGACATCGAACGAATCATAAAAAACCCGAATCCCGCGATAACGAGAAATACTACAATATTCAGAATGATTTTCAAACTTTTGCTCATGATATTGATTATTTTTCTGCAAAGATACGAAAAATATTCGTATTTTTGCACTCCAATTTATGTCATGACAACTTCCGAACTTATTCAGATATATCAAAAGACGCCGAATGTGCAAACGCTTGTTAAGGCGTTGAATTGTAGGGGCGACGCATGCGTCGCCCCTACAATTGGGATTTCCGGGTTTTCGGGATCGTCTCGTGCACTGATAGCATCGGCAACAATTTCGGAAACATATCTCTATCATTTGTTCGTGTTACAAGACAAAGAGCAGGCATCGTATTTTCACAACGATTTGGAAAAACTGTTGGGTGAATATCAACTGGATTTTGAACAAAAAATGGTGTTGTTTTTCCCTGCTTCCGCAAAACGTCCGTATGATGCTGAATTGGTTGATAATGCTAATGTTTTGCAACGTGCCGAAGTTTTACATCGACTCGAAAATAACGATAGAAAAACTATCGTGGTAACTTACCCCGAGGCCCTTTCGGAGAAAGTGATTACGCAAACGGTTTTGCGAAAAAATACGATCAAACTGCAAGCGAAAGAAAATGTTTCGATGGATTTTGTGATTGATTTGTTGATGAATTACAATTTTGAACGGGTGGATTTTGTTCTTGAGCCCGGGCAATACGCTGTTCGTGGTGGAATTTTAGACGTGTTTTCGTTTGCAAGCGACGATCCGTATCGTTTGGAGTTTTTTGGTGATGAAATCGAGTCTATTCGCAGTTTTGATGCGGTTTCGCAATTGTCGAAACAGCGCTACGAAAAAATTACGATCTTACCAAACATTCAAACACAAGAAAGTATCACTGAGCGAACGTCGATTTTCTCCCATTTTCCAAAGGATACAGCGATTTGGTTTGATGATGTAGAGTCGTGTAAAGCAATTCTAGATCGTTCGCTGGACAAAGCAACTGCGATTTACGAATCTTTGGAGTCGCTTGTTTCAAGGGCGAAACCGCAAGAATTATATTGCTCGGGCGAAGAGTTTTTGCAAGATACAAAACCGTTTTCTATCGTTGAGTTTGGTCTGACAAATTATTTTAATCACGACCAAACTATCACCTTTGATTTTCGTCCGCAACCTGCATTTAACAAGCAATTCGGACTACTTGTCGAAACGCTGTGCGACCAATCCGACAATGGTTATACCAATTTGATTTTATCGAACAATCCTAAACAAATTCAACGTTTGGAACGTGTGTTTTTCGAGTTGGGAAGTGCCGAACGACAAGTGCGTTTTACTCCGCTGAATCTCTCTATTCATGAGGGTTTTATTGATCATCAACATAAAATTACTTGCTTTACCGATCATCAAATTTTTGAGCGTTATCACCGTTTTACAACACATCGTCAAATCCAAAACAAGGAAATGATTACGCTCAAAGAGTTGTACGATTTGAAGCCGGGCGATTATGTGACACACATCGATCATGGCATCGGACGCTTTGGAGGGCTCGAAAAGACTGAAGTTGGCGGACATCAACAAGAAGCCATTCGATTGGTTTACAAAAATAATGATGTGCTGTTTATCAGCATTCATGCGCTGCATAAAATTTCGCGCTACAGCGGAAAGGAAGGCACAGAGCCAAATTTGACACGTTTGGGCTCAAGCACGTGGAGTGCTCTAAAACAGAAGGCAAAACAGCGTGTAAAAGATATTGCGAAAGATTTAATCAAACTTTACGCCCAGCGAAAAGCCTCAAAAGGCTTCGCTTTCAGTTCGGATTCGTTTCTGCAAAATGAGCTGGAAGCCTCGTTTTTTTACGAAGATACGCCCGACCAGCTCAAAGCCACACAAGATGTGAAAAATGATATGGAATCTGTTTCGCCGATGGACAGATTAATTTGTGGCGATGTGGGTTTCGGAAAAACGGAAGTCGCCATTCGTACGGCATTCAAAGCGGTTGCAGATGGAAAACAAGTAGCGGTTTTAGTGCCTACGACTATTTTAGCGTTTCAACATTTCAAAACATTTTCCGAACGCCTAAAAGATATGCCGTGCAAGGTGGAATACATCTCACGTTTTCGCTCAACCAAAGAAAAAACACGCATTCTGAAAGAATTGAAAGAAGGAAAAATCGATATTTTAATCGGCACACATCGCATCGCCGGAAAAGATGTTGAGTTTAAAGATTTGGGCTTGCTGATTGTTGACGAAGAACAAAAATTCGGCGTAGCGATGAAGGAAAAATTGAAGACAATGAAAGTCAATGTGGATACGCTCGCTCTTTCTGCAACGCCGATTCCACGTACGCTTCAGTTTTCGTTGATGGGTGCAAGAGATATGTCGATTATCAGTACGCCGCCGCCTAATCGTTTTCCGGTTCATACCGAAATGCACGTTTTTGACGAGGAAATTATTCGAGATGCGATTATCAAAGAATTGAGCCGTGGCGGACAAGTTTTTTTCGTGCATAGTCGTGTGCAAAACATTATGGATATTGCAGGTTTGGTGCAACGTTTAGTGCCGGATGCGCGCATTGGCGTTGGTCACGGACAAATGGACGGCGACAAACTCGAAGATGTGATGATAAAGTTTATCGATGGCGAGTTGGATATTCTGGTAGCAACAAAAATTGTCGAAAACGGCTTGGATATTCCCAACGCAAATACGATTATCATCAACGAGGCACAGGCTTACGGATTGAGTGAGTTGCACCAATTGCGCGGTAGAGTGGGGCGTTCGAACAAAAAATCGTATTGCTATTTGATTTCTCCGCCATCGTATATGTTGAGTGATGAAGCGAAAAAGCGTTTGCGAGCCATTGAGGAATTTTCCGAAATCGGAAGCGGTTTCAATATTGCCATGCGAGACTTGGATATTCGAGGAGCGGGCAATGTGTTGGGTGCCGAACAAAGTGGTTTTATTAGTGATATCGGTTTTGACACCTATCACAAAATTTTGGACGAGGCGATTCAGGAATTAAAAGAAAATGAATTTCGTGAATTGTATGAGCCTGCAACGAGTCGTCATTGCGAGGGAGGCACGACCGAAGCAATCCATGATAACGCCGGATTGCTTCACTCCGTTCGCAATGACGTTTTGAAGCCCGTGCAATCATCAAAAGATTGCACCATCGAAACTGATTTGGAGTTACTTTTACCCGATGATTACGTGAATAGCGTCGCAGAAAGGCTCAGTCTTTACAAGCAATTGAACGCATTAGATACCGATGAGGAAATTGCGAAATTCAAACTTCAATTGCAAGATCGTTTCGGGAAACTTCCTTCTCAAACGGAAGAGTTGCTCGAAACTATAAAAATGCGACGTTTAGCCAAACAAATCGGCTTAGAAAAAGCGGTTTTGAAGCGTCAAAAATTTGTGGGAACCTTTATTTCTAATCAGAACTCTACGTTCTACCAATCCTCGACCTTTGAAAAGGTTTTGGACTTTGTAAAAAACAATCCAAAAACTTGCGAATTTAAGGAAATTCACGGTAAGTTGACGATTTCGTTTCCCAATGTTCGCCGTGTTTCGGAGGTTTGTGCCTTGCTACAGGGGATTACAATCTAAATCTCACCATAATCCCAAACGCACGAGGTCGTAGATTACCGAATCTGCCGGTGTAAGAGGATAACTTCGGGTTTTCTAAATCATCGGGGTTGCGATTTACCGTATGTGGATTTGGATTTCTCAAAATGCTGTTCAGCCCGAAGTCGGTGAAGATGCCGAAATATGCTGTGTTTCTTCCGTATGAGAACGTATGAATATACCCTAATTCTAACGAAAGTGCAACAGAAACTCCAAGGTCAAGCTTTCCTCTTAACTCGTTGTTTTCAAATGTTGAAAAACCAAATTCAGGTAAATTATACCACGATGGCTGATTATCAAAAAAACTATAGCCGGTGGTTATGATTTTATCAATATGGCCGCGATAAGAACCGGTTATCGGAATACCGAATTTTAGCCCTGTCATAGCGTAAAGAGCGTTTGACCTAAAGGGTATTTGACTACGCACCATAAGTGGAATGTAAAGATAGGTTACCCGTTGTGTTTCACGAATGCCGTGTGCTTCGGCGATGTATAACATGCGATCATCGCCAAATTGTGCATAAGCAGGGTTATGAAAAAGAATAGTGTCTAAAAAACCGGACGAGGACAAGCGTCCGGTGTAAAAACTAAATTGTAAACCACTAACTATTCCAAAGCGTTGATTGATATTAAGGGCATAACTCAAATTCAGGTTTCCACCAAAATGAAAAGCAGGATTTTCGCCACGAAGACCTGAATGTCCAAGTCCTGCGCCTACCAGAAACTCATGTTTCGGAAAGCCATAAGTAAAATACTGCGCAACAAGTTGCGTAGAGAACAAAACCATTATTATATGTAAAATTATTTTTTTCATGGCACATTATCTTTTGACAATCTTTGCGGTTTGTCCGTTTTGACGAATAATATATGTCCCCGGCTGGAGGTAGCTCAAGTCAAGTTCAGTTTGCTGTCCTGTAGAATTAACCACTTTGAGAAGCCTTCCATCAATTGTAAATATTTCGATGCGAGAAGCCTGCTGGTCTTGAGACAGAACGGTCAGATGACCATAGGTTGGATTCGGGAACACTACTAAACTATAAGCCTCCATGTCCCAAGATATCGGACAAATTCGATTTTCTGTACCGTCTTCATGAATAACCTTTACCCAAAAACGAGAATTTCCGGTGACCTCATTACGTCCTAGATATAAAATACCTTTATTTTCACCTATAGGTTGTCCATCGCGGAACCACTCATAGTTTAAAAATAGTTTTCCACCGTGCAAGTCAGGTCTGTTAACTACAGTCAACACATTAGGATATGGTCTGATAATACGAGTACTATCGTAAGGCATACGGACTGTGAAATTATATGTGCTTGTAACGTCTGAGTTTGGATTGCTAACTTGAACATTAAGTTGACGTACATTGCCTTCCATAATTGTGAAATAATAATCCAGATATCCGATATTATATTCACTATTCACGTGTATGCTGTCTCCTGTTCTTGCGAAGAAAGAGAATAGGAAATTATTTGTAAGCGGGAAGGTTCTCATATCCACGCATGGTAAGAAAATTTCATACTCGAACACATACGAGTCAAAATTAGGCCAAATAGTTGCTCCGTCTGCAAGTATAACAGTATCAAGAACAGGTATAGCAGTAGGGATTGTCTGCCATCTGAAAACAGGAAAGCCGTAAGGTTGCATTGTCCAAACATTTTCGAAATCCCAAGCACCGCCTTCCCAATTGACCGGATTAGTGAAAAAATCTTGATTTTTTAGAGTTTCTAAAGGTACCTCTGTACAACCATCGTTGTAACCACCTCTGCCTGTCATTACCAGTGATGAACTTACGTAGAGATTTGATAAGTTACTGCTTGATTCGAAATTATGTCCGATAACTCTTCCGGCTGTTGGGAAGCCTTTTATGCTATCGGCTGCAACAAAAATATTACGTATGGTTGCGTCTTGAAAACGCACATAGCCGACCAAACCGCCAAGTGCCGTATAACTTTCCACACAGCCTGCTGTATAACTATATATTATTGATCCGCCGAAATACATCTTACCAACTAATCCGCCGGTATGCCTGCTCACACCATAAACATTTGCGGTGGAATAGCTGTTTGTGATGGAACTATAGGCGAGCTTCCCTGCCAAACCACCCACAAAAAGTTGCCCGCTTATTCTGCCTTTGGTGTAAACTTGTTCGATTGTGCTGTTCCAGCGCACTGCTCCGACCAAAATGCCGGTAAAGTTGCAACCTTTTATGCTATCGCCGGGTGCAACTTCTACACCAAGATCAGTGATAGTCGCATTTTCAATAATTCCGAATAATCCGATGAAGAAGTTTTCGGGAAGATTTTGTGTATCGGAATATCTGTTGATTCTCAGTCCGGAAATGATGTGTCCGCCACCATGCAGATACCCTTGGAAAGCATACCGACGATTACCTTTCACATCAAGACCTCTGCCAATCGGTTCCCAACCTTTCGGATTCTCTTCAGGTGTGCCTAGAAAATCTTGCAAGTCGATGTTTTTCATGATGCGAAAATGCATGCCATTGGTGGCATCTGCGTTCTCTTGGCTTGCATTCACAAACAAAGCCAATGCGTGCAAGTCCTCAGCGGTATAAATCCGCCATGGGTTGCTCGCAGAACCATCGCCTTGCCATGTTTGGGCGTGCAAAACACCACCACACAGAAGCATTAGTGCGAAAGCGAGTTTTACGATATGTCTTTGAATGTGTAGCATGACTCATTTTGTTTGCGATTAGTTTTTTTGCTGTTTCTTTTATTTGTGTGTTTACGGTGTGTTTCTCGAATGCTCTATTTTACCTGCTGCTAACGGTGGTACGATCATTAAAATTTGTTCGTTAGAAATTTGGGTTCTTTGTTCTTGTGTAACATTACCCATAATGTCCACAACGTTGATTATATATGTTGCGGAAACTCTGATTCGCTCGAAAGCGACATTGGGTCGGCTGATCGTGAACGTTGTTCCGGTAATTATATTCGTGGTTTCCGATTCGAGGACTTCTCGTGAAGAACCTACCATCAGATAAAGTTGGTATTCAATATTTTGGGTTGCTAAATTTACATGTTGGATATTTCTCATTTCTACCATGAACGTGACCGGCATATCCACACAAGGTATGCTGTCGCTAACGGTGAGTATAATCGAAATAGGAATGATTTGACTCCTTCCTCCTGATCCACCTGCTCCAATATCTATATTGCCGTAGTCATCGCGAGGATAGGGAATTTCGATAATATTGCCATCTTTATCTATTAGGTAGTCTTTTAGGTTTACAAAAACATGTCCGTCGTCACCTACAACCACATCGCCCGGACCCACAACACCCGAAAATACGGAATCGTTATTAACAAAAAAGTCTTCTCCTACAATACTGTTTTCGATATCTATATTTATTCCGGGGCCCGGCGTTAGATCATTACCAAAGTTTCCACCTGTGGTTAAATTTCCGGTTATCAATGCGTTTTTGATATTGACAGTGTCGCAAGATGCTGCTCCAATAGCTCCGGCTGCATTACCATAGTTGTTATTGCCTACTATAGAAACATAAAACAGATTCAAAGTATTGCAACCTCTTCCTAGCTGAAATGCAGCTCCACCGTGTGTTATAGTGTTGCCAACAAGGTATGTGCGGAATACAGTCATAACTCCACCATATTCGATATAAGCTGCTCCGCCTTGAGATCCCGGTGGAAGAGTATTATCGTAAATATGGCTGTTTGATACGATTACGGTTGCTGCATTAACATGGAAAACTCCGCCATTATTAGTCGCATAGTTGTTGTACATTCTTGAGCTCTCAACTTCCAGGCGGGTAGTTGCACCTGCTGCTCCGAATACACCTCCGTTTCGTCCCTGATTGTTTCTGAATATACTGTTTCGAACGATCACATAAGCACCTGCTTCTAGACGCAGAACACCGCCTTGACCGCTTCCTTGCGTAACGTTAAATCCACTTGCAACTACATTATCAATCACAACACGTGTATTTGCTCCGGTAGCATAGATAAACCCCGGACCGGGACCTCCTTGTCCCGGTAGTGCTGTTACAATCAGGTTTTCAACGTTTACAACACCTGCACTTGCCGGAGTTGTTACGTTGAATATTCTTGCTGAAGTGGTTGTAAGCGTTGTCGCCGGAGTTCCATCCGGATTTACGCTACCTCGAATAGTAACTCCCGTTGAAATGGAATAAGTCGCCGTTACGGGTCCGATAGTACCCGGCCCTATTTGGATTACGGTTCCGTTTTGAGCAGTCGATAACGCAGTCGTTAACTCTGTAAGCGTAGCCACATAGACAGTTGATTGTGCCTTTACTATTGTGTGCAACAAGCAGAACGCAACAACTAACGTAACAATGCGTAAGAAATTATATTTTACAATGTGTGGTAGCATTATTTTTCTGCGTTATGGTCTTGACCGGTTATAGTCATATTGATCGTATCGGTAAACATACAGCCGTGCATATCTTCTACCCAAATTTGGTATGTCCCCGGACGAGTAAAATTTTGTGTTTCTATGCCGTCCGGATCAAACCAACGAGTGTTTTTATACAATCTTAGGCTTACCGGATAAATTTGGTCGAGATTATCGCCGGAATTAGCCTGAACATCAGACTGTGTGAAAAGGAAGGGGCGTCCTCGCACATCCACGTAGATATATGTCCATTCTCCTTGACACTCGGATGAAATTTCGACACTAGCAGGGAAATCATCACCCCATTTTTCTCTGAGCATCTTCAACATCGGTATTTCTTGTACTCCAATTCTAAACAATCCTTGCTCTTGTCCCCATTGCACCACAATGCTGTCAAGCCTCGTACTATCAACGACCTTGCCACCCTCCACTTTAAAGCGGAACTCGGAGTCCGGCATGCCACTAACAGCAAATACAGATTTGCCTTCAGCACACACCTGAATCGGGGGGGATGTTTGTGCTTGCAGTTTTGGAACAAGTCCTAAAGCAAGAACAAGGGTCATTAGTAATATGTTTAGCTTTTTAAGCACTGTTAGTTTTTTTTTGTTTTTTGTCTGTATATGGTGTGTATCGACACGCTATTAAGAATAATAAATGGATACAAAAATCTTTGCAGATTTACCATAGCTGTTTTCTATCGTGTGAGCGCATTGCTTACTAGAACTGTTCTTTTCGATAGTTTTCCCACCACCCCATAGTGCAAACTTACATTATGGGGGAGCCAAAATACTCTAAAAGACACTTACGCTATGGTTGTGTAGAATTGATTACAAGTCCGCAGGAATGTTGCTGACGTGCTGAATGTTAACGTTTCCGGGAGTAGGTATAACTGCAAACGAAGAGAATAGACGAGTAGCCGGAGGCACATAGCCGTCTCCTAAAGGACCAACACCTGATTTGCGAGAAATCTGGTCGCTAACTCCTGTAATTTCTACTGTATAAACCCAACCAGCCTCCAGATTTTCCACAAGAATATTTGATACCCATTGCTCTGCGTCTGTAGTATAGGCACTGTATGCTATAGTCCAGGTCATTGATCCGTCCGGCGCTTCAGCAAACCAGTTCTCATCGGTTTGAGCGTCAGCTGCTGTACTTGATAATACAAGATCTTCGTCAACATCGGAATCTCCTGTCAAAGGTCTTCTGGTAATGCTGTATCTAATGGATCTTTGACCTATTCCTCTGACCCAAAATCTTACATTGTGCTCTTCTACATTGCAGTTAAGTACTTGTGCATGACCGTGTTCTGTTGCGCTGCGAAGAGCATTAGGTGCAGGTAATACATACACAACTTTTTGACCGGCTGATGAAGCACATTCAACTACGTTGGTAGCACCCCCTATTTGAACTTCGGTAGTTATACCTACCGTAAATCTACCCGGAATAACATCCCATGTAAGAACAATTTCATCAAGGTTGGAAGCTCCAACATTGACAGTAGGTTCACCGTCAGGTGTAACAGTCCACTGCGATACCAACACAGGAATCAAAGCAGTAGGAATCGGATCCGGATCAAAAGCCGCAGTAACGTTTGCCTTCCATTGATCAATCACTTCATTTGAGAGTGGACTTCTATAGGGCATAACAGCACCTACTGTTACAAAGTCTACAACGGCGGGAGCAATCCCCGGAGTTACTGTTCTTCCGGCAACATCACCTCCCACAATAGGAGTATTCTGTGCGTTTGCAAAAAATGCAAAACTTGCTAAGCCGCAAATAAGGGCTGTTTTCATAATTGCTTTCATAAGGCAAATGACTTTAAAAGTTTTTGATTTGTTATTTTTTATTTAATTAGTCTTTTTGGTGCTTTTTTCTACCACATATATATATGTACAATTTTCGGCATTTTTTCAAATGCTTTAATTTCGAAGTGATAAAAAAAGGGAAGGAGGAAAGGGGGTATTAAAATTGAATTGTCAAATTTTTTCGTTGGTTTTTTGTTGCTTTCTTAAAAGACTTCGTACAAAAAGCATTCCATCTTACGAAAACATGAAACTTTGTCACCTTTCCAGACATAAAGTCTTCATTTTGTAGTATTTTGTCATGTTTCCTTAGTTTGGAGCAGAATTTGCTGTGTCAGGTACTGCTATGAACACACAAAATCCACAACAAAACCAAGGTAAAGCGCTGGAAAGATACGCCAAAAACCTCAATCAACTTGCACAAAGCGGTAAGTTAGATCCAGTTATCGGGCGTGATGACGAAATCCGTCGTGTGTTGCAAATCCTCTCACGACGAACCAAAAACAATCCGATTTTGATTGGCGAGCCGGGCGTTGGAAAAACTGCAATTGCCGAAGGTTTAGCACATCGAATTGTTAGTGGAGACATTCCGGAAGATTTGAAAACCAAACAAATTTTTTCATTAGACATGGGTGCTTTAGTCGCCGGTGCAATGTATAAAGGTGAATTCGAAGAACGTTTGAAAAATGTGATCAAAGAAGTGATTGAGTCCGACGGCGAATATATATTGTTTATCGACGAAATTCACACCCTTGTTGGCGCCGGCGGTGGCGAAGGTGCTATGGACGCTGCCAATATTTTGAAACCGGCTTTGGCACGTGGCGAACTCAGAGCTATCGGTGCGACAACCCTCAAAGAGTATCAAAAATATTTTGAAAAAGACAAGGCTCTCGAACGTCGTTTTCAAATTGTCATGATTGAAGAACCCGACCAAGATGACACGATTTCGATTCTTCGTGGTTTAAAAGAACGTTACGAAGTTCATCATCAAGTGCGTATTCGCGATGAGGCAATTATCGCAGCGGTCGAGCTTTCCACACGTTACATCACGGATAGATTTTTGCCCGACAAAGCAATTGACTTAATCGATGAGGCAAGTGCAAAATTACGACTGGAAATCAATTCCGTTCCCGAAAAATTAGACGAAATTGAGCGCCGAATTCGTCAGTTGGAAATCGAACGAGAAGCCATTAAACGTGAAAAAGATGAGGAAAAATTAAAAACGTTGGCGGGAGAGATATCTCAGTTAAGCTTAGACCGTGACGCCATGAAAGCCAAGTGGCAAGCGGAAAAGAAAGTCGTTGATGCCATTCAGCGCAATGTGAAAAACATTGAAACGTACAAATTTGAAGCCGACAAAGCCGAACGTGCCGGCGACTACGGAAAAGTTGCCGAATTGCGTTACGGAAAAATCAAAGAAGCCGAAACCGAACTCGAAAATCTGAAAAACGAATTAGCAAAAAACGAATCACCGCTCATCAAAGAAGAAATCGGAAGCGAAGAAATTGCAGATGTAGTTGCACGTTGGACGGGAATTCCCGTAAGTAAAATGTTGCAAAGCGAGCGCGAAAAACTCTTGCATTTGGAAGATGAACTGCATAAACGTGTGATTGGTCAAGACGAAGCAATCACGGCTATTTCCGATGCTATTCGCAGAAGTCGTGCAGGTTTGAGCGATGCAAAACGCCCTGTTGGCTCGTTCATCTTTTTGGGAACAACCGGCGTCGGAAAAACCGAACTGGCAAAAGCTTTGGCGGAATATCTGTTCAACGACGAAAATGCGTTGGTGCGAATAGATATGTCGGAATATCAAGAACAACACACGGTTTCACGTTTGATTGGGGCACCTCCCGGATATGTCGGTTATGATGAAGGCGGACAGTTGACCGAAGCCGTTCGGCGTCGCCCATATTCTGTGGTACTTTTGGATGAAATAGAAAAAGCGCATCACGATGTTTACAACATTTTGTTGCAAGTGTTGGACGATGGCAGACTGACTGACAACAAAGGTCGTGTGGCGGATTTCAAAAATACAATCATCATCATGACGTCCAACATCGGTTCACATTTGATTCAAGAAAACTACGAGCAAATGAAAGAAGACGATGATGAAAAAACATTCGAAAAAAGTCAGACCGAAGTCTTGGAATTGCTTCGTCAAACCATTCGTCCGGAGTTTCTGAACCGAATTGATGAAGTGATTATGTTCCGCCCGATTAGTCGTGAAGAAATCAAAGACATCATCAAGATTCAACTTGCACAATTGGACAAGCTTTTAGCAAAACAAAACATCGTTTTAGAGTCGAGCAAAGTCGCTTTGGATTATTTGGCAAAAATCGGCTATGATCCGCAATACGGTGCCAGACCGCTCAAACGCATCATTCAAAAACGTATCATGAATGCACTGTCGAAAGAACTTTTGGCAGGGAAAATCCAACCCAATTCCACAGTGAAAATGGATGTGTTTGATGATGAGTTTGTGTTTTTCTAATTGTAGGGGCGACGCATGCGTCGCCCCTACGTTTGACATTTCGAAAAAAAATCGTACCTTTGTAGTCTAAATGACCGCAAAACTCTACATAGTTCCCACACCAATCGGAAATCTCGAAGATTTAACGTTTCGTGCACTTCGTATTTTGAAAGAAGTGGATTTGATTTTGGCGGAAGACACACGTGATTCAGGAAAATTACTCAAACACTACGACATTCAAACCCGAATGCAGTCGTATCATTCGTTCAATGAACATCAAAAAGTGCAACAGTTTGTCGAAAAAATCAAGTCGGGTGAAACCATTGCATTGATCAGCGATGCAGGCACTCCGGCGATTTCGGATCCGGGTTTTTTGTTGGTTCGTGAGTGTGTAAATGCGGGTATCGAAGTGGAATGTTTGCCCGGTGCAACGGCATTTGTTCCTGCTTTGGTCAATTCGGCTTTGCCTTGCGAACGCTTTGTTTTCGAGGGTTTTTTGCCGGTCAAAAAAGGTCGTCAAACCAAACTTCAACAACTCAAAGAGCAAGATTGTACAATGATTTTTTACGAATCGCCGTACCGCTTAATCAAAACTTTAGAACAATTTTCCGAAGCTTTCGGAAGCGACCGAAAATCCTGTGTTTGCAGAGAGTTAACCAAAATACACGAAGAAAACAAACGTGGCACTTTGCAAGAACTGATAGCGCATTTTTCGCAAAAAGACGTGAAAGGCGAAATTGTTATTATTGTTGCGGGGAAATAATTTTTGCCAAAATTTGCACAGTTCAAATTTTATTTGTACTTTTGCTTGGAGAAATTTGTGATAATGAGAAAATTCTTTACACTTTTACTGCTGATTTTTGCTGTTTCGTTTACTGCGAAATCCGCACTGCTGTTCGATGTGCCACAGATTGTCGTTCAGCCGAACGGAGATACTATTCATTTGTTTGCTTCGGGCGATGAGTTTTTTAATCGACTTCACGACGAAAACGGTTTTACAATTATTCAAGGAGACGATGGCTGGTTTTATTATGCTGAGGAAAGCAATGGACGAATCGTTGCTTCGCCCCACAAAATAAGAACTGTAAGGCCCCAAGAAAAAGGCTTAAAGCCCAATTTGAGAATAAGCGGAACAGAACATTTTTCGAGACGTGATGTTATGGTTGCGAGAAGAGCCGGGGCAGAACGGATACCCAATACCATAGGCGTTATAGACGCGATAGCGATTTATATTCGTTTCAGCGATGATCCCGAATTTACGCGAGAATCCATAACGCAAATACAGAACAACTTCAACAGCGATACCAATTCGTTGAGGAATTATTTTCGAAGAGTATCCTACGGCAAGTTGGATATTCGAACTACACATATTCCTGCGAATCCCCTTGGGTCTCAGATTACATCTTTTGTTGCGAGCCAACCTCGAAATCATTTTCGCCCGCACAACGAAACAACCAATCCGGCAGGCTACAGAAACGACACCGAACGGCAACAACGAGAATGGCAGTTGTTGCGAGATGCCATCAATTGGGCAAGAACCTACCATTCGCATCTTCTGCAAGGTTTGAACCTCGACAACAACGGCGATGGTTTTGCAGATATGGTAAACTTCGTTATCCAAGGAAGTCCCGAGGGTTGGTCGGATTTGCTTTGGCCCCACAAATGGGCTCTTCAAACTGTTGGAGGAGTAAATTTCGAAACGTATATTACCAACAACATTAGAGTTCGGACATACACCTTCAATATCGAAACTCAAACTTCGGTACGAGTTCTTTCGCATGAGGCTTTTCACGTTTTAGGCGCTCCGGATTTGTATCATTACAACGAAGATTTTCGACATCTCAATCCCGTTGGGAGGTGGGACATTATGGAACACGGAGCCGGACACATGCTCACACACATGAAAATAAGATATGGTGGTTGGATATCAGATGTTCCTGTTATTACTGAAGCCGGAACATTTACATTGCTTCCGCAAGGAAGGCACAGCACAAGAAATGTATTCAGAATTGACGGAAATTCACAAGAACATTTCTTGCTGGAACACCGACAATTAACCGATGATGTTTTTGAGATGAATCTTCCCGGAAGCGGCTTGATCGTAACACGTATCAATCGGAACATGACCGGAAATGCACAGTATAACGCAACCTCTATTCTCAACGAGGTGTATGTGCTTCGTCCGGGCGGTTCTGTCGGCACAAATGGAGCTATCAACAATGCAAACTTGTCGGATAGAGTCGGACGAACCGGTGTATCGAGATATCACGCTACGAGACCTTTTTTTAGCAACGGAACCACGGCGGATTTTACAATTTTTGACATCGTTGATCATGGCGATTCAATCACGTTTTCATTTTTGCCGAGAGCTATTTCCGATCCTACAAATTTCTCAGGTAGGTGGCGAGGAGAAAGCAATATTTTGGACTGGACGCCAAACATTTCTCAAAGAAATGTTGTGTTGATTTATGATACGATGCCGATTTCCGATGTGTTGGTAAACGGTGTTGTATACAATGTTGGCGATACACTGCCTTTTGGTGCGGTAGTGCTTTTTTCCGGAAACGACTCTTTATTTATTCACACACCGATAACCTACGGAAGAACATATTATTACAAGCTTTTTACGAATGAAAATCAGATTTATTTGACGGGAATAGGCACAAGGGTGCAAGCATTTTTGGATACCATAATCGTGTTTGATACAATCAATAACTTTCTGCCGAACGAAAGTTTTGGAGCCTGGACATATGCGGCTCCTAACACAGGTTTCATATCGGGGCACAATTCTTTCGGGCATTACTTGTTCGTAGAGTCATTCCGAAACAGCACAACACGTCGAGTTGTGGGTTTGTTTTCTGCTATTGCAAGAGCGGTTGATATGAGCAGTGGTGCCTATGTGCATTTACACGTTTGGGATGTCGGGCCGGACGGATTTCCCGGAAGAAAACTTACCAATGAAAAAATCCCCTACTCTGCCCTTTCCGCAGGAAGGTGGAATATCCTGCATTTTGAAAATCCCCCAATCGTAGAATCCGATTTTTTCATTGGATTCAGTATCGAATATCGAACGCCTATGGACACATTTGCACTGTTTACAACTGATCCGAACGTTGCAAGAGTTCCACCCCCTCCGGCTTACATTCGCCACAATGGAGATTTTGTTCGTTTATCTTCATTCGTAAGCAATTTCAACGCAGGATTTGCAATTGAACCCATTTTAAGCTCGGGCGGTCCATATCTGACAACTTTGCCACAGTGGCTAAATCCACCTGCAGAAGGCGCACAAAATCTGCGAATTGACGTGCATTCGACTTTCCCCTATTATGAAGTGTTTAGCAATTATGATTGGATTTCATTCTCTGTCGATCGCGTTTTAGATAGAATTTTTATAAATGTTGAACCCGCGGATGCCGATCGTATCGGCGAAATTTGGGTTATTGCTGAGAATGATACTTCACGAATTTTCATTTTTCAAGGTACTCCTGTTTCGGTGCAAAAATCCGAAGAATTAACTGTGATTTTATTTCCAAATCCGAGTTTCGACGGCATTTTTTACTTGCAGTCGGACGGTGGCGAAATGCAGTTGGATGTTTTTGATATGATGGGACGAAGAATTTGGTCTCGTAGAACATTTTCGAGTGGCGAAAAAATAGATTTGTCGAACCAAAGAAGCGGGATGTACATTTTGCGAATTATCAAGAACGGGCAACAAAAAACGTTTAGGTTGATTAGGCAATAATAGATAAAATCTATTTTGCTAATCTACTCAAAAAACTTAATCTTTTTTTCAAACGGATCTATCGAAAAACTAGAGAACTGCATTACGAATCTCATGCCCAACATGCGAATTCTGTGTCCGAAAGAAATAGCTTGGGCCTGAAAATTAATATCATTCATTTGTATAAAGTCAAATTGTCCAATGCAAACAACACGCTGATTACCCAAAAAATCAGTGTTTAAAGCTTGTTGTAAATTATTTTGATTATTAAGTTTTACCTTGTCATTTTCTAATAATGCTAAAAAGCAATTAAAGCCGGTATCAAACAATACGTTTTCAAACATAGTTCCATTGATACGTAAACTCGAAACAGGTCTTGTTGGGGATTGGTAAGTCAAAACTAAAATAGGGAGTCTTGTTTGTGCTTTCTTTTCGTCCGAAAACGTTATGGTTTGGTTTTTAATATCAAAATAACTATACTTTTTAGATAAAATATCCATACCTATAATTCCAACAATTGTTGAGTCATTTTTATGATGCGTGTTTTTTGATCTTGTAAATACAAAATTATGATTGTTAATTATTAAATCACCTATTTGGAGTGTATCAACTCGTCTAACCAGTGCTAAGCGTCGCCAGTTTATTAAAGCAAATCTTCTGAAAGTCGAATTTATTTTTATTCTATCTCTGAACAATACGCTCATTGTAAAACCCGTATCCAAAAAAAGATATTTTCCATCTTCTATGGGTATAAATATGAATCCATCCTTATTATAGGAATAACTAATGGTAGCATTGCTCACTTCAGAAATCTCTTTGCACCCACAAAAAAATAGCATTAAAAACAAGCAACAAAGAGAGAGTTTTTTTTTATGTCTTGACAGAATCATTCTACAAAGATACAATTTTTTTTAATCTCATTTCAACTTAAAACTAAAAGGTAAAGAGACTGCTCAAAATCGAGCAGCCTCTTCGTTGCTGTTATACTTGCACTTCTGCATCCACATCCGCCTCTACGTCAACTTGAGTATTAATGTTGTTGTTGTCCCCTATGACAATAGTACATCCACTAGCAAGTAATGCAATTCCAAGAATAATAAGTCCTGTAACGATCCAGCCACCGTTAGTTTCCACCATTTCTTGATGGTTCATTTCTTGTACGCCGTAGGCGTTTAAATCTAAGTTGTTCATGATTTTTAGTTTTTTTGAATTAATAAATTTGTTTGTTTTTCGAAAACATTATCTCGATTGGTTATGATTGTTGTTCGCGTATTTCGTCAAGTATTTCACCTACCACAATTGGCACTGAAGGCATGGTAATAATACCGATAAATCCACCGTCTGTTTCAACCATTTCTTGTTTTGTCATTTCGCTTACGGAGTAAGCACTTAGGTTTAATGTTTTCATAATTTTTTAGTTTTTGTTGATTAATCAATTTGTTTATTTTCGAAAACATCTTACCGTGCACTGCAAAATATTTCCGACCACAAAGATACAACATCTCCGTCCGCTATTTCGGACGGAAGCAAAAAAGATGAAAATATTTTTGCTCCGCCATTGATATTTTTTAGTTCTTCGGGGTCTGTTATCTCTGTTACAGAAAAATGGATATTGAGAAAAGCTTCGCCGTTGTAGTAAAACGAGCAACGTGTGCGACAGTATTTAACTTCAATACCGTACGTTTTCAGTTCCTCAATAATTTCGTATAAGGTAGTACGGCTAATAGAAAGACGGCGTGCTAATTCGACCGGTGTGCCTGTACATCTTTGCCGAATGAGTTTTTCCATTGTAACTAAATTTCTGAAAAGTTTAATTTTGTTCATGGTTTTATGTTTTTAATTGAATACTTGGGTCTGTGCTTGCCAATAATCGGCATACTGTCCTTTGGCTTTTAATAATTCGCTGTGTGTGCCTTGCTCCACAAGTTTTCCGCTGTTTATCACAAAAATCGTGTCGGCTTGC
>WQWA01000010.1 GCA_009785505.1 Bacteroidales bacterium
ATTAAGCACGGTTAAAAATGCCGACAACATTGTGGTTTTGGAAAAAGGAAAAATCGTAGAACAGGGAACACACAAAGAACTTACAAAACTTAAAGGACAGTATTTTGAATTGGTCAAAAATCAGTTGGAGATGGGGAGTTGAAAAAAAATCACAAAAACCGGTAAAATTCCAAAAAAAATCCGTACCTTTGCGGCACGTAAAGTTGTGTTCATTATGAAAAAAATCTTGTTTTTTGCGTTAGCTTTTGCAGCGCTTGGTTTAAATGCTAATCCCGTTAATTGGTCGTTTTCAGTTAATCCATTGAGCGGAAACAGAGCCGAATTAATTTTCTCGGCAAACATTGAACCCGGTTGGAATATGTATGCGGTTGAAGTTCCGCCAAACGGTCCGCTTCCGACAGAATTTATCTATAATCCGTCAAGCGCGTTCAGAAAGATAGGCAGTGTCAGAGAAAATCCTCCTGCGCCTATCGTATTTGATGCAACATTTGAAATGGAAGTCGGAAAACACACCGGACTTGTTCGATTTATCCAAACAATTGAGATTTTGAGTGAACAAGATTTTACAATAACAGGGTCGATTGACTACATGGTCTGCGACGATGTTATGTGTATGCCGTTCGATGTTGAGTTCAGCATTCCCGTAAGAGGTATTCCGAGAACTCCTGCTCCGCCGGTTACGATACAAGCTCCCGCTCAACCAACTCCAACCCAAGAAGCCTCTGCACAAGAAATCGAAGAAACTTTGATTGAAGAAGAAATAATTGAAGAAGAAATAGTTGTAATGTCCGTGTCTGTGGAAGAAACAGAACGTGCATCGAATGATCGTTTTTGGTTGTTTATAATTTTGGCAATGGTTGCGGGATTTGCTGCAGTGCTTACGCCTTGTGTGTTTCCGTTGATTCCTATGACTGTTTCGTTTTTTATGAGCGGGGAGTCTACTCGAAAGCAAACTATGATGAAAGGTGTGGTTTTTGGACTTTCGGTTGCATGTCTTTACTCAATTTTGGGAATAATTGTTGCTATAACGAATAGTCCGGGAATAGCAAACGTACTAAGCACACATTGGATTGCAAACACGTTATTTTTCATCCTGTTTATTGTTTTCGCCTGTTCGTTTTTCGGCTTGTTTGAAATCACACTTCCTGCAAGTCTTTCCAACAAATTAGATGCCAAAGCCGACAAAGGCGGACTAATGGCATCATTTTTTATGGCAGCCGTGTTGACCATTGTTTCGTTTTCGTGTACAGGGCCGTTTGTAGCGGTATTATTGGTTGAAGCTGCAAGAGGCACGTCTGTATTGCAACCGATTTTGGGAATGCTTGCGTTTGGTTTTGCATTAGGACTCCCGTTTATGTTGCTTTCAATGGCTCCTTCATTATTGAAAAAACTGCCGAAATCCGGTGGCTGGCTCAACTCTGTGAAAGTTGTGTTTGCCTTTGTTCTATTGGCATTCTCGATGACGTTCCTGTTGACGATTGAATCGTTTTACGGTTTGAGTTTCTTCACGCGCGAAGTGTACATCGGCATTTGGATTGTGATTTTCACACTCATGGGCTTCTATCTGCTCGGAAAAATCAAATTTGCACACGATAGTGATGTCAAGCATGTAGGAGTATTCCGTTTGTTTTTAGTCATTGCAACGTTCTCGTTTGTGGTTTATTTGATTCCTGGTTTATTCGGGGCGCCTCTTAGAGCAATTTCAGGCTTGATTCCCACCATGTCAAAACAACAATTTGACTTGCGACAAATGGGTGGAGCAGTTTCTTTTCAAGAGCAAGTACAGAGACAAGTTCGACATGGTGATATTTTTTCGCTTCCACACGGCTTGCAAGGATTTTTCGACTATGAAGAAGGCTTAGCCTATGCCCGTGAAACCGGACGTCCAATACTTTTGGATTTCACCGGACACGGTTGCAGAAATTGCAGAGAAATGGAATCCAGGGTTTGGAGCGACCCTGAAGTACTCAGATTGTTGAATGAATTTGTAATCATTGCCCTTTATACCAACGATAGAACGGTGCTTCCTGAGGTAGAGCATTTTACAGGAACAGATGGACGATTAAAAAACACTATCGGCAGACAAAATGCTTACTTGCAAATCACACGCTTTGGAACGAATACGCTGCCTTATTATGTCGTTTTAGACAGCGAAGGCAATCCGTTGAGAGATAGAGGTGTAGGTTTTGTGAGCAGAGATGTGTTTATTGAGCATTTGGAAATCGGATTGGGACGAAGATAAGCGTTTGCAAATTTCGGTTTTTTTTCGTATCTTTGTAAAATGAAACTGCTGGTTTTCATTTTGACGGTATGGTTTTCTGCGGAACTGATGGCTCAAGCGGATGAAATGGTTTTTGCGCAGTTCAGGCACAGAAACGGCGTGGTTTCGAGTGAAGGTTATTTGCGAAACGGTCAACCTGACGGCTTTTGGAGAACATTTGATGAGCAAGGTCAGCTCGTTAGCGAAGGCAATCGAAAAAATTTTTTGCTTGATGGCGTTTGGAGGTTTTACACCAACGGTGTACTGACTTCAAAAATCACTTACGAAGCAGGCAGACGCCACGGCTTGACAACGATTTTTTCTGCTAACGAAACAACGATTATCCCTTTCGAAAACGACATAATTTCGGGAACCCGTGAAATTTTTTCTGCAAACGGCAACATCAGACAACGCACACCGTTTGAAGGTAGTTTGGAACACGGCATCGAATTCGATTTTTCGGAAGCGGGCGAAATTACAGGTATTACCGAATTTCGAAGAGGTTTTGTCGTGAGCCGGCAACGCATCAATCGCAGAGACAGAAACGATTTGAGACAAGGTTTGTGGAAAACGTTTTATCCGAACTTGATTGTAGAGACGGAAGGCACATTCTTGAACGACCAAAAAAATGGATTTTGGAAATTTTACGATTCACTTGGAAATTTGACGGCTGTAAAGCAATTTATCAACGGCGAATTGGAGCAAAGTACACAAGAGCTTGTTGCTCGTGTCGAAACAAGAACAGAATACCATCCAAATGGAATGCCTAAACTCAGCGTAACATTCAGAAATGGTGTTCCGGAAGGCATAGCCCGCGAGTTTGATGAGAGCGGAAATGTTACGAGAGGCGTTATATTTCAAGAAGGCAGAGTTGTTGCGGAAGGCATTGTCGACGATAGAGGCAGATTTCAAGATAATTGGCGGGAATTTTATCCCGATGGAACGCTTCGATCCGAAGGCCGCTATCGAAACGGCAGGCGGGTTGGGAATTGGCGGTTTTATTTTCCAAACGGAACCTTGGAACAACGAGGCGGTTTTAATAACCAAGGCGAGCAGGACGGCGAATGGATTTGGTATCACACCAATGGACAAATCCACATTGTTAAAAATTTCGAAAACGGCTTGATAGATGGACAATTCACAGAATTTGCTTTCGATGGTGAAACTATTATTTCCGATGGTGACTACATTGATGGCGAACGTCACGGAAATTGGGTAATCAATACCGGAGAAGAGCGCTCGGTGGGACGTTTCAGAAACGGCGAACTTCACGGAAGATGGCAGACTTATTCGACAAACACCGGAAGACTCATATTTGAAGGCTCTTTTGTCGATGGAATTCCTAACGGCAGACATGTGTATTTCCAAGAAAACGGACGAATTTTAGAAGAAGGACATTTCACGATGGGACGGCTCAACGGCATTTGGAGAAAATATGACGAACACGGAAATCTTTTCGTAACGGTTACATACAGACATGACGATCAAATTCGTTTTGATCGCGTACGAACGGATGCACACATAAGACAACGATGATATTTGCTTCGATAGATATCGGCTCTAACGCTATCCGCTTGTTGTTTGCGAGTATTTTTGAAAATGACGACGGCGTACTTTCACCTGTAAAAACAGCCTTTATACGTGTGCCGATTCGTTTGGGATGCGATGTGTTTTTGACCGGAAAAATAGATACTGCCCGGGAGAAAAAACTACTCAAAACATTAACCGCATTCAAAATGTTAATCGATATAAACGATGCGGTGGAGTACGATGCGGTTGCTACATCTGCCATGCGTGAAGCGTCGAACGGCGCTCAAATCATTACAAAAATTGAAAAAGAACTTGGTATTTGTGTGCGGATTGTCGACGGACAAGAAGAAGCAAGAATCATTCGTGAGGCCGGCGAAATAAGCGCAAATTTTTCTTTGCCGATGACCATGTTTATAGATGTCGGAGGCGGAAGCACGGAGATTTCCGTGCAAAGAAACGGGCATTTTGTCAATGCAGAATCTTTTAATTTGGGAACATTGCGCTTGTTGAACAAAAAAGTGGATCCCGAAGAATGGACGCGTCTGCATGACTGGTTGATGCAGTATGAAAATTATTTCGGAGAGATAGAATGTGTAGGTTCCGGCGGAAATATCAATAAAATTGCTAAATTATTCGGAAAAAATAAAATCGTCAAGCTTAAACATCTGGAAAAAGCACACAAAGAACTTTCCGAAATGAGCATTAAAGAACGTATGGATGCGTACAATTTACGTGCGGACCGCGCAGATGTTATTGTTCCTGCATCGGAAATCTTCCTGAAAATTTTGAAAACAATTCAAACAAACGAAATTGTCGTTCCGAAAATCGGATTAGCCGACGGGTTGATCGTGAATATGCATAAAAAACACCACCAAAAAAATGAAAGTCTACACGAAAAAAGGTGATCAAGGAACCACCACAATCTTAGGCGGAACGCAGGTTTCCAAAGCCGATATGCGTTTAGATGTGTATGGTACAATTGATGAACTCAATGCACAAATCGGTGTTGTAATCGAACATTGTTCTGACGAAAACGATAGAAAATTTCTGTCAAAAATTCAAGAAGAACTGTTTCGAGTTGGACTGATGTTTGCCACGGACTGGGACAAATCCGATGCATCGCCGCATGCTATTTCGAAAGAAGAAATCACGGCAATGGAAAAGGAAATTGATAAAACTTCGGCAACGTTACCCGAAATTAGAGAGTTTGTCATGCCTCGAGGATCGGTGGTTTCTGCGTTTACACACGTGGCCCGAACGGTGTGCCGAAGAGCTGAGCGTTTGGCGGTTGCCTTTGTCGAAAATTTCTCACTCGAATACAATCCACCGCGAGATTTTGCCAATGAGATTCTTCAACCTCAGACCCGAAAAAAAACCAAAGTTGATCCGGATCCGTTATTTCATCGCAGCATTCAGTATTTGAATAGGTTATCCGACTATTTGTTCGTTTTGGCGAGGAAATTTGGCGGATTGTAAAATTTTTCGTAACTTTGCGGAAAACAAAACACACAAACTATGAAAAAGATCATTACATTCGTTGCTGTGATAGCATTTACAACAACAGCGTTTTCTCAGGTCTCTATCCACGGTGGCGGAAATATTTCGCAACTCACAGGAGTGGCTTACCCAAGCTCCAAATTCGGTGGACAAATAGGTATAACCACATTTTCGAACAGACTTTTTTCTATTCAACCGGGTATTTTCTTAATCGGCAAAGGCGGAAGAAATTCGGACGGACCTACTCGTCTAAACTATATCCAAGTGCCTGTTAACATGGTGCTGGGATATAACGTTAACGAAAATCTTCGCCTTAGTTTAGCTGTCGGACTTTATTGTAGTTTTGGACTTTGGGGCTCTGCTCCGGCTCCACATGGCAGAATCGATTTTTGGAATGATGTTGACGACCACCGTTTCATTGATTTTGGTGGACAAATTATGCTTAGTGGTCAAATGGGTCGTTATGGCGGAAGAATAGGTTTTCATCGCGGTTTTACGTCTGTTATTAACAGTGCCCGCAATAGCACGTTTACTTTCGGCGTGTCGTACACGTTCGGAAATATGGACAGATAGAAAACTCTACAATAAATTTTCAATCGCTCTTGTCAATTCTGACCACTCAAAACGTTTGCGTTCTTCTCGCAACGTTTGTGTGAAAAAATCAGGATTTTTGTTGTCAAAAAAATCAACCAACGCATCGGCAATGGCTTGCGAATTGGGCTCTACAGTGTATCCCGATTTTCCGTTGGGAACAATTTCGGGCAAACCGCCAACGTTTGTAACCAACATCGGCTTTTCAAAATAATACGCAATTTGTGTGACGCCGCTCTGCGTAGCATCGCGATAGGGAAGAGTTATTAAATCCGCACAACAAAAGTAGTTCGCAACTTCATCATCGGGAACAAAATCTGTTTTCAAAATAATTCTGTCGTGGAGATTATGTTTTTCGATGATGTCGAAATATGGCTTCGAATCTTCGTAAAACTCGCCGGAAACGATGAGTTTTACGGGAATTTTTTTCAACCGCTCATCGGCGAAAGCCTCAAGCAATAAATCCAATCCTTTGTAGCGACGGATAAATCCGAAATAAAGCAGATAACGAAATTCGTTCGACAAATTCATGTGCTGCAATGCCTTTTCACGGGAAATCGATGTTCCGAAATTATCGAACATCGGGTGTGGTGTAAGAATACAAGGTTTTTGAGAAAATTTTTGCACATCGTTTTTTACCGATTGGCTCATGACAATAAAAGCGTCTATCGGTTTTACAAAATATTTTGAAAACCATGTGTCGAAAAAACGTTTTTCGTGCGGAATCATATTGTCAACAATCGTTGCAATTTTTGTGTGGTTGTTACGCTTTACCAATCGAGCGATGGTTCCGAAACATGGTGCCATAAACGGAAGCCAGTACTTAAAAATAAGTAGGTCTGGCTTTTCTTTTTGGATTTTTTTTCCGATTTTTAACCAATTCAACGGACTTACGGAATTCACACAACGTTCTATCTTCAAGTCTTTTGGTGATTCTCCGGAAGAATACTGGGTCTTTCCCGGAAATAAAATTTCAGGATATTGCAACGAAAACGTCAAAATTTTGACTTCGTGTCCTTCGTCTTGAAATTGTTTTGCTAAACGCTCGTTAAATGCCGACAAACCACCCCGAAAAGGGAATGCAGAACCAAGTATGTAGATTTTTTTTGGACTCACAGTGTAAAATTTTTAGCAAAATTGTGAAAAAAATCCGAAGACTCTACTTTTATCGCTTTCATTCCTGCGTTTTTCGCAAATTGTACATCTGACTCGCTGTCGCCAATCATGATAGACTTGGAAAAATCTATGTCGGGAAAATCTTTTTGGGCTTGTAAAGCCATTCCTATATTTGGTTTCCTGAAAAAATCGGTATCGTCGGCCGCCGTACAGTAATATATTTTATCAATACGTCCGCCATGTTTTTGAATTTCTTGCCGCATGTTATGATGTATCTCTAATAAATCCGGTTCACTCATAACTCCCTTTCCTATGCCTCTTTGATTGGTAACAATAACAATATGCTTAAATTGCTTGTTTAGCAAAGCCAATGTGTCTAAAACACCGGGCAAAAACTCAAACTCTTCCCAAGTTTTCACATAATCATTTGGACGATGTCTGTTAATAACGCCGTCACGATCCAAAAACAAGGTGTCAAACTGCTCTAACTTCAAATCACTCATTGTGAAACAACTTTGAAATTCTTTGTTGGCTTTTTCATAATCAGAAGGAATTCCAATATCAATGAAATATCCGTTATCAATGAATCCGTAAATTTCTTTTTTTGATGCACGAGGTTCTAAAACATCTGTTTCAAAAGAAAATTTTTCCGGCAAATAACTCAACCAGTCGTTGTCAGTCTGCATAATGTAACAGCCTCCATTGATATATCCATTCCGACAATGCCGTTTTTCCTGAAAATCTGTTACAAAACCGTTTGTGTCTGTGATTACATTACCGTAACGATCAAAATCTTCCATAGGTTTGAGAGCCATGCTTAATGCGGCATTACTCGAAATATGCGCAGCTTCGAACGCAGCAAGATTTACATTAAAAAATGTATCGCCATTTAGAATCAAAACATTTTTGCTGTTGACATGAGATAGCGCTAATTTTATTCCTCCGCCTGTTCCCAGCGGAGTTTTTTCTACTGAAAAAACAAAATCCAGACTGTATTTTTCCTGTTCCATCCACTTTTCAACTGTTTCGTGCAGATGTCCCAGCGACAAAACTACTCTTTTGATACCTTGTTGTTGCAAATGCAACAAAACATAGTGCAAAAAAGGCTTGCCGCATACGGGAGCCATACATTTAGGAACATCATTGACAACAGAACGCAAACGTGTACCTAATCCTCCGGCTAAAATAATAGCATCCATAAAACTACTTTTGAGGCTTTAGGTGTCCGAAAATTTCTTCTTCAACGATACAACAAATAATATGCCCGATCAGAATGTGCGATTCTTGTATTCGTGGTGTTTCGTTGGAAGGAATTTTGATGCAGATGTCGCATAATTCAGCCATTTTGCCACCTGCCGCACCTGTAAGTCCTATTGTGGTGATTTTGTTTTCTCTACAAGTAGTCAATGCTTCAATTATATTTTCAGCATTTCCGGAAGTTGAAATTCCGATAAACACATCGCCTTTTATGCCTTGAGCCTGCACTTGTCGTGCAAATAATTTGTTAAATCCGTAATCATTGCCTATCGCAGTGATGATTGATGTATCTGTGGTTAACGCAATAGATGGAATGCCCGGTCGGTCAAAATAAAATTTACTCACAAACTCTCCGGCGATATGTTGAGCATCGGCAGCACTTCCGCCATTTCCGGCAAGCAGCGTTTTGTTTCCTCTTTTATAGGCTTCGGTCACAATTCGGGCAGCCTCTTCAATATTCGACATTAGTTCATTATCGGATAGAACAAGTTCTTTCGTACGTATTGAGCCTGTGATTTGCTGCTGTATAATTTTTTTTGCCTCACTCATCGGTTAAATTTTTTTGTTAGCTATAGATTTTCCAGCTGTGTGTTCCGCCTTCGCTAAATTGAAAATCGACAACCCTTCCGTCTAATTGATTCAGTGCTTGTTTGACCTGCATTCGTTTGGTCGGTTCTACCATAAAAATAATAAAACCTCCACCACCGGCTCCTGAAATCTTTCCTGTAGTGGCTCCGGCTTTCATTGCAGCATCAAAAACATTTTCAATAAAAGAATTAGTAACAGATGCCGCCATTTTTTTCTTGTCTTCCCAGCCTTGCCCAAGTATTTTCGAAAACGCTTTAATATCTCCAAACAGCAATGCTTTCTTCATATCAACAGCACTTTGTTTGATGCGGTGCATGGCTTCAACAGCTTCTGCCACACCTGTGGAAGTACTTTTCTTTTGTTCTTCGATAATTTCGGCGGAACTGCGAGAAACGCCCGTGTAATAAAGCATGATGTTTGACTCCAACTCGTCAATAATCCAGCGTTTTACTCGCAAGGGATTCACAATAACGCTGTCGTTCGGCAAAAATTCCATAAAGTTGAAACCTCCGAAAGCAGCAGCATATTGATCTTGTTTTCCTCCACTGAGATTAAGGTCTTTTCGTTCTATTTCGTAAGCCAAACGTGCGATTTCATATTCGCCCAGCGGTATATTTTTCCATTCGGAAAAGGCTCTTAGGATTGCCACAACCATTGTAGAAGAAGAGCCCAAACCGCTTCCCGGAGGTGCATCTGAATAGGTCGTGAGTTTGAAGGACTGCGGCTCAATTTTGAAGTCTCTGCACAGTCTGTTGTAAACACCCTTCGACAAGTCTAATTCTCCCGTAATAGGCAGATGTGAAGATATATCGAACGCTTGTTTTTTTTCGACTTCTGTGGCTTCTATTTCTATTTTCCCGTTGTTGGTTTCCTCTATTGTGCAAAAAGCGTAGAGGTTGATGGTGGCATTGAGGATTAACCCACCATACATATCGCTATACGGCGACACATCACTTCCTCCACCGGCTAAACCGAGTCTTAAAGGGGCTTTACTGCGAATTATCATATAGAGATTCGTCTTTTTTTGAAATGCACTGCAAATATACGCATTTTTTTTGAATTAGACACAGAGCCTTATTTCAAAAACTCAATAGTTTCCTGTCTACACTCCAAAAAACCCATGTGCCCGCAGTTCAAATACAGCACTTCCGCTTGATTGCAAAGTTGAATTTGCGAAAAAACCAGTTCATCCGGAAAACGTTTATCTTGTTTGCCTTGTATGAAAATGACAGAGTTTTTAGCATTTTTTAACGTGTCTAAACGGCAATTGCGGTCACGCATTCCGAGAAGCGCAGCAATGATACTTTCAACGCTCATGGTTTGTGCCATTTCGATTAAATTTTGAATTTCGGTTTGAAATTTTACCACGTTTTCCGGAGCAAACAAATCGGGAATGAGCTGGGAAATAAATCCTTTTTTATTTTGTTTTAAGGCTTCGACAGCACGGTTGCGATTTTCTATGCCTTGTTCGGTTTCGGCGGCGGCTTGCGAGTGAAACAAACCAAACTGCTCGGTTCGTTCGGGAAATAAATTTGCAAATTCCAAAGCAGCGTATCCGCCCATGGAATGTCCGATGATGGTTGCTTTTTCAATGTTTTCAGCATCTAAGACCATTTTCACACATTCTGCCATGAGCGACATGGTGTGAATTTCTGCAAATTGCTCGGTTTTTCCGTGACCGGGCAAATCGATTGCAATCACACGGCGTTCCTCGCCGAATGCATCGAAAAAAGAATCCCAAATAGCTTGACTTTCCATAAATCCGTGAAGCAAAACCAACGGTTGTTCTGTGCCGGCACTACGGCGGTAGTTTATTTTTGAAATCATTTTACAAAGATACGAAAAAGTGTGAAGGTGTGAAAGTAAAAAAAATAAAAATAAAATCATAAAACTGATAATCATCTGAAAAACAACACGTACAACTAAAAAAATTAGTTGCATAACTAAATCTTTAGTCATATAACTAAAAAATTAGTTGTAATTTTTTTGACATATGAGTTTTTTTTCGTACCTTTGTGGCATTGTAAACTACCAAACAACTCAAACGTTATGAAAAAATTCTTATTATCCCTGCTGGTCATTTTATTGACCATTCCGGCAATGGCATTCAACCCGATGGAGCCAATCCCAACTGATCCCAACGTTCGTACGGGTGTTTTGCCGAACGGGCTAACCTACATCATCCGCCACAATGCAGAACCTCGCGAACGAGCCGAATTCTTTTTGGGAATGAACGTTGGTTCGTTGCAAGAACAAGAGCACGAACGCGGACTTACACACTTTGTTGAGCACATGGCTTTCAACGGAACACAACATTTTCCGGGACATGGCTTAAGAACGTGGTTGGAAAGTATCGGCATCCGTTTTGGCGAATTTAACGCTTGGGCCGGTATCGAAGAAACCGGTTTTAATATCTCTGCTGTACCTGTAAATCTTCGTCCGGGAGTTATTGATTCAGTGCTTTTGATTCTCTACGATTGGGCAAATGGATTGCTTTTAACCGACGAAGATATTGAAGACGAACGCGGTGTTATTCGTGAAGAATGGCGTACGGGACAAGGTGCGAATATGCGTATTTTCGAACATGCTCTTCCGATTATTTTTCCGAACAATCTTTACGGAAAACGCTTGCCTATCGGAACGATTGATGTTATCAACAATTCTACGCCTGATCAGTTACGCGAATTTTACAGAACGTGGTATCGCCCCGATCATCAAGTTATCGTTGTCGTTGGAGATATTGATGTGGACGATATGCAGCGCAGAATTCACGCTCGTTTCGGTGGAATTCCCACACCAACAACGCCTTCGCCGCGTATCGTAGTTCCTGTTGAACGTAACGAACAACCACTTATCGCTATCGGAACAGATCCCGAAATGACGATGACGCGAATTGAGGTAAGTTTCAAATATGATCCCCTTCCTTTAGAGGCTCGTATGTCGGTGGCAGGCTTAATGTTTAATTACTTTAAAGGTCTTGTTACAACGATGTTGAACGAACGTCTTAGTGAAATCACACAACGCCCGGATGCTCCATTCATAGCGGCAGGCTCATTCACAGGACCATTGATGGGCTTTGTAAGCACCATGAATGCTTTTACCGGGATTGCATTCAGTAGAGAAAACGGCATGGCAGAAGCCTTTGAGGCAATTACTACCGAACTTGCACGTGTGGATCAACACGGTTTTACACTGGGTGAACTGGAACGTGCTCAAGCCAGCTTTATGAGTAATCTCGAAAGACAATACAACGAACGTTACACAACAAGGAATATTATTCACGCTCGTCAACTCACGCAAAGTTTTATTTACCAACGACCTATTCCGGGTGTAGAATTTGAATTTAGAACACTTTCCGGACTTGCTGCTATGTTCCCACCGGAAATGTTGTTGGTTCAACTCAATATGTTGGTTCAAGAACTTATTTCCGACGAAAATGTTGTAATTTTCGGTATGGGTCCTCAAAGAGACGATTTGGTTTATCCAACCAGCGAAGAATTGTTGCAAATTTTTACTCGCGTAATGGCGGCACAACACGATCCGCTTGATGACGACGGACCTGAAGGACCTCTTGTTGATGTAGAAACTTTAACTCGCGGAAATGTTGTGAGCCGCAGAACGCTCGATCGTTTCGGCGAAACTGTTACAGAATTTACTTTATCAAATGGTGTTAGAGTGATTATCAAACCTACTGATTTCAGAGCCGACGAAATTCGTTTTACAGGAACATCGCTTGGTGGAAATTCATTGTTCGACGATGCTGATGTGGCTACATTCCGTGTTTTGGGACAAGTTGCAACCATTGGCGGCGTCGGAGATTTCAGTCGTGTGAATTTGAGCAGATACCTTGCCGGAAAACAAGCTACTGTGAGTTCTAATGTTGGAACTCAAACCGAAACTATCAGCGGACACGGCTCCCCAAGAGACTTGGAAACGATGATGCAGTTGATTTATTTGCACGCAACTTCGCCACGTTATGATCGCGATGCTTTTAATTCTTGGTTGGCTCGTCAAAGAGCAATGTTAGAAAATGCGGTTGCAAATCCTGATGCTTCCATTTGGGATACAATCACTGTAAGAACTTATGGCGATCATCCGCGTGCTGTAACGCTTACTGGTTTCTTGGCGGATCTAGACAGAATTGATTACCAAAGAGCGATCGAGTTGTATATGGAGCGTTTCAAAGATATGAGCGATTTTACGTTTACATTTGTTGGAAATATTGACGAAGCGACATTTATTCCGTTGATGGAACAATATCTCGGAGCGTTGCCAAATTTGAATCGCACAGAAACTTACAGAGACATCAATATGCCTCGTTTGACAGGCAAGCGTGTAGCTCATTACCAACGCGAAATGCTAACGCCAAAAGCATCTGTTGCTGCCGTTTTCACGGGAACAGCAGATTTTACACCGGAAAATCGCATGAAATTCTTTATGCTTCGTCATATTTTAAGTTTGGTCTATACAGATATAATTCGTGAAGAAGAAGGCGGAACTTACGTGGTTCGCGTACAATCTACCTTTGAGCGCTATCCAACAGGAAATTACAACATTTTGGTGTTTTTTGATACCGATGTTGAATTAGCCAAGCATTTGTTGTCTATTGTGTATCGCGAATTTGAAAAAATCGCTACCGAAGGTCCGACACAAGATCATTTCAACAATGTGACTGCGTTCTTAAACAGAAATACTGAAGAGATGCATAGAGACAATGCAAATTGGCTGCACAATATCAACGAATATGCAACTTTCCAAACAGAGATTTTCACCAACAGAATGGAAATTGTCAATGCGATCACCCCTGCTGATATTCAAGCCTTAGCAAGAATGATTTTAGATCAACAAAACGTTGCGGAAATTGTGATGTTTGGCCACTACCCTGTTGTTGAAGTTGAAGTAGTTGAGGTTGAAACACGTCGAGGCAGACGGAATCGTCGATAGAGTGCAGAGACAACAGCAAGTGGATGTCTCGACTCGGCTCCGCCTCGCTCGACATGACGACCACTGTGGAAAAAGCAGAGAAGAGGGGGGAAGCGACTTTGTCGCTTCCCCCCTCTTCTCTATGCCTTTTTAGCGTACCCGTCATTCCGAGCGAAGCACACGTAGTGTGCGAAGTCGAGGAATCTCCTTATTACTTTGACACTGCAGCAAAAAAAATTAATACGCTTTCGCAAAAACAACCCGACCTTTCGAGGGTTTTCCACTGAAAATACATGTGCCGTTTTCATCAATGGTTTCCAACGGAATGGTACGAATAGTCGCTTTAGTCGCCGCCTTGATAGCTTCTTCGGTTTCGGAAGTTCCATCCCAATGAGCTAAAATAAAACCACCTTCTTCGACTTTTTTCTGGAATTCGTCCCAGGTGTCTGCTTTAAAGGTGTTGGATTCTCTGAAGTTCAATGCTTTTTTGAATAAATTTTCTTGAATTTCGTCCAGCAAATTCGGAATATAATTTTCTAAATCGTCTAATTTGATAACTTGCTTTTCCAAAGTGTCTCGGCGTGCGACTTCGGCTGTACCTTCTTCCATATCGCGAGGACCGATTGCTATGCGTATCGGAACGCCCTTGAATTCGTATTCGTTAAATTTCCAGCCGGGTTTTTGTGTATCACGATCATCGTACTTGACCGAAATGCCTTTTGCGATGAGATTTTTCTTAATTTGATTAACCTTTTCAGAAATAGCGTCTAATTGCTCTTGTTGTTTATAAATTGGAACAAAAACCACTTGAATCGGAGCCAGTTTTGGTGGCAGAACCAGTCCGTTGTCGTCGGAATGCGTCATAATTAATGCGCCCATTAGTCGTGTGGAAACGCCCCAAGATGTTGCCCAAACGTATTCTTGCGTGTTGCTTTTGCTCAAAAATTTTACATCAAACGCTTTTGCGAAATTCTGTCCCAAAAAGTGTGAAGTTCCTGCTTGCAAAGCTTTTCCGTCTTGCATCAAGGCTTCAATACAAAAGGTTTCCAACGCTCCGGCAAAACGCTCATTGGGCGATTTCGTTCCGGTCAATACCGGCAAAGCCATAAATTCTTCCGCAAATACTCTGTAAACCTCTAACATCTGACGGGCCTCAGCCATAGCCTCTTGTTCGGTTTCGTGAGCGGTATGGCCTTCTTGCCACAAAAATTCCGCTGTGCGCAAAAACAATCGGGTACGCATTTCCCAACGCACAACATTTGCCCACTGATTCACCAAAATCGGTAAATCTCTATACGATTGAATCCAACCGCGATACGTATCCCAAATAATGGTTTCCGAAGTCGGACGAACAATCAATTCTTCTTCCAATTTTGCGGATTCGTCGACCACAATTTTTCCGTCTTCACCATTTTTCAAGCGATAATGCGTAACCACAGCACATTCTTTGGCAAATCCTTCCACATGCGAAGCTTCTTTGCTGAAAAACGATTTTGGAATGAAAAGCGGAAAATAAGCGTTTTGATGCCCGGTGTCTTTGAACATTTTATCCAACGCATCGCGCATTTTTTCCCAAATTGCATATCCGTAAGGTTTTATAACCATACAACCTCTTACTGCAGAATTTTCTGCCAAATCAGCCCTAATAACCAATTCATTATACCAATCTGAATAGTTTTCTTTCCGAGAAGTGAAGTTTTTTGCCATATCTTTTTTTGAGTTTGGAACGGTTTTTGCTTGTACAAAGTTAAGAACACTAAAATTGACTGCAAAGATACAAAAAATTACAGAAAAAACAAAACTACCCAAACAAAGAAAGGGGAATCACCATGAAAAAGTTATTATACATTATCGGAATTTCAGCACTTGTCTCATTTGCCTTTAGTTCTTGCCAATCAACGCAGAACATAGGGGGAGTCAATGATGACCAATTCTTCACAAGAGCAGATGCTGCCAATCAAAGAGAACAGGAGCGTATTGCTCGCGAACAGGCTGTAGCCGAAGCCGAAGCTCGTTTAAGACAACGCGAAGCCGAAGCTGCTGTACGCCGTCAGCAACAGCAGACACAACAAGCTCAGCAGCAAGAATTCCACTATTTCTATGAGGAGCCTGTTGTAAGAGCCTTGAGCATGGAAGATTATCACGACTTTATGTTTTCGGCAAGAATACGTCGATTCCACAGCGGTTTTTTTATGCCAAGTTATTTCGATAATTTCTACACCAATATGTTTTTCTTTAATGGTATGCCGATGTATTTCGGAACGAGTATCCATTTTGGCACAAGTTGGTGGACGCCTCGGGGTCGTTGGGGTTTTTACTGGCGCCCGACTTGGGTACACCCTTCATGGCATTGGCACACTTCTTGGGGATGGGGTCCATCCTGGGGATGGCACCGCCCTTGGGGTTGGCACCACTCGCCATGGGGATGGCATCGCCCTCCATTTCATCGCCCTTGCGACTGGGCATTCTACCGTTGGAATTATAACTTCTATGATAGAAATACGGTAAGATTCCGTGAGTTTCAGCCTCGTCCGAGGCCGGGAAGTTCTGGACTCCCGACCAACAACACCCGTCCTACAAGAGGAAGTGTTGCAAGCGAAAATGTCGGTGGAACAAGCGCTCGTCCAACGAGAGGTGGCGACTTCGTAACTAACTACGAAAATGCAGTCCAACGCGAAGGAGGTCGTCCAACGAGAGGTGGAGGAGTTGCTCCGGCAACTGCACCAACAACACAACAAGGCCGTCCGGCGCGTGGAGGTGAAGTCGGAGGAACAGGTACTTCGGGTGTTAATCAACCACAACCAACTCGTCCTGCTGCTCGTGGAAGTGGAGGACAAGAAGCCTCAGCATTCCCTCAAAGTACCCGCACTCAACCTCAGCCGGCGACACAAGGAACAGCCACTCGTCCGGGTACGCGCAACGAAACAACGGCACCAACTACTCAGCCGCAACAGCCGGCTCAAGGAAGTCGACCATCAACAGGAACGTCCACTACAAGACGCTACCAACCGGCAACTACACCCTCATCAAGATCAAGCGGTGAGTTCAGCAGCCCTGCGTCGAGACAATCATCAGGAAATACGCGTCCGGCAAACGTTTCAAGACCACCATCGGGAAGTAATAACTCGTCCGGAACAAGTTCAAGCGTTTCTAGATCATCATCAAGCAGTAGTTCATCAAGCAGTGGAACCTCGTCAAGCGGTGGTTCATCAAGAGGCGGCGGCGGATCAACCAGACAAGGTAGATAATAGTACGAAGTTTCTACAAAGCATACCTCGGACTCCGTATCGAATAACAAAAAACACAAATATAATACAAAAACCATGAAAAAAATCCTAAAAATAGCAATCCTCAGCCTAATCACAACACCGATGTTTGCACAATTTACAGATCTGCAATTTGCTGATCAATATGCTCTCGCATTTTCTATGCCCTCGTTACACGGTAATGCACGTTTTGTGGGTATGGGCGGAGCCTTTGGAGCTCTAGGTGCAAATCTTTCGGCACTTAGCACAAACCCCGCAGGTATTGGACTTTACCGAAGAGGCGAGTTTTCATTTACACCGACATTAGCTCTTGGACAAACCGAAGTAAGGCAAGTTGACGGTATAAATTCGCCCTTGCGATTTAACGATAGAATGAATTTCAACGTGATGAACTTTGGTATGGTTAATGTGTGGGATATCAGCCGGTCAGATAATCCAAACGAATGGAAAATGGTACAATTCGGGTTTGGCGTAAACCGACAAGCAGACTTTTGGAACCGTTCGAGTTATACCGGTTTTGTAGATTGGACATATTTAGATGAACTTACCGATGGGTCAAATGATTGGGGTTCACCAAGAGGTACTGTTCGTTATGTAGCCCGTAGGGCAGGTTTAATTTTTCATGATACAAGCGATGGAGTATTTTCAAATGCTCTGTGGGGGTTCGATCAAAACACGGGATGGTATCATTATGGAGGATTAACTCAACATCAAAGTACTGAAACTCGCGGTGGAATCAATGAATGGTTTATGACCTTTGGCGGAAATTATGGTGATGTGCTGTATTTGGGTGCAACGATTGGCATGCCGGTTGTAAGTTTCCGCCAAACAAGAACACTTCACGAAAGAGATGATGCCGGAATACACCGCCCATATTTCGACTATTGGAGGCTTAGAGAAACCTTGGAAGTTAACGGAACTGGAGTAAATTTGAAGTTGGGAGCCATTGTAAGACCTACGGACTTTATGCGTATAGGCTTGGCTTTTCACACACCAACTCGCTATGCTTTGAGAGAAAATTTAACCATAGAAGCATCGGGAGCAGGAACGCTTGTAAATTCAAGAGGACATACAGAGCGATTAGACCAGTTCGAATATAATTTGCGTACACCCATGCGCTTAGTTGGTTCTTTAGGTTTTGTGATAGGAAGACAAGCACTTATAGGTATAGAATATGAGCATTTGAATTTTAGAAACATGAGATTAACAGGTGATGACCCACAATTTGACCTCGACAACGATTTTATCAGAGATAACTACCGCACCGGCGGAGTGTTTAGGGTTGGCGGAGAATTCCGGATAGACCCTGTTAACATCCGCATTGGATACAATTATACAATATCGCCTTTTGATACAGAAAGTCGTCTTGTTGGAAGAAATTTTTCAGGACACACTCTCTCGGCAGGACTTGGATTTGTACTTGGCTCTACAACTATTGATATTGCATACGTCAACTCTTTTAGAAGATTTGATATGCAACCTTATTCAAATATGCCGGTGCCTACTAATACAATGAGAATATTTGAAGAGGATCCTATGCCTTGGAACAGATACAATGTTTCGGCACAGCAGTTTATGATAACACTTGGTTGGAGATTCTAAAAAAAATAAGGCGAAAGCAAGCTTCGCCTTTACATTTGGTTATTTGGTTTGTTGTTTTGGGAGGGCGGGGCTTGCTACCGCCCTTTTTTCGTGGACTACTCTAGATATTGTAAATCACACAATTTTTTATAGACGCCGTTTTTTGCGGTTAGTTCGGCGTGGGTGCCTTGTTCGACAATGCTTCCTTTTTCCAAAACAATGATTTGATCGGCGTGTTGAATGGTTGACAGACGGTGTGCAACTACAATACAGGTTCGATTTTTCATCAAATTTGTAAGGGCATCTTGGACTAATTTTTCGCTTTCCGTATCCAATGCTGAAGTGGCTTCGTCCAAAATCAAAATTGCAGGATTTTTCAACACTGCACGTGCAATTGCCAAACGTTGTTTTTGTCCGCCCGACAAGCGGTTGCCTTGATCGCCGATATTGGTTTCGTAACCATCTTCCATTTCTGTGATAAATCCGTGAGCGTTCGCAATTTTCGCTGCATGAACCACATCGTCTTCCGTAACATTTTCCAAACCGAAAACAATGTTGCTATACACCGTATCGTTGAACAGCATTTGTTCTTGTGCAACCATGCTCATTTGTGCATAAACCGAACTTAATGTGCAATCTCTGACATCAACACCGTCAATCAAAATACGCCCTTTCGTTACATCGTAAAAACGAGGAATCAGGTTTGCCAACGTTGTTTTTCCGGCACCGGACTGACCGACTAAGGCTATCGTTTTCCCTTTTGGAATGGTGAGGTTTACATCTTTAAGGACTGCCTCCATATTGTACGCAAAACTTACATTTTCCAATTGAATAGATTGTTGAAGTGCCGGCAATTCTATGGCGTTTTCCTTCTCTTTGATTTCTGTTTCGGTATCCAAAACCGCAAAAACTCGGTCGGCAGACACCAGACCTCGCTGAAGGGTTGTTACAGCTTTTGCCAACGATTTTGCAGGTGTTAAAATCTGAGAATAAATGATGATAAATGTAACAAATTCGCTTCCCGTAAGAGCACCCGCAGCTTCCGACAAAATCAAGCTTCCGCCATACAACACAATAAAAACAACTGCGATAATTCCCAACGTTTCCGAGATCGGCGAACTGAGGTTGGTACGATTCAAAATGCGTTTGAATACTTTTCGATGAGCATTGTTTTGCTCGCTAAATTTTTTGTTGATGTATTTTTCGGCACGAAAAATCTTAACCACACGTATCCCACTCACCACTTCGTCAATGATTCCAATCAAATTACTCAACAAAACTTGTGCACGATGTGCGTGTCGTCTCAACGCCCGAACCAAAAGGGAAATAATCCCAACAGCAATCGGCAAAACGAGCAAAGAAAACAACGTAAGTTGTGGCGACATATTAAACAACACAACGGCATAAGCAATTAGAAACAATGGATCTCTGAAAACAATGGTCAGCGAACTTGCGATAGCATTTTGTATTTCGTTCATATCGTTTGATGTGACCGAAAGTAAATGGCTTTTCCTTGTTTTGTAAAAAAATCCGACATTCAGCTGCATCAACTTATTGAATAGGGTCTCTCTCAAATTTCGCATTACAAAACTCTGCGTGCTAACGATTGTGCGCTGTGCAGCATACTTCAAAATATTCGCCAAAACCACGGAAATCACAATAATAACACACGTAAATTTCAGTGCTCCCATTGCCCCACGATCGGCTTGAAGATTATAGAAATGAAAGTAAAAAACGTCTCTGAGATAACCGGCACTTAACGCAAATTCCGGCATTTCGGTTACAGGATCAGCTCCCGTTTCACTAAATAAAATCTCGAGAATAGGTATTAATAGCGTGAGATTGATTACGCTAAATGTTACGCCGAATACAATTAAAATAAGATACCGTACCGCTATTGGAACCAACGGCGGGGCAAAAGAAAATAAACGGAATAACGTTTTCATGCTTTTTGCATTTTTTGCAAAAAACCGACTAATTCAAGTTCAATCTTCGCTTGACAAGTGGAAGTATATCATCGCTATCCGCAGCAAAGAGCAACATTCCGCCGGATGTGTCAAAAATATAGGTAAATCCGTTTTCTCTGGCAACATCCTCAATAGCTGTTCTTGCCCTTTCGATGATCGGCGTCATCAAACTTTCTTGCAAAAACTGAAGCTCTCTTTGCGATTGCTGTTCAAACTCTTGAATACGTCTTTGGAGATCTTGTATAGCTCCTAATCGCGTGTTTCTAATTAGATCCGACCATTGATGTTGATTGGCTTCAAATTCTTGCATAAGGTTTTGAAATTCGGTAATCATAGTGCCGTATGCTGCTTCGGCTTCTCTGACTTCTTGTTGTAAACGTTGTTCGGCTTGTTCTAATTCGGGCATCATACGCATGAGTTCTGCAGAGTTGATATGTCCGAGTTTTAACTGGGCAGAAAATGCACTGAATGTGAGTGCGACGAGGATGATTGTTAGGATTTTTTTCATGTTGATTGTTTTGATTGTTGTTTAATTATCTTATTCTTTATTGATATTTCTGATCTGCTCTGAAGTTCGGGTGTAATTTGTATTTATCGGCGGTCAGCCGGTGGCGGGGTGATTCCCATATCGCGGAGGACATCGTTGCTGATGTCTCTTGCCGGATTCGCAAATAGTATGATCGCGTTGTCCGAACGGTCGAGTACAAAATCAAAATTTCTATTCCTTGCTATTCTTTCGATAGATGCAAACACTCTGTCTTGAATCGGACGAATCCTTTCTTGACGCATTCTGAACAAATCGCCTTCTGCTCCAAATCGTCGGCGTTGCAAGTTTTGAATTTCGCGTTCTCGATCAACAATTTCTTGTTCGCGACGTCTCCGCATATCGTCCGACAACAAGGGTGCTTCTGCCTGAAAACGCTGAAAAAGTCGCTCAACTTCTCGAAACTGCTCTTCGATTTCTCTTTGCCATCTAATTGCCATTTCGTTAATTTCTTCGATAGCTTCATTGTATTCGGGAATACTGGTTAAAATAAACTCCGAATCTACGTAGGCTAAACGCTGTGCCTGTGCACTCAATGCACTTGTTGCGAATGCGAGAGCTGCGATAATGAATAATCTTTTCATGATTTTTAATTTTTAGGTTGATAAAAGGTAAGGCTGAAGGTTAACGGTTTTTTTTACCTTTCCCTTTTATCTATTTTGTATGCAAAAACTGTGCCAAATTCATTTTGTGGTTCTGTGATTTTTCTCGTGACAGGATTCGTCGACAGATTCTGATTTGCTTTTAGTCGAGAGATTGATTGATTGAGAAGTGGAATTGGCTTCCGCCCAATCCTCTATTGTGCCCATCGAAACCATACGCCCAATCCAGACCGAACATACCCATTGCTGCTAAAAACAGGCGTATACCGACTCCAGCCGAGCGGTAATTTTGAAATGGATTTATCCGACGAGGATTTTCCCAAGAATTTCCGGCTTCTACAAATGCCAAAGCAAAAATAGTTGCTGCCGGATTGAGTGTAAGCGGATACCTAACTTCAAGCGTTAATCGGTTAAACGCCAAGTCCCCAGTGCCTGTAGAAAGCGACTCGTTGGTATAACCTCTCATACCAATTGTTTCGACTCCGGCAAAAGAAAACATGGCCATACCATCGCCGCCAAGTTTGAATCGTTCAAATGGCGTATAGCGCATATTATCGTTGAAGCGCCCGATAGCTCCGAATCTTATACGTGGGCTGACGACCAGATTTGCCACAGGATTAAAAAACCAGTTTGCTCTGAAATTCCATTTGTAAAACTCGAGCCATCTAAACATATTTTCGTCCAAATGTGTTTCCGGATTGTTCCAATCAGGTCGTCTAATCAAAGAATATGGAGGTGTTATTTGCAAAGAAACACTGATGTCAGAACCGGTTCTTGGGAATATAGCACCGTCTAAATCTTGCCTGTTCAAACTGATGGTATAACTGAAATTGTTGTAACGTCCGTCGTCAACAGGAAATACGTGCGAGAAATTGTGGATGTTGTAATGTTGAAAATTGAGTGACTGATGAAGTGTAAAGAACATATCAGGCCAACGCAGACGCTGACCAAGCCCAATAGAAACTCCGGTTGTAACTACATCTCCTCTCATTTCATGTCCACGTCTTAATCCGTTGGACTGCATAGTTGTAAATCCGGAAATACTAAATGCAAATGGTCTTCTTCCGCCCAACCAAGGCTCCATAAACGAGACGCTTACAGAATGAAATGCATGTCCGTTCGACTGTCCGCGAATGGTTAACCGCTGTCCGTCTCCGGAGGGAAGAGGTCTCCAGCGATCTCTTCGGAATATGTTTTGAATGGAGAAATTGTTGAACGCAAATCCGAGGGTTCCTACAATCATGCCGCCTCCCCATCCTCCGGAGAGTTCCACTTGGTCGGAACCGATTTCTTCAACTGAAAAGATGATGTCTGCTGTTTCGTCCACCATACTCGGACGTACATCCGGATGGATGCTTGCATCGTCAAAATACCTCATCATCCGCAGTGAATTCATAGAATTGATGAGATTGGCTCTACTGAATAATTGCCCCGGAACCACGCGAAGTTCTCTGATAATAACATGATCGTTGGTTCGGGTGTTTCCTTCCACCCCGACACGGTTGATGCGAAATTGATTGCCTTCTCGTATACGAATTTCTATATCTACCGTATCGTTTTCAATACGAACTTCAACAGGAAACGCATTAAATGCTAAATATCCATCATCGGTATATAATGAAAAAATATCGCCTTGTTGAGGATTGAACGAAAGGTTTCTTTGCAATCTTTCGTTATCAAAAACGTCACCTCTATGAATATTCAGAATATGTGCCAAAAACTCGTCCGGATATTTGGTATTACCCACAAAACTTATATCTCCGAAAAAATACCTGTTTCCTTCGGATATTTCCATTTGCAGTTTTACACGCCTGTCGTTGACAACGATAAGGGTATCATGAACAATTTGGAAATCTCTAAAGCCTCTACTATTGTATGCGGTTATTAATTCTCTTAAATCTTCGCGGAAATCCGGTTCAACAAACCTCGAGCGCTTCCAAAAGCGGAAAAAATTTCGTTGCTTGGTGTTTGATAAATTTCTACGAATTCTTGCATCTGAAAATTCCAAGTCATCACTGAATGCCCATCTCCACGCTTGTCTGACCGGGCGGAAAGACTCGTTGGGATCGTCGTGTCGTGTCGCTTCGTTGCCGATAATTTCGATGCTGCTGATTTTGACGCGCTGTCCTCTATCAACCTCGAATGTCAAATTTATGCCCTCGGTCAATGTATCAAATCTTTGAATTGCCGTCACGCGCGTATTCAAAAAACCTCTTTCTCTGAAATGGTTGACAGCCTGTGTTCTGAGGCGGTTGAGTCTGTTTTCGGAGAGAACTTCGTTGGGTCTGATTTCGAGTTCGTCTCTCAATCGATTTGCTTCAAATCGCCTCACACCCGTGATTTCAAAAGTGTTGATACGCGGCAATTCTTCCAGTGCGATAACTAGAAAAATTCGGTTCTCGATGATATGGGTCGCGTATATTTCGATGTTCCCAAAGGAACCTTGCCGCCACAAACGATCAATTGCCGAAGAAATTCTATCACCCGGAATTTGGATGTGTTCACCCATTTCCAGACCGGCCAACAGCATGATGCTTCTTGGATCTAACGTTGTTGAACCCATCACGGTAATTCCGCCGATTTCGAATGTTCGAGGATTGATGGAACTCATCATTGTTACGGCTGGCTCGGGAGTTGGCACCGATATTTCTTCTTGCACTTCTTCCACAACTTGTTGAATAATAATCTCCGTCTCTTCCATAACCTCTATCTCGCCATCTTGCTCAACTTTGACTTCCAAAGCTTGCTCAATTTCGACTTGTATCATGGTATCTTGCACGATATCTTGTCCAAAAACATTAGAAAGAAAGGCAAAACAAAAAATGGCTGTAAAAATGGCTGTTCGTGTCATTGAATAGGTTCAAGTTGTTGGGACGTCCGCCCAAATCGGCGCTCGCGTTTTTGATAATTGACTAGTGCTTTGTAAAGCTTTTCCTTATTGAAGTCGGGCCAAAGCACATCGGTAAAATACAGTTCGGTATAAGCTAATTGCCAAAGCAAAAAGTTGCTGATTCGATGTTCGCCGCCGGTGCGGATCAATAAATCCGGACTTGGCATGAATGTTGTGTTCAGGGCTTCGCTCACGGTTTTTGTTGAGATTTCATCTACTGAGATTTGATCTTGCCGAACAGCATTTGCTATTTTTTTTACGGCTTCCGTAATTTCCCAGCGTGCACTGTAGCTCAATGCTAAAACTAAGGTTGTCCGTGTGTTCTGCGAAGTTTTTTCAATTGATCCGTTTAAAATTTCTCGTGTTTTTATGTCCAATCTGTCCAAATCGCCGATGGCACGTAAACGGATATTGTTTTCCATCAAAGTCGGCGTTTCGTTATGAATACTGTGGACCAGAAGTTTCATCAAAGCGTCTATCTCTTCTTTTGGACGATTCCAATTTTCTGTAGAAAATGCGTAAAGTGTTAAAAACTGTATGCCGAGCTCTGCCGCTGCTTCCACGGTTTGGCGGACAGCAACAGCTCCTTGTTCGTGTCCCAAGCTTCTTTCTTGCGAACGTTGGGCAGCCCAACGACCGTTTCCATCCATGATGATGGCGATGTGTTTAGGTAAACGTTCGGGTTGTATTTCAGTTTTTAAACTCATTCTCAAAAATTAACGCGTTCTTTCAAATTGGCGTCTCGTACGATCTGCCGTTCTCTCTTGGTTAGCTGGACACGGCATAGCCGGACCGCTTCCGATTCTTGCAGTAAGTGTTATACCTGCAAAAGAATACCAATCTGTTCGGTTTCGGCTTCCGCGCTGAGATCCGGGCGGTTGAGGACCATCCAACGAACGATCTGCCATATTTCGCGCCAAATCGCTTTCGAGTATGTTGGGATTTACGTAGAACCCGCTAACGTCATCTAAATAATCAGTAAGAGTTTTACGCATACCCCATTCCATTCCAACGGAAATTCTTTCGCTCAAACTAAACTTGAAGCCTAATCCGAAAGGAAACACAATTTGTGTTGTGTTGTAGGATTCCACACTGGAAATCAACCCCTGTCCTTCGGTGCGCAAAGGAGCCAAATCAACCCAACGGCCGCTTCTATCTAAAGGATTTTCGGGATTCGGTATGCGAGCTTGCGGATTAAATGTAAACATACCGACTCCTCCGAAAAGGTAAGGCGAAAAACGGTGGTGCCTGCTTCCTGTAAAATAGGTCAAAAAATTAATTTCCGCCTGAATCGAAAACTCACTAATTCTCGAACGAAAATGCAAGTTTCTCTCCGGAGTACCGGAAATGGCATCATCCGCCGTAATCGTTCCCCAAAGCGCATTGGCTCGAAGTGCCCAACGTGTAGTCAAGTTGAGACGATAAACGCCTCCCACGGCAAACTGTGTTTGAGAAAATAATCCGGAAGGATTTAAGTCTCCCAAGTAGAATGAACCTCCTGTAAAAACGCCTATTTCAGAACGTTGCCCAAACATTGATGATGCAGCAAACGCCCAAATCAGGAAGCAAAAAATCAGTTTTTTCATACCGTTAGGACACTAATAGTCCGCAAAGATACGAATTTTTTTTGAATTGAGCACCTTTTTACTCGTTTTTTTTAACGCTATCGATTCATCTGTCGAATATCTATGCGATTTTTTTCACTCCTATCTCCGATAAGATGTGCAGAAAAATAATCCGCCATCATCCAAAAATAATATTCGGCGTACGGTTGAACTCTGTACGAGTGGCGAAGATTTGGAAAGATAAACATATCGAAACGTTTGTTGGCATGAATCAAAGCATGTGCCAAACGCATGGTTGCAGCAGGGTGCACGTTGTTGTCGATTTCGCCGTGAGTCAATAACAACCTACCTCTTAAATTTCCTGCTAACTGTTGGTTTGTCGGCATTTTAAAGTCAAAAACTGTGTCGTTGGTGCCGTCTTCTCGTGCAATAATTCTTTCCAAAACACCGTGATGCTTTTCACTCCACCAACGGTTATAAATGTTGTTGTCGTGGTTTCCACAGTTTGCAATAGCAACATTGAAAACATCGGGATACTTCAAAATAGCGGCGGCACTCATAAACCCTCCGCCCGACATTCCGAAAATTCCAACGTTATTGCCATCAATAAAGTTGTAGCGTGCCGCTAATTGCTGAACAGTTACGACCTTACATCTTAATCCGTAGTCGCGCAAGTCTCCGTAGCCAAACGTGTGGTATCTTTGCCCACGCCACGAATGTCCGCCCAAATTACCAACAGTTACCACAATAAACCCTAACTGTGCCAAACGATCGGTGCGATCCATATGTGCTGAGAAAGCGTAGTAAACAGCTTCCGTTTGCGGACCCGGATACACGTACAATATCAATGGATAAAGCTTTGTGGAATCGAAATCAAACGGCTTGTACATGACGCCGTACAAATCCGTAATGCCGTCTGCCGCCTTCACTGTAAATGGCGTAGGGAATCGATATCCGGCAGCGAAAAGTTGAGATAAATCAGCAGTTTCCAAATTTGAAACTACGCGTCCGTTAGCGTCCATCAAATCAATTCTTGGAACGGTGTTTACTCGCGAAAAATTGGTTACAAAATGCGTTGCGTTGTCGTTCATGTGCGACGTGTAAAAATAGTCGCCCGGCGTTAAACGTCGGATATTTGAACCGTTGAGGTTTACGCTGTAAAGTTGTTGATAGTACGAATGTATGCCCGGCTCACGCCCCATCCCGTTAACAAACAATGTGCGTGTTCTTGGATTGAAACCTGCAATATTGTGAGCATGCCAAGCACCCGACGTAATTGCATTTCTGAGATTTCCGTTTGCATCGGACAAATAAAAATGCTGCCATCCTGTACGTGTACTCGAGTGAATGAGTTCACCTGTTGCTTCTACAACTTGTAATTGTATAGGTTCCATAGACACATTCGAACGTTCTTCGACTAAAACACGAAGTTCTCCCGTTGCCACATTGATTTCACAGATATCAATTCGTCTGTGATCGCGGCTGGTGCGTTGAACGAAAAATCTATCGTTCGTGCCTTGCCAAACAGTCGGATTCCATTCATTGTTGCGATCGCTCGGACGAAGCGGTCTGGTGTAAACACTAAGCCATTGGTGTCTGAACGCCCAAGCGTCTATTTCTCTGGATGTTTGAGTTGTCATGTCGAAAAGGTGCAGCGAAGCGAGAGCCGCATTGGGTTCTCCTGCCATGTGATACCTGTAAGTTTCCAGTGTAGGACGTGGCTCTGCAACACTATTGATGACCCAAAGATCTTCAACGTCGCGAAGATCCCAACGAACGATAGCAAAATGTCTGGAGTCGGGCGACCATACAGCTCCCACACGAAAACGCTGGTTTTCATTTCTTCTCCTCTCCACGTTGGTTTCGCCGCGTGTTCTGCTGCCCCAAGCAAAATGCTCAATACCGTCTTCGGTCATTCTGTGTTCAACAATGGTTGTATCATTTGGATCTCTTCGGGCTTTTTCGAAATTTTCTCTGTCCATCCAATATAATTGCCAATTTCTCATAAAAACGATGGTTTGACCGTCGGGAGAGATATTTGCCCAAGTCGGAAATCGTCTTTCCGGATCAAAATCTTCCAAATGCGTCAACTGTCCGCTTCGCAAATCATATGTAAACCAAAGCTCTTTTCGTTCTGATGCCGGTAATCTGTGGCGTACCGGACGTCTGTTATCCTGTGTGCTTCCGATATCCTCTGTAGGTCTTGGCAAACTGCTTCGAATTGAAAAGCGGATTTGGGTTTCGTTTTCGATAAATCTTAAGTTTTCAATAGGCAGATGACGAACATCAAACGGATCTCTAACGATCATTGAGAGTTCTGCTGCCATTTTTACGGGATCGAATAAGTCGGTTCTTCGTCCGGTGTTGGCATCTACGATAAAAAATCGTCTGCCTTCGGATGTGCGAAATTCATACCAAAAACGGTTCGAATTTTGGAGCCAATTTGGATTTACAGATGTTGAAAACACCATGTTTTGGAGTCTTGCGTGCGAAAAACGCTCCGCCAAATCATAATTTGCTCTTGTTATCGGGGTATTTTGTGCAAAAAGCACCATTCCTACCAAACAAAAGAACGAGAAGAATAATTTTTTCATGTTTTTTCGGATTTTTTCCGCAAAGATACGAAAAAAAATGAGATTATAACCTAGAAATTACAGTTTATTCAAAATTCCCCAAACCAAATCCGACTCAAATCCCCGAGAAATAGCGTATTGAGCGATTTTATGTAAAGACGCACGGCCGTGCGTCTTTACGCCCCGTGATTTTTTTTCAATAACATTTTTCAATGTTTCCAAATAATCCTCATCCGGAATTTCCAAAAGTCCTTTCTTGATGCAGTATTCGGAAATTTTTCGAAACTTTAACTCTTGCCGGATTTTGTTTTTCCCCCAATGTTTGATTCGGAATTTCCCTCGTGCAAACGCACGTGCAAAACGTTCTTCGTTGATATAATTTTGTTCGACCAATTGACAGATTATTTGCTCTATTTCCTCGGGTTTTGTCCCCCACGAGTAGAGTTTGTCACGAACTTCTTGTTGGTAGCGTTCTTGATAGTCGCAAAATTTTTGGGCTTTGGCAAGCAGCATTGCAGTTTTTTTTGCAAAGATACAAAAAAGATAAGAATCACGCCGACACCCACTGTTTGACGCTCTTCGCTCTAAGTTTGCTGACCGTAATTCTTTCGGGAGCAGGCAGTGTGAGATTTACGATCATTTTGCCCCCAAACCAAATGGATAGGTCTTTCACGGCTTTGCGGGAAATGATGTATTGCCTGTTAGCACGAAAAAAATCATCCGGATTCAGCAGTGAGTCCAACTCGTCAAGTGTTTGGTCGAGATAATACGTTTTGTTTGAAAATGCAACAGCCCTCACTACTTTTACATCAATGTAAATGTAAGCAATATCAGCCGTAGCAAGTGGAATAAGTTTATCTTTTTCCGGAACGAGAAAATACGATTTGTAGTTGCGCACCCCTTTTTTGAGACTTGTAACAAGTGTATTGATCAATTCAACGTGACTGTCCGGATTCGCTATCAAATTTTTATACTTTGCAAGTGCTCTTTCCAGATTTTCCCGACTAATTGGTTTTAGCAGATAGTCAATGCTGTTTACCTCGAAAGCCTTTAAGGCATATTCGTCATAAGCCGTAGTGAAAATAATCGGACATGTGATTTTCACCTCGTCAAAAATAGCAAACGAAGGACCATCGGCTAAATGAATATCCATAAACACCAAATCCGGAGCGGGATTCGGATTGAACTTGAACCACTCCACACTTTCTTCTATGGATTGGAGTGTTGCCACAAGTTCTATTGATGGATCTATCTCGCGGATAAGAGCCTGCAAAGCTTGCGATGCAAAATTTTCGTCTTCTATAATAATTGCTCTCATATCTATTCGCTTAAAAATATCTTCACACAAAATATGCCGTCGTTTTGACTAACGACAATATCTTTGTGCCACATCAATCGGTAGCGTTCCGATAAATTAATCAATCCGATTCCTTCGCCTGATTCCGTTTCTGTTTTCAATCGAATGGGATTGGATACGGAAATTGATCCTTTATCGTCGGAAACAATACTGACTGTTAATGGTTCCCGCGTTGTAATAACATTATGCTTGATTGCGTTTTCAACTAATACCTGCAGACTTAACGGAATGATATTGCGGCTATAAAACTTTGGGTTAACTTTATACTCAAACTTCAAACTTTCTCCATAACGGATTTGCATCAAATTGCAGTAGGCCTGCGTGAATTTCAACTCTTCTTCCAATGGTATGACTTCTTTGTTTTGAAGTGTATAGCGGAACACCAGCGACAATTCCTGAACGTATTGCTGTGCTTTGTCTGCATCTATTTTTATCAAAGTATTCAGTGTGTTCAACGAATTAAAAAGGAAATGCGGGTCAACTTGATTTTTCAGCACATTGTAACGTGTACGCATATTTTCGGCAACTAATATCTCATTCTCCAAAGCCGTTTGTTGCTGCTTCATGAAAACGTATGCCAAAAGTGAAATCAACACAATAAAAAAACCAACAAATGTATCACGTATAATGATGCCGCGAAAAGGTATCCAAATTCCGAAATCTTCTAAATATATTTGTATGTTTGCAAATAAAGCACTCGAAAATATAACGACAACGATTGTAGATACAACTACTAAAAGTACACGTATTTTGGGTTTTATATGTTCCATTGTGAGCAGTTTGAAATTTATTGCACAAAGCACAAAGGATATACCCAGAACACTAATGAAATTTATCACAAGATGTACGATTTCGGAGGGTGTTGATATCGGAATTTGAGTATATTCGAATGTGCCGGAACTTACTGCCGCACTTCGAATATAGAAAAACATCAATAGGAAAATAACATTCAAAAACGTTGTAAATGCTAAAGCAATATAAAATGCGTTGCGATATGACAGTCGTTGGATGATCATTTAATGGTTATTTTTGCAAAGGTGACTAACGAAAATGATAACTCAGTGCCAAAGAGGCTCTCACGTGTTGCATTTTGAACGCAAGATATCTGCTATCAGGGTGAAAAATATCGTTAAACCCCATCGCCAAACGCCCGCTAATAAATAGTTGTGGAAAAAAGAGTCGCTGTTCATATCCCACGAGTATTCCGAGATCCCAGCGGCTCATTGCATCACTGAAATCTTGTGTGAATGGATCATCCGGTGAAATGATACCGCCCGGATCGTTGAAGTTGGGTCTGCCATCAATTACACCAAACAACATTCCCTTTCTTGGTTCTGCAATAAATCTGGGATTGACATTGCGAGAATAAAAGGCTCCCAAAATAACTCGTCCTCCGAAATTTTCGAAAGCATAACGTCCGTAAAGGGCAAATTCAAACATCGGGAAGGCCATTTCCATATGGGCCGTTCCTCGAAAAGCAACCCAAACATCTTCTTCGCGGTCAACGAAAATTTGTTCTTGAACTCTTGTTGTAATGTCCAATCCTACAAATCTGTAGAAAGATTCGAGCGACAGCGACCAGCGGTCGTTAAAATGTTTTGTTAGGGAAAGTCCAATAGCAGGTCTTACGCGGGGGGTAACGTTAACCTTGTCGTCCGATCCGAGTGCATCACTGATAGACAATGGCATTGCACCGCCAATATCAATTCCGGTGTGGACACCTACGGAAAACTTATCAAAAAATGTTCTTTTTTCTCTTGATCCTTCCGCCATTACGTATATGCTCGGAACGAATAATGCTGTTATCAAAATTATTTTTTTCATTGTGATTTTTTTGTCTGGTGATTATTCTTCTCTGTATAGGATTCTGACGTTATCTACTCTGAGAGTTGATCCGGTTACACCCCTAAACGAATCACCTTGCGCACTTGATGCAAAAACAACATGAAAATGCGTAAAATCCGGCTTTACACCGTTAGGAAAATCGAACAGAATTTGAACGGTTGTCCAATTGGTATTGGATACAACTGTAATGGGCAAGCCGTTCCATGCTGTTCCGGACGAATTACCAAACACCGCTTGTTTATGTGCTACATAGATTGCCGTATTGTTCGGATGCGGTGTGCCGTCACCACGGTTGCCGTGGTAAACCCAAGGCCTGTCTTCATAACCGGGTTTGGGTCTCAAAAGTTTTATGGTAGCAGAACCTAACTCGTAACTACCATCGGTATTATGTATTGCCCCCGGCGAGTAAATTACATCTAGCTCAATACCGCGAATATGACCTGATGTTGCAAGTTGCTGTCCGAAATTTGTTAATGAAACAGGGTCGTTTATTCCTGCGATAGGATCAAAACGAAAACTTCCGAGAAAAAGCGACCCGGATGCAGTCTGGCCAAGTGCCGATCCGGTTCTTAATTGGGCGGCAAATCCCGATGCCGGATTACCGGCAACTCGAGTTGTACCACTGGTGGCAATGTTATTGGCAGTTGCCCAACTAACAGGCGTTGTTGAGTTGGTCCATGCATCAAGATTCCAATTTGGAAGTTGCGGCTCGTGCACTAATCGCACGTTCCAATTGCGAGTTGAGCCGTCTTGAGCAGCTACGATAAACGATAAAAGTTCTTGATAGGAATTAAATGTGAACGTTCCGCGTAACGGAACAGATGCGGTTGCTCTTGGAGAAATCGTCATCACATAGGTAACTTCGACTGGAAAAGTAGCAGACGCCCCCAACCAAAGTCGAACTGTACCGGTTTCATTATTTCTCGTTATTTGTGCCAATTGAGCACCTACCATTGAAGTCACTTGAAAATTTAACACTTCTGCCCCTGCTTCGCGTGGCGGGACTTGTAGTCTGACAGTCCAATCGCTCTCTGTTCCGTCTTCTGCCGTAATTGTAATGAATTGTTCCGAATTTTCATTTTCGAAAATCAGCGGATCGGCTCCATAATTTTGAGAAACTACCTGCGCAAATGGTGAAACCTCGGTCGAAATCCACACTTGTAATGGGTAAACACCATCGTCATAAGAAAGTTTCAGCGTTACGATTTGCTCATTCGCATCAATCGCTACCGGGTCAGATGCATCGAAAACAGCAAAATTTGGCACATGGCGAGATATGGTCAGCCTTGTCAAATCCGCTTCGGAGGAAGGTACGTGGTGGCGCATATCACGGATATTGATATACCATGTTTTTACAGAGCCATCTTCTGCTGTAACTGTAAATGACCTTGGCGACATCCAACTGTCGTTGCCGCTCCACACAAAGTTGGGCAATTGCCCAAGCGTTGCTCCTTCCGATACGGCTATTTGCAAGTCGTTTAAAGTTAGTGTCCATGAAAACGTAAGTGGTCTTGCATTATTTCTTACATCGGTCATATAGAGAAAAATATCTCCGATAGAATTTGTACGAGAACGAATAATAGTTTGTTCGATGTTTAATGCAATAGCAGGACCATGCTGGGCTGGCGGGCAGGCACCAATAAGGGCAAACTGAGAGCAGACCATTGATGCTGTGTAACCATAATTAAACTTCAACACCATGTTTTCCGACGACAGCCATTCTCTCAAACGGATGTTCCACAAACGCGATACGCGAGCCTCGGTATCGAGTAAATAGAATGTTTGTACATCGTCCCAGTCTTCGAAAATAAACGTTGCTGAATTTGTACTTCCATTTAATCCGAACACTTGTATACCACTCATAATGACAAATGACAGGTTTATTTCCAGCGGAAAAACGACATCGTCTTTTCTGTTTTTCATTTCCAAGAAAATTTGTTCTATATGATTGTCTACAAACACATCATTTGTGGTAAAGCCGGCAGTTTGTGATACGGCGGATATGGTGCGTGGATTAATATTGCTCCCCTCACGTTGTTGAGGTGTGCTCACATCGTCGGCACCACTCACAAAAGGTGCATGGTATATCACAATTGTCCATGTATTCGCGAGTCCGCTTTCGGAAACCACGGTCAGATTATATGCCGACCCTTCACTTTCGAAACGCAAGGATGTTTCTCCATTGACGAATGGTTGAATAGTGCCGTTCGGACTAGTTATTTCGCCGAAATCAGATGTTTCCGCAACGGTAAATTCGGATGTAATTGTTACGGGAAACGTTCCTGCGACAGTAAAAATTCTCAGCGTATCTCTTCTTTCACCACTTTCCAAAAGACTTGTGGTGACACCTTCTTCCGAGATCAACATGTCGTTGGGATCTTGCTCCTTGATTTTGAAAAAACGGCTGAGCGCAACATTTTTATCAAGCGGTGTAACCCTTGACCTAATCCTATATGCTCGTGAAAGACCACTTCTCGCCATCACATAAAAACTCAACTCGGATAAAGGTGTTTCGAGTACCAACTCTTCCGAAAAATCAATTCCTACGATGCGATCAATTTCTCCTTCAAAAACAGGCTGTGCACGAAAAGAAAGCGGAAAATGATATTCTCCGAAATCAACGTCAATGTAAATCACATTGTCTTCTATCTGCGTTCCGCTTATTTCTATTGCCTCGGGAGCATGCGAAACTATTTCAAGCCGACGAATCTCATTGAAATCGCTCATGTTTTGAACCCTGTAGCATGACGTTGGAATAACCATAAATGCAAGCAGGATAACGCTAAGCAGGCTGCGTATTTTTGTCTTCATAATGATATGTTTTTATGATCATTTAATTATCACCGATTTGCAAAAATACGCATTTTTTTTTGAATTACAAAACTCCTTCGATATTCCAGACAAAAGCCCGTAAGCCTTGCTGTTCGGCTTTGAGATCTAACTTTTTGAGACTTTCGAGTAACGGTTGTACTTTTTCTTCGCCCATAACAGCGATGATCGCCGAGTTCATTGCAGGCCAAGTGTGCGTCCCCAAATGTGGATCGCCGCTGTAAGTGCCTCGTCCTTGCACATCTTTCCATTTGGTGTATCCTCTAATGGTGTGACGAGCGAGAATTGTGTCTATTGCTTCTGTGAGGGCCTGGTTGTGGGTTATGAATACTGCTTTCATATTTGTTGAAGTGTTAGTTGTTATAATGTTGGTATCCGTCATTGCGAGCCGTAGGCGAGGCAATCTATTGACCTATGGATTGCTTCACTGCTTCGCAGTTCGCAATGACGTGTTATTTCTATTTTTGTGTTCATTAACCATTAATTATTACTCCTCGTCTGCTTGAATGATTCGAAGTGCACGCTTTTGGGCAAGTATCGATCGTCCGCCAAAAAGAGAATACAATACAGGAATAACAATCAGTGTTAATATCGTAGAAACTATCAATCCTCCGATGATAGCAATACCCATGGGCTGCCATGTTTCTGCACCTTCGCCAAGTCCGATGGCCATCGGCATCATTCCAAGAATGGTTGTAATACTGGTCATTAATACTGGGCGTAAACGTGATTTTCCGGCTGTGATTACCGACTGGTTAATCGTTAGTCCACGGTCACGCATCAGGTTAGCAAAGTCGAGGAGTACAACTCCGTTTTTCACTACGATTCCCACGAGCATCACCGACCCAATAAGTGCAATCAAACTCAGCGGTGTGTTTGTGATAAACAGTGCAAGGAACACGCCTGTGAAAGCAAACGGCAACGTAAACATAATGATAAACGGCGTACGGAACGATTCAAATTGCGTTGCCATCACAATATAAACCAAGAGGATTACCAAAAGTAGGAGTAGTCCGATATCTGCAAAGGCTTCCGCCTGATCCTCCGCCGCACCACCAACGATCACGTGCATTCCGTCAGGAACGCCTGCTTGCGAAATGACCGCATAAATTTGAGGAACAACATCACCGAGAGCAACATCGTGCAACGACATTTCCACAGCAATCACACGCTGTCTATCTTCACGCTGAATAGACGGCGGCGAAAAGAATTCTTCAACAACACCAACATCTCTCACACGTACAACGTGTCCGCCCGAACCAAACAAACGAATGTTTTCAATGTCTTCGATCGAATTGCGAAACGGCTCATCGTAACGTACAACAATGTCAATTTCGTTACCTTCTTCACGCAAGATACTTGCCGTCATTCCGTTTATCCTGTTACGAATAAATGTTCCTGCTGTCGCCACATTTAAGCCGTAATGTCCGAGTTTATCCACATCGAAAACAACTCTGTATTCGAGTTTCATATCGTCACGGCTCAACTGCACATCACGTGTGCCTTCGATTTGCTCAAACTCTGCCAATAATTGTCGTGCAAAATTTTCCGTAGCGTGAAAATCGTGTCCAAAAATCTTTACTTCGATATCACCGCCGCCAAAACCTACACTTCTTCCGGCATTCACCGTAGAATTAACGATCTGCGGAATACTTTCCAAATAATCTCTGATAAGGTCAGCCATTTCAAACGTGCTACGATCGCGTTGCGAAGCACTTGTAAATCGCATCGTCATATCGATGGCGTGCGGACCGGAAGGACCAAAAAATGCACCCATCCCTGCACCGGAAGCAGCACCCGTTGTAGTCGAAATCATTTCCAATTCCGGAAAATTTGCCATAATATGATCCGTAACTCTTGCTGTAATGGCAGTGGTATATTCCAAACCACGTCCTTGTTCAAGTTCGATGCTCACTGTAATTTGACTATCGTCTGACTGTGGCATAAATTCCACAGGAACAAATCTCAAAAGCATAATGCTCGCAACAAAAATCGCTAAACCTCCAATCATAACTTTTGCACGGTTACGAACCGACCACGTGAGCATCTTTGCATAACCATTGTCCGTAGCATTCAAAATTTTCTCAATGCGTTTGGATAGAAAATTCTCTTTTTTATCTGTTTGAAATTTCAGCATTTTTGCAGCAAGCATCGGTGTTAGTGTAACACTAACAACCGTAGATGCGATAACTACAATAGCGATAATCCAACCCAACTGTGTGAATAAAATTCCTGCCATTCCGCCAATCATCGTAAGTGGCAAGAAAACCGCAAGAAGTACCAATGTCGATGCAATAATGGCAAGCCAAACTTCGTTTGTTCCGTAAATTGCCGCCTCGCGGGGCGAACTACCTCGCTCGATGTGTTTCATAATGTTTTCGAGTACGACGATAGAGTTGTCAACAACCAATGTCAATCCGATAACCAACGAACTAAGAGAAATGATGTTGAGCGACTCATTGGTTACCATCAAATAAATGAATGCCGCTACCAACGAAATAGGAATGGTTACAACAACGATAAATGTGGCTCTCCAATTCCCAAGGAAAAAGAGAACAACCAGCGTAACAAAAATAAACGCAAACATAATCGTATTGCCCAAACTACTGATACTTCGTTCAATATGATCAGCCGTATTGACCGCCACTTCGATGTTTACATCATCAGGCAAATCTCTCAGAATGTACGGCAATTCGGCAAGAACAGCATTTGCAATAGCAACGGTGTTTCCGCCCGATTGGCTACGTATCAATAGTTCAACGCCACGCTCGCCATCCATACGCATCTCCTGCGTAGTTTCAGCGATGGTATCCAAAACCGTTGCCACTTCCGACAAGCGAACAACACTTGTTCCGGGACGGCTAACGACAAGGTTCTCAATTTGGCTACTACTTGTAAATTCGCCTTGCGTGCTGACGGTAAACGTGCCTGTTCCGATATTCATTGTTCCGGACGGAATATTGACATTTGCCATCGCAATAGTTTGTCCGATTTGTTCAAGCGTAAGGTTGAGTGCTTCCATCTGCATCGGGTCGAGATTGACTTGCACTTCACGCGTTACGGCTCCACTAATATCGACTGAACCCACACCATCAATGCGGTTTAAGCGAGGAATAACACGGTCTTCCAAGATGTTTTCAAGTGCAAGAAAACTTTCCTCTGCGGTTACGGCAAGACGCACGATAGGCATCATATTCATATCCAACTTCAACATCAACGGTCGGTCTGCACCATCGGGGAGGTTTCCTTCCGCTCGCCCTAAAAGATCGCGAACATCATTGGCGATAACATCAATATCTGTGCCCCATTCAAATTGCAACATAACCGTCGAGATGTTATCGCTTGATGTTGAACTGAGCGTTCTTAAATTACTAACCGTTGTTAAACTGTTTTCAAGAGGAATCGTTACAGATGCTTCAATTTCTGCTGCACCAGCACCCGGATAGACTGTCATAACTAATAAAATCGGAATATCCATATCCGGCATTAGATCGACAGGCAACCTTTGGAACGAAAACAACCCCAAGACAAGCATTCCGACAGCAATCATAAAGGTCGAAATAGGGTTGCGAACTGATTTTTCGTATATTTTCATTTTTTTACGTGGTTTTTAGTGATTAATGTGGTGATGTAGGGGTCGAAAATTTTCGACCCCTACAGGGTGTCTAATTTCCAAATCTTACCGGTGTTCCGTCCGACAATCGTGCCTGCCCGGCAGTAACGACAGCGTCGCCATGATCCAATCCCGAAATCACTTCAAACTGATCTCCAATTAAACGCCCCAATTCCACTTCACGACGGTGAGCAATTCCGTTTTCCACAACAAACACAAATCGTCCGCTTGTGCCGGGTTGCCTGTTAACGGCTACATCGGGAATCATCACACGCTCAGGCGTTCCAAAATTCATTTCTACACGAGCAAACATACCCGGACGAATCAACATATCAGGATTCTGTATAACTATTTCGGTTCTAAATGTTCGGGTCATCGGATTTACTGTCGGATGTATAATGCCTACTCTTCCAGTAAAATACTTGCCGGGATAGGTGTCAAATCTTACACGTACCTCCATTCCCGGTCTAACTCTCGGGAGGTGTGCTTCCGAAATATCAACGATAACCTTTACAGGTGATAACTGCATCACCGTAAGAATTGGCACTCCTCCTCCAAAGATATTGCCTGCATCAAAACTTCGTGCAGTTACGATACCGTCGATTGGCGAAGTTAGGTTGGTGTTTTCTTGAAGATTTCTGACGGTTTCACGCAAAACTTCGGCTTGCGAGGTTAGTTGATCAACTTGTTGTTGTGTTACGCCGCCGGCTTTATGCAATTCGGTAACACGCTGAAGTTCTCTTTCAACATTATCCAACTGTAATTGAGCCTGCACAAGATTCGTTCTGTCCATTTGCACGAGCAATTGTCCGCTTCGGACACGGCCGCCGATTTCTACATTAATGTTGTCAATTCGTCCGGGAATGGTCGGGGTGATATGATTTACTCGGTAGGCCACGATATTTCCGGTGAGTTCCGTTAATTGTTCTACCGGCTGTTCATGTACGACTTGAACGTTTACCAATACTCTTTCTACGATATCGGCTTGAATTTGTTCTGTTCTGTTGTTGCAAGATGCCAAAAATAAACTTGCTACAAAGATGATTGTTAGGTTGATTTTTTTCATGATTATGATTTTTAATTTGTGCCGAGCAGCATTTCCAAATCGGCTTTTGTATTTAAATAACTTGCGATTGCTTGATTGAAAGAAAGTTGCGCCTGCATCAATTGGTTTGAAGCATTTTGCACTTCAAGCATAATACCGGCACCTGCTTTGTAGCGTGATAGAGCAATGTCGTAGCCTCTTTGTGCCAAATCTTTGTTCTGTCTTGCCGCTTCTGTTTGCATCGCCGCTCTGTCCATATTGTTGAGAGCCACACGTGCTTGCACATTTAGCATGTCTTCCATATAATGACGTTGCTCGGCAAGTTGGTTCATTTGTACTCTTATTTGTCGTTCTCTTGGAACATTTGTAAAAATTCCAGACAAAGGAATATTCAATTGTACTCCGGCAATCAAGCCTTGTGAAAACCAGTCGCTTGTTGCAGGTGTAGGTTGTTGTGTAATAAAATTAACTCCTGCGTTATTACCCATACCGGCATAAGTGAAAGAACCAAAGGCTGCGAGTGTAGGCATGCGTTGTGTACGCTGCATTTGTAACCCTCTTTGCAGTTGCTGTTGTTGAATATCCAATTGACGAAGATCGGTGTTTCCTTCTAACGATAATCTGCGTTCCGAATTTCTGTTGCTGATGATATGCTCATAATCTGCAAGACTGCCCACAACATCTATGGGTTGTTGAATATCAAGGCCCATCAACACTTTCAAAAACATTTTGGCTTGTGTGATACCGTTTTGCACATCCATAATGGTAGGAAGCAGATTTTGCACTTGAACTTGTGCGGAAATAACATCAAATTCTGTGGCTAAGCCAAGTGCATAACGATTTTTGGCTTGATTCAAAACATCTTCGGCAAGTGTCAAACCGTTTAATAGTATTTCATACGAATTTTTTGCGAGCAAAACGCCGTAAAAAGCCTTTGTAACTTCATTACGAAGCGTGATTTTAGACGCACTTGCTCTCTCAACGGCCATTTGCATATCAAGCCTTGTCATATGAATGGTATGCCACAATGCAGGAGCAAACAAAGGCAACGATAAATTCACACCCACTGTGGCATTGAAAGCGGTCGGCAAATCAATAGTCATTCCCGCTAAACTCATTGTTTGAGGCGTGAGAAAATGTGCATATTGCCCCGAAGCACTTAACGATGGTAAGATGTTGTACCAAGCACTTCGCTTAGAGTAATCTACACGCTGAATTTCCATTCCGGAAATTTTAACGATTGGGTTTTCGCTCAACGCCAATTCAATCGCTTGATCCAAATTTAATCTCAACGTGTCTGCGGCATAAACGCCCACGCAAACCGTCGAAATGAGTAGTGTTAAAAATAATTTTTTCATTTATTGCTCTTTTTTGTTACTGCAAAATTACCGCTTGTTTAGTAGGTGGAATATCAAAATCTGCTCGAAACGGATTTTTTTGCAGCTGAAATGGAAAAAATGCCTACCGAAATGTTTTTACATATATCATTTTTTTTTCGTACCTTTGCGGTGTCGAAACTGTATTTATTATGAAAAAAACACTCTTTTTCGCACTAGCGTTAATATTTGCAACATTCGGATTTTCTCAGCAACGTTCGCTGATTCCACCGGTTCAGTGGTTTAGCTTTGAAGACGCCCTGACATTAAATGCCGAGCGTGCAGCCTATGGGTTGCCCGCAAGAAAAATTTTTGTGAATGTTTATGCCGACTGGTGTGCTCCCTGCAGACATTTTTACAACATTACACTTTCGCACCCTGTGATTGCCGACATTCTCAATACGGAATGGATACCGGTTTCTCTCAATGGTGAACGCACAGATACGGTTATCATCAACAACCAAATGTTTGTGAACGAAAACCCGACAGCCCGAGGAAATCCGCATCAATTGACAATAGCTTTGCTGTCCGGACAAGTAGGCTATCCGACACAGGTTTTCATTGACGAAAGAGGAAGTGTTATTGAAATCTCGCCCGGATTCAAATCCCCGGCACACCTCGAAGCCATATTGCGCTTCTTCGGCTCAGACGCATATAGAATGATGGAATGGGACGCTTTTCGACAAACATTTCAAGGCTTAATACGGGAATAATAATTACGTTTTTTCAATAAAAAAACGAACAATGATTCAATATTTGATTTGCAATAAAGGGTTTCAAGAAACCCAAGAACGCACCGACGATGTATGGGTGAATGTCATCAAGCCAAATCATCAAGAGATAGCGATTTTGAAAAACGAATTCGGCGTTCCCGCATCGTTCATGGACGATATTAAAGACAACCATGAGCGTCCGCGTATTGAATATGATGGTGATTGGCGAATGATTATTATTCGAGTGCCGGTCAAACGGAAAAAAGATAATGGTTTTTTTGGCACAGTGCCGTTGGGAATTCTTACATCCGGCAAGAAGTTTATTACCATTTGCCATCGCAGTTTAGAAATGATTGACGATCTTATTGCCTTTTCACAACGAAAATCCTTTCAAGAAAAAAAAACAAACGATTTGATTTTACACTTCATGCTTTCTTCGTCGGTGTCGTTTATGAAATATTTGGAGTTTTTGAATATCAAAATCGACGACATTGAAACGCAATTACAACGCTCCATCCGCAACGAAGAACTGCTCGAGATGATGCGCATCGAACACACGTTGGTACACTTTATTACGTCGTTGCAAAGCAATGAACTTTTATTGCGAAAATTCAAAACTATTCTTAGGAAAACACAAACATCGGTTGATGACGATTTGCTCGAAGATGTTGAGGTGGAATTGCAACAGGCACAGGCAACAGCAAAACTCTACAGTGATATTCTTGCCGGAATGATGGACGCTTTTGCCGCTATAATCTCAAATAACGTAAACGGAATTATGAAGCGTCTTACGGCGTTCTCAATTGTTTTGATGTTCCCGACGCTTGTGGCAAGCTATTTTGGCATGAACCTGCAGCGAGAAGATCATATTTGGACTGCCGAATTTTCTCTAATTATTGCCGCATCCGTGCTTATCTCCCTTGTGGGAGTTTGGTTTTTTAGGAAGAAAAAGTGGATGTAATTTTTTCAAAATCTTCAACGGTGAGTTGTTCGGCGCGTTTATCGAAAATAGAATCGGTCAGCAATGTTTTGTCAAACATTACGGAAAGAGCGTTGCGTAAGGTTTTCCGGCGTTGATTGAAGGCGGTTTTCACAATTTTAAAAAATAATTTCTCGTCACAATTCAAGTTTTTCCGCGTGTTTCGCGTGAGACGAATAACAGCAGATTTGACTTTTGGAGGTGGCGAAAATACATGTTCGTGAACGGTAAACAGATATTCAATATCATAAAAAGCTTGCAAAAGTACGCTTAAAATTCCGTAGGTTTTGTTGCCGTGTTTTGACGCTATACGTTCTGCGACTTCTTTCTGAAACATGCCGACCACACAAGGCACAGCGTTTCGATGTTCCAAAACTTTGAACAAAATCTGCGACGAAATGTTGTAGGGAAAATTTCCGATTATCGAAAACTCCTCGTCAAATAAATCATCCAAATTCATCTTCAAGAAGTCATCCGAAATTACGGTCAAATTGGGATATTTTTCGTTCAAATACGCAACAGATTCCGTATCGATTTCAACAACTTTCAACGAGAATACAGGTTCGGGCGTTTCGACAAGCTCAACGACCGCAGTTTCGGACACTGAGCCTGTCGAAGTGTCCGTGCCAACTTTATTTCGAAGTAAATACTTCGTCAAAACACCCATCCCGGGACCAATTTCCAAAACATTGGAAACATCGTCCGGCAAAGCCTTTGCAATATTTTGGGCAATGGTTTCATCTCTCAAAAAATGCTGTCCGAGATGTTTTTTGGCTCTAACGTTTTTCAAGGCTACCGCAGTTCAAAGTTTGCTCCGAGATATTTTTCGCGGATTGTCGGGTCTTCCGACAATTCTTTCGTTGTTCCCGATGCGAAAATTTTTCCATCGAACAACATATAGGCACGATCTGTAATCGAAAGCGTTTCGTGAACATTGTGATCGGTTATCAAAATTCCGATATTTTTTTCTTTCAATTTCGCCACGATTTTTTGAATATCTTCAACGGCGATTGGGTCAATGCCTGCAAAAGGTTCATCAAGTAAAATAAATTTCGGATCCGTTGCCAATGCACGTGCAATTTCCGTACGGCGGCGCTCGCCTCCGGAAAGTTGAACACCCAAACTTTTTCGAACGGTTTCCAATCCGAAATCTTCAATCAGATGCTCCAACTTATCTTTTTGTTCGGCTTTGGAGAGTTTTGTAAATTCGAGTACTGCGGCAATGTTATCTTCCACCGAAAGATGGCGGAAAACGGAGGCTTCTTGCGGCAGATAGCCGATGCCGTTTTGCGCGCGTTTGTACATCGGCATACCGGTGATGTCCAAATCGTTGAGAAAAACCTTCCCTTCAAGTGGACGAATCAAACCCACAATCATATAAAACGATGTCGTTTTTCCGGCGCCGTTTGGACCCAAGAGTCCAACGATTTCGCCTTGTTCAACAGAGATATTGACATTATCGACAACGGTGCGTTTGCCGTATTTTTTTACAAGATTTTCGGTTCGGATTTGCATAGCAGTAAAATATATGTTTTGCAAAGATACGATTTTTTTTGAAAATGGAAAATATGGAAGTGGCCAAGCCGCCTCCATATTTTCTCTCCCCATGCATGTACCCCGTCATTCCGAGCGTAGCACACGCAGTGTGCGAAGTCGAGGAATCCCACTATTGCAGGCGGATATACCCCACCGGCATAATATACAACGGCTCTTCTTCCGGCGGAAGCTGCATGACGCGGCTAACCTCATTATCATTAAAAGCACCAACAGCGACAGTTCCTAAGCCAAGGGCTTCGACTTGCAAATAAACATTTTGAGCCGAGTGCCCTAAATCCATAGGCACATATCTTTCGCGACCGCGAGGTCCGTAACGAACTTCCGAACGGCTAAAAATAGCACTCCAAAACACCGAAAAAGGCGCTTCTTTGACAAAAATTTGACCCAGTGCGGCACGAGCAAGCTCTTCTCTCACATCTTGATCAATAACTTTTACGAGTTTGTGTTTTTCCGAAATGTATCTGTACACGCCCGGTTCAATACCTTCTACATTTCCGATTACAGCATAAATTTCGAGCGGAAAAGTTGCACCGGCAGAAGGAGCCGTACGGAATCCGCCTCTAAAAGACGGACGATTGGGAGGTGCATCCGGTCTGTCCTCTCTTGGAAGAGTGACACCGAAAGCCGCCCATAAAACCTGCGACACTTGTTCGGCAGATAACGGTTTGTCTTGAAAACGTCGGTGCGAACGGCGATTGGCTAACGCTTGCTCTACACTCATCGTGCCATCAAGTCTTGGCGAAGGCAAGATGTAGGTCACAGGGTTGTCGCTTATGCGTGTTAAAACTGTACCCTCTGCTTCATTGGTGGGTGTTGCTGCGGTATTACACGCAACAAAAATCATTGGGAGAATTGCTCCAAATAACCATTTTTTTGGAAATAGATTTTTCATAATTTCTGCATTTTTTTTGCAAATATACGAAATAATTCTCAATTTTCCATTTTCCATTCTCAATTATTTTTCGTATCTTTGCAAACCAAAAATCGTACACAGTATGATTTTGAAACTAAATGTGGAAATCCAATGACACTACACGAGAAAATACTTGATCACATTTCCAACAGGGACATGCTTGGGCTTAAAAGTACACTCGCAGAGGTGGAAGAGTTGGAATTTCTTGATGCATTTTACGATCTATCGGACGAAGCACAAGTAATTGCGTTCAGATTGCTCACCAAAGATAAGGCTTTATCCATATTTGAGGAACTCGACACAGAGGAACAGCAGAACTTGCTACGTTCGTTTACCGGAGAACGTGCGATAGAATTTGTCAATGAAATGGCACCTGACGACAGGGTAAAACTTTTGGACGAACTTCCGGCTAATGTAGCGAAAAAGCTTATAGCCTCGCTATCTCCCGAAGAACGTGCAGTTACAAACATTTTGATGGGTTACGAACCGGAAACCGCCGGTCGTATCATGACTACGGAATATATTTCGTTGAGAAAAGAAATGACTGTAGAGCAAGCCTTGGAGAAAGTAAGTTTGCAGGCAGAAGATAAAGAAACCGTTTATACGTTATTTGTAACAGATGTCTTCAGAAAACTTGAGGGCGTGCTTACCCTAAAAGGTTTGTTGATTGCAAAAGGCACGAGAGGTAAAACTATTGGGAAAACAGATGGGAACACGCTTGTTGGAGACATAATGTCCAAAAATGCAATAAGTGTATTCACTGATACTGACCAGGAGGAAGTTGCTCGCATTTTGCAAGAATTAGATCTTTTGGCAATTCCGGTTGTAGATAGAGAAGAACGACTTGTAGGAATTGTTACAATTGATGATGCGATTGATATTTTGGAAGAAGAAGCAACGGAAGACATTCTCGACCATGCAGGTTTAGCCGGAACGTCAACCAATGAGTCAGACAGAAGTGAAGTTTTGATTCATGGAAGTCTTTGGGAAATCTTAAAAGTTCGCTTGCCGATTCTGCTTATAACATTGGCTCTTGGAATGGTATCAGGACTTGTCATCGACAGCTTTGAATCAACACTGGAAGCCATTGTTGGTGTCGCCGTTTTTATTCCGATGGTTATGGGAATGGGAGGAAATATCGGGACGCAGTCGTCAACTATTTTTATCCGTGGATTTGTGTTGGGACACATCAAAATAAACGAATTTGCAAAACCTTTTCTCAAAAATATAGGTGTGGGACTAGCTATTGGAGCATTGGCCGGCTTATTGGCAGGAACTGTTGCATGGCTTTGGCAAGGAATGCCGAATGATATACCGGCTCTAGGACTTGCCGTGGGTGTTGCGATGATGATCTCAATGACAACAGCTTCTCTGCTGGGCTACTTAGTACCTTACTTGCTCATAAAAATGAACCTCGACCAAGCTGCCGGATCTGCGCCCATTATTACAACATTGAAGGATATTATGGCGCTGACGATTTATTTCGTCTGCGTAACCTTATTTTTAGGAAAATTTGGGTGAAAATAAGTATAATTCACAATTTTTCGTATCTTTGCAGTCCAATATGAATTTGTATGGAAATTTTTAACATTGAAAATCCGCTTTTCACGCTTTTAGGCTACGGAATTCCCCTTTTGGAATTTGTGGGCGTGGTATTAGGCATTGGTTCGGTTTACCTTGCTACGCGTGGTAAAGCGGTTAATTTTTTGCTTGGTGCGGTGGGAATGTCGTTTTTGGCGGTATTTCTTTTTCAAAAAGGATTGTATTCGACAATGATTTTACAAGTCATTTTGGTTTGTTTTTGTATCTATGGGTATTACAGCTGGACAAAACCAAAAAAAGACGAGAAAAAAACAGCCAATCAACAGAAAGAAGTTACAACTTTAACCAATAAACAACGGGTTTTTCTTATTGTCGGACTTCTTGTCTTTATGGGTGCTTGGGGTTCGATGATGCTTTTTGCAAAACCGGATTTTTTGCGAACAATTTTTACGGAAACTTATGACAGTCTGGTGCTGGGCTATTTTGATGCGTTTGTTTTGATTGCGGCAACAACAGGTATGTATCTTCGCACGCAGAAAAAAATTGAAAATTGGTATGTGTTTTTATCGTCCGATACTGCAGGTATTATTTTGTTTACCTTGTCGGGAGCATATTTCATGGTATTGATGTGTAGTATTTACTGGCTTCTTGATATAAAAGGAATTATCGGTTGGCGGAAAGAAATGAAAACGTATAATTAATTTTCCACTAACAAAAAATCCATTCGTTTTTTGGCTAAATCAACGTTGTGCACCTGGATTTTAACCTTACCGCCAAGTTTGTATTGTTGTCCGTAGCGACGGCCAATCACTTGATAATTGTCCTCATCGAGATAATAAATATCATCGTGCAACGTTTGCAATGAAACCATGCCTTCGCACTTGTTGCCTTCGATCTCTACAAAAATTCCATACTTGCTGACACCCGAAATAACACCATTAAATTCTTCGCCAATATGGTCTTTCATAAATTCCGCCTGTTTGTATTTGATGGATAAACGCTCAGCATCGGCGGCCTTTTTTTCCATTTTTGAACAATGTTCGCAATATTCCTCGTACTCTTTCGCATTAACGGAACTTTGGTTTTCCAAATAACGTTCCAATAAACGATGGGTCATTACATCGGGATAGCGCCGAATGGGCGATGTAAAATGCGAATAAAACGGAAATGCCAAGCCGTAATGTCCGATGTTTTCGGTGGAATAATAGGCTTTGCTCATCGTGCGGATGGCAATGGTTTCAATCATGGCTTCTTCGCCTTTTCCTGCAATCTTTTTGAACAAGTTATTGAACGAAGACGCCAACTCCGAACGGCTTCCGGTCTTCATTTTGTAGCCTAATTTTCCGACAAATTGCACAAACGTTGCTAATTTTTCCGATTGAGGCTCGGCATGCACGCGATAGATGAATGTCTTGGCTTTCGTGGGTTTTCCGGATTGTGAAAGCTGGTTTTTATTGCGTCCGATAAATTCGGCAACGCATTTATTCGCCAACAACATAAATTCTTCAATCATCCAATTGGCTTCTTTGCTTTCCTTCACGTAAACGCCGATCGGACGGGCATTTTCGTCCAGTTGAAACCGCACTTCCGTAGAGTGAAAATTGATTGCACCATGCTCAAATCGTTTTTTCCGTAGGATTGCAGCCAATTTATGCATCGGCAGAATTTGCTCGGCACAATCGCCTTTGCCCGTTTCTATAACTTCTTGTGCCTCTTCGTATGCAAATCTGCGAATGCTGTGAATGACGGTTTTTCCAAACCACGTGTTGATAATCTGTGCTTTTTCGTTCATCTCAAAAACGGCGGAAAACGTGAGTTTATCTTCGTTCGGACGTAGCGAACAAACACCGTTGCACAATTTTTCGGGCAACATCGGAATTGTTCTATCCACCAAATAAATCGAAGTTGCACGGTCATACGCCTCTTTATCGAGAATCGAATTGGGTTGCACATAGTGCGTTACATCTGCAATGTGCACGCCGATTTCAAAATTTCCATTTTCCAAGGTGCGAAATGACAATGCATCATCGAAATCTTTGGCATCGGCAGGGTCAATCGTGATTGTCGGAACATTGCGAAAATCACGGCGTTTGGCAATTTCCGTTTCAGGAATTTCCACAGGAATTTTTTCTGCTTCCGCTTCTACTTTTTTCGGAAAAGACAATGGAAAATCCAGCTCTGCCAAAATAGATTGCATTTCCACATCATTATCGCCCGGATTACCCAAAACTGTTACAATTTCGCCGGTCGGATTACGCATTTTCGGATTCCATTCTGTGATTTTTGCCAACACTTTTTGACCGTTTTTTGCTTTGCCGATATCTTCTTTCGGAATAAAAATATCTACGCCATTGTTGTCTACCACGACCATGGCGTATTTGGGGAAAATCTGCAAAATGCCTACAAAATTTTCTTTTTGCCGTTTAACAATTTCAATGATTTTTCCTTCCGGGCGTTTACCTTTGCGTTGCGGAAACAAAGAAACCTTGACCAAATCTCCGTTCAAAGCAAGATTTGTGTTGTTTGGAGCGATAAAAATGTCTTCTATATGCCGGTCTTTCGGCAAAATATAGGCTTTCCCCGTGGATTTCATGTCGACCGTTCCCAAAATTACACTTTTGGGTTCATCTTCTACAACATATTTCGGATTTAGTTTGTATTTTCCGCGTTTTTGTTCCAAAAGAACGTTTTGTTCGGCCAAATCCAAAATCAGCGATGCAATTTGCTGTCGCCCGGCTTTATCGCCAACGCCCATGCGGGCAGTGATTTGCTTTTGATTAAATGCATCAAATGGATGCTTTGCGAAAAAACGAAGGAGCTGCGATTTCATGGGATTTATTTTTTTGCAAAGTTACGAAAAAATTTGCAATTGTCATTTCTTTTGCATAACTTTGTGGCTTGTTATAAACCAAAAAACAAACACCATGAAAAAATTACTAGCAACAACTTTAACATTGTTTTTAACGGCAAGCTTAACAGCTCAAATTTCGTTCGGTCCTCGTGCAGGATTTAACTTGACAAACTTGCATGAATCTCACGGATCAATTTCGATTAATGGCGACTTCAAACCAGGGTTTCAATTGGGTGTGGTCGCAAATATTCCGGTTCTTGGAGATCTGCTTTCTATTCAGCCCGGACTCCTATTTGCTCAACAGGGAGCCAAATTCAATAATTTTTTGGGAACGGGAGCCGACGCCACATTCAACCTTAACTATTTACAGATGCCTATCAATGCTCAGTTTGGATTTGATGTAGGTCAAAATGCGAGAATTTTGCTACAAGCAGGTCCGTATTTGGGATTTGCTTTGGGCGGAACTATAAAGGCTGAATTTCAAGGGCGAACGCAAACCACTGACATCAATTTTGGAAGCGGAGACATGGATACGAGACGCTTTGATTTCGGTGTTGGTTTTGGTGCCGGTGTAGAATTCGGCAGGTTTCAAGTTGGAATTGGCTACAATTTAGGTATTGCCAATCTTTCTAACGCGGATAATGTTACAACCAGAAACAGTGGTTTAGCATTGACAGTAACGTATTTGTTTAGCGGTCGTCGCTAAACACAAAAAATGAAGCGACCAATTATTATCGAAGTGTGTGCAGACTCAGTTGAGTCTGCACTTATTGCTCAAGTGGCTGGTGCACATCGTGTGGAGTTGTGCACCAATCTTCCGGAAGGTGGCACAACGCCGTCGTTGGGCGTGCTGAATTTAGCTCGAAAACGGTTGTCTATAAAATTGTATGTGCTCATTCGTCCTCGTGGCGGGGATTTTTTGTACAATGATTTGGAGTTTGAAATCATGAAATCTGAGATTGAGCATTGCGGAAAAATAGGGTGCGATGGTGTGGTTATTGGGATGCTTAACAGCGATGGAACAGTTGATATGCCTCGAAATAGAGAGTTAATCGAAATAGCCAAACGCTATTCGATGGGTGTTACTTTTCATCGGGCATTCGACCACTGTGTTGATTTCTTTCAAGGTTTGGAAGATGTTATCCAACTTGGTTGTGAACGAATTTTAACTTCCGGAGGACAAAAAACAGCGGTAGAGGGCATACCGATTCTTGCTCAATTGATTGAAAAAGCCTATAATCGAATTTCCATTATGCCCGGAGCCGGAATCACGCCCGAAAACATTGCTGAAATCATTGAAAAAACAGGTGCTACAGAAATTCACGGTACATTCAGAAGCTTGCAACAAAGTGAGATGAAATATAAAAATCCGGCGTTCGCAGACGAATACGATTTTTATCTTTCGGATGTTGAGAGGTTGAGAAAGGTCTTATGGTAAGGGGACTCCTCGACTTCGTCCACTTCGTGGGCTTCGCTCGGAATGACGGTGGATAAACAAAAGAGGAGAAAAAAAGTAGCGGAGGCAAAGCCTCCGCTACTTTTTCCATTCCCTCCTTTCAGACTCAATCGTCATTCCGAGCGAAACGCAGTGAAGTGAGGAATCTCCTTATTATATCATCGTCCGTAAACCTCCCTCGCCGAAGGCACAAATATCACATTAAGTTCGGGATCGGGCATATCAGGGTCAAATGGAAATATAGGTCTGACAATACGCTTGAACGGCAGATTCACAATGTCTTGATCCACCCCGCCTCGCGTGTGAGCCATCACCCAATCCGCCTGCATGTTAAACCAATCGGGCACGAGATACCCTTGCTTCACAATGACAATATCTGCCTCTCGCGGATTCAAGCCGATAGCGAGCATCTGGTTTTCGCGATGGTATGCTGCGCGGCCCTGTGTTACAATCACATAAACGCTTCCAACTTTGATGACTGCTTCTCGATCACTTGTAAACATCACCGTTCCGGATAGTCTTACAGGACCTTCAAAACGATCATCTTCCATGGCACCCACCATGGCTGTGGCTTGTCCGCCCACACCTGCTCTTCTTGCGGCAGCAATCATCTCCGGGCCCGGAATTGAAGCGTAAATTACGGATTTTCCATCCGGTGTTTGAAATTCCGGACGTTGTAGAAGTCTGGCCAAAGTCCAGGTTACATCGCCCGATCCGCCCGCAGTTGGATTATCGCCCATATCGCTGATGAAAAAAGGCCTTTTGTTGCTCGCAATTGCAGCATCCAAACTCTCTTCGAACGACATGACGGGTGCTTCGAAGTCAAATTCATGACGAACAGACCAAAATCTTTCTGCCAATTGTCTTGCAGAGTGGCTGACTTGCCTTCTGTTGTCGCCGACTACCATAACAACGGCTTGGTTGCGAGGTTCATCAGCCCATGCATATGAAATCCATATTCCGGCATCTATCACGCCGGGAAGAGCCTCAATGCTTGGAAGCATGGCGTAAAGCGATTTTGCGGGTTCGATACGCGTACTTGTCATTTCGCCCGGAAGCAATATAGGAACGGCAACCCAAGCCTTATACGCCGGACGTCCCTTTCCGGAAATCAAACGATTGTAAAGGTTTGTAATCGCACGGCGATGCGTCTCTGCCACATCTTCGTGAGGGGCAGTACGGAAAGTAGTGATTAAATCCGTGTATTTTGCCAACCGCAAAGACACATTGCCGTGCAGATCCATCGAGGTTGAGATGACGGCATCATTGCCGATAACGCCGCGTATTCTCTGAAGAAAATCTCCCTCCGGATCATCCAATCCCACAACGCTCATCGCCCCATGAATGCGGAAAACGAAGCCATCGTAAGGCATATTCTCACGGATGATATCCAGTTTTTTGTTGACCAAATATTCGTAGGTTTCGCGCGTAACAATTCCACCGGGAGTAGCTGCGGAAAATATCGCTGGAAGCCACACGGCACCCTGACCCATCGCAGAATCGGGATGCAGGTAAGGAAAAAGCTGCAAGAGTGCATCGCCCTCAAACTGACGAAAAGCCTCTAAAGGCGTAACAGCCGGCGAGAACGTACTGCTTTCTAACGAAATACCCGCGATTCCGATGCGTGGACGAAAATCCGGATCATGCGTTGCCGTTTTACAACCCTGCAACACCAAAAATAGGCTGAGAATCAATAATAAATGTATTTTTTGCATACTATCTTTTTTGCAAAGATACGATTTTTTGCGAAATTTTTGCAAATATCATTTTTTTTATGTAACTTTGCGGTCAAATTTTACGTATAACACAACATTAATAAACCAATAATTATAAATCAAAACACAAACACAATGAAAAAATTATTCACAACAACATTGGCTTTGCTTTTAGTAGCAAGCTTAACAGCACAAATTTCGTTTGGTCCTCGTGCAGGATTTAATTTGACAAACATGAGGATAAGCGAAGACGGAATTTCAATTAGTGGAGACATGAAGCCAGGATTTCAGTTAGGTGTAGTAGCAGATATTCCGGTTATGGGAGACATGCTTTCTATTCAACCTGGGCTTTTATTTGCTCAACAAGGTGCCAGATTTGGAGAAGGCGATTGGAGAACCACCATCAACGTTAACTATTTACAGATGCCTATCAATGCTCAATTTGGATTTGCCGTAAGTCGAGATGCGAGAATTTTACTGCAGGCAGGTCCATATTTGGGATTTGCTTTGAGTGGAGCCTACAGATTTGATGGTGAATCCGAAAGTATCGAATTTGGAAGTGATGGCGAAATGAATCGCTTTGACTTCGGTGTTGGCTTTGGTGCCGGCGTACAATTTGGCAGATTTCAAGTTGGAGTTGGTTATAACTTAGGTATTGCCAACATTTCTAGCTTTGATGATGAGACAACCAGAAACAACGGCTTAGTATTTACTGTAACGTATTTGTTTGGTGGTCGCTAAACAATAGCAAACAGATTCCTCGACTTCGCACACTGCGTGTGTGGAGTTTGTCCCCGAGCATAGTCGAAGGACTCGGAATGACAGGTGCGAATAATGGAGGAGAATAAAAAATGGGGAGCGGCAAAGCCGCTCCCCATTTTTCTGCCAAACCTTAAAATTTTTTAAGTTTTAACACTTTTTAACTAAATTTGTGTGTTTTTGCAAAATCAAAGATATTTTGCAAAAATGTGCAAATTTATTTTTATATTTCGGAAAAAATGTGTAATTTTGCATTGTAAAATTGGCAAAAATGTGCAGAATATGAAAAGAGACATCTTGTTTAAGCTAGAAAATTGGAAAAATAACTCCAACAAAAAGCCGTTAATTCTCACGGGAGCACGGCAGGTTGGTAAAACTTGGGCGATTAAAGAATTTGGTAGAACAAAATTCAAAAACACGGCATATATTATGTTTGAGAAAAACGAAAATATGCGACGACTTTTTGACGGCTCACTCGCACCAAAGGATTTGTTGCCATTTTTACAAGCCGAAAGTGGCGAAACGATTACAAGCGACACATTACTGATTTTCGATGAAGTACAAGCCGTGCCAAACGCTATTACTTCGCTAAAGTTTTTTCAGGAAGAAATGCCTGAAATTTATTTGATTGCTTCGGGGTCGGCTCTTGGTATTGCTATGCACGGCAATTATTCGTTTCCTGTGGGCAAAGTTGATAGACTACACTTGTATCCTATGACTTTTTCTGAATTTCTACAGGCAATGAACGAAGAACACCTTGCAGAACTTTTGAAAACAGCCAATCCTGAACAACTCAATATTTTTCACGAGAAATTTAACCGTTATTTGAAACAGTATTTTTTTGTTGGTGGAATGCCCGAAGTAATTGCAAGTTACGCTGAAAGCAAGGATTTCGATAAGGTTCGCAAACTTCAAAAGAAAATTTTGAAAGACTACGATGCTGATTTTGCAAAATATGCAACGCCACTTTTAGCAACAAAAATCCGTATGCTTTGGAATTCCATACCGCAACAAATAGCCAAAGAAAACAAAAAGTTTGTTTACGGCGCAGTAAAGCACGGTGCAAGGGCAAGGGATTTTGAAACGACCATTCAATGGCTTTTGGATTCTTCGATGATACATAAAATAAATCGTGTTTCAACACCGAAGTCGCCGTTGAAATTTCACGAAGATTTCGATGCGTTCAAGCTTTTTATCAGTGATGTCGGGCTTTTGGGAGCAATAACCAATACGTTGCCTCGTCAAATCGTAGAACACGACAGTATTTACACCGAATACAACGGTGCTATGGGCGAGCAATATATTTGTCAAGAACTTATCGCCAGTGAATTAGAAACATTATTTTATTGGTCGCGAGAAGATTCCAAACAAGAAATTGATTTTATAACCGAAAATGAACAAGGAGTTGTGCCGATTGAAGTTAAATCAGGTACAAATCTGACTGCTGCTTCTTTTGCTAAATTTATGCAAGACAATAGTTCTCAACTCGGCATAAAAGTTTCTGCTTTGCCGTACAAAGAAAACGAAAAAGTTATAAATATTCCACTTTACAGTGCCTTGAGAGTGAAGACG
>WQWA01000011.1 GCA_009785505.1 Bacteroidales bacterium
ACGAGTTTTTGGCTACTGTCCAAACATTTTTTCTGCGGCCAAACTGACCTTTGGTCAATTTCAATGCTTTTTTTCTACGTGCCCTTGCGGCAACGACATTTACTGATCTTGGCATGTTTTTTTTTGTTTTTTTTCTGTTGAGTGTCCCGTTTCAAGGGGAACTTTACCGGACTCAACGAGAGGTTAATACTCAGTAGATACGCAATGCATTGCGTATCTACCCATTCGGGTTAAACACAAAGCATGAGCCTTACATTTTTCACATCTGAAGGGTCAACGATCGTGCTGTACGTCAAATTACGTTTGCGTTTTGTTGATTTTTTAGTCAAAATGTGACTTTTGTAAGCATGCTTGCGCTTGATTTTTCCCGTACCGGTGAAAGAAAAGCGTTTCTTTGCAGCCGATTTTGTTTTCATCTTAGGCATTTGCTTAACGATTTTTTTTGTTTTGTTTTTAACATTTTCCCTTTTTAGGGGGTGCAAAGATACGAAAAAAAAATGATAATTACAAATTTTTTTAGGTAGGGGTCGAAAATTTTCGATCCCTACAGTTAATGTCGGTAGGCATGCTCAATATTTGCTCCGATAAATCTAAGAATCTGCCTACTTTCAGTATCTAGATCGAGATTTTCTGCATATTCGAGAACTTGAGCGTAATTAGCATAAATTGCAGCGTTATCCGCCCTTGCTCCGGCAACAACGAAACCTACAAGCATAAGTACTTGCTCTCGAGAAAAAGGATCTGCTTGCCGCATTGCTTCAATAAAAAGTGCGATGTCCTCTTGGAATACATGCATAATTTTAGAACCTACGGCCGTACTCTCGGCAGTTGCCCAAAGGTCAAACAACGCAATCAATTCCACCGAATTCCTTGGTAAATCGGTAACTATGCCGAATGGCCAATCATCGAGCCCACCGAAATCGTAAACATTCGTAAAGCCCAAGAGGGCTAGCCTTTGAGCGGCATCGGCACTTCGGAGACCTCTTTGACAATATACTAGAATGACGATGTTTTTATCCGAAATCTCATTTGCCGCACGATGCGTGATTTCGTCATGGGGGATACATATTGCGCCGGGTATATGCCCTTGAGCAAATTCTCTAAGCGAACGCGCATCGACAATTACAAAATTGTCAAGCGTATTCATCATGGTGTGTGCTTGTCCAGCGGATATTGTTGTAACGGACGGCGATGCACAGCTAGCAGGAAGGCTTGCTGCAACTAATAACATAAAAGAGCAGATGATTTTTTTCATTTTTTTTTGTGGATATTTAACTGTTCGATACAGCAAAGATACAAATTTTGTCGGTAACTTCAAGTCCAAAATTTGCTTTTTTTGAGATTTTTTTGTACCTTTGCAGAATTATATGGCAAAAAAAGCAAAATACATTTTTGATTTTCGTACACTATCGGTAAAGGAAGAGCGAACGAGCAAAAAAGAAATTTTCAAAAAAATTTTCTCTTTTGTATCTGCGATTATTGTTTTGTTTACTATGGCTGTATTTTTCACGGTTCACATCTTGGAATCTCCGGAAGAACGTCGATTGAGACGCGATTTGGAACAAGCTCGGTTTCAATATAGCCAGTTAGATAGAAGGATTGAATTTCTTTCTCAGGTTTTGATGGACATCCAAACGCGTGACGAAAATCTGTATCGCATTATCTTTGAAGCTGAGCCGCCAACAAGAAATCCACTCCTATTAGGTGGTGAAACCCACGAGTTATTTCGAGAGAATTCAATGGCTGATGTAATCATTAACACTTCTGTTCGAATTGATGATTTGATGACACGTATGTACTCACAGTCTATCTCGTTTGATGATGTTTACGAAATGGCAAGAAACAGAGAAGCTATGCTTGCTTCTATGCCTGCAATTCTCCCTGTAAACCTGCACCGGACACGGCTAGTTTCAGGATTCGGACCCAGAATAGATCCTATTTTTCGAACTCGCCGAATGCATCAAGGAGTTGACTTTGCCGGACCACTCAATACGCCCATTTATGCCACCGGAAGCGGTGTTGTAACAATATCAGGATCAGCCCCGCGTGGTTATGGCGGTTATGGAACTATGGTTAAGATCGATCATGGGTTCGGATTTCAAACCTTGTATGGACACTTGAACCGAGTAAATGTTAGAGTAGGACAGCGAGTCAATCGAGGCGATGTTATCGGATTTATGGGAACCACAGGTCGTTCGGTTGGAGTCCACCTACATTACGAGGTGTGGCGTCACGGTGAAAGAGTCAATCCTGTGTTCTTCTTTTTCCAAGATATAACCCCGGAAGAATATTTAGAAATTCTCGAAAGAGCCAGCGAAGTCAATCAAATGATGTCGTAATTATGGAATCCGCAAAAATGTTCTATACCATTGGTGAAGTTGCCGATATGTTTAAGGTTAACACGTCGCTGATTCGCTTTTGGGAAAAGGAATTTGATGTGATCAAGCCGCAACGGAACAAAAAGGGAAATCGATTATTTACGGTGTCGGATGTGGATTATTTTCATCAGATTTATCACTTGGTTAAAGAACAAGGCTTTACATTGCAAGGGGCTAAAGACCGCTTAAAATCTAAGATTTCGGAAGACACAGATGCAAAATTTGAAGCTATAAAAACACTCAAACACATAAAAACATTTTTGCTGGACTTAAAAGAAAACCTGTAATATGCTCATCAATTCAATCATTTGGGACTTTGATCCTGTAGCATTTTCCATTTTTGGGCGTGAAATTCGCTGGTATGGGCTGATGTTTGCCACAGGATTTGCATTCACGTTTTGGCTGTGTTTGTGGATGATGAAAAGAGAAAAAAGTGACGTAACCATTCCTGACACTTTGTTGTTTTACTTGGCAATTGCCACGATTGTCGGTGCACGTTTGGGACATTGTTTTTTCTATGAACCGGCACACTACTTGGCAAATCCTATCGAAATCTTCAAAGTGTGGAGAGGCGGATTAGCCAGCCATGGTGCGGCAATTGGAATCTTAATAGCGTTGTATTTTGCAGCAAAAAAACATAAAAAATCGTTTTGGTACATGACCGATAGGGTTGTGATTTTTGTAGCCATAACGGGCGTTTTAGTGCGTTTAGGAAATTTGTTTAATTCCGAAATTTACGGACATGAAACCACATTGCCTTGGGGATTTATTTTTGTACGAGCCGGCGAAACAGTTGCAAAACATCCGACACAACTTTATGAAGCATTGAGTTATCTCGTTATTTTCGCAGGCTTGCTGGGATATTACATCAAACAAAATTACAAGCCCAAAGAAGGCGTTTTATTCGGAAGTTTTCTGATTTTGTTGTTTGGTGCACGTTTTGCTATAGAATCTATCAAAAATGTGCAGGTAGGCTTTGAAGAATACATGTTGTTGAATATGGGACAGCTTCTCAGTATTCCTTTTATCTTAGCAGGAATTGTGATTTTGTGGTTGGCGATAAAAAACAAACTTCCCAATTTTCCGAAACCCAAAACCGTTCCTGCCAAAAAGCGTTAGATCATGAATTTTTTGTCGAACTTTAAAAAGCATCCGTACTTCAAGTATTTGACCAATAAATATGTCATAACGTTGATTGTGTTCGCTGTTTGGGTAACTTTTTTTGGTTCGAATAATTTATTGTCTCAATGGAAATTACGCCAGCAACTCAAAGAACGCAGAGCTGAACGCGAGTATTATCGTCGTGAAATAGAAACTAACCGACGAAATATCTATTTTTTAGATAACGATTTGGAGCATTTGGAACGAATTGCACGTGAACAATTTCTAATGAAACGAGACAACGAAGATATTTTCATTTTTATCGAACAATAAAACTTTGCCAATTCAAAAATATTCGAATGAAGAAACTTATAAAGATTGTGTGCACGGTTGCGCTGCTTTCAACCGCTCAAAATGCATCCGGACAACCTGGAGTGCCGATTGTGGAATGGGACGATTTCCCCGCAGTTACAGTATTCACGGGTGTTAACTTTCAGGTATCTCTGAACAGAATATGGCGATTTGAGCCATTTGTAGAAGTGGGGCAACACGCCCAATTTTTTAGAGGAGAATGGTATCGCCAAATTTTTTGGCAAACCAATGTTTCATCGCTAAGTCATTACAATCCGGCTATGTTTAAACGCAGTACAAGTCTTAGATTTGGAACAGATTTTCGGATAACAGCGAACGATCATATCAGAGTGCTTTGTCATTACAGAATGCCAATTGCAGGTGGAAGGATGCGTGCAGACGAATTTGTGTTTTTGTTAGGCTATGTTCGCAAACAAGATTTGACGGCAAGAATGAGCATGGATTTCTCCATTTCGTACGGAATATTAGGCTCACGCCGTCTAATGAATAACCGCAATGTGTCTCTTGGGGGCTATAACTTTACTTCATTAGAGGCAGGGGTTAGGCTGAATTACAACATAACCCCAAATCTCAAATTAAATTTCTGTGTTAGATATTTAGCCAAGTTGGAAGATGTATCTCGCAGTACGCAGATAGAAGGGATAGAACGAACAACACGCAATATAATTACAGCCTCTGTTGGCTTGCACTACCGAATCCCGTTATCCGTCAATGATCGACCACAAAACCATACATTACAGTGTCCTCCCGGACAAAGGAATTGGGGTGGCCCATCAACCGAATTTAATCACCCGAATGCTCCACGTGCTCGTGGCAGAAACCGATAAAAACAAATTGTGATGAAAAAAATAATCAAACTTTTAATTTTACCGCTATTGGTGTTGGCATTTGTTTCTTGCGACTTTCGCGATGGAGAAAGCAATGTTTTAGAAGTAACATTGGAGCAGGCTTCGGCTAATTTGAATGTTGGGGATACTTTGCTATTGTTGGCGGTCATGATTCCTGCCGATGTAGCTAACCCGCACGTAACTTGGTCGAGCAGTAATGATACTGTTGCGACTGTCAGTAGTGCAGGGATTATTACTGCCGTTTCTCCCGGTAGTTCCGTTATTACTGTGAGAACGCAAGATGGTGGACACACAGCCACGAGTACTATAATGGTGAATGCTGTTTCTTCCAACTTTATTCCCGTAACAGATATTACGGGTGTTCCTACAACTGCAATAGCCGGTACACCACTTGAGCTTACCGGTACCGTAGTCCCGAGTAATGCAACCAATCAGATCATTGTTTGGAGTGTTTATGAAGCAGGTACTACCGGAGCGAGCCTTAGCGGTGATACACTCAATACAACTTCGGCAGGCTCTGTGATTGTTCGTGCCACTATTACAAATGGTGCCACAGAGACTATGGATTATACGCAAGATTTTACGATTACGGCTACTCCTGCCTTTGTTCCCGTAACAGATATTACGGGTGTTCCTACAACTGCAACAGTCGGTAGCGCGCTTACACTTACTGGTACAGTAGTTCCGAGCAATGCGACCAATCAGACCATAGTTTGGAGTGTTCAAAACGCCGGTGCTACCGGGGCGAGCCTTAGCGGTGATACCCTTATTACAACTTCGACAGGCTCTGTGATTGTTCGTGCGACTATTGTAAACGGTGCAACAGCGACTACGGATTATACACAAGATTTTACGATTACGGTTAATATGCCTATAACAGGTTGTAATAATAACACCCCGGGTTGGGGTACGAGTTTAGGTACTATAAGTTGGGGGACTATTGGGAGCACAAACGTCGAAAGTGGAACGACCACAGTTCCAGGTACTGGCGACAGACCTACCCAAGTTTGGTCGGGTGCTGTTTTTGCTTCGGCTTGCCAAGATAGAACTACTTTTTCAGGCGGTACGGCAGGTAATTTCAATGCCGATTGTCGTCGTGCTGAGACAGAACTTACGGGTCACTTTTTTTCGTGGTGTGCTGTGATGCGTTTTGCGGATGTACTTTGTCCAGGCGATTGGAGAGTTCCAACACACCAAGATTTTATTAATTTGGATTTGAATTTGGGTGGTAATGGTCAAAATCGTGCGATGTCAGATGTAAACGGTGGTATTGTAAATGGCTTTACCATCGACGAACAACTCCAGTGGTACACTTCTGCCACAGGTTCCCCCTCAAATCCTGAGATTGGTGGTATTTGGGGTGGTGCTCGGTTTACTGGTTTGGAAATCACCCCCGCGGGTTGGAACTCGTTCTACTGGTCCTCTACCGAGGTATCCTCTACCGGTGCACACAACCTGGACTTCGGTGGAGCCCACGTGAACCTGAAGTTCAGTCATAATAAGGCTTTGGGGTTTGCACTCCGCTGTGTTCGTTAGGATTTTGGAACTTTTTTCAGAAGTTATCAACAAAATCGCCAATTTACTAACAAATTTATACGAAAATCGGGATTTCAATACTGCATCACTGCAATAGAAAGAACGGCAACAACCCTACTCGTCCAGAAAATAGTTATTGATCGTTCATTTTCGTTCTACAAAGTTACAACATTTTTTTTTTTAACCAAATTTTTTCGTATCTTTGCAACCGAAAAACACTAAAAAAACATAAAACTATGAGTACAATTCTCGACGTTCACGCACGTCAAATTTTAGATTCCCGCGGAAATCCAACGATTGAAGTAGAAGTAGTAACCGAAGACGGCTATTTTGGTCGTGCTGCAGTTCCTTCGGGAGCATCTACCGGAGTTCACGAAGCGGTTGAACTTCGTGATGGTGATAAATCCAAATTTTTGGGTAAAGGTGTTTTGAAAGCCATTGAAAACGTAAATACGGAAATCGCTGACGCTTTGATTGGCGTTGATGTTACCGAACAAAACGAAATCGACAAAATCATGATCGAGTTGGACGGAACTCCAAACAAAGGTCGCTTGGGTGCAAACGCAATTTTGGGTGTTTCGATGGCTGCCGCACACGCTGCCGCCGACTTTACAAACCAACCTCTTTTCCGCTACATTGGCGGAACAAACGCAAATACATTGCCGATTCCGTTGATGAATATCATTAATGGTGGATCACACGCTGATAATAGTGTAGATTTCCAAGAATTCATGATTATGCCGGTTGGTGCTCCAACGTTTTCGGAAGCATTTAGATGGGGTGCGGAAATTTTCCACGCATTGAAAAGCATTCTTCATGATCAGGGTATGAGCACTGCGGTTGGCGACGAAGGTGGGTTCGCTCCAATGCTGAAACAAAATGAGGATGCTTTGAAAGTAATCATGCAAGCCATTGAAAAAGCGGGCTACAAACCAGGCGAAGATGTTTTTCTTGCATTAGATCCTGCTGCTACAGAATTTTTCTGTGAAGAAGAGAAAATGTACCACTTTAAGAAATCTACCGGCGAAAAATTAACGCCAACGCAAATGGCTGATTTTTGGGCGGATTGGCATAAACGTTATCCAATTATTTCGATTGAAGATGGTATGTCGGAAGACGATTGGGACGGTTGGAAATACCTAACCGACAAAATTGGAAAAACCTGTAATTTGGTTGGCGACGATTTGTTTGTAACTAACGTAGATCGTCTGCAAATGGGCATAGACAAAGGTACTGCTAATTCGATTTTGGTAAAAGTAAACCAAATCGGTTCATTGACCGAAACGATTAACGCTGTGAATTTGGCATATCGCAACGGTTACACCGCAATTATGAGCCACCGCTCCGGTGAAACCGAGGATGTAACTATTGCAGACCTGGCAGTTGCATTGAATACAGGTATGATCAAAACCGGTTCGGCTTGTCGTTCGGAGCGTATTGCGAAATACAACCAACTTCTTCGTATCGAAGAGATGCTAGGCGTTACTGCGAATTATCTCGGTAAGGGATTTAAGTTTGCAAAATAATAATTTATCAGATATAAACAAAGCAAAACACCATGAAAAAGTTTCTAATAACTGCAACTTTTGCTATTGCGGCAATTTGCGTACAAGCACAATTCTCCATAGGCTTCAAAGGAGGATTCAATTTAACAAATGTTTCGTTTGAATTAGATGAAGCAGTACATCTCTACGATGGCGAGATGCCGGAATTTAGATTCACACCTGGCTTTCAGGTTGGATTGGTAGCTGATTTCGGCATTAGCGAATCGTTTTCTATCCAGCCGGGTATCTTGTTTTCAAGACAAGGCGGACGTGCGCAATGGACAGACTGGGAAAGAGATTCTTGGGGGTCTGGCAACTGGGAAGAATGGAGGTATAGACAGATGATAAGTCTTAACTATATTCAAATCCCAATCAATGTGCAATATAAATTGCCTTTGGGTCGCAATGCGTCTTTCATACTGCAAGCCGGTCCTTATGTTGGTTTTGCAATAGGTGGAAAACATATTTTTGAATTCGAGGAAAAAGGACGTATGTTGCTGGGCGAAACAGCACGCGAGTGGGATAGGAGTGGAGGAGAGTTCATGAGAATAAAATTTGGAAGCGACAATATTTCATTAGAGGATGGCGATGGTCTAATTTTTAGACGCCTTGATTTCGGCGTCGGATTTGGGCTTGGTGCTCAGGTGGGTAGTTTTCAAATAAGAGCGGGTTATAATCTCGGATTGAGAAATTTTATGAATCAATTTGAATTTGAAGATTGGGATACAGGAGAAATAGTTACTACGAGCGATAATTCAATAAGAAATAGCGGTATTACGCTTTCCGTAACTTACTTGTTTGGCGCCAACCGTGCTGGCAGAGGTGGTAGAGGCGGTAGCGGACGCCGCGTATGGTAGTGCAATTGTGGTTTTACTTATTGAAACTTCTACGCCGACTTGTTCCGTGTCTTTGTCAAGAGGCACGGAACTTTTGGCATCTCGAGAAAATCACGAAGGGCTTTCACACGCAGCTTTGACAGCAGTTTTTGTTGAAGAAGTGATGAAAGAAGCCGGTGTGAAGCTAGAAGATTTAGACGCTGTTGCGATTAGCAAAGGTCCCGGTTCTTACACGGGTTTGCGTATCGGAGTGTCTGTCGCCAAAGGACTTTGTTATGCGTTGAACAAGCCACTGATTGCCGTGAGTTCGTTGCAAGCATTGGCACAAACGGCAGCAAAACATTACAGCAAAAATCATGTGTTTATTCCGATGATTGATGCTCGGCGTATGGAAGTTTATTCTGCGGTTTATAATTCAAAAGGCGAGTGTTTACGTGATGTTCAAGCAGATATTATTGACGAAAATTCGTATGCCGATTTTACAGAACAACCGATTATTTTGCTGGGTGACGGAGCAAAAAAATGCGAAGAAATTTTTAAGAATAATCAGCAAATCCGCATCGACGAAACACTGAAATTTTCTGCAAAAAATATGATTTCACTTGCTCAAGCTGCTTTTGAAAACAAGGATTTTGTAGATGTCGCATATTTTGAGCCGTTTTATTTAAAAGATTTTATTGCAGGAAAACCGAGTGTGAAAGGGTTGAGATAAAATGAAGTACAACTACAACAATTATTCACAGAATTTAATCCGAAAATTCGGAAATCGTTTGCAGAAACTGACGATTAATGCGGGTTTTTCTTGTCCGAATCGAGATGGAACCATTGGGGTAGGAGGTTGCACGTTTTGTAGCAATGATGCGTTTAATCCGTCGTATTGTATGCCTGAAAAAAGTATTAAACAGCAAATTGAAGAAGGAAAAATCTTTCATCAAAACCGTTACAAACGTGCTCCGAAATTTTTGGCATATTTTCAAGCGTTTTCTAATACATACGCACCGCTCGAAACGCTAAAAATCTTGTACGAAGAGGCTTTGAGCGAACCCGATGTTGTTGGTTTGGCAATCGGTACACGTTGCGACTGTTTGGATGACGAAAAACTAAAGTATATAGCCGAACTTTCAAAAAAATATTACGTTGTACTTGAAATCGGGGTGCAATCTTGCTATAACGATACATTAAAATTGATAAATCGCGGACATACGTTTGAAGATGCCGAATTTTGGATTAAAAAAGCGGCTGATTTGGGTATAAAGGTCGGAATTCACATCGTTTTCGGTTTGCCCGATGATACGTGCGAAAAAATGTTGGCACAAGTTCATAAAATTAACGAACTGCCTATCTATTCCGTGAAATTTCATCAATTGCAAATCATGAAAAACACCAAAATGGAACAGCAATTCTTGGAAAAAGATCCGAATTTTAACCCGTTGTTTTTTGAATTGGATGAATATTTAGATTTTGCTGTAGATTTTGTCGAACAACTTCGTCCGGATATTATCATTGAACGTATTGCGGGCGAAGCACCACCGAGATATCAAGCCAAACCGGTGTGGAAAGCCGGAAGGAACGATCAAATTATGGTGTTGTTTCAGAAGCGTTTAGAGGAACGCGGCACGTTTCAAGGACGCATCTTCGAAAGAACATCTGTGTGATAATTTTTCTTGGTGCAAATCTATATCCATTCTGAAATATTTTTGTTTGAAACTGCCCAATCAATACCACGTTCCCATTTGTCAATGTCGCAATATCTACAAAACGGTACAGGTTTGCACAAAAATTCAAGGATTTCATCAAGATTATTTACTTTGTAAATATCAATGTAGTCTTCATCACAAACTTTTAGATCGGTGTTAAAATATTTGTTGAAGTATTTTATACGTGATACCGTGCTGCAAGGATAAATTTTTCCATTGTCGAGTGCAGTGCAGTTATTGGCTGCATGGCACAATTTAAAATTCTTTGTAGAATCTGCACTCCCGGCTGTATTCATAGTGAATTTTACGGTTGTTTTTAGAGTTTTTTCACCATCAAAATATCGAACAGCAACACCATATTTTTTTCCTGTTTTTTCAATTCTTTTGAAAGGTAGATTGATCGGATATTTTGTTATGGAAATTTTCACATTGTTTTTTTTGCAGCTAACCCAAAAATCAGGCGGTTGTTTGTCCAATAAAATGGCATTTGTAATAAGTTCGAGTTGTGTTTTACCGAAGTATTTGCCTGCAACATCAAGAATTTCCAATAAATTCGGATGAAGCAAAGGTTCTCCACCCAACAATCGTACAAATTCAATTTTGCCGTCTGCGAGTTCGGATATACGTTTGAATTCTTTTTCAAGTTTTCCAACATCATAATATACTTCATCGGCAAGAGGGGCAAAAGCTCCGCAACACTGACAATTGAGATTGCAATGGTCAACCAAAGAAACTTCAAAAGACAGTTTCTTTTTCTTCGTGAATTTTTGCTTTATTTGCCGTTTTTCGCTAATCAAGTCAACTACTTTCCGGGGCAAAATCACTTTAAGTGCCTTTTTGATAAAACCCAATGCCATTATTTGCGTTTAAGATAGTTCAATATAAATCTCCATTCGTCGAATTTCAGCAAATGAGCACCAACTGCATAAACACCGAGACCTGCAATTCCACCCAGCAATAATTGCATGAAATCACTTGTAGGGGCGTAATGCATTACGCCCATCACCACGAACCATGCTATAAATCCTGAAAACACTGCCAGTCCGAATGCCGGCGCAGCAATTCTTAATTGTTCGAACAAACGAATTGACACGTATTTTTTTGCAAAAAATACAGAAAGAATCATATCAACAAGTGCATAAAATCCGATTGAAACACAAATCCAAGCGATGCCGTGAGGCAAGGCAATCAAAAATGCCGCAACACCGAGTGTTTTCGCGATAACATCAATCATTAAATTTTGTTTGCTAAATCCTTTTGACAGCAACATTTGTCGGTTTACAACCAAAATAGGATACCAAATATAACTCAGACACAAAATTTGAATAAAAGGCACTGCCGGAAGCCATCTCTCGGTCAATACAAAAGCCACAAGCGGCTCTGCTAAAACTGCAAAAAGAATTGCAATCGGAAAAACGATAAAACACCCCAATGATAAAAAGCGATCAAACGACTTGCGTTGTTCGGAGATGTTGTCCGAAAGACTTGTTTGCAAAGGGATAAACGAACGTGCAATAGTATACGAAATGTTTGTTGTTGTTAGATTGGTCAGAGAGTATGCTTTTTGAAAAAATCCCAATTCTTTGAGTGCATAAAATCGTCCGATAAAAACTGCAAACATGTTTTTGTAGGTTGTGTCGAGTAACGTAGTCAACATGTATTTGCAACCGAAATTAAACAGCGATTTGAACGATTCTATGCAGAATACAAATTTCGGATACCAGCGTGTTCCGAAAATCCAGAGTAATAAAACCCTAAGCAAGTTATTGCTTAAAAATTGAAATACCAGCGCCCAAACGCCATACCCCGAAAAGGCAAGCCAAATTCCAAAAAATCCTGAAATTAACATTGCTGAAATTGTAATAAATGCTTGCTTTTTGAAATTTAAGGTAATGTCTAATTTCGTTCCGTGTATGATGCCCAATGCCCAAACTATGATATTTAGCCCTGCAATTCTTAAAATTGGGATCATCAATGGTTGGTCGTAAAATCTTGCTATTAATGGAGCACAGAAAAAAAGCGTTGCATAAAGAACAATGCCGAATCCCAAGTTGAACCAAAAAACGGTTGAAAAATCGTTTTCCGTAGGGTTCTTTTTTTGAAGCAATGACAACTGAAGTCCGCCGTCTGTCAGGACCAAGCCGACCATCAGAAAAATAAAAGCTAATGCAACCAAACCGTAATCTTCCGGCATGAGTAAACGTGCCAGAATAATCGAAAAGGCAACCTGAAAAACCTGTGTTCCGAATCGGTCTATACCGGTCCAAAGTATGCTATGAAACGTCCGATTGCTCATGTTTTGGCTTGAAAAGCTTCCAAAATGCTAGAGTACCCAATAAAGTCAAGAGTGTAGCAGTTAAATAAACTCCTCTGTGTGCATCAGGCTTCCAACCTAAAATAAATGTTATGAAGCCAAGCACCAAATTAACAAACAGCCACAAACCGACGAAAAATAAGTAGTATTTCAAACGTTGCTCGTCATTTCGAAATAAGAATGCAAGCAGGGCGAGACAAAGAATTTCGAAGCCGATGACCGCGTTCAAGTCGTAAACAAATACATTCGCTAACAAATCTAATCCGTAATGCAGCATCAACGCGAAAAATATTCCGAAAATTAGATTCTGCCAAGGCTTCAGAACTAATGCGAGTAAGCATACAGCGAGTCCGAGAAATGCCCAAGATTGGTGCAGAAAATGAAGTGCAAACGAACTTTTTGTTCCATCGTCGAGATAGTAATAAATCAAATGATCGGCATCAATCAAATTCACTGCCATTGCGGCGACTGCGAGCGGAAAAAATTTTACGCCCAAAGGCTTGTGAGCAATTTTGGCGAAAGCGATTGAGGCTAAAAGGTGTCCGGCGACGTACATTGTTAGTGGTTAATGATTAATGGTTAATGATTTCTTGAATGTCTTGCATAATTTTTTTCGCCAAATGTTCGGCGGCAGCTTCGGTTCGGCTTTCCGAATAAATGCGTATGATCGGCTCTGTGTTTGACTTTCGGAGATGTACCCATTCGTCGGCGAAATCAATTTTTACGCCGTCAATAGTGTTGATTTTTTCGTTTTTGTACTTTTCTTTGACTGCCTCCAAAATGGCATCAACATTCATACTCGTTTCAAGTTCGATTTTATTTTTGCTGATAAAATAATTTGGATAATCAAATCGTAATTGCGAACATGTTTTTCCGGATTTTGCCAAATGGCTTAGAAATAGGGCAATTGCAACGAGTGCGTCTCGTCCGTAGTGCAATTCGGGATAAATTACGCCGCCGTTGCCTTCGCCGCCAATCACAGCATGGTGTGTTTTCATCATTTCGACAACATTGACTTCACCGACAGCCGAGGCAAAATACTGTCCGCCGTGCTTTTCGGTAACATCACGCAAAGCCCGTGTGGACGAAAGGTTTGAGACAGTGTTTCCTTTTTTATGTTGAAGTATGTAGTCTGCAATCGCAACCAACGTGTATTCTTCGCCAAAACATGTGCCGTCCTCACAGACAATCGCCAATCGGTCGACATCGGGATCAACTACAAATCCGACATCGGATTTTTCTTTAACGACCGTTTTGATAATATCGTTGAGATGTTCGGGAAGAGGCTCCGGGTTATGGGGAAATTGTCCGTTCGGTGTGCAAAAAAGTTCTGTAATTTGACTCACGCCGAGTGTTTTTAAAAGTTCGGGAACTGCAATACCGCCGGTTGAATTTACAGCATCTACGACCACTCTGAAATTCGCATTTTTTATCGCATCAACATCGACTAACGGCAATTTCAAAATTTCATCAATATGTTTTTTTATGAACGTAGAATCTTGCGAATATGTTCCCAATTTATCAACTTCGGAAAATTGGATTTCACTTGGATTTTCACCCAGCCGAAGCACTTCTTCACCGTCTTTTGCACTGATAAATTCACCTTTTTCGTTGAGCAATTTTAGAGCATTCCATTCTTTTGGATTGTGGCTTGCCGTGAGAATAATTCCGCCGTCGGCATTGCTCATTGTTACTGCCATTTCAACGGTTGGTGTGGTTGAAAGTCCTGTGTCGATTACATTTACGCCCATTCCCAAAAGTGTTCCAACAGCCAAATGATTGACCATTTCGCCCGAAATACGTGCGTCACGTCCAATTACGAAGGTGAGGTTATCTTTTTTTTGCTTTTGCTTGATAAACATTGCAAATCCGGATGTAAATTTCACTACATCAATTGGTGTCAAGCCTTGATCGGCAACACCTCCGATTGTTCCGCGAATGCCCGAAATAGATTTAATCAGTGCCATAAAATTGAGTAAAATACATGGCAAAGGTACGATTTTTTCTTGAGATATACAAAAAATTGGTGATTTTTTCGTATCTTTGCCCCCGTGAAATTAAACTTTTACAAATAAGGATTGTCAAAATATCGAACCGAGGTGTATACTGAGGCAAACAGTCATATAAAAACATAGAGTATAAAAACAAACAAAATTTCATGAAAAAAATCCTCATCGCAACGTTGCTCATTTGCTTAGCACAAGTTGTCGTTGCTCAAACTAGTATTGTCGGACGAATTTTCGATGCAGATGAAAACACGCCGATACCTTTCGCTCAAGTAGCGATTTTTTCAGCACAAGACACATCTTTGATAGACGGGACAACAACAACGGATGACGGAAGTTTCATGATAGGCAGAGTTCAGGCAGGCAGCTATATTTTTAGGGCTATGTTTGTAGGATACACCTCCATCGAAAAAATCATCGAAATAACCGATGAAAGCAGACCTTTCGATTTGGGACGAATAAATTTATCACAAGGCATGGAATTGGCAGGCTTCGAGATTTCCGAAACGTTTATTCCGGTTCAAATGCGGGGAGATACCATAGATTTTAACGCAGAAGCTTTTCGTCCTGTGGAAGGTTCGCCATTGATTGATCTACTCCGTCGTTTGCCGGGTGTGGAAGTTGATGATGAAGGAAGAATCACAGTAGGAGGTAGGGAAGTTACGAATATTTTGGTTGATGGCGAACGATTTTTTGATGATGATCCACAAGTTGCCGCACAAAATATCCCTGCCGATTTTGTGCAGCGCGTGCGAACCTACAACCGCAGAAGCCGCCAAGCACAATTTTCCGGAATTGACGACGGTGACGAAGAAACCGTTATCGACCTTTCGTTCAGACCGGGTATGTCGCAAGGTTGGTTTGGGCGTTTGACCGGAGGTCTTGGAATGGACGCCGTTAGCGGAAATAGAGATTTTAGATTCGACAACAGTTTCAATATCAATTATTTCAGAGGAAGAAACCAATTGACGTTTCTTGGGGGCTTCAATAATGTGAACAATTTAGGATTTACAGACATTATGGCCGGACAAGGAGGTCAGCGGGTCGTCGTTATGGGCGGCGGCCGCGGCGGCGGCGGCCGTGGTGGTGGATTTGGAGGAATGTTCGGCGGTATAACACAATCGTTTTCACCGGGATTGAATTTCGTTATGAGATTGAATGAAAATCTGACGGTGGGCGGAAGCTATGCATTTGCTCGTACCGATCGCCGGCAAGAACAGCAAACGTTTCGTGAAGATATTTTGCCGTTCGGAAGTCAGTTTTACGATGAATGGAGAGAATCGAACCCTATTTCCTATCAGCATCGTTTCAATGCTGAAATCAGGTATACGCCAAATGAAGACAACGAACTTATCATTCGTCCGTCTTTTACATTTGGAAACACCGTGAATAATATATTTTCGGATTTCTCCACCTCAAATGATCGTGATTTTATCATCATTGACTCTCACATCAATAACGGAACAACCCATAACTTTTCAGATGCAACACGATTTGATTCTCGTTTGAGAGTGGATTATCGTCGTCGTTTGGCTAGACCCCAACGTACGATTTCGTTTGAATTTGACGGTGGCTACAGTTTTAATAGTAGAACGGATACCAATCGCTCGGAGATATTCTTCGGCGGGGTCGGTTTTGGGATACCGGAAACTATAAATCAATCAGTAACCAATGAAGGTTGGCGTTACAATTGGCGTGCTCAAGTGGCTTATACAGAGCCGCTGATTCACGATTTTACGTTGGAGTTGCGCTACTCAATTTCAAGCAGCGAAGATTGGTCGGAACGAATTGCTCGCGATTTTGTAACCGGACAAATAGATACGTTGTTTTCAAACGAATTTTCAAATACATTTTTTAATCAACGTTTTGAAGCACGACTTCAGCGGACTACGGATAATTATCGTTTAATGTTTGGTGTTGCCGTTACTCCGTCTTGGATCAATAGCTTCAGTATTGAAAATGGTAATCATATAGACATCGGCCGCGAAGATCCCCTTGTTTGGAATTGGTCTCCACAAGCACAATTCCAGTACAATTTTTCAAGACAGCACACTTTGCGTTTTAATTATTCCGGACGTACCAATCAACCTTCTGTGTCGCAATTACAGCCTGTTCCGGATAATTCCGATCCAATGAGTATTCGTGTAGGAAATCCCGGATTAAGACCGGAATTTACCCATAGCATAAGGCTGATGTACAACAATTTTTTCGAGAATTTTTCTTCGCTTTCTGCGAATGTGTTCTTTAACCTAACTCAAAACAGAATTGTCAACACAACAATTACTCGTGATGGACAATTTGATACTGATTTTATTAGTAACAATCCGCAACTTGCAAATATTGACACATTGCGCCCCGGAGCGCGCATCATTATGCCGTATAATATCGGAAATGTGTATAACGTATTTGGTATGATTGCGTACAGCACGCCGCTTTTCACGCAAAGAATAACACTAAGTTCAACAACAGGGGGCGGACTTACACATACGAAAAGTATGGTTGACCAAGAAGTGAACGAACTAAACAACATCATGTTTAACCAAAACCTGCGGGTTACCTACAGACTTCCGAGATTTGATGTGAGTTTGAACGGACGTATCCAGATCAATGATGCGAGATATTCACTGCAACAGCATCTAAACAATACATTTTACACGACTTCCGGAGGTGCTGACTTTACGTTTCAAATCATCCAAAACAGGTTGTTTTTATCAAGTGATATGAATTTTTCGGTAACATCAGGCTCTGATGATCCACGTTTTAACCGAAATTTTACACTTTGGAATGCACAATTGAGTTGGAATCTCGGACAAAACAACGCCGGACAACTTCGTTTACGTGTTGTAGATATTTTGGATCAAAATAGAAATGGCAACAACCGCATAAACGCAACGGAAAATCGTATTGAACATATTTGGGTTAATACCTTGCCACGCTACGTTATCGTTTCATTCACATACAATCTCAACACTTCGATGCGTCAGAACGCTCCACAGCAAGACGGCGTAAGAGGTCCGGGTCAACGTCATTTCCAGCATCCGGGTGGCGGTCGTCCCGGCGGACAGCAGGTTGTTATCCACCAAGTTCATCAATAAAACAGTGATTAATGGTTAATGATAAATTGCTTCGCCCAATCGTAATCCATTAACCACTAATCATTAATCACTAACCATTAAAAAAACATGATCAGAGAACTAAACGGCATCAAGCCAAAAATCGGAAAAAACACATTCATTGCAGAAACAGCCGTAATCATCGGCGATGTAGAAATTGGAGACGATTGCAGTATTTGGTATGGCGCGGTTTTGCGTGGAGATGTGGGACCTATTCGAATTGGAAATCGATCGAATGTACAAGAAAATGTAGTGTTTCATGCAACTCACAATCTTTCTGTTTGCGAAATCGGGGAAGATGTAACTGTTGGCCACAACGCAATTATTCACGGTGCAAAAGTCGGTAGCAGTGTATTAGTCGGAATGGGTGCAATTCTTTTAGATAACGCAGTAATTCCTGATAATACGGTTATCGGAGCGGGTGCACTTGTTCCTGCAAATGCTGTTCTTGAGCCGGGTGTTTGGGTTGGCTCGCCTGTCAAAAAAATCAAAGAGAGTAGCGAAAAAGTTACGGAAGTAGCGAAAAGAAATGCAAAAGATTACTTATCCTATACAAAGTGGTATGAATAATTTAGCAGAAGCAATTTTTGCAGGCGGTTGTTTTTGGGGTGTGGAACATCTCATGCAACAACAAAACGGCGTTATCAGCGTAGAATCCGGCTATATTGACGGACATGTCGAAAATCCGACTTATGAACAAGTCAAAACCGGAACCACCGGACACGCCGAAGCTGTAAGAATAATTTATGACCCGACAGTTGTAAATTACAAAACTTTGGCAAAACTTTTTTTCGAAATTCACGATCCAACTCAAGCTGATGGACAAGGTCCGGATATTGGCTCACAATATCGTTCGGAAATTTTTTATCACACGTCCGAAGAAAAATCTATCGCACAAAATTTGATTGATATTCTGAAGTCAAAAGGATTTGATGTGCAAACCAGACTCACACCTGCATCAAAATTTTATTCTGCAGAGGACTATCATCAAAACTATTTTATAAAGCACGGCGATGAACATACATGCCATTTTTATACCAAACGGTTTTAAAAGTAGGCAGATTTCTCGACTACGTCCACTTCGTAGACTTCGCTCGGAATGACGGGCACAACATAAAAGGAGGGGGAGAAAAAAGGAGCGGTGGCAAAGCCACCGCTCCTTTTTTCTCTTTCTTATCCCTTCAGTCACCGTCATGTTGAGCGAGGCGAAGCCGAGTCGAGACATCTGCTTGAAGTTGTAAGGCAAACTTAATACGGCAATGTGTAGAACAACGAAACTCCCGGACCTAACGGCAATTCAAGCAAGATCCAAACAATCAACAAGGCAGTCCAACTTACTAGCAAAGCAATAGAATATGGAAGCATTGTCGCAATAATCGTTCCGATACCGGATTTTTTATCGTACTTTTGGAAATATACAATTACTAACGCAAAATAAACCATCATCGGTGTAATGATGTTGGTAAAACTATCCCCAACTCGGAAAATTGCTTGAGTCAATTCCGGAGAATATCCTGAAAGCATAAACATCGGTATAAAAATCGGTCCCATAATCGCCCATTTTGCCGAAGCACTTCCCATAAAAAGGTTGATTATCCCTGTTAATAGTACGAAAATGATGACTAACGGAATTAAACCCATATCCACTCGATCTAAGAAATTTGCTCCGTTAATAGCAAGCAGCATTCCTAAATTGCTCCAGTCGAACCACGCCACAAATTGTGCACAGAAAAACACCAAAACAAGGTAAGTAGCCAATGTTTTTATGCTGTTGTTCATTCCACCTATAACATCGGCAGCTTTTTTAAACGTTCCAACTGTAAAACCATACGCCATACCTGCCGTAATTGCAATTGCAAATAAAATTGTGATAAATCCTCTCAATACAGGGGTCGTAATTATCTGACCGTCCATGCCGCGTAAAATTCCATTTTCAGGGAGCAGCCCGGCTACTATAAGACCTATCCAAACTAAACAAACATAACCGGCACGTCTCAACCCTTTTCTTTCTAAAGGAGTAGGTTTTTCCATCTCTTCGACAGGTAAATCGCCCGTGTATGGTCCGAGTCGTGGCTCCACCCATTTTACAGTTACTACTGTAACCACAGCAGCAATCATAAATGTAGAAACAGCCATAAAATAGTAATTGGCTGTGGGTAAAACTTCATAATTCGGATCTATGATTTGAGCTGCTGCCGTTGAAAGTCCTGCTAATAGCGGATCTTGTGTACTGATCAAAATATTTGCACTGAACCCACCGCTAATACCGGCAAAAGCAGCTGCCATACCAACAAGTGGATTTCGTCCTAACGAGTGAAAAATTGTTCCCGCTAACGGAATAATTAAAATATATCCGATGTCTGATGCTACGTTAGAGATAAGTCCGGCGAAAACGATGATGACGGTAACAAATTTTGCAGGAGCTTTAGCTAGCATAGTAACAATAGCGGTTTTTATCAATCCGCTGGATTCTGCAATTCCAATTCCCAATAAGGCTACCATCACAATTCCGAGAGGTGCAAAACTCGTATAATTTCTAACTGTTTCGAGAATGATCCAATGAAGCCCATCTCTCGATGCCAAATTCTGAACTCCGACCGGTTCGCCGGTTGCAGGGTGTGCGCCACTCCAGCCTAAGAGTGAGCCGAGAAGTGATAGTAAAAGAACTCCGACGCAGAATAATGCGAACAATATCGCAGGGTCCGGCAAGGCGTTACCACCTTTTTCTACATAATGAAGGAAGCCTTTTTTGGGTTTTAAAGATGTGTTGTTCATGTTGATTTTTTTTGTAAAAACGACTGCAAAGATACGAAAAAAAATGAGAAAAAATAAGAAATTGCGATTTTTTTGTTTTTAGCGAAAATAATTTCTCAAAAACTTGCATTTTTCATTTTTTTTTCGTAAATTTGCACCCCGTTTTATATTTTGACATAAAAATGGGAGAGTACAGATGGTTAAATAAAGTAAAGACGCACGGTCGTGCGTCTCAACAAAAAAAACATATAAATGGCTGTAAAAAAAGAAACTCCGGTTAAAAACGACTTCTCAAAAATCACAATCAGTTTGGCGTCTCCGGAAGCTATTCTTGAACGCTCTCGAGGCGAAGTGATGAAACCCGAAACCATTAATTACCGAACTTACAAACCTGAACGCGATGGTTTGTTTTGCGAGCGTATCTTCGGTCCAACCAAAGATTGGGAATGTCATTGTGGGAAATACAAGCGTATCCGCTACAAAGGTATCATCTGCGACCGTTGCGGCGTTGAAGTAACCGAGAAAAAAGTGCGTCGTGAACGTACAGGACACATTCAGCTTGTTGTGCCCGTGGCACATATTTGGTTTTTCCGCTCGTTGCCGAATAAAATCGGTGCACTGCTCGGAATTCCTACGAAAAAACTTGAAAGTATTATCTATTACGAAAAATATATCGTAACCCAGCCCGGTATTAAAGAAAAGGATGGTATCGAAAAACTGCAGCTGCTTTCGGAAGACGAATATTTTGATATTATTGACAATCTTCCCAACGACAACTATATGTTGGACGACAGCGATCCGACGAAATTCATCGCAAAAATGGGTAGCGAAGCCATCTATGAATTGTTGGTAAACATTGACTTGGACACACTTTCTTTTGAACTTCGTGATCAAGCCAACAAAGAAACTTCGCAACAACGTAAAAATGAAGCACTTAAACGCTTGAATGTTATTGAGTCGTTCCGCGAAGCGCAACAAAAAATAGCGAACAAACCGGAATGGATGATTTTACGTGTATTGCCGGTAATTCCACCTGACTTGCGCCCGTTGGTGCCGTTGGATGGCGGACGTTTTGCAACATCTGACTTGAATGATTTGTATCGCCGTGTAATTATCCGCAACAACCGCTTGAAAAAACTAGTTGAAATCAAAGCACCGGATGTGATCATGCGTAACGAAAAACGCATGTTGCAAGAGGCCGTGGATTCGTTGTTTGACAATAGCCGCAAAGCAAGTTCTGTAAAAACAGATTCGAATCGTGCGCTAAAATCTTTGTCGGATAGTTTGAAAGGAAAGCAAGGTCGTTTCCGTCAGAACCTTTTAGGTAAGCGTGTGGACTATTCAGGTCGTTCCGTTATCGTTGTAGGTCCTGAGCTGAACCTTAATGAATGCGGTATTCCTAAAGATATGGCCGCAGAATTGTTCAAGCCTTTTATTATTCGTAAAATGCTCGAACGCGGCATCGTAAAAACCGTAAAATCTGCGAAACGCATCGTAGAACGCAAAGACCCAATTGTTTGGGATATTTTGGAGAACATCATGAAAGGTCATCCGGTTCTTCTCAACCGTGCGCCGACTTTGCACCGTATGGGTATCCAAGCGTTTCAGCCAAAGATGGTTGAAGGTAAAGCCATTCGTTTGCATCCGTTGGTTTGTACGGCATTCAACGCTGACTTTGACGGTGACCAAATGGCTGTTCACGTACCGCTCGGAAATGCCGCAATTCTTGAGGCTCAACTTTTGATGTTGGCTTCTCACAATATCTTGAACCCTGCGAATGGTGCGCCGGTTACGGTTCCGTCACAAGACATGGTTTTGGGACTTTACTATTTGACAAAAGGCCGCAGATCAGAAAAAGGCCATCCGATGAAAGGCGAAGACAGAGTGTTTTATTCGCCCGAAGAAGTGGTTATCGCATATAACGAAAAGCAAGTTGATATGCACGCCTGGATTAAAGTTCGTATCGAAAAAGATGGCAAAAACGAATTGATCGAAACAACTGTCGGACGCGTGCTTTTCAACCAAGTTGTACCGAAAAGCTTTGGATTCATCAACGAGATTTTGACTAAAAAATCGTTGCATGATATCATTATGGAAATTTTGTCAAAAACAGGAACTGCCGCTACAGCGAAGTTTTTGGACGACATAAAAAATATGGGCTACATCACAGCATTCCGAGGAGGTTTGTCGTTTAATTTAGGTGATGTAATTGTTCCGGAGATTAAGGAAACGCTGATCGAACAAGCCAACGCAGACGTAGATGAAGTGATGAACAGTTACAACATGGGTTTCATCACAAACAATGAGCGTTACAACCAAATTATTGACATTTGGACACATACCAACTCTAAACTCACGATGCAAGTGATGAAAGAATTGACGGGTGATAACCAAGGGTTCAACTCGGTTTATATGATGTTGGATTCGGGAGCTCGTGGTTCGAAAGAACAGATTCGTCAGCTTTGCGGTATGCGTGGATTGATGGCAAAACCGCAAAAATCAGGCTCGACAGGTGGGGAAATTATCGAAAACCCGATTTTGTCTAACTTCAAAGAAGGTCTTTCGGTTTTGGAATACTTTATTTCTACGCACGGTGCGCGTAAAGGTTTAGCGGATACGGCTTTGAAAACCGCTGATGCGGGATATTTGACCCGTCGTTTGGTAGATGTTGCACAAGACGTAATTATTAGTGAGCCGGATTGCGGAACATTGCGTGGATTGGTAGCAACAGCCTTGAAGAAAAACGAGGAAATCATGGAACCTCTTGCAGAGCGGATTTTAGGACGTGTAGCGGTTCATGATATTGTTCATCCGCTCACAAAAGAGACTATTGCTGAGGCAGGAGAACAATTGACGGAAAAAGTTTGCAAAATCATTGACGAATCGCCAATTGAAGAGGTAGAAATTCGTTCGGTTTTGACTTGCGAATCGAAGCAGGGTGTTTGTGCAAAATGTTACGGACGCAATTTGGCAACCGGTAAAATGGTTCAAAAAGGTGAAGCTGTTGGTGTTATCGCCGCACAATCGATTGGGGAGCCGGGAACACAGCTGACACTTCGTACGTTCCACGTGGGAGGTGTTGCAGGTTCGGGTATTGCAAGTATGTCGCGTATTGAGTCTAAATTCGAAGGTATTTTGGAAATCGAAGAACTTCGTTCTGTTCCATACGAAAATGCTGAAGGTAAGAAGATAAGCGTTGTTATCGGTCGTTCGGCAGAAATGCGGATTGTGGACAAAGATACCAAAATCACGCTTCATTCCGGAAATATTCCTTACGGTGCGAACTTGTATTTCAAAAACGGAAGTGCTGTTAAACAAGGCGATTTGATTGCAGATTGGGATCCATATAACGCTGTAATTATTTCGGAAGTTGGCGGAAATGTTTCGTTCCAAAATATCGTTGAAAACGTTACATTCCGTGTGGAATCCGATGATATGACCGGCTACAAAGATAAGGTAATTATCGAATCTCGTCAGAAATCGAAAAACCCGTCGATCAACATCATGTCGAAAGACGGAGCAGTTCTGAAAATCTACGATATTCCGGTAGGTGCGCACATCGCAGTTGACGATAAAAAGCCGATCAAAGCCGGTGATGTTTTAGTGAAGATTCCACGCTCGTTTGGAAAATCGAGCGATATCACGGGAGGTTTGCCACGTGTAACCGAATTGTTTGAAGCACGTAATCCGTCGGATCCTGCGGTTGTTGCAGAGATTGACGGTATCGTAACGTTTGGAAAAAAACTCAAGCGTGGTAACCGTGAAATTATCATCACATCGAAAACGGATGAAGTAAAATCTTACTTAATTCCAACAACGAAGCAGATTTTGGCACAAGAAAACGACTTTGTGAAAGCAGGAACACCGCTGTCGGAAGGTACAATCACACCAGCGGACATTTTGGCGATTAAAGGACCAAACAAAGTTCAAGAATACATCGTAAATGAAATTCAAGAAGTATATCGCTTGCAAGGTGTGAAAATCAACGACAAACATTTTGAAGTGATTGTCCGCCAAATGATGCGTAAAATCGAAATTTTGGATCCGGGCAACACGATCTTCTTGGAAGGCGAGTTGGCTAACAAACTTGATTTCGCCGCAGAAAATGACCGTATCTACGGCATGAAACTTGTTGAAGATGCAGGTGATTCGGAAGAAATCAAAGCAGGTCAGTTGATCACAGCTCGCAAACTTCGTGACGAAAATTCAATTCTCAAGCGTAAAGACAAACGTGAAATCGTTGCAAGCGATGCACAGCCGGCGACCGGACGTCAAGTATTGCAAGGGATCACACGTGCTTCGTTGCAAACGAAGAGTTTCCTGTCTGCAGCATCGTTCCAAGAAACGACGAAAGTGCTTGTTGAGGCTGCCGTTAATGGAAAAAGCGACAATCTTTTAGGTTTGAAAGAAAATGTGTTGGTCGGTGGATTGATTCCTGCCGGAACAGGTTTGCGTGAATATAAAAGTTTGATTGTTGCCAACAAAGACGAATACGAAAGAGCAACGACTGAAAAACAGTACGAAAGAGCGACCAAAGAAAAATAAACGTTATGCAGCATCAACCTCCAATAGAACAGCAAATTGAAGTTGAATTGACTCCCGATGTAGCAGAAGGTGTTTATTCCAACTTGGCGATTATCACGCATTCCAATGCCGAATTCATTATTGATTTCATCAACATGATGCCCGGCAAACCGAAAGCCAATGTAAAATCGCGAATCATTCTCACGCCTCAACACGCCAAGCGTTTGATGCAAGCGTTGAATGATAATATTGCGAAATTTGAACAGCAATTTGGAAAAGTTACCGAAGGGGCACAGCAGGGCAATACGATAAAGTTTGCTATGCCTACGGCGCAGGCGTAATGAATACTACTAATGAGAAAGGGCTGGTTTTGAACTGGCCCTTTTTTTTGTTCATTTGTTTATTAACAGGTCAATCTTAAAAACTATTAATAAGGAGAAAAAAAACATGCTATTAGCAACCACAAACTGCATCTTCAGAAAAGAATTGGAAACCCCTGCCCTTGTGAAAGGCAGTACAGTTCAAGCCAGACATGTGGGTAAAGATAGCCGTGAAATTTTTGTGGGCAAATGTTAAATTTTTTTAAGGATTTTTAACACTTTTTAGGTTTTTTCTTTGGATTTTTTGGCGTAACTTTGCGGAAAAATTACAAAGCCATGGGAACAATTATTCAAACTGCTGAAACTTTTACAATTCAGCCTGTTTTTCAGAGAATTTATGAAATTCGCGGACAAAAAGTTATGCTCGACTTTGACCTTGCAGAACTTTATGGCGTAGAAACTAAAGTTCTAAATCAAGCCGTAAAACGAAATTTAAGGCGCTTCCCGGAGGATTTTATGTTTCAATTAACTAAAAAAGAGGATATTATGATCTTAAGGTCACAAATTGTGACCTTAAGATCGCAATCATCTGAAGATGAGGCAAAATCGCCAAGAACAGAACACGGGCGACACAAAAAATATCCGCCTTATGCCTTTACGGAGCAAGGTATAGCAATGCTATCATCTGTATTGCGAAGTGAAAGAGCGATAGATGTAAATATCGCAATTATGCGTGCCTTTGTAGCTCTTCGACAATATGCATTGAATTATGCAGACTTGAGTAACCGATTAGAGGAACTTGCACAAACAACCGATAGTAATTTTTCAGAAGTTTTTAGTATTTTAGACGAACTTATTGCTCAAAAAAAACTTTATGAAAACAGAAAACCGATAGGTTTTGTTGTGAGAGATGAGGAAAAATAGCAAGGTAGTAGCCACAAACTACATTTCCGGAAAAGAATTGGAAGCCCTTGTTTTTTTGAAAAAAAAGTTGTACCTTTGCACCCAATATGACAACAACTAATTATTCAAAACTCGCTCGTAGAGAATTACTTGCGATGATAGGCAAGTACCTTATCGCAAACACTCTGGAAGAAAACATTGATCGGATTCCTTTCGAAATGCACCCTCGCTATCGTTCCGGTATGCGCTGTTGTGTGCGTAAAGAGCGTGCCATTGTGAAATACAGAACTATGGCATTTCTAGGTTATAATACATACGATGAAACCAATGAAGTAACCCCTCTTTCGGAGTACACTAGAATGGCCAAAAATCGTGTTGAAAAAACGAATGTACACCTGACCGTTGTTGATGAGGCTTGTACGTCTTGTGTCCAAAATAAATATGTTGTAACCAATCTTTGCCGTGGATGTGTCGCTCGTTCTTGTATTTATGCGTGTCCCCAAAAAGCCATTTCAGTTACGGATAAAGCGTGGATTAATCCCGACGATTGTACAAACTGCGGACTGTGTCTGAAAGCCTGCCCGTTTCACGCCATTATATATCAGCCGGTGCCTTGCGAAGACGTTTGTCCGGTAGATGCTCTTTCAAAAGATGAAAACGGTATTGAAGTTATTGACCCCGAAAAATGCATTTATTGCGGTAGTTGTATGGATATTTGTCCGTTTGGTGCTATCATGGAAAAATCAGATATGGTTCACATTTTCCAAAACCTTCACCAAAATAAAAAGATGGTCGCAATGGTTGCACCCTCTGTAGCCGGACAATTTCAAACAGGCTTGGGAAGAGTGATTACTGCGATCAAAAAATTGGGATTTGCAGAAGTTATAGAAGTCGCCGAAGGCGCAGGCATTACAACAAAAAACGAAGCCGCTGAATTTACCGAACGCATTCTCGAAAACGGCGAGCCGTTTATGACAACATCGTGCTGTCCGGCTTATGCAAACCTTGTTGAGTTGCATATTCCTGAATTGAAGCCGTTTGTTTCACACACTAAAAGCCCTATGTCGTACACAGCCGATATCGTTAAGGAGCGTTTTGGACACGATGCGCTGACAGTGGCTATAGTACCTTGTGTAGCCAAGCGTTCGGAGGCACATCGTGATAAAAACACAGATTTTGTAATGTCTGTTGAAGAGCTCTCATCGCTGTTTGTTGCTGCCGAAATTGATGTCATGGATTGCGAAGAAACCCCTTTAAATCCCGCTATTAACAGAGACAGTAGGTTGTTTCCGATGAGTAGTGGTGTCGTAAATTCAATCAAAAATAAACTTGCCGATTCATCGAAATTTACGCCTGCTTTGGTTGACGGTATCAATAAAAAAGCGATTCGCGAACTTCGCAAATTTGTGAAATCCGGTTGTCCCGGAAATATTATCGAAGTGATGTCGTGCGAAGGTGGTTGTGTCAACGGCTGTCTCAATATCAACAGTCCGAAAGCGGCTGCACGACAAATTCAAAAACAGAGCCAATAGTTACTTTTTTGGTGTAATCATCATAATCATCCGCTTGCCCTCAAGTTTGGGCATGGACTCTGGTTTGCCGTACTCCAATAAAGCATCGGCAAATTTCAATAAGATTGCCTCCCCGTGCTCTTTGTAAACAATGGTACGGCCTCTGAAAAATACATCAACCTTAACCTTGTTGCCATCTTTCAAAAATTTAATGGCATGGTTCAATTTAAAATTGAAATCGTGTTCATCGGTTTGAGGTCCTAAACGAATCTCTTTTATAACTACCTTCGCGGAATTCGCTTTAATCTCTTTTTGCTTACGCTTTTGTTCGTAAAGAAATTTCTGATAATCCATGATTCTACAAACCGGAGGGCTCGCAGTAGGCGAAATTTCGACTAAATCTAATTCTTGTTTTTGGGCTTCTTGAAGAGCCACACGCAACTCCACGATGTCGTTCACGGTGTTGTCTCCAACCAAGCGAATCATGGGTGCAGTGATGCGTTCGTTAATGGCGTGTAACGCCTCTTTTTTTACAGGTCCGCGATTTCCAAAGCGACGGTTGTTGGGTCTAAAGCCCGGTCTTGGTGAGAATGGTGCTGCCAAATGTTTTTTTGTTTTTGTTAATATTTTTTTATTGCGATTGGGCGTTTTGACTACGCTCAACGACCAATCACGGTGGCTGAGCGTAGACGAAGCCTTATCCTATCATTTTCCGTACTTCGTCATTAACGAGATTTGCAAAGGCTTCCACAGTCATTGTGCCTAAATCGCCTTCGCCGCGCTTGCGGACGGAAACGGTGCCTTCTGAGGCTTCTTTTTCGCCAACAACAAGCATATATGGAATTTTATTTAATTCCGCATCTCGGATTTTTTTGCCTGTTTTTTCGCTGCGTTCGTCAATAATTCCGCGACAATCCAACAGCTCCAAATCATTGAGGACTTTATTTGCATACTCCGAGTATTTTTCGGAAATCGGCAGAACAATGAATTGCTCGGGTGTGAGCCACAACGGAAAATTTCCTCCGGTATGCTCAATTAAAACGGCAACAAACCGCTCCATCGAGCCAAATGGTGCGCGATGAATAAGGACAGGACGATGTTTTTGATTGTCCGCTCCGATGTATTCCAACTCGAAACGTTCAGGCAAATTATAATCCACCTGAACTGTGCCTAACTGCCACTTCCGGCCGATGGCATCTTTAACCATAAAATCCAATTTCGGACCGTAAAATGCAGCCTCGCCAACTTCGGTAACTGTCTCTAACCCTTTTTCTGTAGCGGCTTCGACGATAGCACGCTCTGACTTTTCCCAGTTTTCGTCGGAGCCGATATATTTAGTTTTATTGTTTGGATCACGCAACGAAATTTGTGCGGTGTAATCTTTAAAGTCAAGGGTTTTGAAAATATACAGAATGATGTCGATTACTGCCTTAAATTCGTCTTTGAGTTGATCGGGTGTGCAGAAAATATGTGCATCATCTTGTGTAAATCCGCGAACACGTGTCAATCCATGCAATTCACCGCTTTGTTCGTAACGGTAAACTGTTCCGAATTCTGCCAAACGCAGCGGCAAATCTCTGTATGAACGTGGTTTTAATTTGTAAATTTCGCAATGATGTGGGCAGTTCATAGGTTTCAACAAAAACTCCTCGCCTTCAAACGGTGTGTTGATGGTTTGAAACGAATCTTTGCCGTATTTTTCGTAGTGTCCGGACGTTCTATAAAGATCAACATCGCCGATATGCGGTGTTAAAACTTGTTGGTAGCCTGCTTTTTTTTGAGCGCGTTTCAAAAAGTTTTCCAAACGTTCGCGAAGTGCTGTGCCTTTCGGAAGCCACATCGGCAGACCCTGTCCGACGGATTGCGAAAACATGAATAAATCCAACTCTTTCCCGAGTTTTCGATGATCGCGTTTTTTTGCTTCTTCAAGCATCACGAGATATTCGGAAAGTTCTTTTTGCTTTGGAAATGAAACAGCGTACAAGCGTGTCAATTGCTTGCGGGTTTCATCGCCACGCCAATATGCACCGGCAATACTTAAAATTTTTACAGCTTTGATTACCGATGTATCGGGAATATGCGGGCCACGGCAAAGGTCAATAAAATTGCCGCTTTCGTAAAGAGAAATTGTGCCGTCTTCCAATTCTCCAATCAATTCCAATTTGTATTCGTCGCCTTTTTTTGTGAAGAAATCGAGCGAATCGCATTTTGAAATATCTTTGCGAACGAAGGTATCTTTTTTTGCCGCCAATTCTAAAAATTTTGCTTCGATTTTTGCAAAATCATCGGGATTTACGGAATGTTCCATGAAGTCGATATCGTAGTAAAATCCAGTGTCAATCGCAGGTCCGATGCCGAATTTCACACCCGGATAAAGTTCTGCAACAGCGGCAGCCAAAATATGTGCCGATGAATGCCAAAATACCTGTTTGCCTTCCGGATCGTTCCAGGTCAGAAGTCGCAATGAGCCGTCTGTTTCAAGAGGTTTTAATGCATCAATAATTTGATCATTAAATTTTGCGGCAAGCACATTTCGTGCCAAGCCCTCACTAATGCTTTTTGCGATATCCATTGCGGAAGCGCCTTTATCAAAAGGTTTTACGGTTCCGTCGGGTAGAGTGATTTGTATAGTCATAAAATGCTTAATCGAAAATAACACGCAAAGGTACGAAAAAAATATGAAATTTGCAAAAAAAATCGTATCTTTGCACCACAAAGTTATTAAATATGCAAGTTTTTAAGTTCGGTGGAGCCAGTGTTGATTCGGCGAAAGGTGTTCAAAATGTATGTCAAATTATTGCACAACATTTGGACAAACCTTTGGTTGTGGTTGTGTCGGCAATGGGAAAAACAACCAACGCATTGGAAGATTTACTTGCGGCAAATCGTGAAAAACGCGACACAATGCCGATTTATAACCAAATTCGCGGCTATCATTTCCAAATTGTAAACGAACTTTTTCCGGATAAATCGCACAGAATTTATTCGGAACTTGAAAGCGTGTTTTTTACAATGATGAATTCCTACAAATTGAGCGAGGAAGATTATGATTATCAGTATGATCAAATGGTTGGTTTGGGCGAAGTGCTCTCGTCAAAAATTTTGAGTTACTATCTGCAATACTGCGAAATTCCTAATAAATGGGTGGATGTGAAAACATGTATTGCAACGGACAGCACATTTCGGGAAGGAAAAGTAAATTGGAGTAAATCCGAAATTCAAATCCGAGAAGTTACTCAAAACGTTTTTTCGGAGTATAATTGTTTGGTTACGCAGGGCTTTATTGGTGGGGACGACAAAGGTCGGATGGTTACTTTGGGACGCGAAGGTTCGGATTATTCCGCCGCAATTTTTGCCTATTGTTTGAATGTCGAAAATCTAACGATTTGGAAAGATGTTCCCGGTTTTTTGAATGCCGATCCGCGATATTTCAAGGATACCCAAAAACTTGATGAGATCACATACAGTGAAGCCATCGAGTTAGCGTATTATGGTGCAACAATTATTCATCCGAAATCCATAAAACCGTTGCAGAATCGGCGTATTCCGCTTATTGTAAAGTCGTTCAAAAATCCTGATGCTGAGGGCTCAATAATTTTGAATGAAACTTCTGAAAAAACAAAAATACCTTGCTATATCTGCAAACCTAAGCAAGTTTTGATTTCAATTTACCCCAAAGATTTTTCGTTCATTGCTGAGCAAAATATGTCGTATATTTTCTTTGTTTTTGCTGAAAATAATATGAAAATAAATTTGATTCAAAATTCTGCCGTGAGCTTTACGGTTTGTGCGGATGAGAACAAGCAGCATTTTGGAGATTTGATTGAGGCTTTGTCGAATAATTTCAAAGTGCGCTACAACGATAATTTGGAGTTGCTCACTATTCGCCATTATAGCGAAAATGACATCAAAAATGTGATCGGTGATCGAACTGTTTTACTAGAGCAACGCAACCGTACTACTGCACAATTAGTTCTTTCGAAATAAGAAATTTCAAGAGATTTTATGCCAAAAATTTTCCTTGCAATGGCAATAAATCTGCTATGCTTTTAAATACGAAAATTTGTCCGGTTGAGCCTCGCAAAATACAGCGCATTGGCTGATTATCCCGAATTTCATATTCAATCAAAGATTGTCGGCAAGCACCGCAAGGCGGAATAGGTGTGTCGGTGAGAAAATTCTCTGAAAAAGCCGTAACAGCGATTGCCATAATTTTCTGATTGGGATGCAGCGCCGAAGCCGAAAATCCGGCAACACGTTCGGCACAAAGTCCGGAGGGATAAGCCAAATTTTCTTGATTATTTCCAACAACGATATTGCCGTTTTCAACTAAAACTGCGGCACCGACGTGAAATTTCGAATAGGGTGCATAAGCATTTTTTGCCGCTTGTGTAGCAGCATCCAAGAGTTTTCTGTCTTCAGGAGATAAGTCTTCCAAGCGGTCGAAAACATCGTATGTTATAGTGATATTTTTTTGCATGATTATACAACATTTTTGCAAAGATACGAAAAATTGTTGAATTACACCACTTCCGCAACAACAAACGTACTTCCGCCAATAAAAATCAAATCGTCGGAATGAGCAGATTTTTTGGCTGTTTTTAAGGCTTCGGCAACAGTTGGAAACGTATCGCCTTGCAAACCGAATTCTTGGGCTTGTTGCTGTAAATCGCTTTCATTTAAGGCTCGCGGAAGGTTAGGTTTGCAAAAATAATAAATCGCATTTTTCGGAAGTAGAGACAAAATTGTTGTGACATCTTTGTCGTTTACCACCCCGAAAACCATGTGCAGTCGGCGATGTGGCGTTTGTGAAAGTTGTAGCAAAACCTGTTTGATACCATCTTCGTTGTGTCCGGTGTCGCAAATAATCAAAGGCTTTTCGCTGATAATTTGCCAACGTCCGAGCAATCCGGTGTTTTTTACAACATTCGCTAAGCCCTCTCGAATTGCCTTTTCCGAGAGGTTTGGAAATTGATTTTTTACGGAAAAAATCGTTGCTAATGCTGTTTGGATATTTTTTTGTTGATAAATTCCTTGCAAATCGCAATCCACATTTTGTAGAGACGCAATGCATTGCGTCTCTACATCGGCGAACGTAATTTCCGAATGATTTTGTTTCGCAATTTCTAAAAAAACGGGGGCGGTTTTTTCGTTTGTTTCGCCAATAATAACGGGGGTTTCAGGTTTGATGATGCCTGCTTTTTCTGCGGCGATTTTTTCTATGGTATTACCTAAAAATTGCATGTGATCCATGCCGATATTTGTAATCACGGAGAGTAGGGGAGTGATCACGTTTGTGGAATCTAATCGCCCGCCCATGCCCACTTCGATAATTGCAATATCGACTTGTTCTTTCGCAAAATAATCGAATGCCAAAGCTACTGTCATTTCAAAGAAAGACGGCTTTATTTCCTCAAAAAAAATACGATTCTTTTCGACAAAATCTACTACATTTTCTTCAGGAATACATTCGCCGTTGATTTTTATACGTTCTCTGAAATCTTTCAAATGCGGCGATGTGTAAAGCCCGGTTTTATAGCCGGCCGTTTGAAAAATCGATGCCAGCATGTGCGATGTTGAGCCCTTTCCGTTTGTTCCCGCAACATGGATGCTTTTGAACTTCGTTTCGGGATTGTTCAATTCGGCGAGAAGTTTGATTGTATTATCTAAATTCGCCTTATATGCAACCGCTCCGATACGTTGGTACATGGGGAGTTGAGAGAAAAGATAATCGAGGGTAGATTGATAAGAATTCATGTTTTTCGCAATTTGTTCGCAAAGATACGAAAAAAAAGCGATTAAATTTGGTTAATTGAAAAAAAAACCGTACCTTTGTACCACTAAAAGCAGAACAAATTAGGTTGCCCTACTGAAAAGTAGTTAGCGAAAGCGATTTACGCTTGTCTCACTGTTTGATTCTGTTTTTTTTATTACAATTTGGTCTCATTTTTTCATATATGAACCAATCAACAACTTCCATACAATCGACATACGTTGATGACACAGGATTAACTGTGGCGACTGCATTATACTCCTTTTTGCTTATCGGATCTTTGAAACTTTTTAGGAAACGATATGTAGGATTTCTGCCGAATTCTATCTCGTCTGCTTGATACAACGCTTGCCTCAAAACTCCTTTTGCTCTTTGAGGCGTTAATCCTTTTTTCTCTACCAATTCACGATGTACGTTTCTGTTTCTTTTCAGCACAACACCACTTAAAACTAAATACTTTGTAGGCAGGCAGTTTATCATATCAACGATTGCTGTGGTAAGGTTGGCAAACTTAAGCCTTCCGTTGCTCTTGATGGATTAGTAAAATGCTTATCCTCAATCTCTAATATGTCAGAATAATAAGGCAAAGTTGAAGGGTCTTTAAGTTCTTTTTTTGTTTTATTCTGCGAATTTTTTCTCATAGTTTTTGATTTTTTTTAGGTTAATTGGGCGTATGCAAGACGCCCCTACCCTATATAACGCAAAAACACCGATTTTCGTATATAAACTGTTAATAAATTCCGGTTTTGTTGATAACTTTTTGCGATACTCAAAATTTTTTCGTATCTTTGAGCCAACGAACTAAAAATAAAATTTATGAATACGGGTTGTCGAATACGAGTCGCGTCCGTGCCGGTAGTTACTCCTTCGGCGTAAAAACAAACCCACCTCTACCGTCAGATTCTAACGTTCCCATTCCCGGAAACGGAATGTGCGCTCCGGCAACGGAAAAATTATTTTCAACGATATGTTTCAACATTTCCAAGCGTGCTTCGATGGCTTTGTCGCTGTCAACATCAAATGCAATTGCAACCGTAGGGTGTGGCATTTGTATCGCCATTGAATGTACCATGTCGCCCCAAAACAGTACATCGTCTACCAAAAAAACGGTGTGCCCGGGTGTGTGTCCGAAATTGGGTAGCGAGCGAATAGCACCTTCGGCAAATTTTGTATGAGGTTCAAACAAAATCAAATTGTTGCGATAAACATTTATGAGCGTATTTACAAAAATTTGTGCGGGATTTTCCGGATTTTCTACATACCAATGTGGTAATTCGGTTTTTGCGATGTACAAATTTGCGTTTGGAAATGTTTTTGCGCTATTAGCATCAAGCAATCCGCCAATATGGTCGCGGTGCATGTGAGTAATCAAAATGATGTCGATCATTTCGGGCGTGATGTCGTGTTTCGACAGATTATAGACCAAAGGTTTCGGATTGACTCCGGCATCAATCAACACATTTTTTCCGGTTGATGTGCGAACGAAAAAAGCATTTGTTGCCATTGGATAATCGCCGTTTGGTGCGGTTTCAGCAAGAATTTCAGGTGTCGCTCCAATTAAATTATCGGTTGCTCTTTGAAATTGACCTTCGGAAAGCATGATTATTTGATTTCCATTCTTGGTTTCGTGCAAAAAAGTGCTGGTCTGTCCTGTAACAGCAGAGCAAACGAGGATAAAGGCTAAGGTGAAAAAAGATAGCTTCATGTTTTTTTTCGGCAAAGTTACGATTTTTTTTGTATCTTTGCAAAGATTTTTTAATACAAATAATTATGAGCAAATTATTGGAAGGCAAAACTGCCGTTATTACAGGTGCTGCACGTGGCATCGGAAAAGCAATTGCGATTGCTTATGCAAAACAAGGTGCAAATGTTGCATTCACGGATTTGAACTATGACGACACTGCGAAAGCAACTGAAAATGAACTAAAAGCATTTGGCGTGAAAGCCAAAGCGTACGCTTCGAATGCTGCAGATTACGCAGACACGGAGCGTGTTGTTGGCGAAATTTTAGCTGAATTCGGGACGATCGATATTTTGGTGAACAATGCCGGTATCACAAAGGATACGTTATTGATGAAAATGACCGAAGAGCAATGGGACGCAGTCATCAATGTGAATCTGAAGTCTGTATTCAATTTCACAAAAGCCGTTCAGGGTACGATGCTTAAACAACGTTCGGGAAGTATTATCAACATGAGTTCTGTCGTCGGCGTTTCCGGAAATGGCGGACAAATCAATTATTCTGCATCGAAAGCAGGGATTTTGGGTTTCACAAAATCATTTGCGAAAGAAGTTGGTTCGCGCAATATTCGTTGTAATGCCGTTGCTCCGGGCTTTATCATTACCGAAATGACCGGACAACTATCCGAGGAAGTTCGCAAGGCGTGGGCAGCTACAATTCCGTTGAAACGTGGTGGAACACCTGAAGATGTAGCGGAAGTCTGCGTATTTTTGGCATCGGATATGTCGGCATATGTAACCGGGCAGACGATTTGCGTTTGCGGTGGAATGAATATGTAAAATAATGTCTTTAATCTCAAATAATCCCGCTTGGTATGTGCTATTCTGTATATTGGCGGGATTTTTGTTTTCCGGAATCTTATATTACAAAACAAAAAAAGATGGATTCGAGCCTCTGAAACGCTATCTAATGGCTGGTTTGCGGTTTTTGTCTGTTTTTTTGATTAGTTTTTTGCTGCTTGCTTTTTTGCTGAAAACCGAACATCGTCGAACGGAAAAACCGATTGTGGTCTTGCTTCACGATAACACGGAATCGTTAGCCTATTTTGCAAAAGATAATCCGCAATGGCTTTCGCAATGGACTGACTTTTCAAGTCGTTTGGGAGATAAGTTTGAAGTTGAGCCTATGACTTTCGGAAACGATATTTCCTCGACAAACGATATTTTATTCGATCAAAGACAAACCAATATCTCAAACGCGTTGAGACAAGTCAGAACGCAATTCTTCGGTAGAAATTTAATGGCTGTAGTTTTGGCTTCCGATGGAATTTTCACAGCAGGGGAGCACCCTTTGCAAACAGCCGAAAATATCGCAGTTCCTGTTTTCACAGTTGCTTTGGGCGATACAGCCGAACATAAGGATGTGTGGATACATCGTGTGCATCACAACAGATCTGCTCATTTAGGTAATCAATTTCCGGTTAATATCGAATTGCGAGCAACGCAGGTACTCAATACGAGAGTAGTTGTAACCATCGAAAATCAAGGCCGCACGCTTTTTTCAAGAGAAGTAAATATTGACCAATCACATTTTTTTGAAACGATTGAAACGTTTCAAACGGCTGAGAACGTAGGGATACAGCGTTACATAATTTCGGTTTCCGAAGTTGAAGGTGAACGAAATGTGGTGAACAACCGCAGTGAAATTTTTGTGGAAATTTTGGACTCTCGCAGAAAAATTTTATTGCTTGCAGCATCCCCGCATCCTGATATTTCGGCAATTCGAAATTCCATTTTGGCATCTGAACGCTACGATGTGGACTTGGTTTTGGACGGAAATCTTCCGCAACCACTCGAAAATTACGATGTAGTTATTTTACATCAACTCCCTGCAAGATCAGGCGTTATGAGCGATCTTGTTCAACAAGTTTTGGTGAGAGAAATTCCGGTTTGGAAAATTCTCGGAACACAAACCGATTTCAATGCGTTCAATCGAATGAATTTTGGTGTCAGTATAGAACCGCGCGGACAGCAGACCAATGACGCCTTTCCGAGTTTCAATACGGCATTCACGAATTTTACATTTTCCAACGATTCGAGAAATCAATTGTTCAGTTTTCCACCATTGACCGTGCCTTTTGCGGCTTTTACATTTGCGGAAACGGCACAGATATTTTTGTTTCAAAGAATCTTGAACATTACGACAGATATGCCGTTGATGCTTGTTAATCAGAATGTAAATAATCGAACTGCCGTGCTTTTGGGCGAAGGCATTTGGCGCTGGAGGTTGCATGAATACTTACAAAATCAAAATCACGAGGCGATAAACGAGCTGACGAACAGAACTGTTCAATTTCTTTCTGCGGCTGCCGACAGACGCCAATTCCGGGTGCATTCAAGACCTATTTTCGATGAGACGGAACCCATTGAAATGGAGGCAGAACTTTACAACGAAGCGAATGAGCTTGTTACTTCTTCAGAGGTTGCCATTGAAATAAAAAATGCCGATGGTGCGATTTTCCCGTTTACATTTTCGCCTTCCGGGACGATGTATCAATTACGTGCGGGGTTTTTGCCTGTCGGAGATTACACGTACGTTGCACGGACAAGATTAGGCAGCCAAACACATCAAGCAACGGGTGGTTTTTCCGTGCGAGCGATGAATATCGAACAGCTGAATTTGCGTGCTGATCACCAATTATTGAACTTAATTGCTTTGCAAACGGATGCCGAAATGTTCTATCCAAATCAATTAGACGAGTTGCGAAATATGCTCATTTCTCGTGATGATGCTAGGTCTGTAACCTACATAGAACGGGCATTTCACGAACTCATCAACCTGAAATGGATTTTGTTCTTTTTGATTTTGATTCTTTCAATTGAATACTTCTTGCGTCGATATTTTGGAGCATATTGAAAAGTGCAAAAACGCTGTTTTTTTTTTTTTTACTTGCAAATATCATTTTTTTTTCGTATCTTTGCAAACTTTATAGTTGCTGTATAATTATAATTGCTGTGTAATAGTGAAAATTTATAAAATAAAAGGTTCAAGATTAGAATGCTTATCTTTGCATATCTAATTGAGAACAAATGAAAAAATCATAAATCATATACGATGATGAAAAAATCTTTTTTTGTACTAACATTACTTTTTGCCTTTAATTTTTTTTACGGTCAGTCTGTTTTGGATTTAGGTTTTGGTTCTCAGGTTCGGAACAGTGTTGTTTTCGATAATCCGGGGGGCATAGCTGTATCTTCGGGTGTTTCTGTAAGTTTTTCTGCTTCTGATTCTGTTCTTACCGGTGGTTTTGACAACGTTCATCTTTTGAACAGTCCTTTTCTGCCAGGTTTGCGTATTGATGCCGGCAGTGCTTTGTTCGATATGGGGAACCGGTACTATCTTGGAGTTTTGGATACACTGGATCTGGACAATAATCGGCGTCTGTCTTGCCGTAATGTGGACATCGGCGCTTTTGAGTATTTGAGCGTTCCTGCAGTAATTACGGTCCAGCCTTTTTTGTCGGGGCGTGTGTGCGGAGGTGAGGCAGTTGAGCTGATTGTAGAAGCTGTGGGGGACGGTTTGAGCTTTCAGTGGCAGTTGGACGGTGTAGATATTGATGGTGCTGTTGACTCTATTTTGCTTATACCTTCTGTTTCTATGCTTGACACGGGGTACTACCGTGTTGTTGTCCGTGGTACGTGCAGCAGCGACACTTCTGCACTGGTTCGTCTGGATGTCGACCCAAGGCCGTGGGTTGTAGCGATGAACGACACGACGATCAGCCTTGGCCAGGATGTTGTTCTATATGTTCTGGAGTATTCAGGTTCTGTTTCCTGGCTTGCCGGTGACAGCTTGACGGTTCTGAGCAATCTGCATCTGACCAATTTGTCGGAGTCTTCTCGTTTTTTTGCTGTTGCTTCCAGCGGTGTCTGCTCCGATACTTCGTCAGTTGTTTATATTACGGTCAAGGACGAGCTTATAGTTTCGCTCGAGAGCTGGGACGGCTGTTTTATCGGCGACGGCTGGGCCGAGGTTGGCACGGTTTCGGGTACGGGTCCTTTCAGCTATTTGTGGAGCACCGGTTCGACCAACAGGGTTGTTGAAGGCCTCAACCCGGGTACGCACAGTGTTACGGTTACCGATGCCCACGGGATCAGCGGAACAGCATCGGTTGTGATCTACCCTGTAGTTCCTTTGGATATTTCTTTCCGTGTAGATCCTGCCGATAACGAGGATTGTTCGAACGGGAGTATTTTTGTAGAAGTTTCGGGAGGGACGGGTCCTTTCTATTTCAACTGGAGTTCTCTATGGGACGGAGAGTTTGAGCGTTTTTCCCAGCACCTTCTGAATGTCCCCTACGGCATGTACAGAGTTCTTGCCACCGACAGCCGGGGGTGTACTGCAGATGCAGAGATTCCTCTTGCGTGCACTTATGCGCGTGTTATGGCCACGATGCTTCTTACACCGAACGACGACGGTCTGAACGATTTTGTGTACATCCGCAACATCGAACTTTTCCCCAACAACCGTGTTGTGATCATCAGCAGTTATGGAGAAGAGATTATTACGATCTACAACTACGACAACATCGACCGTGTCTGGCGCGGGCACAACAGCCGCGGCGATCTTGTTGCCGACGGGACGTACTACTATATAGTTGAAGCAGAAGGCATGCGTGCTGTTGCCGGTTGGATCATCGTCAGATTGTCGGGCAGATAGGCCTGCATAAGGATTTGGTATTTAAAGTTAAGAATTGAAATTGAAATTGAAAATGAAAAAGACGACAATAATGAAAAAGACAGTTTTTTTAATAATGCTTTGTGCTGCTCCTGTACTTTTTAAGGCCCAGACGGGTACCCCTCTGGCAATGTACGCAGGCAACCAGCTGATCTTCAATCCTGGTTTTGCCGGAGCTTACGATCTGTTTTCGGCCAATCTGAGCGTCCGCCACCAGTGGGTGAACATTCCGAACTCTCCCAAACTGATGAGCTTCAACGCGCATGCTCCGTTTCAGAGCCAGCGCAACGCTATGGGTTTTGTCTTCCAGCGGGAGGTTTGGGGTCCTCAGTTCGTCCATACAACCAACATCACTTATGCGCATAAGATTTTCTTCAATCCGACGACTTTTTTGAGTCTGGGTTTGCAGGCCGGTCTTCTGAACACGGTTACGGACTGGAACATGGTCACGTTTGTTATGCATCCGGAAGATCCGGTCTACTGGGAAGACGGGGGGAGGCAGGTGAGCAACCGTTTCGATATGAACCTTGGGGCCTATCTTCAGGCCGAAGACTTCTATCTTGGTTTTTCTGTACGTCATCTTACCATGCCCCGCTTCGACGAGGTGCGTATGGATATAGATGGGCGCGAGCATGTTTTCCATTCACACGTGCGCCGTCAGTTTTTCGTTATGGGCGGGTACAATATCGCTCTTTCGCGCGATCTCGACCTGCGTCCTCATTTTCTGGCGCGGTACAAGCATACCAATCCGGTATCTTTGAGCGTGGGCGCCAATCTGGTTTACGACAACCGTTTTTTCGTGGGGAGTAACTTTATGACGGGCCAGCGTGCAGTTTCTCTGGTTTTTATGGCTGAGGTTATGGAAGGCCTGCGGATCGGATACTCTTTCGATATGAACTTCGGCATCATCCGCCCTTTCCAGCGGGGTTCGCATGAGGTTTCGGTCAATTATTTTATACCTTTGTGGAACCGTTTCGACGATGTGCGGGTTCGCCGGAACTGGCAGTAGTAATAGAAAACCTAAACACAGAATACAGAAATTTGAAGATAAAAATATATAATTCAGAATTGAAAACTGAGAATTTAGATTAGAATTGAAAATGAAAAAGATGAATATAATGAAAAGATCGTTGATTTTAATAATACTTGCATCTGCAGTGTTGCTTGTGCCTGCACAATCGGTCATCCACGTGAGTCCTTCCGGTTCTTCTTCCGGGCCGGGAGCAGACTGGGCCGGAGCTGTAACTTTGGAACATGCTGTTTCTACAGCTTCCGCGGGAGATATTTTGTGGGTTCGGTACGGCACCTACCATCTTTCGGGTACTTTGGAAATTCCTGACAATGTGAGGGTTTACGGTGGATTTCTGGGTACGGAGACGCATACGAGCCAGCGTAATTTTGCGCTCAATCCGACCATCATTGATGCGGGGGGAAATTTTGGAGCCGTCACTCTGGGTCAGTTTTCGGTTTTGAGCGGTTTTACAGTCCGGGGAGGTGTTGCAAACATCATCGGCCGTATGAACGGCGGGGGCGTAGTGATGCTTCCCGGTTCAAGGCTTGAATACAGCCGGATCGAGGACAACACGGCGGCCGGCCGCGGCGGCGGTGTCTGGGCCCAGGGGCAGGCTGAGATTTTCAGCAGTGTTTTTTCGGGCAACCGCGCCGGCTTGGACGGTTTTGCCGTTTCGGGAGGGCAGGTTCTTTTCCTCAACAATACCGTTGTCGGCAATACGCTTCTTCCGTGTACTGTATTCGACACAGTTTTCTTCGATACCATCTGTACGGGCTCTACCCTTGCTCTGAGCACTTCTATAGCCGGAACCTATCTATGGAATACCGGCGAAACGGGTTCTTCGATCACGACTCCTGTCCTCACTGCGGACTCTGTATTCTGGGTGAAGATCACCACGCCAGACCTCTGCGCCGCCGTGCACAGCTTCAATATCCATGTCCTTGCCCAGACCCTTGCTTTGACAAGCGCTGTGGGTACAGACCACCAGCAGATCGCCTTGGGAGACTCCATTACGTGGATTGCTTATACTTTCGGGGGTGTTGCTGACTCTGTGCGTATAACGTGGCAGGGTACCGGGGATACCAATACAGCTCCTGCCGGAATTACGGTCTCTGATCGAGCAGTAAGTCCGATCATCATCCGGGGTACACCGGCGCATGCGGGTATTTTTGTGTATACTATAACCACTATTGGATCCCAATGTGATTCGGTATCGCTCACGGGCACCATCAACGCAGGTATGCGCGGATGCAATCTGGATACACCGGGCTGGGGCGCTTCTTTAGGTACTATCGCCTGGGGCAGTACCGCCAACACGGATATTGAGTCGGGCACTACGCTGATTGCGGGTACCGGAAGCAGGCCTGCACAGGTCTGGTCCGGCGCTGTTTTTGCTTCGGCTTGTGAAAAAGGTAATGATAGCCCCAGCAATGAATTTAATGGCGGAACACCGGGGAATTTCAATGCAGACTGTCGTCAAACGCTGGGCAGCTTCCTTGGCGATCGTGACACGATTCAAACGGGTGACCTTTTCTCTTGGTGTGCTGTAATGCGTTTTGGTGCACAGCTTTGTCCTTATCCTTGGCGTGTTCCTACACAACAAGATTTTGCTGCATTGCATCAAAATTTGGGTTATGCAATGCCCTCTGTTGTTGGCGGTAGTGTTCCACTTATAGCAAATACGTACACAGGTACAGTCGGCACAACGATTGCTCCTCAGGTTGGCGGTCTATGGAATGGCTCAAGGTTTACGAGTTATACCGGTCAAATTACAAGTTCTCACACGCTTTACTGGTCTTCTACCGAAATTGACGCAAACAGTGCTCGTAGTCTGTACTACACTGCTACGGATGCATTCCCTGCGTGGAACATGGCTAAATTTTTCGGTTTGACTTTGCGTTGTGTTCGCGACGAGCCGTGCGATATCATTACCTTTACAGGTACTGCCGGAACGTCGGATCAAGCGATATGTATGGGACAGGCCATACTGCCGATTAGTTTTGACTTGGTTGAAGGTACTTCGGGATCGGCTATCGATCTGGCTGTCCGCTGGTTTGAAGTCAGCGCCGATGCAGTTGATACCACAGCTGTTTCTACTCCTTCGGGAATTACATATTTGGTCAGCAATTTAATAGGTGTGAGCACGGGAGTGAGAGGAATTGCAGGTACTCCTGCGAATTCCGGACATTTTATTTTTGAAGTCTTTACCACCGACCATGATGAGCCTGCCTGCGATACGGCAAGACTAAGAGGAACGATCAATATTTCAGATATTCCATGTCCCGGCTGTAACAACAGCGTACCGGGCTGGGGTGCTTCTTTGGGTACTATTACCTGGGGTAATACATCCAACACGAATATAGAAAGCGGCATTAGTAGGATCGAAGGTACCGGCGGAAGGCTTTCACAGGTCTGGTCCGGCGCTGTTTTTGCTTCGGCTTGTGAAAAAAATGAATTTAATGGCGGAACAACGGGGAATTTCAATGCAGACTGTCGTCAGTCGTTGCACACATTCAACAATGGCAGAGCGGCAGGTATTACCGGCGACTACTTCTCTTGGTGTGCTGTGATGCGTTTTGGCAACCAGCTTTGTCCTTATCCTTGGAGGGTTCCTACGAGTCAAGATTTTATTGATTTGGATATGAATTTGGGCGGAACAGGAATGAACAGTCAGGTAGGAGTCAATATTATAGGAATTCGTGGCTATACTGCTAATTCTGGTACTAATATTGCTCCTACAGTTGGAGGTATCTGGGGAGGTGTTCGTTTTACGGCTCAATCAGGTTTTCTAACGCAGGAGAGCTCACTCTACTGGTCTTCTACAGCGTCAGCAACTGGAGCCTACTTGCTGGGCTTTAGTGCGGGTCATGTGCACGCTCGAGAACATACCATCAGTAGGAGTCTCGGCTTGACCCTTCGCTGTATTCGCGACTACGAGTGCGATATCCTTGTTCTTGTGAGCGACTCCTTAACGCTGCATCAAACTGTAGGAAGCGGACAGATCATTGCCCCTGTAATTGCAGAACTTGCTGCGCAGACTTTGGGAACTGCTACAATGACTGATATTCGTTGGTTTAGCATTGATAGTATATTTGATGGTACCGGAGATTTCGTTCAGGTGGATACTAATGCCGCTGCTATGCCGACAGGTCTCAGCTACAATGGAAACACCCATACGCTTACCGGCTCTACTGCTTTAGCGGGAAGATATATTTTCGAAATCTTTACAACCAATCATATAGCTCCTTGCGATGAAGCAATTCTTAGAGGTACGCTTACAGTAACAAACATTCCGATGACAGGCTGTAACAGCAACACTCCGGGCTTCGGCGGCGGTGCTACAGGTGTGCCTGCCGGACAGCTCGGCACCATCACTTGGGGCAACACAACCAACACAACTATCGAAAGCGGCACAACGACTGTTTTCGGCAGCGATGGCAGACCTGCACAAATTTGGTCGGGTGCTGTATTTGCTGCGGGTTGTGCAAAAGGTATTGATGTCTCTAACGATGAATTCAATGGTGGAACAGCAGGCAGCTGGAATGCCGATTGCCGTCAAACGCTAGGCACGTTCAACACCGGCAGAGCAGCAGCTGTTACAGGCGATTTATTTTCTTGGTGTGCTGTTATGCGTTTTGGTGATGTGTTGTGTCCGGATGGCTGGCGTGTGCCTACTACCGAGGATTTTGCTATTTTGCATCAAAATTTGGGTTATGCACTTCCTTCTACTTTGCAAGGTACTGTGCCCTTTATCGCAAATACTTACGTGGGTACTGACGGTACGGTAACTGCTCCTCAAATTGGTGGACCTTGGGGTGGTGCTCGATGGACGGGTTTCGCTGCGGAGATTACGCGCGCAGGGTCGGGCTATTGGTCATCTACTGAGATATCTGCTACAAATGCCCTACTCCTATATTTTAGTACCGTGGGTGTTTGGCCTCAGTTCGGCGGTTTCGATAAGGGCAGCGGCTTTGCACTCCGTTGCGTAAGAGACTACGTAGTCCCGCAAGGCTGTAACAGCAACGAACCAGGTTTTGGTCCAAATTTAGGTACCATCACTTGGGGTAATACTTCGAATACAGATATTGAAAGCGGCACAACTACAATCCGCGGTACCGAAGGCAGACCTGCTCAGACTTGGTCGGGAGCTGTTTTTGCTACGGCTTGTGCTAAAGGTACTAATATTGAAGATGCCTTTAATGGCGGAACAACAGACAATTTCAATGCTGACTGTCGTCAAACATTGGGTACTTTCAATAGTGGAAGACCTGATGCTGTTACCGGCGACTTATTCTCTTGGTGTGCCGTGATGCGCTTTGCAGATATGCTTTGCCCGGATGGTTGGCGGGTTCCAACTACTGAAGACTTCGCTATCTTGCATCGAAATCTAGGTCATCCTGCTCCTCCTCCTTTTACCATACTGCCGAACACTTATGTAGGACTTACCGGTACTGTTGCCGCTCCTGAAATAGGGGGTATTTGGGGCGGTGCTCGTTGGACGGGTGGTGCAACGCTAGCAAGTAGTCCACCTACCTCTACATTAGATCATGATATTTCGATGTATTGGTCGTCTACCGAGAGCTCTGCTTGGAATGCCCACAGGTTGCTTTTCCATGCTTTTGGGGTGGTACATCCTGAGTACATTGGTAGTGGCGCTAAGAGTGACGGCTTAGCCCTTCGCTGCGTCCGCGATACGGTATTCGAACCGATTCCTGCAAGCTGTAATGATGCTATGCCGGGCTTTGGTCCAAGTTTAGGCACTGTTACTTGGGGTAATACGACTAATGAAGACATCGAAATAGGAAGAACGACTATTTTCGGTACCGACGGAAGACCTACGCAGGTCTGGTCTGGCGCTGTATTTGCTGCGAATTGCGCTAAAGGAAACACTACCGGTGGTGATGAGTTCAATGGTGGAACTGCCGGTAATTTTAATGCTGATTGCCGTCAGTCTCACCTAAGTGCTAGTGGTGGTCGTTCTTCGGCCGTTTCCGGTGATTTCTTTTCTTGGTGTGCTGTAATGCGTTTTGCCGGCGACCTTTGTCCTTATCCTTGGCGTGTTCCTACAAGCCAGGAGTTTATAGACTTAGATATGAATATGGGAGGAACAGGCTTAAGTAGAAGTGGAGCAGCCGGAACGATAAACGGTATTACCATTGAAACTCAAATTTCAACCTGGTATACTTCCGGCAGCGGTACTCCTCCTCTACCTCAAATTGGTGGTCTTTGGGGTGGTTCTCGGTGGACGGGCCATGCCGGCAGTCTTGTTTCGAATACGCAATCATATTATTGGTCATCTACCGAGGCTTCACCAACGACAGCTCACAACCTGAGTTTTTGGCCAGATGGAATAAGTTTGCCGGCGACAGCTGCTAAAAGCTTTGGTAGGGTACTCCGCTGTATTCGCGATTACGCAGCCCCGCAAGGCTGCAACACCAACGAACCGGGTTGGGGCACAAGCCTCGGCACCATAACCCGAAACTTCTCGGGAGATGCCGGACAACCGGACGATTCGATATTTATTTCCGGTCAAGTCCACGCCCGCCGAATCTCGCAGATCTGGTCGGGTCCGGTGATGGCGGAAAACTGTAATAAGACGACGTTTGCCGGCGGTACAGATCCTGATAATTTCAACGCGGATTGCCGCAGAAGCCACGATGTTAATCGCATGTTCCCGGATGGAGGCGACTTGTTCTCTTGGTGTGCGGTAACACGCTTTGCGGAAGTGCTTTGTCCGTATCCTTGGCGTGTGCCGACGGAACAAGATTTTATCAATTTGGATAGTGCTCTTGGTGGAACAGGAAGTGATCAAATCAATAATCCTGTTCTCAGAGATAGATATATCGCAACTACCGGTATTCCGGGTCAATGGTGGCGTGGTGTTTACAGTGGTACCAGTACCCGGACGGGCACGCTTCAAAGTCAGAATGTTTTTGGAACCTATTGGTCTCAAAGCTTGCAGTCCCCATCCGGAATAGCTATGACTTTCTCCTCCCCCGATGACCAGGTTCGTCCACGAATTTTCTTTGATAGAGGTCATGGTCTTGCCTTGCGCTGTGTAAAAGACGGTCCGGAAATTCTTCCGATGACAGGTTGCAACAGCAACACACCGGGCTTTGGCGGCGGTGCTACAGGTGTGCCTGCCGGAGAACTCGGTACGGTCTCTTGGGGCAATGTTGCGAATACAAATATTGAAGAAGGTACAACAACCATCCGCGGTACTGAAGGCAGACCTTCGCAGGTTTGGTCGGGTGAAGTTTTTGCTGCGGGTTGTGCTAAAGGCAATGCTTCGTGGAGCGCCTATTTTAATGGAGGTCCTATTGCCGGTACTTTCAACGCAGATTGTCGTCAATCGTTGAACGCATTCTTCCAAGGTAGACCTGCCGCTGTTGCGGGCGACTATTTCTCTTGGTGTGCTGTTATGCGTTTTGCGGATGTACTTTGTCCGGACGGTTGGCGTGTTCCAACACAACAAGATTTCATTAATTTAGATATGAATTTGGGTGGAACCGGTGAAAACAATCAACTTGCTTCAGCTCGTCCTGTTGCCTATACACCGGCTACCGGCACTGGCCACGTTAATCCTCAGATTGGAGGTACTTGGCGTGGTGTTCGATGGACAGTCGGGACGACGAGTACGATTGGTGATATTTTCTCTACTGCTTTCTCGGCCTACTGGTCATCTATTGAGAACTCAGCTACGCAAGCTTTTAACTTGTTTTTGGATGCGTCCAACATCCACCCTCAACATGGTGCCAATAAGAGTCTCGGCTTGCCGCTCCGCTGCGTCCGTGATACCGTATTCCCACCACCTCCGACAGGCTGTAATGATGCCATGCCGGGCTGGGGTCCAAGTTTAGGTACTATCTCTTGGGGTAATACGGCAAACACGGATATTGAAACAGGTACAACAACTATTCGCGGTACCGATGGCAGACCTGCACAGACTTGGTCGGGTGCGGTATTTGCTGCGGCTTGTGAAAAAGGTAATGATGGCATCAACGATTCATATAACGGCGGAACGGTCGACAATTGGAATGCCGACTGTCGTCAAACGCTGGGTAGTTTTCTCGGTAATCGCGACACAATTCAAACGGGCGATTTATTTTCGTGGTGTGCTGTGATGCGTTTTGCTGACGATTTTTGTCCTTATCCTTGGCGAGTACCGGATTCGGCTGATTTTAGGATTCTACATGAGAATTTAGGTTATCAAGCGCCTACTACTACAGGCAATGTTGTTCCTCTTATCCCGAATACGTTTACGGGAGAGCAGGGTAGTGCACAATCTCCTATGGTTGGCGGTATTTGGGGTGGTGCTCTTTCTACCGGTCTTCCAAATTCACCTACCAGCCCGGCTTCGGGCTACTGGATGTCTACCGAGATCACTCCTATATTTGGACGCGGTTTGCGTTTTGGTCTAGCGGGAGTGTGGCTTGATGACTTCACTAAGTCTCAGGGTTTAGCCCTCCGCTGCATCCGCGATACGATATTCGCACCAATTCCTGCAAGCTGTAACGATGCTATGCCGGGCTGGGGCCCGGGTCTTTTAGGCGCTGATTTTGCAACGGATCAAACCTGGACTATTCACGGTACCGGCGGCAGAGCCACTCAAGAATGGTCGGATGCTGTAGTCGCAGCGGCTTGTGCAGGCAGAGAGACGTTTGACGGCGGAAGTTTACCAAGTTTTAATGCGGACTGCCGTAATTCTGTTGGCAATGCTAATTTTAGCGGACATTATTTCAGCTGGTGTGCTGTGATGCGTTTTGAGGATGAGCTTTGTCCTTATCCTTGGCGAGTTCCTACGCAACAAGATTTCATTGATTTGGATTTGAATTTGGGCGGAACAGGTCTGAATAGTCAATCCGGAACTAATATCATTGGTGTTCGTGGTTATACCGGCAATGCGAATTCGCCGAATGGTGGCGTTTGGGGCGGTTCTCGCTTTACCGGTTCCTCGGGCGGTCCCACGGCTGCTCAGTCGTTCTACTGGTCTTCTACCGAGCACAGTGCGCCGTTTGCTTTCATCCTGCACTTCAATGCGAGCTACGTGTACCCGCAGAATGCGCTCAGTAAGGGTAACGGCTTTGCAGTCCGGTGCGTCCGCGATTACGCCTGCGACATACTTGTCTTCACAGTTGATTCGGCTGCAGCAAATCAAACCGTAGGCAGCGGCCAAACCATTGCTCCTGTAACCGTTGGATTTGTTGGAGGAACTTTGGGAACTGCTACAACGACTGATATTCGTTGGTTCAGCATTGATAGTATATTTGATGGTACCGGAGATTTCGTTCAGGTGGATACTAATGCCGCTGCTATGCCGACAGGTCTCAGCTACAATGGAAACACCCATACGCTTACCGGTTCTACTGCTTTAGCGGGCAGATATATTTTCGAAATCTTTACAACCAACCATATAGCTCCTTGCGATGAAGCGGTTGTAAGAGGTACGCTCACGGTAACACCTATTTCAATGATAGGTTGTAACTCCAACACGCCGCTCTTTGGCGGCGGCGCTACAGGTGTGCCTGCCGGAGAACTCGGCACGGTTACTTGGGGAACTACTACCAACATAGATATTGAAGAAGGTACAACGACCGTTCGTGGTACAGAAGGCAGACCTTCGCAAACTTGGTCAGGTGCTGTATTTG
>WQWA01000012.1 GCA_009785505.1 Bacteroidales bacterium
AATATATCAAAAACGTGATTGCAAAACTACGTGAAGACGGAAAAACGATCATCATTATTGCCCACCGTTTAGCGACAGTCACTCAAGCCGACACGATTTTTGTGATAAACAGCGGAAAACTTGCGGAGCAAGGCACGCACAGCGAACTGCTAGAAGCCAAAGGGCAATATGCAAACTATTGGCAGGCACAAACCCAAGTGTTTAATTAACAAAAAAATCAACACATAAAAAGAATGAATGGTTGTTTTATCAGAAAACGCTTGATTTTGTGGAAATCAACAATGTTGAATTTGGTGCATCGGGTGTGGTGTTCGCACTGGCAAGATACAAAATATTTTCATGTTAAAAATCAACTCAACAATTTTCGATTTTCCACACCTGTCAATATCTGCATTTGCCGAATGGCAATCTGATTGAGTTTGCTGTGGAGAAAGTTCGACAGGGATAAGATTTTGCTTGATCGCCGAAGTGTGAATGTGATAGTTGATTTTGGCTAATTCTCGTTTAGCTGACCAACCCAAGGCTTTTTGTTCTTGCTCTTTGAGGCGTTGGAATTCTTTTATCAACAGGTATTTAAATTCTGCTGACAACCACGTTCCGAATTCAAAAGCGATGTCTTTATGTGCAAAAATACCCCCGCCATAACGTCCGGATTTAGAAAATATGCCAATGGCATTAGTTAATTCCACCCAACGTTTTGGCGTTAATACCAATCTGCCTGGTGTATCTTTAACTGTATGGAAACCCATACGGTTAAAATTAGGATTGCTAAACTGCTCCCAAATACATAGAAAGTCAACAACATAATGGCTACTCATCCAATTAGACACTACAACACGTGCCTCTAAAGTGTCTTTGTAACCCGCCATGTCGGTTAAACTGATGTAATCGTCATTTTTTCTTGAAATAACTGCAATTTCTGTACCATTTACACTGATTGTTTCTTTTCTGTTCATAATGTTTTGTTTTTGTCGTTAATTAATTTCTAAATCCCTCGAATTCGAGGAGGTTTAAGTTTTGTACTCATCTATATAAACGCAAAAAAGTCGTTTTTCGTATAAAAAATTCCTTAAAAAATGTTAAATTGTTGATAACTTTTCGAAATTGTTAATAAACCAGACAAAATGGTTTCATATTTTTTTCGTATCTTTGTGTAGCGGATTTGCTATAAAGACCAGTACATAAAAATTTAGCAAAAGAAATATGAACCTTCTTGATACAAAAAATAACAAAGATAATTTCAGCGGTTTTCGAAAAATCTCAACGCTGTTTATTACAGACGATGAGTTCAAGAAAATTGAAAAAGCATCTGTTTTTTTGAACTTTAAAAAAGGCGAAACCATTCTGAAACAAGGTGGGGCACCTACGCATATTGCCTATTTGCAAAGCGGTATTGTTAAATTTAATTTTCAATCGCCCGAAAGCGGAAAGAACACGATTTTAACGTTGGTTTCCGCACCGAAAATTTTGGGAGGAGCAAATTTGTTTTACAAAGACAATAATTTGTTCTCCATTGTAGCAGTGGAAGACTGCGAAGTTTTTTTGATTGAAGCAAGTGTATTATACGAATTGTTCAAAAACAATGGAAACTATTCTGTTGCAGTGTTCCAAATGGCCTCAGAGATGTTCAAGAAGTCTATCCTTAACTTCATTAGCGTTGCTAACAAGCAAAAGGAAGCAAGAATTGCCGATGTTTTTATTTATTTGGCAGAAGAAATTTACTCGGGGACATCATTCAGACTTTCGTTAACCAGAAAGGAGATTTCCGAGTTCGCTTGCTGTTCTGTGGAAAACATCATCATGACACTTTCAAAATGGCAACAAGAAAAAATCGTTTCGTTTTCCGGAAAGAATTTTGAAATTACGGATATCGAAAAATTAAGATATATCAGTCGAGTAGGCTAGTAGGGGCGTATGCAATACGCCCCACTGTTCTTTTTTTATCCCGCTAAAAATGCAATAAACAATCCTGCAACAATAGCGGAAAGAATTGTACTGGCAACAATTGGTCCCATAGCGTGCATCAATAGATGGTTCTGAGGGTTGTACTGTTGTCCGAGTTTTTGAGAAATGCGTGCAGCCATCGGCATAGCAGAAACTCCCGAATTACCAATTAATGGATTCACTTTTCCGCCCGAAGTTTTGTAGAGTAATTTTGCAATCAAAACTCCTCCGACTGTTCCAACAGCAAAGGCAAATAATCCGAGAATGACAACAATTATGGTTGTGGTTGTCAAAAAGCGATCTGCTGTCGCAGAAGCTCCAATAGAAAGAGCAACCAACAAGGTCAATATATTCAAAAGAGCATTTTGAAGCGTTCCGATATATCGTCCGGTTACACCGCTTTCGCGAATTAGATTGCCCAGCATAAACATTCCAACTAATGCTCCGGCGGCAGGAACAAACAACAAAACAATAAGTGTTAGCAAAATCGGAAAGAGAATTTTTTGTTTTTGCGATACATTTCTTGGAGCCGGCATAACAACTTTTCTCTCCTTATCTGTGGTCAGCCATCTCATAATCGGCGGTTGGATAAATGGAACCAGTGCCATGTAGGAAAAAGCGGCAATCGCTACAGTAGATAGGATTTCAGGCGCCATTCGACTTGCTGCAAAAATTGCAGTCGGCCCGTCGGAACTTCCAATAATCGCAATGGAAGCCGCTTCTGCAGCAGAAAATCCGTCAAATCCGGGTATAATGGACGTGAGCCACGCCTCTCCATTTAACAAAAAGAAAGCAGCAATAAAGCAAATAAAAATTCCGAGTTGTCCACCCAATCCTATCAATACGGTTCTTGGGTTTGCAATCAACGGACCAAAATCGGTCATCGTACCAATGCAAAGAAAAATCAACGGGGGAAAGATCACAAACATGATACCTCCGTACAGAAAGTTCATCAATCCGGGTCGTAACTGTCCTGCAGATTCAAAATAGTCATAAGCCGAAAGACCTGCTCCCGGTACATTGGCGATTATGATTCCAAAAGCCAACGGCAGAAGCAACAACGGCTCATATTTTTTTGAAATGGCAAGATAAGTGAAAAACAAGCCAATTAATAGCATTATAACTTGGGGTACGGTGATATCCGTGAGCCCCATACTGTATCCGCTACTGAGAAAGATACTACTGTTTATGAGGTTTATCATCTTTATTTTTCTAAATTAATTATAAGTTATCCGATAACAATCAACACATCGCCTTCCATCACGGAGGCACCTTTGGTGACTTTGATTTCTTTAACCGTTCCCGCTTTGTCGGATTCGATGTTGTTTTCCATTTTCATGGCTTCAAGTGTTAACACTTTTTGACCGATGGTAATGGTATCGCCAACGTTGCAGAGAATTTCGGTAATTGTACCGGGAAGTGGTGAGTTGATGTTTCCGAGCGCCGAAGCCGGAGCGGTTTTTGCAACATCGCCTGCCGTAGCCATCGGAGCAGACTGAGCGACTGCGGGCTGACCGGCTAATGTTGGTGTTTTGGCTTGCTCTTTTTCTCTGTTGATTGTAACTTCATACGATGCTCCATTCAATTCTAACGAGATGACATCACCTTCAACTTTGAGAATCTTTGCTGCATAAGGTATACTATCGATTGTGAATTTGTATTTTTTCATGGTGTTGTATTTTAGCGTCTGCGTAAGTTAAAATATTGATTTAAAAATTGATGTTTTGCGCTCCACGGTGAATAGGCTCGTGCGATTTTGTTGATCGTCATGATCGTGATTTCTTCGTCGTGCAGTTCGTTTTTGTATAGGTGGATTACAGCTGCAATTGCTGCAAGTTCCGGAGTTCCGGCCATCACATTGGAAGGAATGGCAGGTTTAGCACTATGATTTTTGACATCAATTGATTTGTTTCTGTATCGTTTGAATGCAAGGTAAAGGATCACCGCTCCCGCCAAGGACAAGAGGAGTATCATTCCTGCGCCGGTAGGTTCGCTGCCGGCAAATTTTACGTATGTTTCCATGTTTTATCTGTTTAGAGTGGAATATTATCGTGCTTTTTCAGCGGATTTGTATCTTTTTTCGTTGCCAACGATTGCAAGGCACGAATAACTCTGAAACGTGTATTGCGCGGCTCGATGACATTGTCGATAAATCCGTATTTTGCAGCATTGTATGGATTAGCAAATTTATCTTCGTATTCTTTTACTTTATCGGCAATGAATTGTGCACGCTCTTCCGGATTTTCAATGGCTTTCGCTTGACGTGCATAAAGTACTTCAATCGCACCACTCGCACCCATTACAGCGATTTCTGCCGATGGCCATGCGTAGTTGATATCACCGCGAAGCTGCTTGCTGCTCATAACGCAATGCGCACCACCGTAAGACTTACGAAGTGTAACCGTAACCTTTGGAACGGTCGCTTCACCGTAAGCAAATAGGAATTTCGCACCGTGAATAATGATACCGCCATATTCTTGTGTAGTTCCGGGTAAGAAACCGGGAACATCCACAAGTGTTACAATAGGAATGTTGAATGCATCGCAAAAGCGTACAAAACGTGCACCTTTACGAGAAGCATTGATGTCCAAAACACCTGCAAAAACAGAAGGTTGATTAGCCACAATACCCACAGACATTCCGTTGAAACGTGCAAATCCAACCACTAAATTTTGTGCGAAATAGCGATGAACCTCCATAAATTCGCCATTATCTACAATCGCATTGATCACCTCTTTCACATCGTAAGGTTTGTTCGGATTATCCGGAATAATTTCGTTTAACGAATCTTCCAAACGATCAATCGGATCGGAACAAACCACAGGTGCAACTTCCTCTAAATTATTTTGAGGCATATAAGAAAGAAGTTTGCGGATCATGGAAAGTCCTTCTTGCTCGCTTTCGCAAACAAAGTGCGTAACACCTGATTTGGATGCGTGAACCATTGCACCGCCCAACTGCTCGTCGGTTACTTCCTCGTTTGTTACGGTTTTCACAACTTTTGGACCTGTCACAAACATATAACTGTTTTGTCTCGACATCATAATAAAGTCGGTCAAAGCAGGCGAATATACCGCTCCTCCGGCACAAGGTCCAAAGATTGCAGAAATCTGAGGAATAACACCGGAAGCCATAATATTGCGCTGGAAAATTTCAGCATAACCGGCCAAACTTTGAACACCTTCCTGAATACGAGCACCGCCCGAATCGTTGATACCAATCAAAGGTGCACCGGCTTTCATAGCCATATCCATTACTTTGCAGATTTTTCTCGCAAATGTTTCAGAAAGCGATCCACCAAAAACGGTGAAATCTTGCGAGAATACATAGACTAAACGCCCATCAATTGTACCATAGCCGGTTACAACACCGTCCGACAAAAACGTTTGTTTCTGCATATCGAAATCGGTGCAACGATGTTCTACAAACATATCAAATTCCTCGAAAGAGCCTTCATCTAAAAGGAGGTCGATACGTTCGCGAGCAGTGAGTTTGCCTTTTGCGTGTTGAGCGTCGATACGGGCTTGCCCGCCGCCGAGCTTTGCTTCTACTCGTTTGTCGAGCAAAAGTTTAATTTTATCTTCAAATGTTGTCATAAAAATTATACGTTTTGATTATTTACTTATTTACTACAAAATTCCGTTAATACACCAAAGGTTGATTTCGGATGTAAAAAACCGATTTTCAAACTTTCCGCACCGATGCGGTGTGTTTTGTCGATAAGTGAAACGCCTTTTTCCTCGGCGGCTTTCAACGCGCCATCCGTACATTCAACAGCGAATGCGATGTGATGAACGCCTGGACCTTTTTTCTCAACAAATTTTCCGACAGGGCCTTCAGGATCAGTCGTCTCCAAAAGTTCGATTTTCGTGTCACCAACTTGAAAAAATGCAACTTTCACTTTTTGTTCGGCGACTTCTTCAATTGCATAGCACTCCAAACCAAGCACATCTTCATAGTACTTGATGGCTTCATCAAGATTTGCAACAGCAATTCCGATGTGTTCTACATGAGTAGGTTTCATAGTATATTTGATTTTTTTTAATTTTTGTTTCAAAGCGAAAATAAAAACGCTCCGCAAAATTACAACAAATTTTTGAGAAAGTCAAGTTTTTTGCGAATTTTATTTTTTGAAAGCAGATGTCGAACGGAGCGAAGCGAAGTGGGAATCTGCTTGCCATTGACCTTTTGCTATGCAATGTATGATTATTAACATTTTTTTTGAAATGACCTTTTTTTTTTGTACCTTTGCAAAAAATTAAATCACCATGAAAAAAATCATACTAATCGCATTGTTGTTTGCCCTAAATTGGCAAACATATGCGCAGAATTTAGAGCGGAAAAATGAATTGAAAATATGTCTTGCTCACCTTCTTGCTGGAAGTTTAAACGTAGGTTATGAACGTCTGCTTAATGATTTTAGCTCAGTCGGTGCGAGCGGGTTCTATAGTTTTTCAAATTTAAATCATCATCGTAGCGGTGGTAGAGGACTTGAAGGTCAATTGTTAGGCTTCTATCGCCTTTATTTTGGACAACAACCTATATCCGGTTTTTTCCTTGAAGGAAATTTAGGGGTAAATTGGGTAAGCTATTATACTTGGAGGCCAGGTGGGTCGAGACGATCATACGATGCTGCCTTTGGTGTAGGTATTGCATTGGGCTGGAAGTGGTATATCCCGCGAATAGGAATTGTACTTGATGTTTTTGCAGGTGGAGGGCGGTTATTTGGTAGTGATCATCAGAATGCCTTCCCACGTGCTGGTATCTCAATTGGAAGACGATTTTAACTTATGTATAAAATTCTCAAAAAAGAGCAACTTGCTCAGCAGATTTATTTAATGGACGTGCAAGCCCCACGTCTTGCAAAGTCGGCACGGCCCGGACAATTTCTTATCGTTATTGTAGAAGAAGATGGTGAACGAATTCCGCTTACCATCTGCGATTATGATGTTGAAAAAGGCACAGTAACTATCGTGTTCCAAGTCGTTGGAAAATCGACCGAAAAAATGTCGAAACTCAATGTCGGTGATTTTTTGACAGAAGTTGTCGGGCCACTTGGCTTGGCTTCGGAATTTATTCACGAGCCTATAGAAAAATTTGTTGCGAAAAAGTTTTTATTTGTAGCAGGAGGCGTTGGAACAGCTCCGGTTTACCCGCAAGTAAAATGGTTTCATGAGCAAGGCATTCCTGTTGATGTGATCATTGGGGCGAGGACGAAAGACCTGCTTTTTATGGTCGACGAGATGCGGAAAGTTGCAAAGAATGTCTATCTTACAACCGATGATGGAAGCGAAGGTTTTCACGGAAGAGTTACGGATGTCATCTCGGATTTGATCGAAAAACAAGGCAAAACTTATGACGAGGTGATTGCAATCGGTCCCATGATTATGATGAAATTTGTGTCGGAGCTTACGAAAAAGTACGACATTAAAACGGTTGTAAGTTTGAATACATTGATGGTCGACGGAACAGGAATGTGTGGAGCATGCCGTGTTACCGTTGGAGGAAAAGTGCGTTTTTCGTGCGTTGATGGTCCGGAATTTGATGGACATCAAGTGGATTTTGACGAAGCCATTCGCCGACAAGGTATGTATCGAACGTTTGAAATAGCAAAGGATACCGAGGAACACAGATGTAATTTGACACCAATTGTGGAACATGACATCACGGTAGAAAATTTTTCTCCACCACAGAAACCCAAGCGCGAAGATTCTCCTAAGCGCCCATCCCGCGTTCCTGTTCGTGTACAAGATCCAATCGTTCGATCAGGAAATTTCGAAGAAGTTTGCTATGGCTACAACTTGGACGAAGCTACTCGCGAGGCCCAACGTTGTTTGTTGTGCAAAAATCCGAAATGTGTTTTGGGTTGTCCGGTTGCGATTGATATTCCTGCATTTATCGCAGAAATCAAAAATGGAAATATTGAGGAAGCCGCACGAATTATTGCCAAAGATTCGGCTTTGCCCGCTGTGTGCGGACGCGTTTGTCCACAGGAAACGCAATGCGAAAAACGCTGTATTCTCGGTATTAAAGGCGAACCTGTTGATATCGGAAAATTAGAACGCTTTGTTGGCGATTGGTCGCGGCAAAATCAAATTTCGTTTACCGAAAAAGCAGAGTCCAATCATCGCAGAGTTGCTGTGATTGGTAGCGGTCCTGCAGGATTGACGTGTGCGGGAGATTTAGCAAAAATGGGCTATGACGTTACGATTTTTGAGGCGCTACACGAAGCCGGAGGCGTTTTAATTTACGGTATTCCGGAATTTCGTTTGCCGAAAAAAGTTGTAAAATACGAAATTGAGAATCTCAAAAAACTTGGAGTAAAGATCGAGACTAATGTCGTTATCGGAAAGACTGTAACCATTGATGATTTGATCGATAGGGAAGGTTTTGAGGCTGTATTTATCGGTTCCGGAGCAGGATTGCCGAAATTTATGAATATCCCTGGCGAAACCTTGAATGGTGCTGTTTCTGCAAACGAAATCCTGACCCGCTCGAACCTTATGAAAGCATACGAATCCAATGCTTCCACACCTGTGTTTGTCGGGAAAAAAATAGTTATTGTCGGCGGTGGAAATGTTGCCATGGATGCGGCACGTGTGGCAAAGCGTTTGGGAGCAGAAACGCACATCGTTTATCGTCGCACCGAAGCAGAAATGCCGGCACGTGTAGAGGAAGTTCATCATGCTCATGAAGAAGGTATTATTTTTAATGTTTTGACTAACCCTGTTGAGATTCTAGGTGATGAAAACGGTTGGGTAAAAGGTTTGAAATGTATCCGCATGGAACTCGGAGAGCCTGATGAATCGGGCAGAAGAAGCCCTGTAGAAATTTCAGATTCGGAATTTGTGATTGATGCCGATGCTGTTGTTATGTCGCTCGGAACATCGCCAAATCCTTTGATAGCAAGTACTACGGACAATCTCGAAGTAAACAGATGGAAGTGTGTTGTTGCCGATGAAGCCACCGGACAAACCTCTCGAAAAGGTGTTTTCGCAGGAGGCGATATCGTTACAGGTGCTGCAACGGTAATCCTCGCGATGGGTGCCGGGCGTGCTGCTGCGAAAGGGATTGACGAGTATCTGAATCAAAAATAATTTGCTCAATCCGAAAAATAATCGTATCTTTGTGATTAAATTTTAAGCATTATGATGAAAAAAACTCAAGAAAGAATTTGGTCTATCGCTACGCTTGCTATCTTATGCGTGACCATTGTTTTGTGGGCAGCACATCTTCAAGATCGCCTGCCCTGGTCTTCAAGTCAAGAAGTAGAACTGCAAGAGATATACATTCCCGAAGGGGCAACAGCCTTTGAAGCGAGAAGCCCCCAACGCATCGGCTGGGCAGGGGAAACGCCACTGAAAGTAGTTGTCTCAGAAGATGGAACAATTTTCAGCGTGAATTTTCTGCCAAGTCATGAATCCCCAGCTTGGATTAGGCTTATCGAAAACGCAGGTTTTATGGACTCATGGAATGGACTTACACTTTGCGAAGCCGTCGGTCACCATGTAGATGCGATAACAAGCGCAACAATGACAACAGTCGCAGTAGTCAATACGCTCCGTGATGATATACTTCGTCGCATCGAAATTGGCGAAATTATCTGTGATGATCCGATTGTTATCGCAGAAAAAGGCTTGGCTTTTGATTTGGAATTATTAGCAGTTTTGGCAGTACTTGCGTTTGCTTTAATTTCTTTCTTCTTTCCCAAAAAGATGAAGCCTGCCCGCCTATATTTACTGGCGGTTTCTGTAATAGTACTCGGATTTTGGCAAGGACAATATCTTTCGGTTTCCGGCTTTTTTAATCTATTTGTTTTCGGTATAAATTGGGTTGCCTGGATTATTCCGTTAATGTTTTTGTTGGCTTTCGCATTGCCATTAATCACTAAAAAGCCATTTTATTGCACCTATGTTTGCCCGTATGGTGCTGCACAGGAATTGGTTGGAAAACTGAACAAAAAACATGTTCAAATTCCACAAAAAGTATATCGTATTTTAGTCAATTTACGCCCAGCGTATTTACTTGTGATAATTTTGTTGCTATTTACAGGAATTATTTTGGATTTTGTAAATTTTGAGCCTTTTTCGGGGTTTATGCTTGATGCTTATTTGTGGATTCCGATGGTCATCGCAGGCGTTTTCCTATTGGTATCGCTGTTTGTTCCGAAATTTTGGTGTAAATATTGTTGTCCAACGGGATATATCTTTGATTTGACGAGGTAGCATTCAAAAATGCCAACAACAAGCATGATGACCATTAATGAATTCTTTGAGCTATTTTTAAAAGAACTGGAAGAACATCCTGCAATGAGGGCATACCATACGTTCTTGAATGACGAAAGATATTTTGAGTTTCGGAAAGCCTATTTTTTGCAACAGTTGCAGTATGTTTCCGATCAAATTCAAGACAAAAACGCTACTATTTGGGATTGTGGTTGCGGCTATGGAACTACCGCTTTGTTTTTGGCAATGAATGGGTACCGTGTGTATGGCACTACGTTGGAATACTATTTTGACGAAATCGAGAAAAGAAAAAAATACTGGAAGCAATATGGAAACAGCGATTTGTTTGAGGTAGATTATGCTGATGTTTTCGATAATAGTCTGAATGATAATTCATATGATTACATCATCATACAGAAAACACTTCATCATATTGAACCGTTACAGGAAGCATTAAGTATTTTTCATCGTGTGGTTAAACCTGATGGAAAAGTGATTGTACTTGAAGAAAATGGGAATAACCTTATACATAGCCTAAAACTGTTCCTAAAAAGAGGAAATAAAAGAATTGTCAGTTATTGGGACGAGCGTTTGCAGAAACAAATTTGGACGGGCAATGAAAATGTACGTGGCTGGAAAAAATGGAAGCGGGAATTTGAGAAAGCAGGGTTTGTCAGCGAGACAACAGGGCCTGAATACATCCGTTTTTCCTATCATCCGATTTTTAACCGAAAGTGTTCAGCGGAAGAAATGATTGCCAAAGATAGTACTATAAAAAGGCATTGGTTGCGGAAATACTCTTTTTTTGGAATCAATTTTTCGATGAAACCTTGTAAATAATTGAATTTATATAACGAACAAGAGAAAATAATGGCTATTAACGACTTTTTTGACCTGTTTCTAAAAGAATTGCAAAATAGTCCAGCTATGATGGAGTACTACAAGTTTGATAATCGTTTTGAACTTCGTAAAGCTTATTTTTTCCAACGATTACAATATATTTCTGACCAAATCAAAGACAAAAATGTTGCTACTTGGGACTGTGGTTGTGGATATGGAACTACGGCTTTGTTTTTGGCAATGAATGGTTATCGTGTGTATGGCACTACATTGGAATTTTATTTTGATGAAATCGAAAAAAGAAAAGAATATTGGAAACAATACGGAAACAGCGACTTGTTTAGTGTTGATTATGCTGATGTTTTCGATAATAAATTAGATGACAACTCGTTTGATTATATCATACTACAAGACACCTTACACCATATTGAACCGTTACATAAAGCTCTTGATGTTTTTCATCGCGTTGTTAAGCCCGATGGAAAGCTGATTGTGGTGGAACAAAATGGTAGCGACATCATAGGTAACTTGAAACTTTTCATAAAAAGGGGCAGTAAAAGGGTTATCAAAGTTTGGGATGAGCGTTTACAAAAGGAGTATTTACTTGGCAACGAAAATGTGCGTAGCTGGAAAAAATGGAAACGGGAATGTGAAAAAGCAGGATTTGTCAGTGAAACTACAAAGCCTGAATATATTTCTTTTTACTATCAGTTCTTTCTACGAAATCGCTTAGCAGAAGAAATGATTACCAAAGAAAAAATTTTCACAAACAAATACTATCCACGAAATTACCTTGCCTCAGGCATTAATTTTTCAATGAAACCTTGCAAATAATTGAACCTAAAATATGAAACTGCTAAAAAACTGCATAATAGGATTTCGCTATCAAAGATGGACATTTATCCAAACGCTTCTTTATTTACTCAAAGGAGCTGAGCGAGAATTATTTGCGACTAAATTTTTCGAGCAAAAATATGCCGATTATGTATACAATCGTTATAAACGTATTGACGAGAATGGTTTAGAATATTTAAAGATAGGCGATATAAAAATGTCTGCTCTGCCAACACTTGTGGATAAACTTTCTTTTGCAAGTCTTCTGCCTGATGTTTTCTTTTCATATTTGTACTGTGGCGACTCTTACGAGAAAAATGTCTTTCTGAAACTTGATAGTTTTTTGCCTGAAGGGCCGTATGGATACCAAGATGAAACAATAGATGTTACCGTTAAGCCAAACGATGTTGTCATTGATGCCGGTGCCTGGGCAGGCGATTATAGTGCCTATTGTGCACATAAAAATGCAAAAGTTTATGCATTTGAACCATGCAGTCACGAATACGGACTATTAGAAACAACCGCTATATTGAACGAGAATAAAATTATTCCCGTAAAAATGGGGTTAGGGAGCGAGCAAACAACACTTTGCTTTTCAACCGGCAGAGGGTTAGAAAACTTTATTATTGAAGGTACTGCAACATCTAATGAAAATTCGGAAATGGCAACTATTACCACATTAGACAAATTTATAGAAGAAATTGGTATTGACAAAGTTGACTTCTTAAAGGCCGATATTGAGGGTTACGAACGAGAGTTCTTGAAAGGTGCAAAATCAACGATTCAAAAACTTCTGCCAAAAATTGCAATTTGCACTTATCATCTTCCTGATGACCCCGAAGTCTTGGAGAGCATTATTAAAGAGTACAATCCGAATTATCGGATTGTTCATTCTCGCCACAAATTATTTGCTCAATACATTCCTTCGGATACCTAATGCTAATCTGTCAGTATCGACTTTAATTTTTCTTTTGCACTTGCAGAAGAATAGTTTTCCAGAAATAGGGTTCTCGCGTACTCGTTATACTTTAGCGGATTATCGGAAATTAATTCTCCTATTGCCGAAATAAACTCTTCTTTGGTATTTGCCAAAGCTCCGATTTTATTGTAGTCCACATCGTAACCCTCAAAAGTTTCTGTACTTCCGATAATATGCTTGCCATACATCATAGCTTCGCATGTTTTTACTTTCATTCCACTACCCTTAAAAACAGGTAGAACAGCAAAGTCTGCATTCACAATGTATTTTTGCAAGTCCGGAACAGTTCCGTGTAACTCAATATTAGGGTGTGCAGGAATCCCATCGCCAAGTTTATCCATATTTTTTCCGACAATTTGCAGTTTTATGTTGACATGAGGGAAAACTTCTTTGACAAACCATAAAATTCCCTCTTTGTTTGGTGGGAAGTTAGTTCCAAAAAATAATGCCGTTGGGGGATTGACAAATTCTGCTTGTTTTTGAGCTTCTGTTGGAGTATAATTATCATTTAAGGAGATAGGCATAAGGATGTCGGCACTTCTGCCATAATTTTTGGCAATCAAATAATTATCTCTTTCGTTAAGTGCAATAACGACATCAGAATATTGGCAAGCCCACAATTCATTATTAATCACAGAGCGAATATATACAGATCGACCGGGATAAAACTTCGGGAGTATAGCTCTAAAATAATCCGGCTCAAAATTGTGAAAAAAAGTAATAATTTTTCCTCTGTAATTCCTTTCTTTTAATTTTTTGGCGATAATTCCAAACACAGAGCGATCAATAAAAATAAAATCATATTTTTCTGACAGATTAATGATTTCGTTTAGCTTTTTCCGAGTTAATCCATAGTGCCTGTTATTACAAAAGCCGTAAATACCAACAATCTTATCCCAAATAGTTTTTTTCTTTGCATAATCATGCACACCGTATATATCCACATGTTCCGCACCCAAAATATCTTTTATGGCATTAAGATTAGTTTGAGAAAGAACAACCCCTCCTTCGGCGGTTCCATCGTTGATTTTATACTGAATAGATAAAAGTCTTTTGTTCATTAGGTGATTTTTTTGCAAAGATAAGAGTAATTCTTCATTTATGCAATTTTTTTGTTTTTTTTTCGTATCTTTGCACCACAAAAAACATCACAACATGAAAAATTTCAACTTCAAAACACTTTTACCGCACGTTGTAGCAGTTGCGTTTTTTCTGCTCTTGACGGTTGTTTACTTTTCGCCGATTGTTTTCGACAATAAAACCATTATACAAGGTGATGTAAAAGGCTGGCAAGGCATGGTGAAAGCGACACAGGATTTTTATGCTCAAACAGGAGAGCATTCACATTGGTCGCCGAGTATGTTTAGCGGAATGCCTGAATTTTCTAATATGCCTAGAAGAGGTGGTATCTGGGATGCTTTGATGAGCTTATTCGGATTTCATCACCCTATATTTCATTTTCACATGGGTATGTTTTTTGCGTATTTGTTAGGTTTTTATATTTTCATGCTTTGTATTGGTGTCCGAAATACTTGGTTTGCGGTCTTAGGGGCTTTGGCCTATTCGTTAGCCTCGTACAATATCATTATCATTGAGGCCGGGCATGTTCCAAAAGGCTACGCAATGGCTTGGCTTGCTCCGCTGCTTGGTGGAATTATTCTCGCATTTCGAGGGAAACTTGTACTTGGATCTATCATTACCTTGATATTTTTAGGATTTTTAATTGATGCCAACCATATTCAAATTACCTATTATGGACTGCTTATGGTAGTTTGTGCAGGAATCGCTTATATGATATATGCCTTGCGGGAAAAGAACGGATTATCGACATTTTCCAAAACGGTTGGTGTACTTTGTATTGCTGCAGTGTTAGCTGTTGTCACGAATACCGTGCTTTTGCTGCCTAAAAAAGATTTTAGCGTTGACACTATGCGTGGAGGCTCGGAATTAACTATAAATCCCGATGGAACTCCTTATATAGCACCGCCCAATCAAGCCGGTTTGGAAATTGATTATGCGTTTGTATGGAGCTATGGTATAATGGAAACATTTACATTGCTAATTCCGAACTTATATGGTGGTGCCAGTGCTACTCCTATAGATCCTGACTCAAGAACCGGCCGACAACTTCGACAAGCCGGTGCAAATATTCCCTCTCTGCCGACTTTTTGGGGCGACAAACCTTTTACATCGGGTCCGCACTATGCAGGGGCAGTCGTTATTTTTCTGTTTATACTGAGTCTGTTTGTGCTGAGAGGTCCGGAAAAATGGTGGCTAGTTGCAACCATTATACTTTCGATAGTCTTGTCATGGGGCAGGAATTTTCCATTGCTAAACAACTTTTTGTTTGAATATCTACCGCTCTACAATCGATTTCGAACGCCGGAAATGGCACTAATCATAGCCGAAACCGCCATGCCGATCTTAGCGATGCTCGGATTAAAAGAAATTATCGAAAATAAAGTCAGCAAAGAAAATTTGTTGAAATATCTGAAATATACGCTTGGCATTGTTGGTGGCATATGCGTGTTTTTTCTGCTGTTTGGTTCATCAGTACTTTCTTTCTCAAGTGCAGGCGACATGAATTTCGCACATCGCTTGATGAGTGCAGGATTTCCACAATCTTCAATTGAACAAATTTTAGATATTTTGCGTAGTCATCGCCAGTCCATGATGACGAGCGATACGTGGCGCTCTTTAATTTTTGTAGTGTTGGCATTTGGCTTGATGTGGATGTTTGCACAGAAAAAAATACGGAAAACAAACTACCTGATTATTGCACTGATCGTATTGGTTACGGTAGATATGTGGGGCGTAGCGAGGCGCTATTTGGGCGACCGTCATTTTGTGGATAGAAGAGAGGCTCGCATTCTTCCAACTGAAGCTAATCTGCAAATTCTGCAGGACCCTGACCCGAATTTCCGTGTATTTAATGCTGCCTCAAACACGTTTAACGAATCGGTTACATCTTACTTTCATAAATCAATCGGCGGCTATAGCCCAATGAAATTGCGTCGCTATCAAGATATTATTGATTTCCACTTGTCACACAGACGAGGTTTGAATATAGATGTGTTGAATATGCTCAATACAAAATATTTTATCGCGCCGAACGGTCAGGTGCAACTTAATGTGGCTGCTCTCGGGCATGCATGGTTTGTGGATTCAATACGCTTTGTAGCAAATCCGGACGAAGATATTTTAGCATTGGATGATTTTAATCCGAGTTCAGTTGCAATTGTTGATACTTCTTTGTTTGGTGAATTTGTTAGAGACTTTTCGTTCGAACGAGATACAACAGCAATTATTGTTCTTACACATTGGCAGCCCAACAAAATAATCTACCAAACATCTGCAGAAACACCACAATTTGCAGTGTTTTCGGAAGTATTTCATCGAAATTGGGAAGCGAAAATTAGCGGAAGAAAGGTTCCTATTGTGCGGGTAAATTATATTTTGAGAGGACTAATTATCCCTGAAGGCGAACATGAGATTGTATTCCAATACGATAATAGACTCCACACCTTTTCACAAAGAATTGCTTTTTACAGTTCCATCTTTGTCGTTCTATTACTGATAGGAATAGGCTATTATTACTGGCGGAGGAGAGAAAACAAGAGTTAGTATTTTTTTCACAAAACATGCCAAGGCTTTCCGTAATAATTCCTGTCTACAACGCAGAAGAAACTATCCTTCGTTGTATTGATTCTCTGCTGAATCAAACACTTCAAGACATGGAAGTCATCGTTGTTGACGATCACGGACAAGACGACAGCATAAAAATTCTACAAAATCACATTGCCGAACATCCGCGAAAAAATATGTTTCGATTTGCGAAAACAGCTGTCAATTCCGGTCCGGGACCAGCTCGAAATATTGGATTGCAAATGGCTCAAGGCGAGTATGCCGCCTTTCTTGATAGTGACGATTGGGTTGAAAATGAGATGTATTCAACGTTGTACGAAACAGCAATTCAACATTCGGCAGATTTGTGCTATTGCCGGGCTATTTTGGAAAATCCTAAAAAAAATAAACAACGTATTTTGTCAAATATCTCTGTAAAATCCGGACGTTTTTCTGACGAAACCAAACGGCATTTTTTGTCAAATTTCAGAAGCTATTTTTGGATTTATATTTTTCGACGTGAAATCATAAGCAAGCACGACATCACATTCCCTGAGGAAAGAGCCGCTGAAGACATCTATTTTTTGACTTGCAATATCTTGCATGCCGAAAATATTGCGTGTATTAACAAAGCAATGTATCATTACACGTACGACGCAAATTCGTTAAGCCATAGTAAAAACGAAAAACGCTATTTGGATAAATTATCGGCTTTCCGAAAACTGCTCGATTATGCAAAAACGCATAATCTCTACGAAAAATATCGGCAAGAATTGGAATATATTTACTTCAAAAAAGCCTATTTGACGGCAACAATAAATTATGTGAAAAACGTAAAACACCCGAAAATAAAGGTGCTTCGAGAAATTTATCACGAATTTTTAGAAACTTGTCCAGATTATACTAAAAGCAAACTTATCTCATCAACTTCCCGGCTAATTGCCGCAAAACTATTTCCGAGATTTTCGTAAGATACAAACTGTTTATGTGGCGGTTTATAGCGTTGAGATAATTACGTTGAGCCTCACGAAGTTCAAGAGCAGTAAGGTTTCCGAGTTGGTAGCGTTCGAGCGAAATTTCCATGTTCTGTTGGGCAATTTCGATATTTTCGGCTTCTAAATTTACCAAGTCTCGATTGGTTTCATAGTTGATAAAGTGCAAACGAAGCTGTGTTTCCAAATTTAGCAATGCCGCCTGCTCCGCGAGTTGTGCACTTTCAAAGGCTAATCTTGCATTACGCTGTCGGCGTTGAGTTTCAAATCCGTTAAACAAATTCATTCTTGCAGTTGCTCCATAAAAAAATCCACGACTTATCAGGTTGTAATTAAAAAAATCATATCCTGCATTTAGGCTGATTGTCGGCATGTGCAAAGCATTTATTTCTCTTTTTGAGGCTTCGCTCATCATTGTTTGTAAACGTGAAATATTCAAATCTGCATTTTGCTGAAGAGCCATTGCATGGATTTCCGAAAAATCCAAATCACCTGAGAAAGGGATACCTTCTGCTACTTGAAATTCTGTATTGACGTCACGTGCAAGCAATCGATTCAAGTTAGTTTTTGCAGATAACATTTGCTCTACACTACGCCGATACGAACTGCTATCGGTGTTGAAGTCTACTCTTGCATTCAAGACATCTAATCTGGAAGCACTTCCGACTTCATGCCTTGCCTGTACAAAATCGAAACGGGTTTGCGATACCATCAGCGTGTGTCGGATAGACCGCAACTGCTGTTGTGCACTTACAATCAAGTAGTATTGGTTGATAACCTCACGAATCGTATTTTCTACTGTTGCCCGAAAATTCACGCTATTGATTTCGTCCATTGATCGAAATCTGCTGTGAGCCGCAAACATTCTAAATCCGTCAAAAACAGTCCAGTTTAGCTCAACAGTTGCACGAGCACGAGCGGTAGCCTGTGCGTCGCCTGGAGCCTCGCTTATCGAATAGTTTGCACCCAAACCAAGCGAAGGCAGTATTCCCGCACTTCCCCAAGATGCATTGACTTGATCGGCTGTATTTCTTGCAATTTGGATTGAAAAATTATTTTCCAATGCAATTTCGATCGCTTGATCAATGGTTAATACGTTCGAAGTTTCTTGTGAAAAGCCCCAGAAAGGCGCAAAAAACAGTAATCCCAAAATCTTTTTTTTCATTTTCAATTTCATTTTCAATTTCTACTTCCATAAAATCGAGTATCCGGCTTATAGATTGCTCGCAACAGTCCTTTTCTGTTACTACCAAGATCTTCAATAGCTGCACATATCGGTAAAAGATTAGAATATCCATTTTTTTCTAACCAATATTTTCCTTCATTGCGGCCTTGACAGGCAAGCACAAAACTTACCTCGAACTTATTTTCTCTATGTTGGAGCTCTTTTAGTGCCGATTCGTCGTCATCTATTGCATTTACAAGCAGCCACCAATCTCTACCAACTCTTGCTTTTAGCCACATTTCTGCATTCTTGTCTCCTTTGACAGCATTGCAAAATGCCGCTAATTCAGGGCATTTTTCGGTATTTATCAACCGGTCGAACGCATCCTTATCGCCTTTTATGGCCTTTAGCAGAAGGTCTAATATTTCTTGTGAGTAGGTCATTACATAAGTCCCTGTTTCGTAAGGGTTTTTAAGAATTTTTCAGAGAAAAATTCGTTGTCGGCTTTCTTGTATCGCTTCTCGGTGAAAATTTGTGCCAAATTCGGAAGTTGGTTTTCTTCCAAAAGTTTTTTTGTGAGTTCTAAGTTTTCTTTTTCGTGATAAAGCGCGTTGATTTTTTCGGTAGAGTAAGGGATGTACTCCTCGTGATGAACGACAGCTTCGAGTGGCAAACGGTCAGTCAATCCGGGTGTTTCAGCAGGGTATCCAACAGTGATTGCCGTAATCGGAACCACACCATGTGGAAGTTTCAAAAGTTCGATAATTTCGTCTGCCATGTAGGTCGCAGTGCCTAAATAGCAAATTCCCAAACCTGCGTCTTCAGCGGCAATACAAACATTTTGTGCAGCCAAAATGGCATCAATTGCACCGTTGATAAACCACAGAAAATTGTTGTAGCCGGGTTCTGCGTCTCGTGCTTTGCACCATGCATTAAAGCGATTGAGATCGGCACAAAACGTTAGAATCACAGGAGCTTCCGAGACCATTGCTTGATTGAAATGACATTTCTTTAATTGCTCTTTGCGTTCTTGATCTTGCGTTACGATAATGCTATAGACTTGCATATTTCCTGTCGTGGATGCACGGGTTCCGGCTTCCAGCAAGCGATTCAGGAGGTTTGCTTCAATAGGTTTTGAACTATATTTTCGAATACTTCTGTGTTGAAGTAATAAGTCTGTGGGGCTCATTTTGTGTTTTTTCGTGAAAATCTCTGCAAAGATACGAAAATAATTTGAGAATGACAAAGCCCTTAATTTTCGCCTTACCTTTTGCTATTCGCTATCGTTTCGGCTCATTTCACGGCGAATGTCTTTTTCTTTGATGCTCTCACGTTTATCGTAGGCTTTCTTACCTTTGGCTAAAGCAATGTTTATCTTCGCAAATCCACGTTCATCGATAAATAAAAGCGTAGGAATAATCGTTAAACCCTTATCCTTACTACGAAGTTCAAGTTTTTTAAGTTCCTTTTTCGTGAGTAATAATTTTCTATCGGCTTTAGGTTGGTGATTGAGGTAGGTTCCGAAGCGATATTCGGCGATATGCATATTTCTTACAAACAATTCGCTGTTGAAAAACGCACAATACGCATCAGTGATATTCACTTTCCCGGCGCGTATGGATTTTATCTCTGTTCCGCGTAGGACAAGACCTGCTGTGAATTTTTCAAGAAAGAAATACTCAAACTCGGCACGCTTATTTTTGATTTTTATATTATTCGGTCGTTTTCCCATTTGATTTGCAAAATTACGATTTTTTTCGTAACTTTGCAAACAATGCGAGGTTTTAAATCAAAAAATAAAACAAGTTTTGTGTGGATTTTGTTCAACAGTTTGGCAATTTTTTTTGCCGTTTTGTTGATATGTGCTTTCATTGCGACATTCGTGAATCCGGCTAAATTCGTGTGGTTTGCGTATCTCGGATTGCTTTTCCCGTTTCTGTTTGTGATTAATATTTTATTCGCTGTTTTTTTGTTATTCAATCTAAAAAAAGCAGTGATTATTCCGCTACTTGCGATTGTCTTGAATTGGGGGAATATCCAAAATATGGTGCAATTTAAAAATCCGGAATTTACTGAAAGTGAAAAACGAATCAGGGTACTTTCTTACAATGTAAATTTGTTTGATCACTACGGTCATATCAGCTCGATACGCGGACAAACGCAAGATGAGATTTTGGATTTCTTACTGCAAGAATCGCCTGACATCATAGCTTTTCAGGAGTTCCGAGAAGATTTAAGAGATATGCAGATCACTCGTTTTTTAGCGAATAATCTCGAACTAAGATACTCTTCCATATCACGTGTGAACAATCGTATGTCTTTTGGCAACGTAATATTTTCAAGATTTCCGATTATTCACGATAGTTTAATCCGCTTCGAAGATTCAAGAAATATGATTGTTTTTGCGGATATTGTGGCTCATGGCGACACAATTCGTGTGTTTAATTTTCACTTGGAGTCTATCGGGTTTCAAGTGGATGACGATTTGTTTTATCAAGAACTTATGTCTTCTCCAACTGAAACTTCCGACATCAGAAAAGGGGTAGGGCGGATGATTTCAAGAATGAATCGGGCTTACGTTAGGCGTGCCGAACAAGCAAAAATTTTAGCACAACTAATTGCTGATTCACCGTACAGAACAATCGCAGCCGGAGATTTGAACGATATACCGGTATCGTTCGCCTATCGACAAATTTCTAGAAATATGAACGATGCTTTTCGTAGGCGTGGGTTCGGACTTGGAACCTCATATGCCGGTATTTACCCCTCGTTTCGGATAGACTATATTTTCTTTTCCGAAGGGTTTTCCTGCGAAAATTTCACCACAATTCGAGTTAGACATTCAGACCATTTTCCAATAACCGCAGACTTAAAAATTGAAGAATTATGAGAAAACACCTATTTTTAGCATTAGCCGTATTCTTGGCTTTACCATTGACAACTTTTGCCCGGCATCCACATGCAGACACCATCGGCATGAAAGTCAGCCGCACGTACAGAACCATTCACTCAACAGTTATTGTTGAACAAACAATGGACAGCATCATTAGCTTAGATGCAGCTACCGGTGAAAACAGAATCAGCATTGTTACGGTTGATACGCTAATAGGCGAAGAAACGATTGAAACAATTGATACAACTTTTTTCATTGCTGAATCTGTCAGACATTGGAGGCTTGAATCAAGATTCGGTGCAGGAATAAATATGACAGCTCGAGGGTATTGGGAAGGTATGTCCGGCAATAATTTACTTTCTTTTGACCTTCGAAATACCTCCTCTGCAATCTTTGAACGAGGACTTTCAACATGGCGAAACACATTTGAGTGGCGATATACCACTCAAACACAAGGTGGCGAATTTAGAAATTGGCTTAAAACAAACGACTTACTAAACCTGCAGTCCCGTTATAGTTTCAGGGCATCGCCTCTATGGAGATATAGCGCTCAATTTCAATCTGAAACGCAACTTACCCGAACGTTTGCTTCGATAGCGGCTCGAGATACAAATAATTACTCATCGCGTTTCCTTTCTCCTGCAAGACTCTCATTTTCGATAGGTATGGAATATGTAAATCCTTCAGAATCTGTAAAACTTCTTCTTTCTCCGATAACTTATAGAGCAACTTTCGTGAGGGATGAGTCCTTTCATATCAGAGAACACTTCGGTGTATTAAGAAGGGATCCTGCTTCAGGAGAATTTAGAGATTCAAGTGCACATTGGCTGCATACATTTGGACCTATGGCACAGTTGGAAATTACACGTAATTTAGCGAACAATATCACGCTAAGTTCTAATCTGATGATTTTTGCTGATATTTTACATACGGCCGACCCCTTCGTATTGTTTGATTGGAGGATTGGTCTTGACATCCAACTCTCAAGGCTTTTCTCATTAGGACTTGAAACACATATTGTTTATAATCCGAATACATTTTTCGATACAAGGTTGAGACTAGATTCTGACGGAAACCCGGTTCGCTTTGCAGAGCCTCGTCGCAGATGGCAAATTCAGCAAGGCGTGCTGCTTAGATTTACGTATCGGATAACTAACTAACTATTCCAAATTTCCCAGGCTTGATCGGCTTGCAAGTGTAACATTTCGAGGCCATTTTTAACTACGGCACCTTGTGCTTTGGATTTTTTCAGAAACAAAGTTTCTTCGGGAGTATAAACCAAATCGCAACATAAAAAATCCGATGTGATTTTCTCGTAAGGCAAATCCGGATAACTATCCACATTAGGCGTCATCCCAAGCGGAGTTGTGTTGATGATTATATTGAAACTATCGTCGTCATTGCGAACGGAGTGAAGCAATCCAGACATAGATTGCTTCGAGCTTTCGCTCTCGCAATGACGGTCTTCTAATAAATCTCGATACGTCAATAAATCCGATGTTTTCTGTCGAGAAACAAATTGATAAGGAATTTTATGCTTTCGCAAAACAAATGCTGCAGCCATTGCCGCACCGCCCGTTCCAAGAATTAATGCAGAACGATGATGCTGTTTCAAAAGCGGTAAAAAACTTTGTTCAAATCCGAAAACATCGGAATTATAGCCGATAAGTCTTCCGTTTTTTTGAAATTTTATGACATTTACAGCACCGACTTCGCTTGCCGATTCGTCCAACTCGTCCAAATACGGCATCACCGTTTTTTTGTGCGGAATTGTAACATTCAGACCACACAAATCGGGATGTTTCTTAAGAAATTCCGGAAACTCGGAAACATTCGACATCGGGAACAGTTCGTAGGTATGATTGTTCAAGTTTTCACATTCAAATTTCTTCTCAAAATAGCCTTTCGAAAAAGATACATTCAGAGGAAAGCCTATGAGTCCAAATTTTTTCATACAAATTGTATTCTGTACAAAGATACAAAAAAAAATCGAAACACAAGGTTTCGATTTTTTTAACAGACTTACAGTCTATTTACCATGCTTGATCGCAGCTTGAGCAGCAGCCAAACGTGCGATTGGTACACGGTATGGTGAACAACTCACGTAGTTCAAACCATTCAGATAACAAAATTCTACCGATTTCGGATCGCCGCCTTGTTCGCCGCAAATACCTACTTTGAGGTTGGGACGTCCTTTGCGGCCACGCTCGCAAGCCATCGTAATCAACTCGCCAACGCCTTTTGGATCGATTGTTTGGAACGGATCTTTATCCAAAATTCCTTTGTCAACGTATTCCGGCAAGAAAACACTCGCATCATCACGGCTGAAACCGTAGGTCATCTGCGTTAAATCGTTTGTTCCGAAAGAGAAAAATTCTGCAGTTTTCGCCATACTTTCTGCCAAGAAACAAGCGCGTGGAATTTCAATCATCGTACCATACAAATAGTCGATTTTCACACCGAATTTTTTGCAAACTTCTTCGTGAACTTTGTCTACAGAGGCTTTTTTGATAACCAACTCACGTCCACCGATAGTAACAGGAACCATGATTTCCGGTTTTGGGTTTTTACCGTCTTTCATCAACTCTGCAGTTGCTTCAAACAACGCACGCACCTGCATTTCCGTGATGGCCGGATAAGTGATGCCCAAACGAACACCGCGGTGTCCCATCATAGGGTTGATTTCGTGAAGATCATTTACGCGGTTAACTACATCTTCAACAGTAATACCAAGTGCATCGGCAAGTTGTTTTTGATTTTCGGGAGTTTGCGGTGCAAATTCATGCAACGGTGGGTCGAGCAAACGGAATGTAACCGGAAGTCCGTCCATCGCAACCATCGTTTCTTTCATATCTTTTTTCACAAACGGTTCAAGTTCGTCAATCGCTTTTTGGCGCTCTACGTCATTTCCTGCCAAAATCATTTTACGCAAAACGAACAAAGGTGCCTCTGCTCCTTTTCCGTAGAACATGTGCTCTGTGCGGAACAAACCGATACCTTCTGCTCCAAAACTCTTTGCCAAAAGTGCATCTTCAGCAGTCTCTGCATTCGTGCGAACGCCCATGGTACGATACTTATCTACAATTTTCATGAATTCCTGGAATTGTGGATTCTCAGTAGATTCCATCAATTTCAAAGCACCTTCGTAAGCATGTCCTTTGGTTCCGTTCAAGGTTAAAATATCGCCTTCTTTAATCACAATATCCGTACCTTTTATATAAGCGATTTTTTTGTCTTCCTGAACATCTAAAACGCCTGCACCTACGATACAGCACTTACCCCAACCGCGAGCTACAAGAGCTGCGTGAGAAGTCATACCGCCTAAAGACGTCAAAATTCCGTCTGCAACGCGCATACCATCAACATCTTCCGGATTGGTTTCTTTACGAACCAACAACACTTTTTCGCCACGACGCGTCCACTCAACGGCATCTTCCGAAGAAAACACAACTTTTCCAACAGCGGCACCCGGTCCTGCAGGCAAACCTTTACAAAGCAAGTTTGCAGTTGCTTCGATTTTTGGGTCACAAATTGGATGAAGTAATTCGTCTAATTGCTCAGGTTTTACACGTGTTACAGCAGTTTTTTCGTCGATCAAACCTTCGCTCAACATATCCATCGCCATTTTCAGAGCGGCAGTTCCTGTGCTTTTTCCAACACGGCATTGCAACATGTAAAGTTTGCCTTCTTGAATAGTAAATTCGATGTCTAACATGTCTTTGTACTCAGTCTCCAAACGCATACAAGTATCGTCAAGTTCTTTGTAAAGGCTTGGCCATAATTCTTGCAATGAAGGTAAGTGTTTGTTTTGCTCGTTTTTTGTATCAGAGTTGAGCGGATTTGGTGTGCGAATACCTGCAACCACATCTTCGCCTTGAGCGTTTGGCAACCATTCACCATAAAAAACTTTAGTTCCAACGGCCGGATCACGAGTAAATCCAACACCTGTAGCCGATGTGTCGCCCATATTTCCGAATACCATCGCTTGAATGTTTACGGCAGTTCCCCAATCGTCCGGAATGTTTTCGATTCTGCGGTAAGAAACTGCTTTTTTTCCGTTCCAACTTTTGAAAACCGCTTTAATCGCGCCTTCCAACTGAACTTTTGGATCATCCGGAAAGTCAGTACCCATCACTTCTTTCACTTTCGCTTTGAATTTTTCCGCTAACGTTTTCATATCGTCGGCTGTCAATTCGATATCACCTTCGTAGCCTTTTTCTTCTTTGTAATGCTCAAGCATATCGTCCAACTGACGACGAATACCTTTATCCAAACCTTCGGCTTTGTCCATCACAACATCAGCATACATCATAATCAAACGACGATACGAGTCATAAACAAAACGTGGATTGTTAGTTTTTTTGATAATTCCGGGCAAAGTTGCCGAACACAAACCAATGTTCAAAACAGTGTCCATCATTCCCGGCATAGAGCCACGAGAACCCGAACGAGCCGACATCAACAACGGATTTTCAGCATCGCCGTATTTCATTCCCATATCTTTTTCGACAAATTCCATGCCTTTCCAAACTTCTTCCATCAAACCTTTTGGAAGTTGGCAATCATTAGCATAATAATCTGTACAACATTCTGTTGTAATTGTTAAACCTGCCGGAACAGGCAAGCCCATTAGGCACATTTCGGCAAGGTTCGCACCTTTTCCACCGAGTAATTCTTTCATGTCCGCTTTTCCTTCAGCAGTTTTTGCGCCGAAACTGTAAACATACTTTTTTGACATTGTGTTAATTGTTTTTTATGGTTTATATTCTATGTTAATTTTTTGACCGTAATGGGCTTGCAAAGATACAAAAAAAAAATGAATTTGTCAAGTTGAGAATGGCAATCTTTTTCGGCTGTGTTATTAACAATTTCGGGAAGTTATCAACATTTTAACATTATTTAAGGAATTTTTTATACGAAAAACGTTTTTTTTGCGTTTATATAGATGAATAAAATAGCAAATCCGTATGAAAATTGAACTACAAATCACTGAAGCCAAAGAGAAAATCAAAAAAGTTTTGTCTGCCGACAAAGATACTTCGAGAGGTCTTGTAAAAGAAACGATATTGCCGGTATCGGAAAAAGAAGCAAAGATACTGAGTGGAATAACAGGACTAGATATCACAACACAATACAAGCACGTTGTAGATAAAAGCGGACTCAATCATGCGTTTGGCGAACATGGGCACGATAGTGAAAAGTTAAGAGGGCAAAGAAAATTAACGGAAAATGATGTTTTGCGAATTCCTGAAGTCATAACAAGTTATGATTCTGTAAAAATTCCGCTAAATTCAAAGGGCGAACAAATTAAATCTGCTCAAAAAAATACTATAATACAATATGAAAAAACTTTCGATGACGGGACGACATACTATGTTGAAGAAGTTCGAACAGGGAAAAAAGAATTTGCATTAGCGACTATGTGGATAAAAGAAAAAGGAAAGGTGTAGAACCTTTCCTTTATTGAGAAACGAGCCAACGATGAATGTATTTAATTCCCCGAGCTCCAAACGTCCGCAACGACTTCTCCATTTTCAGAGTACAGAGTACAAAGTTACGACTTTTTTTTCAATTTTGCAATTTTATTTGTATATTTGCAAAAAATTATCGCTATGAAAAAATCACTACTTTTAGCCTGCCTTTTTCTTTTTTGTGCGCTGGGAAAGGCCCAAATTACCATTCACACCGCCCAAATTGAGGCATTTCACGCCCTTATGACGTATATTGAAAAAAAAGCAGGTGGAAAACTAAGTTGTGAATGTTTTGACGGTGTTGATTTACAAGCCGTTTTTGATAGAAATAGCAAAGATAGCACTTTGAATGTTCTTATAGAAAATTTGCTGAACTCAAGCCCATATTATTTGCCGGAAAGAATAAGAAATATCAGAGTTTGGCTTACTGATGATGGTGAAGCGACAGCACAAGGTAAAGATGCATACAGAGTTGCCTTTACCATTCTGCCGAATTTTTGTGTAAATATGAATGCTGGAATGCCCAAAATTTGGATACGATATTGGAATCACGAAGACAGAGAGCAAGTTGATAATGCAATAATCGAATTTAAGGCAAATCAAAAAGAAATCATCAAAAATGTAAAATCAAGCATTAAAGGATTGTTGCCTAACGATGTCGATATGAGTCCTGAAATCAACATTCATATTATTACTGCCGGAAACAGAGGTGATCACATGGTTGGTAATGATATAATGATGGAGATGATTTGGCGATTGCTCTACGAGGGCTTTGACCTTTCGCACTTTACTAAAGTGCTAAAACACGAAATGCATCACGTTTATTATATACCGTGGCTTGCCGAAAGATTTGGAAATAAAGAACGCAACGAAGGCGAGAGACTTTTATGGAGATATCAGAAAAGTTTTATAATTGAAGGTGTCGCTACGTTTTTTGATTTTCCTCTTATTAGTCCGGAAGGTAAACAAATGTCCGCCAACAGAGAGTTAATTACAGAACTTTTCGACGAATGGATTTATGTCATGCGGGGCTTGATGGGCGATTCTCCTCGAGAAGCATTTGCGATATATCAAAATGCTTGGGGCGATGTTTCCGTTGAACGATTGAAAAGATTTTGGCCGGGAGATCCGGATTCAATACAATTTGCAGGTCGCCCCACTGCGATATATTATGTGAGCTTCAATGTGTACAAATTAATACTTGAACACGGCGGACACGAAAAATTAAGATTTGTTATCGAAAATCCCGAAAAACTGCTTTCGGTTTTCAACGAACTTCATACGGATTGTATGATTGTTCCTCGAATTCCCGAAGATATTGTAGTTTTGTGGCAGAATAATCTTGAGTCATAAGCCAATTTCCTAATCGAAAAAAAATGTGTCGAGAAATTTGGCAAATCCAAAAAAAAGTCGTATCTTTGCAATCAAATTTTTAAAACTAAAAAATTATGCCGGTAAGAATCAGACTACAAAGACAAGGTAAAAAGGGGCAACCTTTTTATCACATTGTCGTAGCGGATGGTCGTGCACCACGAGACGGAAAATTTATTGAAAAGCTCGGCACGTACAACCCTATGACTAATCCTGCAACAGTTACTGTTGATGTGGATAAAGCTGTTAAATGGATGCGCAACGGTGCACAACCATCAGACACAGCAAAAACATTGCTTTCGCACAAAGGTGCGATGCTGAAACACCACTTGTTGAAAGGTGTTGACAAAGGTGCGTTGACTCTTGAACAAGCCGAAACAAAATTCCAAACGTGGGTTGCAGAAAAAGAAACTAAAATCAATGCAGTTGCGCTTGAAAACAAAAACGAAGCTCGTAATGCCGCAAAAAAACGCTTGGAAGCTGAAGCCAAAGTGAATGAGGCAAAAGCCAAAGCCGTTGAAGCGAAAAAGATTGCCGCTGAAAAAGCTGCTTCTAAAAAATCTGATGACGACTCTGCTACTGAAGAAGTAACAGCTGAAGTTGCCACGGAAGAAGTTGTTGTAGAAGAAACACCTGCAGTTGAAGAGCCAGTGGCGGAAATTGCCCCTGCTGTTGAAGAAACTCCGGCAGAGGAAGAAAAACCTGCGGAATAATTTCAGTGAAAAAACGATAGGGCGATGCATTGCGTTGCCCTATTTTTTTATCCCAAATAAAAATCAATCAACCCTTCCGGTGCCTGTGTTGTGATACTGTGATTCTCACGATTAACTTCCACAATAAAATCATCTAAAATCGGAATTAAAATTTCTTTTCCTGAGAGGTGTTTGATTTGAAAAATCGGCTGAGGGCCATTATCCATCACGCTTTCCAGCGTTCCGATTTCACCATGATTTACATCTTTCATTGAGAAGCCAAGTACTTCGTGAAAATAAAATTTATTGCCCTCTAATTTTGGTAGTACACTCAAAGGTAAATACAGTTTCGCACCAATTATGAATTGTACGTTGTCGGTATGCACATCTTGAAATCTCACAACAGCGTGATTGTTTTTCAAGCGGATGTTTTCGATGAAGTAGGGGATTAATTGCCCTTTCAATTCTACAAAAACGGCGTCTAATTTGGCATAATTTTTGGGCTCGTCCACGTCCAAATAGATATCTACTTCACCTTTATAGCCAAAAGGTTTGGTGATATTTCCGAGGTAGAAGCAATCTGTGATGTTCATTTTTTTTATTTTTACATTCTTTCGGGCGCAGTGATACCAAGCAATCCGAGTGCATTTTTTAAAACATCTGCGGTGAATTTTGACAACACCAATCTGAATTCACGAAGATTTTGATTTTCCTCTTTCAACACAGGAATATCTTGATAAAACCCGTTAAATTCTTTAGCTAAGTCGAAAGCGTAGTTCGCAATTAGTGCAGGGCTGAGATTATCGCCGGCTTGCTTTACAACACTTGGAAAATCGTGCAAAAGCATCAGAATTTGCTTTTCTTTTTCAAGAATATTCACATTAGACCCTTCGGCTACGCTCAGGGCAGGCGTTTTTTCTTCCAAATTCTCTAATCCGGAACGTTTAATGAGCGAGCGAATTCGAGCGTGTGTGTATTGAATGAAAGGTCCGGTGTTCCCGTTAAAATCAATCGATTCATTGGGATTGAACACCATATTTTTGACCGGATCGATTTTCAAAATAAAATATTTTAGGGCTCCCAAAGCAATCGTGCGATACAGAGTATTTGCTTCCTCACTCTCGAAATTGTCGATTTTTCCAAGTTCTTCGGTCGTTTTTTTTGCGGTTTCAACCATACTTTCGATTAAATCATCGGCATCAACAACCGTTCCTTCGCGAGATTTCATTTTGCCCTCGGGCAGTTCGACCATGCCGTACGACAAGTGTGAAATGCTGTCAGCCCAAGCGTAACCCAATTTTTTTAGCACAATTTTCAACACATCGAAATGATAATTTTGTTCGTTGCCCACAACGTAAATCATTTTTTCTGCATGATAATCATCGTAACGAAGTTTAGCAGTACCAAGGTCTTGTGTCATATACACTGATGTTCCGTCCTTGCGGAGTAAAAGCTTTTCGTCCAAACCTTCATCGGTTAAATCCGCCCAAACTGAGCTATCGTCACGTTGTGTAAGATAACCGTCTTCCAAGCCTTTTAATGCAATTTCTTTACCCAAAAGATAGGTTTCCGACTCGTAATAAATTTTGTCGAAATCGACACCCATTTTTTTGTAGGTTTCATCGAAACCTGCGTAAACCCAACTGTTCATCATTTCCCACAAACTACGAATTTGTTCGTCGCCTGCTTCCCATTTTCGCAACATCTCTTGAGCTTCAAGCAGGATTGGTACAGTTTTTTCGGCTTCTTCTTTTTCTGTACCATTTTCCACCATTTCCGCAACTTGGGATTTCAAAACTTGATCGAATTTTACGTAATATTTTCCAACCAGATGATCGCCTTTTATGCCTGTGTTTTCAGGTGTTTCACCACTTCCGTAAAGTTGCCAAGCGAGCATGGATTTACAAATATGAATACCGCGATCGTTGACTAAGTTTACTTTTTTTACATCATAACCGTTGGCTTTTAGAATTTCGGCGACCGACCAACCCAAAAGGTTATTGCGGATATGTCCTAAATGCAAGGGTTTGTTGGTATTTGGTGAGGAATATTCCAAAACGGTCGGTTGTAGAGACGCACGGTCGTGCGTCTCTACGAAACCAAAACGATTATTTTTCCGATTCTTTTCCAAAAAATCCAAATAATAATTTGTATCAATTTCTAAATTCAAAAAACCTTTGACCACATTGAAGTTCGTGATTTCTCTACAGTTCTCTAACAATTTCTCACCGATAAATTGTCCGGTTTGTTCGGGCGATTTTTTCGCCACTTTTACGAAAGGGAAAACCACAACAGTAATGTTTCCTTCAAAATCTTTTACTGTTTTCTGAACTTGTATCTGCGATGGTGCCAAAGCTAAACCGAAAGCATCGTTGATGATTTTTGCGGTTTGATTTGCTATAATTTGTTCTATCATTGTTGTTAAGTATTTCGTTGTCGTAAAGTTTCAAAGAGAACCACGCCACAAGCTACGGAAACATTCAGCGATTGAATATTTCCGTGCAACGGAATAGCTACTTGTTGGTCACATAATTTCAGATATTCGTTAGAAACGCCGTCTTCTTCCGAGCCCATGATGATGGCGGTCGGTGTTGTGAAATCGGCATCGGTATATTTTATTTTAGCTTTCTCCGTTGTAGCAACGACTTGCAGACCGCTGGCTTTAAGAAAGTGAATAGTTGTCTTTAGATTTTCTTCACGACAGATATTCATCGTGTGAATCGCACCGGCAGAAGTTTTTATCGCGTCTTCGTTAATTTGTGCAGAACCTTTGCTTGGAATAACCACCGCATCAACGCCAACACATTCGGCGGTTCGGACAATCGCACCGAAATTCCGCACATCGGTAATGCGATCCAAAATCAAAACCAACGGAATTCGACCACTTTCAAACGTAGACATAATCACGTTTTCGAGCGATTGATATGAGACATTCGACAAAAAACCTACAACACCTTGATTGTTGTTTGGCGCTAATTTATTGATTTTTTCAACCGGAACATACTGCGTTGGAACGCGATTTTCGCGAATTAATTCGTTCAATTCTCTATACAAATCGCCTTTCAGACCTATTTGGATAAACAGTTTATCAATTTCTTTGCCCGCTTTGATTGCTTCGACAATTGGGCGAATGCCATAGATTAAGTTCGTTTTTTTCATATTAAATTTCAACTCGATTGATGATACTTCGCCCTAATGTAACTTCGTCTGTGTATTCCAATTCATCGCCAATTGCTACGCCTTTTGCAATTGTGGTGAGTTTGATACCTGTCGGGGAAATGTGTTTGTGAATGTAAAATTGTGTAGTTTCGCCATCCATAGTGCTTGGAAGCGCTAATAAAACTTCTTGAATTGGCTCATTTTTTAGGCGTTCAAACAAATTTTCCAAATTTAAATCTCGTGGAGAAACGCCTTCAATCGGTGAAATCACGCCGCCCAAAACGTGATAATACCCTTTGAAAGATGCCGTGTTTTCAATCGCCATCACATCTCGAACATCGCAAACAACGCACAACAGCGAGGCATCACGTGAAGAACTTTCACAGATATTGCAAACCGGTTTGTCCGACAGATTATGACAGCATTCGCAATACTGCATTTCCGTGCGCATCGCCAACACGTGTTTAGCAAAGTCAATCGCAACTTGTTCGTCCTGCTTGAGCAACCACATCGCTAAGCGCAAGGCTGTACGTTTGCCAATTCCAGGCAATTTCGAGAGCTGTTCGACGCCGTTTTCCAAAAGTTGCGAAGGGTAGGAATGCATTTTGATTTTTGATTTTTAAGTCGTCATTGCGAGCATAGCGAAGCAATCTATTTATTTTGGATTGCTTCACTGCTTTGCAGTTCGCAATGACGTGAACCTTTTAGTGTTATTGCACTGCAATCGGTAACTTTGATATGAACATAATCGCCGATTTTTTCGTTGGTGTGGTCGAAAACAACGACTTTATTTTGCGAATTTCGCCCAAAATATTGCTTATCGGATTTTTTAGAAACACCCTCAACTAAAACTTCAAATGTTTTACCAACATCTGCTTGATTACTTTTTAACGAAAGTTCTTGTTGTTTGTCGATAATCTCTGTCAAACGGCGAGATTTCACATCATCAGGAACATCATCGGGATAATTTTCAGACGCAAATGTGTTCGGACGTTCCGAATACTTGAACATAAATGCAGATGAATAACCGACTGTTTCCATTAATTTGATCGTGTTCTGGTGATCGGCTTCGGTTTCTCCACAAAATCCGGCGATAATGTCTGTCGAAATACTGCAATCCGGCATATAACGTCGGATTGCCGAGATTCTATCTAAATACCAAGCGCTATCGTATTTGCGTTTCATTTTTTTGAGAATGGCATCGCTACCCGATTGAATTGGTAAATGGATAGCTTTGCAAATGTTTGGATATTTGCTCATGGTTTCCAACAATTCATCGCTCAAATCTTTGGGGTGCGATGTTGCGAAACGCAGGCGGAGTAGGGGATTGACCTCTGCGGCACGAGCTAAAAGTTGTGCGAAATTTACATCGTTGTAGTGATACGAATTTACATTTTGTCCTAATAAAGTGATTTCACGGTAACCTTGTTCAAACAATTTTTTGGCTTCTTCGATAATCGTTTCAAAATCTCTACTACGCTCTTTCCCACGTACATAAGGCACTACGCAATACGCACAAAAGTTTTCACAGCCACGCATAATCGCAATAAACGCGGAAACTTGATTATCACCAACACGGACAGGTTCAATTTCTGCATAAGTTTCTTCTTCGGAAAGTAGCACACTGACTGCTTTTTCACCGGTTTCAACCGTATTTAGTAAATTCGGCAAATTGCGATAAGCATCGGGACCAACCACCAAATCTACAGATTGTTGAATCTCTATCAATTCCTCTTTTAAACGTTCTGCCATACAGCCCAAAATACCGATTTTTAAGTGCGTTTTTTTCTTTTTCAAGAAACTGAATTCTTGCAAACGATTGAGCACACGCTGTTCGGCATTATCACGGATTGAACATGTATTTACGAAAATAATATCTGCTTCTTTGTAGTTTTCAATCGCCGAATAACCCGCAGAAACCAAGACAGAATGCACAATCTCGCTGTCGGAAAAATTCATCTGACAGCCGTAAGTTTCGATAAAAAACGTTTTGTTCATTCTGCAAAGATACGAATTTTAATTGAGAATTGAGAATGGAAAATTGAGAATTTTTACGCTTCGGCAATAAAATAATAAAGATTTTTTCGTATCTTTGTGAGACAAAGTAGCTAAATCTAATGAATCCCCTTGAAAAACAAGCTTTCCGGCAAGCCGTATATGATATTGTGCGATTGGTTCCAAAGGGACGAGCAACGAGTTATGGTGCGATTGCACGGGCTATCGGTTTTTCTAACTTTTCGAGAATGGTCGGCAAAGTGATGAGTGAATGTCCGTCCGATGCGAAGATACCCGCTCACCGTGTGGTTAACAGTCAAGGTTTTTTATCTGCCAAAGGTACATTCAATACTCAACAAGAGCGCTTGGAAGCAGAAGGTATTGTTGTGAAAAATGATAAAATAAAGAACTGGCGAGTTGTGTTTTGGGATCCGATGAGGGAGCTGTCTATGTAATATCTTCTGCTTCGTATTCGAGTATGTCTGACGGTTGACATTCCAACTCTTTGCACAATGCTTCCAGTGTGCTGAACCGTATGGCTTTTGCTTTTCCCGTTTTCAAAATAGACAGATTAGCCGGCGTAATTCCCACTCGTTCCGATAGGTCGTTGAGCGAAATCTTGCGTTTCGCCATCATCACATCTAAATTAACTATAATTGGCATATCTCTCTTATTTATACGGTTAAATCCTGCTCCTCTTTCAGTGGAACGGAAATTTTTAGCACTTCGGCAAACATCAGTACCACAAAGCCTAGCAGAAGAAGTATTTCATTTCCCCATTGCATTTGCACTGAATAACCCTCTATATGAACAATATGTGTGGCAATCTTGTAATAGATATAATTGTATACCAAATTTACAAGATAGAACAACAGCAGGGCATAACCAACTTTTCTCAATCTTTTAATATTCCGAAAGTCAAAAAATTTGTTCCTTGTGACGGAACGTACAATGCGGAATACTTGAATTGGAACCATTAGTATTACATATATCATAATAGGAGAAAACAAATACAATGCTAAATTTCTTGCAGTGGTGAGTCTTTTGGGTACTCTTTCCCTCACATCGGTTCTTATCTCGACCACTACTCTTTCGAATTCCACGCTCATGGGAATATTGTCCAATTGATTTACTATTGTTGTTGGAAAAGTATAAAAACCGTTCTCTGGTCTTAAGGAGAGGTAGAAAGTTTTTGGAGAATATCCTCTTCCAACTCGAGTGTCGTTGTAACCGGCTTTAAATCCTTCAATAAAACTAGGTATTCCGCGATAAACCTGTCCAATAACAATTATCGCATAAACAACACCTACTGCAATCGTAATTATTTTTAAACGTTTATTCATTTTACATAATGTTTTATGGTTTGACTCCACAAAGATACAACATTTTTTTGAATAAAACAAGAAAAATATATCGAAATTCGATAAAATAATATTGATTATTGATGAAATTATGCCGTTCTTCAACTATTTGCCAATGCAAAAGCGGGAAAACACCGCCCCAAGCACATCGTCGGCAGAAATTTCGCCGGTAATTTCGCCTAAATGGTGCAACGCACCACGGATATCAATTGCGACTAAATCAGCCGAAATGCCGGATTCGAGGGCATTTTCAGAGCTTGTTATGAAAATTAGGGCACGGTTTAATGCTTCGTAATGTCGTAAATTACTGACCAAAGTTCGGTCGGAAACCTTTTGTTCACTCGCTAATTCAAGCAATTTGTCAATTAATTTTTCGATACCGATTCCGTTTTTGGCGGAGATTGGGATTTCGTTGGAGGAATTTGTGAAATTCGGTATGCTATCAATCTTATTTATGACATGAATAATCTGTTGGTTTGGGCGAAGGGCGAAGGGCGAAAGGCAAAGGGTTTCTTTAGCTTTCGCCTTTTGCCTTTCGCCTTTTGCCTCGTCAACGACGATAACAATCTGTGCTTTCTCAATCGTCTTTTTCGTGCGTTCAATACCGATATTTTCAATCGTGTCGGAAGACTCTCGAAGCCCTGCCGTATCAATGAATCGGAATAATGTGCCACGAATGTTCAGTGTGTCCTCAATTGTGTCGCGCGTAGTACCGGGGATTTCGGAAACAATGGCTTTTTCTTCGTTGAGTAGTGCGTTTAGCAACGTTGATTTTCCTACATTCGGCTTGCCGACAATCGCTACGGGAATGCCGTTTTTTAAGGCATTTCCCAATTTGAATGAGTCGGAAAGCGTTTGAATTTCGACTTTAATTCGCTGTAATAATTCCAACAGTTTTTCTCTATCGGCAAATTCTACATCTTCTTCCGAAAAATCCAGCTCTAATTCCAAAAGTGCCGTAAAATCTATCAATTCCTGACGAAGTTGTTTGATTTTTTCTGAAAAACCACCTCTCAATTGCTCAATCGCTAAACGGTGTGAGCCCTCGGACTGCGAATGTATCAAATCAGCAACGGCTTCGGCTTGCGACAAATCCATTTTTCCATTCAAAAAAGCCCGTTGCGTGAACTCGCCTGCATTCGCCAAACGACAACCGTTTTCAATTAAAATTTGCAAAATTTTTTGCTGAACATAAGTCGAACCGTGGCAAGAAATTTCTACAACATCCTCGCCGGTGTACGACTTCGGGGTTTTAAAGTAAGTTACAACTACTTCATCAATTAGTTCACCATTGTTGTGAAATTCGCAGAATTGGGCTTTTCGTTCCGTCATTGCGAGGGAGGCACGACCGAAGCAATCCACAACAGTACTAGATTGCTTCGCCTTCGGCTCGCAATGACGGCTCACGAGAGAGAAAGCATTTTTCCCCGAGATTCTAATCACCGCAATACCGCCAACACCAAACGGTGTAGCGATGGCACAAATTGTGTCGTGCATTTACTATTTTTTGAGTTTTTCGATTTGATTTTTCAACGCATCGCAAGCCTCTAAACACGCTTCTTCAAAGGCTTTTGCTTGTTTACTTGCAAAGAATTCATGACCAGGAATATTCAAACGAATATCTACAATTTTATTACCTTGCTCGTGATCTTGTTCCAATTTCAAAACCACATCAATACCTGTTGCTTCCTGCGGAAGATGCTTGGTCAAACGTTCGAGTTTGTCATGAATAAATTCATAAAGTCTGTCTGATGCCTTGAATTTCAAGGATTGAATGTTGATGTTCATGATATATAGTTTTTAAGCCCGTGGATGGGCGGTTTTATAATTTTGTTTTAATTTTTCTATGCTGTTGTGTGTGTAAACTTGTGTGGCGGCCAAACTGCTGTGTCCGAGTAATTCTTTTACAGCGTTCAAATCCGCACCATTGTTGAGTAAGTGCGTGGCAAACGTGTGTCGTAAAACGTGCGGACTGCGTTTGTCGATTGGTGTTTGCATCAAAAAAGTTTGTACAATTTTGTAAACTTTTTGTTGAGTTAAGGGTTTATTTTTTAAATCGACAAACAGATATTCGGTAGATTGAGGCAAACCATCAGTTTTAATTTTTTGATACGATGAAAGCAATGAGGACACGGCTTCAGTTAGCGGAACAATGCGTTCTTTGCTACCTTTTCCGAAAAATTTGACTGTTTTTTGTTCCGAGTCTATGTCTTGATTTTTCAAATTGATTAGTTCCGAAACCCGCGCGCCTGTAGCATAAAAAAATTCGATAATAACTCGATTGCGAACGCTTTCAAAATCATCTTGGTCATAAATTTCGGAAAGCAAGTTGTGAATTTGACGCTCTTGAACATAAATCGGCAAACGCTTTTTTTGTTTCAGTCGAACGATGCCCACAGTAGGATTTATTTTGATTTTTTCTCGCTTAAGTTGATAGCGATAAAACGATTTTAATGCTGTAAGTTTGCCATTGATTGTTGTTTCCGAAAGTCCGTCGTTCTTCAATTCGGCTAACCATGTTCGGATTTGTGGAGTTTTTACAGTATTGAAATCCACAGTATCGTATGCGCTTTTCAAAAACGCTTCGAATTGTTGTAAATCATAGCGGTAAATCTCAAACGTACGCTTCGAATAACGTCTTTCCGAACTCAGGTATTGTAAAAATTCGTTCATTTTTTTACTTCGTTGAAGGCTCCGCCACTGCAAAGATACGAATTTTAATTGAAAATCGAGAATTAAGACTTGGAAAATGTAGAAAGCAACCCACAAGCGGCCATAATATCTTCGCCACGAGATTGGCGAATGGTGCAGATGATGCCGTGTTCGCTCAGATAATCGCGGAATTCAATCATACGCTCTTCGGTTGAAGGTTGAAAATCGTTGCTTGGTATGGAATGATATTTGATTAAATTTACTCTGCAAAAAAGTCCTTTCAGTAGTTTGGTTAGTTCGTCCAAATGAGTGTGTTTATCATTGATTCCGTCGAACATGATGTATTCGAACGACAAACGGCGTTGCCCCGACCAATCGTATTTTTTCAACGATTTTATCACGCTTGAAATCGGATATTTGTTTTGAATCGGCATAAATTTTTGGCGTTCGTAATCGAAAGGGGAGTGCAGGCTTATCGCCAAATGGCACTCTGATTCGGCAATAAATCGTTCCATTTCCGGAATCAAACCAATCGTTGAAACATTGATTCTACGCGGGCTCCAAGCGTATCCCCAATCCGAAGTGAGAATTTCCAAACTTTTTAGAACTTCGTCTAAATTATCGAAAGGCTCGCCCATGCCCATGTACACGATGTTCGTCATCAGTTCGCTTTCGGGAATGGAACGCAGTTGGTTTAGAATTTCACCGCAAGTGAGGTTGTGCTGAAAGCCCTGTTTTCCTGTTGCACAAAAATCGCAACCCATTCTGCAACCCATTTGCACCGAAATACACAGCGTGTGCCTGTCCGAACTTGGCATATAAACTGCTTCAATCAAGCCGTTTTTACTCGTTTCGAAGAGATATTTTCTCGTTCCATCCGACGAAATTTGCACATCAATGGGGTAGGAGATACCCATATCGAAATGTTGTTTCAGCAATTCACGGGTTTTCAGCGAAAGATTGGTCATTTCATCGATGCTCGAAACTTGTTTTTTGTAGAGCCATTCACAGATTTGTTTTGCGTTGAAACTCGGTAATCCGTAGACTTTGCAGAATATTTGTAGTTCTGATAATGTATTTCCAAAAAGTGGTTGTTGATTTTTCATTTTCTCAATTTGTCTTGTTATCTAAACACTCTGGAAAACAAAAGCAACGCAACTAATACGGCACAAGCTATTATTTTCAATGCATCATTGATCTTTTTTTTGCTGTATCTTTTTTTACCTTTCACAGATTTATTTTTTGCAAAGATACGAAAAATTCTTTCATCTTGATTTTTTGTCGCTACAGAAAGTAAATCAACAGCAAATAAACCATTGCCGCAGGTGCGGCAAACAAAATACTGTCTAATCGGTCGAGCAGTCCGCCGTGTCCGGGCAAAATTGTTCCGGAATCCTTAACATTCAAACTACGTTTGATATACGACTCAAACAAGTCGCCCATTGTGCCAAAAATGACAACGACAATTGCCAAACCTACCCATCTGATAATGTTTTTCACGGTAAGGTAGTCTGATGTAAAGTGACTGAATAAAAATCCCGCAAATCCCGCAAAAACAAGTCCGCCGAAAAAGCCTTCCCATGTTTTTTTTGGAGAAATACGCTCGAACAATTTTGTTTTTCCGAACTTTATTCCAACCAAGTATGCAAATGTGTCATTCACCCATACAAATGCAAACAATGCCAAGCTATACAGCGGACTTATCGAATAGATATAAAACAAACAAACGAGTGGTAGAATGATATAAAAATACGCAAAGACCGAGTACCACAAACTCTTTTTTTGCTTCGGGCTTCCGTTCTCTTTCAACATTTTTCGGTATTCAAAAACCATCATAGTCCATAACATAGCCATGACAACGACAAAACTCTGATAAATCAACATCGACACAAGAACTAAGACTACAAAAGCACCTCCCGTAATCGTTCGTTGCACAAAATTAGATTGAATTTTCATAATTATTGCGGTGTCGTTGTGTCAATTAGAAATAGAAAAAGTTGCTTTGTCCCAAAACCTTGCTCTACTTCGCCGTCAATGTCTTCTACTCGGCTCAACCCATTCACAATTGAGAACGCTGACGGCATTTTTATCGGAAATCTTTCTTTAATCAGTTTGAATGCGGATTTCAAATCCGGTTGTATTTGCTCTATTGTTCCGATCACAATTTGCGTGTCCAATATACTTAAAATTCGCCGTCCGGATGTAGATTGCGAACTAAACACGATACTTCCCGTTAGAGCGATCAGGAAATCGCAAGAAGTCATCCCTACCTTTTTAGCAATCAGTTCGTTGGTATTATTTGTAAACGGTAATCCTGCGTGGGTTAAGATTCGCTGCAAGGTTTCTTCGGCGCAATATATTTTATCCCATTTTTCTTGTTCTGAGAAAAATCGGATATTGTCAATTGCTTCTTGAACGTCATTACAGTATATAAATTTTCCACCGTTACTAACAAAGTTCTCCGCAAACTCAATATCCAAACTATTTTTGGAATCGTGATAAACCGATGTATCCAAGTCTAAGTCGTGAAAGGAAGACGGCGCTTTCTCAATGAGTGCATCACGTACGCTTTTCAGCATTCTTTCTTTATCACTGAAGGGGTTCATTCTTGACTGTTTTCGACATCAATGATTGTCGCTGAGGGCTCGCTAATTGCTTTTTCAGCATCAGCCGGACGAGGCCCGAAAATCTGCTCCAAATCATCTCTAAAAAGTACTTCGCGTTTCATCAACGTGTCTGCCAAAGTATCTAATTTATCACGATTTTCTCTCAAAATATCTTTCGCCTTTTGATAAGCTTCCTCAACGATGCTCCGAACTTCCGTATCAATAATTTCCGAAGTTTTCTCGCAGTAAGGCTTGGAAAAACTATATTCTTGTGCACCTTGCGAATCGTAATAACTGATATTCCCAATTTTGTCACTCATGCCGAAATAGGCTACCATCGCATAAGCCTGCTTGGTTACTTTTTCCAAATCGTTCATCGCACCTGTAGAAATTTTTCCGAATACAACATCTTCTGCGGCACGTCCGCCAAGAGTCGCGGTCATTTCATCAATCATTTGTTCGCGAGTTGTAATTTGTCGTTCTTCGGGCAAATACCACGCCGCTCCAAGCGATCTCCCTCGAGGAACAATAGTTACTTTAATCAATGGATGTGCATGTTTCAAAAGCCAGCTCACAGAGGCGTGTCCTGCTTCGTGATAAGCAATGGTTTTCTTTTCTTCGGGTGAAATAAATTTGCTTCGACGCTCCAAACCGCCTACAATGCGGTCGATTGCATCCAAGAAATCTTGTTTGTCAACCTCTTTTTTTCCGTTTCGTGCGGCAATCAAAGCCGACTCATTGCATACATTTGCAATATCCGCACCTGAAAATCCGGGCGTTTGTTTTGCTAAAAAATCAATATCCAACTCCGGCGATTTCTTGATATTTTTCAAGTGTACGCCGAAAATAGCTTTACGTTCTTCAAGTTCGGGAAGTTCTACATGGATTTCACGATCGAAACGTCCTGCACGCATAAGCGCTTTATCTAAAATGTCTGCACGGTTTGTCGCAGCAAGAATAATCACACCGCTGTTTGTTCCGAACCCATCCATTTCCGTCAAAAGCTGGTTGAGTGTGTTTTCACGCTCATCGTTTCCGCCGGTAAATGCGTTTTTCCCGCGTGCACGACCGATGGCGTCAATTTCGTCAATAAAAATTATACACGGTGCTTTCTCTTTTGCATTTTTGAACAAGTCTCTAACACGTGATGCACCAACTCCAACAAACATTTCCACAAAATCCGAACCTGAAATCGAGAAAAACGGAACTTTTGCTTCACCTGCGACAGCCTTTGCCAGCAAGGTCTTTCCTGTTCCCGGAGGACCAACCAATAACGCACCTTTCGGGATTTTTCCACCTAAATCAGTATATTTTTTTGGATTTTTCAAGAAATCCACAATTTCCATAACTTCTACTTTCGCTTCCGCTAATCCGGCTACATCGCTAAATGTAACTTGTCCGTTTTTCCCGTCAAAAAGTTGTGCTTTTGATTTTCCAAAATTGAAGATTCCACCCATTCCTCCACCGCCGCCGGGGCCTCCCATACCGCCACCCATCATTCGGCTAACCAACATAAATATGAAGAAGATGATAAGTATAGTCCACAAAAAACCCATACCTTCAAACATCCCACGACGATCTTCTGTAGTGAATATTATACCGGCAGGAGGTCTGAAATTAGCTAATTCTTCAGCGGTCAAATGCTCCATTTCTGCTTCGGTGGCAATATTTTCCCAGTCCCGGATTTGATTGTAAAACAGATCGACCGATGTTGGAATTCGATAAACAAAAAATCGCTCTGCTCTGTTGCCGTCGCTTCTCAGGCGTTCATACAAATCATTGGCCTCTACCCGTTCGCTTTTGATACGAATCTCTGCAAATGGCTGATTTCTTGTCGTATGAACAATAAGAATTCGCTCGACATCTCTACGCTCAACCATCTCTTGCAGCTCGGGTGCATAGACGGGAAACGACCTTGGCTCCCAACGATTTCCAAAGAAATTCAAACCTATAATGGCTGCAAGAACTACCGTCCAAATCCAGGGCCAAATGGAGCGTTTAGGCTTTTTTTGTTGTGGATTTTGTCGATTTGGGTTTTGATTTGGTTGCTGGTTTTGTTGTTGATTTTGATGATTTCCGTTCATTATTTTTTGTGCTCTTTTTTACGGGTTCTTTTTTAGCTAGTTTCCTTGTATTGTCTTTTTTGATGCTTTTTTTCGCAACAGATTCTTTTTTTACAGTAGCCTTTTTGATAGGAACTTCTTCAACAATTGGTGTGATTACTGCATCTGCCCAAAGATTTTCAAGTTGATAATGTTCTCTGACTTCTTGTTGAAAAACATGTACTACCACATCTAAGTAGTCTAACAAAATCCATTCCGAATTGGCAAAGCCTTGGCATGTGCGGGGTTCATGCGCAGGACTGTTTTCACTTTTCGACGAATTTCTTCGGCGATTGCATTAACTTGTGTCGTTGAGTTTCCGTGTGTAATGATGAAATAATCGAAGTTTGCGCCTTTGATTTTTGTTAAGTCAAGCAACAAAATGTCTTCAGCCTTTTTTTCGTGCATAGCATCGAAAATATTATCAAAAAGGAGTTCTGTAGAGTTTCGCAGTTTGGATTTTGCCATATTGAAGTGATATTTGATTGCAAAGATACGAAAAAAAAACGACATCTTAAAAATTTCTGAAAAAAAAAGCAAAAAAATTTGGTAAATCAAAAAAAAAATCGTACCTTTGCACCCCCAAAATGTATTCTTTAGTTAAGAAAATAGACCTAAAACAATGAGAAGATTCGTTAATTATGTGAAAGAAAGCTACGTGGAATTGATGCAAAAAGTATCATGGCCTACGTATGCCGAGCTACAAAACAGCGCAATTGTTGTATTTGTGGCATCTCTAATCATCGCTACGATGGTATTTGTAATGGATATGGCAGTAGGCGTTCACACCGGTGGCGCTTGGAAAGGCGTTTTAGGCTATATTTACGGCATGATGTAAAAAACCTTGCCGAAAGGCGGATTTCCGAAATCTTCGGACTGTAGATGGCTTCCACGTCTATGGCAATCGCTCGACGGCAAACACTATAAAATTCTATTCTACCCTTTAATTTCAATGGTATGAGCGAGCAAGTCAAAAAATGGTATGTAGTCCGTGCGTTAAGTGGAAAAGAGAAAAAAGCGAAGGAATATCTTGAAAAAGAAATTCAACGCTTGAAATTGCAAGACTACATCAGCCAAGTCTTGATTCCGACGGAAAAAGTATTTACAATCAAAAACGGTAAAAAAGTGAGTGCAGAACGTACTTATTTACCGGGGTATATTTTGATTGAAGCATACTTGACCGGCGAATACATTCATATCATTCGAAACATTCCAAACATCATCGGCTTTTTGGGATCACAAGGCGAACCCATTCCAATGCGTCCTGCTGAAGTGAACAAAATTCTTGGTAAAGTTGATGAATTGACCGATGCCGCCGAAGAAATGTTAGAGCCGTTTATCGTTGGAGAACCTGTGAAGGTAATCGACGGGCCGTTCAACAATTTCTCAGGAATCATCGAGGAAGTCAATGAGGAAAAGAAAAAATTAAAGGTTATGGTAAAGATCTTCGGACGGAAAACCCCGCTCGAACTGGCTTTTACACAGGTAGAAAAGGAGTAATATGGTAGGGCGCTTCGACTCCGCTCAGTAGCCGGTCAATGAGCCCAAAACCGTGAATGTCGGATAACATTCTGAAAATGTTACAATGTCAAAGACGCACGCGGTCACTGAGCAAAGTCGAAGTGTGCGTCCCAACAAAAAAGAAAAAACAATGGCAAAACAAATTAGCGCATTAATCAAATTACAGATTAAAGGAGGCGCAGCCAATCCATCACCTCCGGTTGGTCCCGCATTGGGAGCAAAAGGTGTGAATATCATGGAATTTTGCAAGCAGTTTAACGCTCGTACACAAGAGAGTGCAGGGAAAGTATTACCTGTAGTTATCACTGTTTACGCGGATAAATCGTTTGATTTCATCGTAAAAACACCTCCGGTGGCGGTTCAACTTATGGATGCAACTAAAGCGAAAAAAGGTTCTCCGGAGCCAAACCGTGCTAAAATTGCAAAAGTAACTTGGGATCAGGTTCGCACTATCGCTGAAGCGAAAATGCCCGACTTGAACTGCTTTACCGTAGAATCTGCTATGAAAATGGTAGCCGGTACAGCCCGTTCGATGGGTATTACTGTGGATGGTGGTAACCCTCCTGCATAATCTAAAAGTGAAAAGTTGGAAAGTTCATAAAGTTCATAAAGAAATTGTGCTGAGTCGCAAATAACTTTACAAACTTTGAAACTTTACAAACTTTACAAACTAATTAAAAAACAATGGGAACAATAACAAAAAAAAGAAAAGACGTTTTAGCAAAATTCGACAAAGAAAAAACATACACTTTGGAGGAGGCTTCTAATGTCGTGAAACAAATCACTACCACAAAATTTGATGCTTCTGTGGATATCGATGTTCGTTTGGGCGTTGATCCTCGTAAAGCCGATCAGATGGTACGTGGATCGGTTACTCTTCCGCATGGAACGGGTAAAACGATGCGTGTGTTGGTGCTTTGTACACCCGACAAAGAAGATGAAGCTAAAGCAGCCGGAGCCGATTACTACGGATTGGACGAATACGTAGAGAAAATAAAAGGCGGTTGGACGGACGTTGATGTTATTATTACAATGCCAAGCGTGATGCCCAAAGTGGGTGCCCTCGGAAAAATTTTAGGACCTCGCGGCTTGATGCCGAATCCTAAGACAGGCACTGTTACTATGGAAGTCGGCAAAGCTGTTCAAGATGCCAAAGGTGGCAAAATTGACTTCAAGGTGGATAAATTCGGTATCGTGCACACACGTGTAGGAAAAGTATCTTTCGATCCTCAAAAAATCAAAGAGAACGCTTCGGAAGTGTTGCAAATGATCATGAAACTAAAACCACCTAAAGCTAAAGGTACTTATGTAAAAAGCATTTATATGTCGAGCACCATGAGTCCGGGCATTAAAATCGATCCTAAATCAATCTAACAATTAAACAGGTATGAACAAAGACCAAAAAAGTCA
>WQWA01000013.1 GCA_009785505.1 Bacteroidales bacterium
AATTTCGACAAAACCTGCCGGAGTATTTAGAAGTTGTCCGGAGGTGTGGATATACCTTAAAAATTTGATGGTATTTGGATTTGTCGGAATACCGTTGGTCACCAAATACAATTCGCGAGCCGGCGGAGAAGGCATTAGTCCGGCACTAAGTGCTGCAACAATTTGATCTCTTGTACCATAAAAATTTTCGGCATCGCAGATCATGCCGTTTCCGTCCAAATCAATCGGCACTACAGCAATGTTTTGATTAGGCAATCCGGTTACAAAATCATAAACAAAAGCAAGGTTTGCAAAAGCAATTCCGTTTGGATCTCTTTGTACGGCAGCCACAATTCCCGGATCGCCGAAGATATTGATACCGCCCAAATCCTCTTGCGCCATGCCAAACCACGATGCCCACACTTGTGCAGCTCCGCAGGCATCGGCACGTGTATAAACATTCATTGGCGTTGGGTTGTCTGTACCCAAGAAATCACCCCAAGTCTGTATGGTTTGAGTAATCCAAATTTGCTCGCCGGATTCTCGGGTAATTCCACGAGCGAGAATATCATTCAACAGAGGATTATTGACGTTGATAATGGCAACAACCGCATCTTTTGCAATCGGAAATACAGCTGCACCTCGCTCAATTTCAGGAGCATGTATGGCACGTGAAATCATACCAATATCACTCAAATTTGCCAACACGTCCGTCATGCCTTTGCCGGAGCCTCCTGCAGAAATATCTATGCGAATATCAGGATTTTCGGCATTAAACTCTTCTGCCCACATAACCATAAGCGGATAAAGTGCAAACGCTCCGGAAATGGTTATCGTATCTGCTCGTCGTCCACAACCGCCAAACAAAATCATTATTGCGATAAGCAGAGAAAAAATAGTGTTGTTTCTAAGGTTAATCAAAACAATTGAACTTTTTGGCAAAATTACGAAAAATTTTGTATTAAGCACGGTATGTGTCTTAGGACATTTTATATAACGAGACATGGAATTTTCAATGTTTTGTCGTGTGTTTTTCAAAAAACATTACGGCAAGATTGATTTTTTTTCGTATCTTTGTACGATGAAAATAACCTTAATCGCAGGTCCCTGCTCCGCCGAAAGCGAAGAACAAATTTTGAAAACCGCAGAGTTTTTGGCAACAAAAACATCAGTGAAAACTTTGCGTGCCGGTGTTTGGAAACTTCGCACTCGTCCGGGAGGTTTTGAAGGACACGGCGAAAAGGCTCTGCGTTGGCTACAGTCGGCAAAAGAGAAATTTGGACTTTCTGTTGCTGTTGAAGTAACCACGCCCGAACATGTTGAACTATGTTCGAAATACAATATCGACACGGTTTGGATTGGTGCTCGCACAACAGGAAATCCGTTTTTGGTACAAAAAATTGCGGATTCTTTGGCAGGAAGTGACTTGTCAGTTATGGTTAAAAACCCGTTAAACCCGGATTGGGCGTTGTGGTTGGGTGCAATCGAACGTGTTGAAGAAGCGGGAATAACTAATGTTATCGCTGTTCACAGAGGTTTCGGAACGACTCAACATTCGGAGCTTCGCAATTCGCCGATGTGGGAAATTCCGATTGAAATCAAGCGTCGACGTCCGGATTTGCAAATTTATTGCGATCCAAGCCATATCGCAGGACGAGCAGACCTTGTTTTTCCGGTTGCACAACGAGCCCTCGATATGGCAATGGACGGCTTGATGATAGAAATTCACCCTGACCCGAAACACGCACTAACAGATGCTTTTCAGCAATTAGATTTTTCAGAATTTGAAAAATTGGTATCGCAATTGGTAGAAAAAGATACCCACGGAAAACACAACGAATTGGAGCAAATGCGAGCAATTATTGACGATTTGGACGAAGAACTAATAGCTACACTCGCCAAACGCATGAAAATCGTTGAAAAAATAGGCGAGTATAAACACGAACACAAAGTTTCCACGTTACAAATGGAACGTTGGAAAAAACTGCTCGAAAACCGTCTAAATCTCGGTCGTAAATACAATCTCAATGAAGAATTTTTGACTGCTCTTTTGAATGTGATACATGCGGAATCCTTACGAATACAAGGAGATAAGAGATAGAGGTTAATGATTAACGTCATTGCGAACTGCAAAGCGGTGAGGCAATCCAAAAGGTAATAGATTGCTTCGCCTATGGCTCGTAATGACGGCCAAAAAATTACAACTCGTATCCAAATCTTTTCAAAATTTTCTCGTTGTCGCGCCAGTCTTTCATTACTTTGACGAAAAGTTCGAGATAAACCTGTTTTCCCAAAAATTTTTCCATTTGTTTTCGGGCTTCTTTGCCGACTTTTTTGAGAGCAGAGCCTTTGTTTCCGATAATAATCGCTTTTTGCGATTCGCGCTCAACAAAAATTAACGCACGAATTTTATCAATATCTTTTCCCTCATCATAAGAATCCACAACAATTTCGACGGAATATGGAATTTCTTTTTGATAGTACAACAAAATTTTTTCACGAATAATTTCCGATACAAAAAATCGCAAATTTCTGTCCGAAACTTCGTCTTTCGGATAGTAGGGCGGAGCATCGGGTAAGTGTTCCAAAATCATTGCAACCACAGCATCGATATTGAATTTGTGAAGTGCCGAAACAGGTAGAATTTGTGCTTCAGGAAGTTTTTGTTTCCACTCTTCAATTTTGTTTGCAATTTCTTCTTGATTCGACAAGTCAATTTTGTTCAAAAGCAAAATTATCGGAACCCCGGATTTTTGGATTTTCTCGATAATTTCTTGATTTTTGAAATCCTCGCCCAAATCAGACAATAAAATAAACACATCCGCATCGTGCAACGCACTGCGAACGCCTGCCATCATAGATTCCTGCAGTTTGTAATGCGGGTTTACAAGTCCCGGGGTATCGGAAAACACAATTTGATAATTTTCGTCATTCAAAATCCCGATAATACGATGTCGTGTTGTTTGTGCTTTTGGTGTGATAATAGACAATTGATCACCAACCAAAGCGTTCATAAGCGTTGATTTTCCGGCATTCGGATTGCCGATGATATTTACAAATCCTGATTTATGTTTCATGTTATTCCCTCCAAATTTCGACACGGAAATTTTTAAAATATATTTGTTCGTTTCTGTAATTTCTGTTCATAACATAAACCCTGTGTATGTCCGTTTTTTCAATGAGAAAGTTTGTTGTTAATTTTTGCCATCCCGCACTGTCCGGCTCGGATACATGCTGTTCCGAAAGCCAAAGCCTGGTGTTTATACGAAGGTTGTCGCTGATGACTAAATGACCAAAATCCGAACCTTTTCGCAACACGGAAAGAGAAACAGAATCGCCACGATGAAGTTCCGGCCTTGGCGATATAGTCAAGGCGAACTGAACACCATTGCCGGTAGCGGTTATCGTGTCAACAGCAAAACTTTCGTACAGCGTTCGACGAATGAAAGGTTCTTTCTGAATAATATAATTCGGACTAGAAAAGTGAAAATATGACGAGTTGAAAGCACGATCGGGAATACTTGGAATGGTTTTTGTGTTATCTTCAGGAATGAAAAAAACACTCTGTGAAGGAAGTCCGTGAAGCTTTGCAATCAACGGGGTTTCGAAGGCCAAAAAGGTAGGGTCAATGTATCGTTCGAGTTGTTGTAAATGTTCCGGAAGGGCGAATTTATCTGCGGCTTGTGGAGCGTGTTTAAGTAGCTGAACGACAAAGTCATGTCGTTTTTCAAAGTCTCGAAGCGTTCGAAGTTGTCCGAAAACAGCGAAAATAACGAGAGAGCACAAAATCCAAAATCTAAAACCGGATTGTTTAAGTTGATCTCCAAAAAACAGTACAAAAAACCCTATAAGCCCTGCAACCAAAGGAAAAAACAACAATTCAAAATTTACATCCACAAGACCATTTTGTCCGAAAATAAAAATCAATATCATTGCCAAAACTGTCCAAGTGCCCAATAAAATCAGCGGTTTTTTCAGTTTTCGATAAGTCCAAAACAGTACCAAATAAGTCGCCATCGCAAAAGGAATAACAAATGCGCTAATCGCAACAGGAAAATAACCAAAAAAAGAAAAAGAGTGCGTTCCCATAATCACGTCTTGATAGACGTTCGGTGAAACACGAATAAACATAAATATAAGCAAGCATACCGCAGCCCAAATTCCCATTTCGATAAGCGGACAAAAATCCTTGCGGTATTTTTTCAAAACTGTTCGAAAACCCTCTATTATCAGATAAAATGTTGCTGCTAAAATCAGCGGCGTATGCACCGCAATGAAAAACGTTTGATTAAGTCCGAAAAGCAAAAGCAACAAAACAATACCTGCATTTTTTTGTTTGAAAACATAGTAGACTATCAAAAAAACGGCATACAAAAAAACCGCTGGAGCCACTGAAAAAACAAGGCTAACCACTGACAACGACAAATTGCTTTTTACTGCCAAAACAGTCATTAAATTTTGAAACCAATGTGCCGAAAGCCAGACAGAACTTGAAAAGAAATTAAGATCGTTAATCAAATTGAACAAAATCATTGCCGATTCCCCAAATGTGCTTCGCAAGTCGTGAAACCACGCAGAAAGTCCGATAACCACGAGAAATCCGAGGTGCGATAAAACTTCTATTCGGTTGTCAGCATTTGAAAAATTGAGATTTTTTTTGTAACTTTGCATGTTTCTTTTCTTACAGAAACCACAAAAATACAAAAAAAAATCGACATGGAATTGGTTTTTGCCACAAATAATGCCCACAAGCTTTTCGAAGTAAAAGAAAAACTGCGTTTGTCGAATTCGAATGTTCGGATAATTAGTCTTTCGGAAATTGGCTTCTATGACGCTCTTCCCGAGACGGGTACTACGTTACAGGAGAATGCCCTGCAAAAAGCACAAACTCTTTATGAACGAATTTCGCGAAATTGTTTTGCCGACGACTCCGGTTTGGAAATAGAAGCACTAAACGGCGAACCGGGCGTAAATTCTGCGCATTATGCCGGTGAACACCGCTCGCATGAAGACAACATACACTTGGTTTTGTCGAAAATGGAAGGTATATCCAATCGCAGAGCCTGTTTCAAAACCGTTATTGCTTTGATTTTAGACAGAAAAATTCATTATTTTGAGGGGCGTGTTGATGGCGAAATTACCACAGAAAAACACGGCATCGATGGGTTTGGGTATGATCCCATTTTTCGCCCCGTCGGATTTTCTCAAACCTTTGCAGAGCTTGGTTTAGAAGAAAAAAACAAAATAGGTCATCGTGGACGTGCTGTAGAGAAATTGGTGAGTTTTTTATCAAATTGATGGGATTTTTCAATTAAATTTTGTACCTTTGCAAAAAAATTAAATATGACCCCACAACAGCGAATTACGGAAGTCGGCAAGTTGGTCGGCAACACCCCAATGGTGAAAATTACCTACAAGTACAAAGGCAAAATCAACACTATTTTTGCCAAATTGGAGTATTACAATTTCAGTGGAAGCATCAAAGACCGCATGGCGTTTCACATTTTAAACAAGTCGTATACCGAAGGTCTGATTAAACCCGGCGACCGGATTGTTGAAGCTACCAGCGGAAATACCGGAATTGCTTTTTCGGCGCAAGGTCGTGCTCTGGGACATTCCGTTGTGATTTATATGCCCGATTGGATGAGCAAGGAACGCATGGATATCATAAGTAGTTACGGTGCAGAAATCCGTTTAGTTTCGAAAGAAGAAGGCGGTTTTTTGGGAAGTATTTCTCGTGCGGAAGAAATGGGAAGAATCAAGTCTAACATATTTTTGCCACGTCAATTCGACAATTGCTTGAATTGTGAAGCACACTTCAAAACGACAGGTCCCGAAATTTGGGCACAGCTGAACAGCATTGGCTTAACGCCGGAAATTTTTATCGCCGGCGTCGGAACAGGCGGAACTGTGATGGGTACAGGCGAATATCTAAAAAAGAGAAATCCAAATGCGAAAGCACACCCGCTTGAGCCTTCAAATTCGCCAACCTTATCAACAGGGTATCGTGTTGGAAAACACCGTATTCAAGGTATTTCCGACGAATTTATTCCTTCCATTGTAAAGTTAAACGAATTGGATAAAATCGTTGAAGTGGACGATGGAGATTCGATTATTATGGCTCAAAAATTAGCGACTGTTTTGGGTTTGGGTTTAGGTATTTCGTCCGGAGCGAATTTTTTGGGTGCGGTAAAATTGCAACAAGAAAATCCCGATGCAAATGTGGTTACGATGTTTTCGGATTGCAATAAAAAATATCTTTCTACAGACTATTCCAAAACAGAGCCGGTAAAAGACGACTTTCTGTCCACCGACATCGAATTGATCTCAAAAGAAACGATTTTGGTTTCGCGTGAAGATGTAGCGAAACAGGTGATATAAAAACGTAACTCGCTGATTTACAAAAAAAAAAAAACGATTTTTTGCGAAAAAATTTGCAAAAGTCGTTTTTTTTTCGTAACTTTGTGCTGGACTAAAAAGCGACAAACACAATTACGATGAAAAAAATCACAACAACAATTTTTGCAATTGCCTTATCCTTAGGCGTTTTTGCACAAGAAAACAACGGAGCATTTAGTTTTGGTGCCCGTGTAGGAATGGGTATCGGACTTAGCGAACCAAGAGAATTTAGGCACTTTGCAGGCCAAATGCCTTTTAATCCGCCGGCAGGAGCAATTTCAAACATTACGCATAATTCGGAAGTGAATTTCAATATCGCATTGTATGGAAATTTTGCTTTCGGAAATCACTTTTCTTTGCAACCGGAACTAAATTTTATGATTTATCAAGGGTATGATATGAGAATGAATTTTTATGCTTTTGGGACTGGAACCCCACCTCCTGTCAATGCCGACTTAACTTATAATAGTTTAGACATTCCGCTATTGGCAAAAATTAATTTTTTAGGTTCGAGGAATGCTTCGTTTGGACTTTTGGTTGGACCTCACATGTCAATTCCTTTGGGAAGAGCCGAATTTTGGAGGGAAATCGATGGTCGGGAATTTGAAGACAAATTCGATATCGACAATAGTGTTGTTTTCGGACTTACGGCAGGCTTGTTTTGCAGAATACCGGTAGGACCGGGACGAATTGTTGCAGATTTTAGATTTGTTCACGATTTTGAAGGTATTAAAGCATTTGGCATAAGAGACCGATATGAGGTATTACGCCGAAATGCACTCGTCTTGTCGTTGGGCTACGAAATATCGTTCTAAAATCACAACACCAAAAAACAAAAACCATGAAAACATTGAAAACAAACTCATCAGTTACAATTTTTTGCATACTTTTGATGTCCTTTGCTTTGAGTGCATGTGCTCAAAGAGGCTCTGGCGGCGGTTTCGGAGCAGCAGGTTTAATGAGCGTGTCGGAGGTATTAAACCTTCGTCGCGATGATGTGCCGGTAACTTTACAAGGCAGAATAATCTATCACATTAGAAGTGATTACTACAGATTTTCCGACGAAACAGGTCAAATTCGCATCGAAATTCCTCCGAGAGTTTGGGGAAATTTACGCGTAACAGCAGACGATTTTATAGAAATTTCCGGTATTGTAGATAGAAATTTCCTAATACGGAACTACGTAGAAGTAAGGAGTATTCGTATTTTAACAAGCGGAAACCAAGAAGGCAGTCAAGCTACACAACAACAGGGAAGAAGTGGTGATTGGAGTCATGTTGTGCCACGTGCTCCTAAACATCCCGGAGGACCAACAAATCCACCAATCTCTGCACAAAGAGCGGTTGAATTAGCCCATGCACATATTTTATCTCTCGGCATAACCGACTATCGCTTTGAGTATATCTATATGGACAGAGAGAGAGGTCAGTGGGTATGGAGCGTGGAGTTCGAGAGTCGTAGCCGTGGGGATTTGGAGTTTTATGTTGATGTAAATACCGGTGCATTCTTAAAATCGCCGAGATAAAAAATAAAAATGATGAAAAAATTACTCATCGTGCCGATATTGGCACTCATTATGAACACGGCTTTCGCACAGGCGAATCCCGAAAAAACCGGCTCACTTTTATGGAGAATTTCCGGAAACAATTTGACACAACCGTCATACATTTTCGGAACACATCATCTTTTTCCGTTGAGTTTTTTAGAAACTGTTTCGGGACTTAATGCAGCTCTCGAAAATACACAGCAAGTTGTTGGTGAATTAATTATGTCGGATATGATGGCCATGACAATGCAGATGCAAAGCCTGGGTATGATGCCTCGAGACACAACTTGGCAAATGTTGCTTTCGCCGGAAGATTTCCGATTTGTTGACGAGCAACTGACCGAAATGTTTGGAATGGGTTTGCAAATGCTTGGAGCAATGAGACCGTTTATGTTAAGCATGATGTTTACCGTCACGCTTTATCAACAATTGTTTCCGGAAACCGATCCAAATCAGTCTATGGACGGCTGGTTCCAGCAACAGGCTGTCACTAGAGGACTTCCTGTTATCGGATTAGAAACCGTGCAAGATCAAATGAACGCTATTGGTGTGGGCCCACTCGTACAGCAAGCCGAAGATTTTGTTTGTAATTTGAGAAATGTTGAATATGCCATAAACCAAGTGCACATTCTCAATCGTTTGTACGAAAATGCCGATTTAATTGGACTTAAAGGGTTGCTTGATGCGGACAGTCCTTGTGCGTTCAGTGCAGAGCAAGAATATGCACTTAACAATGCACGAAACACGCGCTGGTTGGAAAAACTTCCCGGAATCATGGCTCAAATGCCGAGTTTTGTCGCTGTTGGGGCGTTGCATTTGGTTGGCGAGCAGGGGATTTTGTACGGATTGGCTCGATTGGGCTACACGGTTGAGGCTGTGAAATAAATTGTTCATGTAGGGGCGAGGCATGCCTCGCCCCTACACGTTTTCGATTTTTTTTCGTATCTTTGCATCCATGAAAAAATTTGATGAACTCTTGGACATAATGTCCAAACTCCGTGCCGGATGCCCTTGGGATAAAAAGCAAACGTTCGAAACCTTACGGTATCTGACCATTGAGGAAACTTACGAACTTTCCGATGCGGTTATCAACAATGATCTCGACGAAATCAAAAAGGAACTCGGCGATTTGTTGCTTCACATAGTTTTTTACTCAAAAATTGCCGAAGAAAAAAATGCATTCACGATTGATGATGTGATTGAAGGAATTAGTCAAAAATTAATTTCTCGACACCCGCATATTTTTTCGGATGCCAAAGCCGAAAATGCCGATCAAGCACAAGCCAACTGGGAAGCGATCAAGCTCAAAGAAAAAGGCAGAAAATCTGTCTTGGAGGGCGTTCCAAACAGTTTACCGGCAATGGTCAAAGCGTACAGAATTCAAGAAAAAGCAAGAGGTGTTGGTTTTGATTGGGATAATGCACATCAAGTTTTGGAAAAAGTTATTGAAGAGTTTCGTGAAATGCGAAATGAAGTTAAAGCCAACGGCTCGCACGAACGAATTGAAGCGGAATTTGGCGATTTATTTTTTGCATTAATCAATTATGCCCGTTTTATTGATGTAAATCCTGACGATGCCCTCGAACGCACCAATCAACGCTTCATCAAGCGTTTCAACTACTTGGAACAACAAACCCTTCAAAAAAGAAAATCCCTGCACGACATGACACTTGATGAAATGAATGTATATTGGGAACAAGCAAAAGCTAATGAAAAACTTTAAGATATGATAGTAAAAATCTTTCCTTTCAACCCAATCGAAACAAACTGTTTCGTGTGCTATGATGACACAAAAGAATGCGTAATCATCGACCCGTCGTGTTCCGGTGAAAACGAATACAACCAACTGTTCGATTTCATCAAAAAAGAAAATTTAATCGCCAAACACGTTATCATCACACATCCACACGTTGATCACATCGCAGGATCGGCAAGAGTTTGCGAAGAGTACAATTTGCCATTAACCATGCACAAAGCGGGATTGTCTCAATTCGGAATGGCGATGCAGCACGCGGAATATTTGGGTTTGAAATTAGACCGTTTGCCGGAAAATCACGTTTATGTGGAAGACGGCGACATCATCAAATTTGGAAACTCTGAGCTCAAAGTGCTTTATACACCGGGACATTCCGATGGCAGTATTTGTTTGGTTGATTTCGCCGAAAAAACTGTATTTACAGGTGATGTGCTGTTTAACGGGAGTATCGGACGCACCGATTTAATGACCGGAAATTTTGACGTGTTGAAAAAAAATATCTACGAAAAACTGTTTGTTTTGGGTGATGACTTCATCGTGAGACCGGGTCATGGCGGTCGCACGGAAATAGGATTCGAGCGATACAATAATCCGTTTTTATAGGTTTTTTTCGTCATTGCGAGCCGTAGGCGAAGCAATCTAATGCCTGTTATAGATTGCTTCGGTCGTTCCTCCCTCGCAATGACGTATGCAATGCGCCCTACGTTTTTCGTTGTAATAAACCTTTTATTGCATGCAGTTTCATTAACGCCTCAACAGGCGTAAGCGTGTCGATGTCGGTTTTTAGAATGTCGTTTTTGATTTCCTCTAAAAGAGGGTCATCCAATTGAATGAACGACAATTGGTAATCGGCTTGTGGCGATAAAGAAGCGTGCCCTTCGACTCCGCTCAGGGTACGCTTCTTTTCGACAGACGTCTCGGTTGCTGAGCTTGTCGAAGCATGCGATTTTTCCAACCATTTTAAAATCTCTTCTGCTCGGGTTAAAACACGTTGGGGCATACCTGCCATGCGTGCCACATGAATTCCGAAACTGTGTCCGGTTCCGCCGGGAAGTAATTTTCGTAAAAAAATCACACGATTGTCAACATCCTTTACGGAAACATGAAAGTTTTTGACACGTGGAAACTGCTCCGCCATTTCGTTCAGTTCATGATAATGCGTTGCAAACAACACTTTTGCCTTGGCTTTTGGCTGTTCGTGCAGATATTCGGTAATTGCCCAAGCAATCGAAATGCCATCGTAAGTTGAGGTTCCACGCCCGATTTCGTCCAATAAAATCAAACTGCGACTGGAAATATTGTTCAAAATACTCGCTGTTTCGTTCATTTCAACCATAAACGTGGATTCGCCTGATGAGATGTTGTCGCTTGCCCCAACCCTTGTAAATACTCGGTCGACCAAGCCGATTTCCGCAGATTTAGCAGGCACGAAACAGCCCATTTGTGCCATCAAAGCAATCAGCGCAGTTTGACGCAAAAGTGCCGATTTTCCGGACATATTCGGCCCGGTAACCATAATAATTTGTTGCGAAACATCATCTAAAAACACATCATTCGAAATATACTCCTCTCCAATAGGGAGCTGGGTTTCGATAACCGGATGCCGTCCGGCTTTAATTCGTAGTTCGTAACCGTCGTTCAACTTTGGACGAGTATATTTATTTGTTTTCGAAACATGAGCAAAAGACAACAAACAATCCAATTGAGCCAACAATTGTGCATTATATTGAATCGGCTCAATATGTTCGCTTACGGCAAGCACCAGTTCGTTGAATAATTTGGTTTCCAGCTCTAAAATACGTTCTTCAGCGGTTAAAATTTTCTGCTCATAGATTTTTAACTCCTCTGTGATGTACCGCTCACCGGACGTGAGGGTTTGTTTGCGTGTCCACGAACTCGGGACTTTGTGCTGATGCGATTTACTGACTTCCAAATAATAACCAAACACATTGTTAAATGCGACTTTCAAGTTTGGTATTCCTGTATTTTCAGCCTCTCGTTGTTGAAGTTTTAATAAATAATCCTTTCCGGAATAGGCAATTTCGCGAAGTTCGTCCAATTCGGGGTGAATATTTTTATTGATAACTTGACCTTTATTTATTGCTGCCGGAGCATCCTCAAAAAGCGTTTGCTTGATTTTTTCACGAATGGTTTTACACAAATTCAAACGTTCAATAAACGAGTTTAACGCAGTAGCTTTCTGCGTTTCGCACAAATTTTTCAGTTCCTCGATTTCATAAAGTGATCGCTGGATTTGAGCCATTTCTCTTGGCGAAATCCGACCGATAGCTACTTTTGAAATCAAGCGCTCCAAATCGCCGATACGTTTAATAATGGCTCGGAAATTTTCTGCGAACTTTCCATTACTAATCAGATAATCAACAACGTTCAAGCGCTCTTCGATAGGCTGCTGATCTCGCAGAGGAAGTACAATCCAACGTTTTAATAAACGAGCACCCATTGGTGAAACGGTTTGATCCAGCACGTCCAAAAGTGTTGTTGCATGTTCGTTTGGCGAATGAACTAATTCCAAGTTTCGAATAGTAAATTTATCCAACCAAACGTAGCGTTCTTCTGCGATGCGCGAGATTTTACAAATGTGTGCGGTTTGGTTGTGTTGAGTTTCTGCCAAGTAGTGCAATGCGGCTCCGGCAGCGATTAGTCCGTATGGAATTCCATCCACACCAAAACCTTTTAATGATTTGACATCGAATTGTTTTTTGAGCGTTTCGGTCGAAAAATCCGACTGAAAAACCCAATCATCAAACGTGTTGATATAAAATTTATTGCCAAAAAATTCCTCGAATTTTGAGCGTTTGCTCTTTTGAACAATGATTTCTGCGGGGGCAAAACTTTGAAGTAATTTATCCAAATACTCAATACCTCCCTGCGCTACATAAAATTCCCCGGTAGAAACATCCAAAAATGCTATACCCGAATTTTGGTCATTTAAGTGTATGCTTGCCAAAAAATTATTTTGATTATGCTCTAAAATTTTATCGTTGTACGAAACGCCCGGTGTAACCAATTCTGTGATCCCTCGCTTTACAATTCCTTTTGCAAATTTCGGATTTTCGAGCTGTTCGCAAATTGCCACACGTCGTCCGGCACGCACTAATTTTGGCAAATAGGTATCTACAGCATGATGAGGAAATCCGGCAAGTTCAACGTGTTGTGCGGCACCGTTGGCTCGTTTGGTTAATGTAATTCCCAAAATTTTTGAGGCTTCCACAGCATCTTCGCCAAATGTTTCGTAAAAATCGCCCACACGAAACAACAGCATAGCATCGGGATACTTTGCTTTCATCTCGTAATACTGCTTCATCAGCGGTGTTTCAGCGTATTTTTTTTTTGCACTCATAGGAGTGCAAAGATACAAAAAAAAAATGAAATGGCAAGGAGATTGGTTTCTTGGCTCGGCGACAGTTTACAAGTTCGCAATGATTAAAATAACACCAATTATTATTATGACATAGCCGAGTAGTTTTCGCATAACCGTACGCATATCGGTTTCTTCGCGAACTTTCGATGCAAATCCAAGTTGTGTAAGCACCCATCCGAACAACAAAATAAACATCGGCCGTGTTGCATTAATCGCTCCGAATACGGTCACCGGAATTGTTGCCAAAGCATATATCCCGGCTAACAGACCGCCTGTGAATATAACTTGGTTTAATGCGAAATATCGAATATTGCGACGAAATATTCCGGCGGATTTAATTATGTCTGTGCGGCTTTTCCGGCCTATTAAAAATCCGGACGAGAATACTACGCTTGCCACTAAATACCAAAATATCAATCCATACCAGGCGATGTGTTCAAGTGCTGCTTTTTCTGTCACGTTTCCGAATGCGAATAAAATTGCCGATGAAGTCGCAAGCCAAAAACCAACATTTATTTTTGTTTTAATATCAGATTTCTCCAACGATAATATCACAGACGTCAAAACAATAATAATGAAGCCAAGATATTGAATCGGGCGCAGCTGTTCACCGATTAAAATAAATGCAAGTATAGGAATCATTATTTTCCCGAACTGGAATATAGCCATAACGGTCGATGTGTCCATCTTACGAAGTGCTTTGAAATAAGGGAACAGACCGAAAACTTCTATTGCGGCAATAGCCAGAACAAGCGGTACAACAGCCATAGGCGGTATACCCGGAAAGCCAAATACCAACAACATGAATAAAATCGTTGTGATATTAAAAACAAGGCCATAAAAGGCCAGCGTTGATACACGTTTGAATAAATTATTGGTCAGATGTTGGTCAACAATATTACAAAGGGCGAATAACGCCGGTCGCAAAAAAGCAATGAATATAGCATATAACATAACCCGTACATTGTTATTAACCGTAGGGGCGACGCATGCGTCGCCCCTACGGTTAATAATTTTCAACAACTTTCGCTTACATTCCCGCCCCTGCTGCTGTCATTTCAAAATAATAGCTAACGCCAGGACCTAACGGCAATCCAAGTAAATAGAAACCGATAAGTAACCCTACCCAAGCAATGAAGAACGTAATAGAATAAGGAATCATATTGCCCATAATCGTTCCGATACCTGCACTCTTATCATATCTTTGATAATAAACGATAATCAATGCAAAATAAGGCAATAACGGTGTAATGATATTCGTTGCGTTATCTCCGGCGTGATAAACTGCTTGTGCAAATTCCGGCGTGAAGCCCATACTCATAAAGATCGGGATATAAACCGGTGCAAGCAATGCCCATTTTGCGGAAGCACTACCGATAAAGATATTCAAAATTGCCGTGAAAATCGTGAAAACGAGAATCAACGGTATAGCTGCTGTTAAACCGACACTTCTAAGTGCGTCTGCTCCACCGATAGCAAGCAAAATTCCCAAGTTGCTATCGCGGAACCAGGCTACGAATTGTGCACAGAAAAACACCAAAACGAGATATGCCGCAAGAGTTTTGAAACTCTCGTTCATACTGCCAATCACATCGCCCGGTGCTTTGTATTTTCCGGTGGTGTAACCAAACACCGCACCTGCTGTTGCCGCCATCAAAAACAATATCGTGATAATTCCTCTCAAAACCGGCGAACGAAGGAGTCCGTCAGGACTTTCAAACGTTTCTCCCGTTGCAGGATTAAATCCACGCAAAAAGCCATCGCCCAATGGGAATATCATACCCACTACGATAAGTCCAAGCCAAGCCAAAAGAACATATCCGGCTCTGCCCAAAGCCTTTCTTTCCAAGTCTGTTGGTTTGGTTATTTCCTCTTGTGGCGTGTCGCCGGTATATTTGCCCATACGTGGCTCTACCCATTTTGTTGTTACGAATACACCGACAATACTAAGTACAACCGTTGCCGCAATCAAGAAAAAATAGTTTGCAAGTGCAGAAACTTCCGGATAATACGGGTCGAAAATACGAGCCGCTTCGGTTGTAATTCCTGCCAACATTGGGTCGAGTGGCGTAACAATGATGTTTGCACTGAAACCGGCACTAACCCCCGCAAATGCAGCAGCCATACCCACTAGCGGATTTCTACCCAACGAGTGGAAAATAACGCCCGCCAACGGAATAACTAACACGTAGCCCATATCCGAACCGATACTTGAAATAATACCAACAAAAACAACCATAAATGTGATTAGTCTTTTCGGTGTTTTGACTAGCATCGAATTAACAGCCGCTCTAATCAATCCACTTTGTTCAGCAACACCAATACCAAGCAAGGCAACCATAACTACTCCGAGAGGTGCAAAACTGGTGTAGTTTGTTACCATGTTTTGGAGAATGTCACGAATTCCTGCACGAGAAAGCATGTTGTTTGCCGTCTCTTCTACGCCCGTGGCCGGGTGTATTCCGCTCCAGCCTAAAAGTGAAGCAATCATCGAAATGACTAAAACAGTAAGTGCTAAAAGTCCGAACAAAATTGCCGGATGAGGCAAGGCATTTCCTCCTTTTTCTACAAGATACAGAAAGCCTTTTTTGGGTTTTTCAGATGTGTTTGACATAGTTTTGTTTTGTTGTATTTATTTTTTCATTCTGCAAAGATACAAAAAAAAATGAAAAATGGAAAATTATTTTTCACGGAACCGGATCAAAGCCACTTCCGCCCCAAGGATGACAACGTAAAACTCGCTTCAAGGTGAGCCAGAAACCTTTAAAAACACCGTGTTTTTTGAAGGCTTCAATGCCATATTGCGAACATGATGGCACAAAACGGCAACTTTTTGGGAACCACGGAGAAATCGCATATTGATACACACGAATTAAAAAAACAAATGGAAAAATCAATATTTTTTTCATGTGATTTTTTCTAAAAGCTTTAGCAAATGTTCTTCAACAAATGCATAATCAGGAATTTTGTTAGAGGCATAAATTATTGCCAAAGCATAAATGTTTGATACGCTGGCGCGGACATCCTCGTCCGTGCCGACATTTTGGCACGGGTTACAAACCCGCGCCAGCAAATGTTTATTCTTGCGATAAATGTCTCGAATCAGGCGTTTTGTGCGGTTTCTGTCGGTAGCACGTTTTTGAAAACGTTTGGGGACGGAAATTAGAATTTTTGGCGTTTCGACTTCGCTCAACGTCCGGACATTGAGCGGAGTCGAAATGCCCGCCCCTACGTGTACACGCAAAAATCTCACCGTAAGACCTCCCGAACGACGGGATTCTCCGTTGGCAAACAGCTCTTCAATTCCAATTTTTGAGCAAAGGCGTTCCGATTTCGGAAACGTTGCATTCATGTTATTTTTTTGTTTTGGCTAATGTCGTCAAATAAGCATCAATGGCGGCAGTCATCGAAGGAAATTCGGGAGTTGGAGCAGAAATCTGCAACTTCAATCCTGCTTTTTCCACTGCTTCGGCAGTAGCTGATCCAAACGCCGCGATCACGGTTTGACCCTGCCTGAATTTTGGAAAATTATCCAACAGCGACTTGATTTCTATTGGACTAAAGAACACCAACATGTTAAATCCGGACATTTTCAAATCCGATACATCATCCGGAACCGTACGATAAAACTTTACTTTCGTAACATCGTATTTAGTTTTCTCCAAAGCCTTGGGCAAGTCTGCTCGTCCGACGTTTGATATTGGAAATAAAAATTTTTCGGCACGATGCTTATGGATCAGATCCAACATCGCTTGAGGTGTTTGATTTTTTGGAAAAAAAATTTTTCGCTTGCGATACTGAACATAATTTTGCATGTAAAGCGCCGTGGATTCCGATGTGCAAAGATATTTCATCTCAATCGGAATATCCACGCGCATTTCTTTCGCCATACGAAAATAATGATCTACAGCATTTTTACTTGTCAAAATAACCGCTGAAAAATCCAGTAAATTGATTCGTTCTTTGCGAAATTCTTTGGCGGGAACACCCTCTACTTTGATAAATTTTCGAAAACCCAACTTAAAGTTGAATTTTTCCGCCAAATCTTTGTACGGAGATTTTTCGCCTTCTAAGGGGGGAGGTTGAGAAATCAACACGTTTTTGACTTTCGTCGTCATTGTTTTTTTTGCCATAATTCCCTCTGTCTCGTTGCTTTATTTGTCGATTTTCGACTTTTAATGTTGGCTCAAAATCAAGTAAACCGAAAGGTAGTACCCGATTTCAAGGGTGCAAAGGTACAAAAAATTATGGACATATGAAAATTTTGTTGCGGAAATCAGGATTAAAAAACTCCGAATCGCCCGCCAAATAAACCATACAGCGAATAAAAAAATCATCGCATAGACAATATTGGTCTGAAACCAAGAGTTGCCCAAAAAAGACACCAACAAAAACGGTAAAAAAAGCAAGGCAAAACTGGCATTAAACACAAATAAATTCAGCAAATACTGCCTTGAAGAGGCTTGTTCTTTGAAAACCCATGCAAAAACTTTAATGATAGCTATTTTGAGTAGAAGCAATAATCCCACGACGAGCACCAGTTGTCCAAAAACTATTAATGTTTCAACGCCCGAAACATCCCAATATCCGAAAAGCATACCCACTCTAAGTGCAAACAGCGAAAAGCATAGCAATATCAAAATAATAAAAGGCAGAACAAGTTGTTCGGAAAATAAATTACGCTCTTTTGTTAGTCTGCCAAAACCGCGATTTCCAAAAAGAGCATCCGGCATCTGCCGAACATATTTCATGCCGAAATTCAACAACCAACCGGCTACCACAAAAGAAAAAAACAACAAGGCAAAAATCCAAGCACTGAACGAATCCGGCATCGGCAATGCCTCGGCGTTTATGGGTTGAAGCAAATGTCCTTCGAACATCGACGCTCGTTCAAACGCAGTTGGATCACCTTTTTCGGCAAATTCAAAAACAGCTGTGTATTTTTTCATTGTGAACATTTCTTATATCGCTTGTAGCTGTCTGAATCGTCTGCGTGCTTCCGGAACTAGAAGACTCGACGGATGGTCCGCAATTAATTTTTCGTAAAGAGCCATTGCAGTAATGGGTCGGTTTAGCTGCTCTTCGTTGATTCGAGCGGCAAGAAAAAGGGCTTCGTCTGCCAAAAGTTCACCGGCATGAAAGGTGTAGAGTCTTTCCAGATATTCCAGAGCATCTTCCGGATTGCCTCGCCGCAGGGCGATTTGGGCACGCCTCATTAAAATATCATCAAACAACGGATGTGAGAATTGTTTTCGGCGAATGCTGTCAAAAATTAGCAAGGCTTCGTCGTATTTTCGTTGATAAATCAGCAAATCTGCGCTTGCAAACAATCTTAAACTTTCAAAACCGCCGTCAAAATCGGCATTTTCTCGAATGAGCAAACTCATTTGCATAGCATCGTTGGCAATGAGCTTAGATGTTGCGGCACGCAAGACGTCCAACTGAGCGAGCGACCACTCAAATTCACCGATAAAGTAGAACAGTCGGGCGTTTCGGAAGGTGGCTTCAGAGCCGATTTCATCGTGGCGAAATTCGTTTTGCACTTGCGAATAAAGTAAAGTTGCTTCCCACGGTTCTCCGATAAACAAGTAAATATCGGCTAAATCCAATCTTAAATCTGCCAAAATTCGGCGAGGCAAATTCGGAATTCTTTTTGCTACGTTCAGCAATGAATCTGCTCGTTCAAAATCATTTTTGTAAAACGCTGTAATTCTTGCCCAGTCACGGATTAGCGGAACGATTTGCGCTGTAAGCGGACGATTGCTCAGCAGTTCAATATACTGCTGTTCAAGAGCGAGCAATGCTCGAGTATCTACCACAACAGCCGTTGTGATTTGCTGATAGAGAAAAGACAACAACCCCATTCGTGCTTCAAAATAAAGCGGCGACGCTCCGCCTTTGGCAATCAAAAACTGATAGGCTTGTTCGGCAACCAGAGAGCCTGAACTTTGGGCGATTCGTGCAACTTCAAACACTCTTCGACCGTGATCGTTAAACCGCCTGTCGTAAGCCCTGGCAAAAGTTAGAGCAGTTTCAAAATCTTCGATTGAAAGTAAAAAACTGATCCAAAAATCTTGTGCGATATGGCTTTGCGGATTTCTTTGAATGTAATTTAAAGTTGTTCTACGAATTTCGGCGGCAGCTCTGTTGTCACGATCATTTGCCAAAACCATTTGTATGCGTTGCAGTACGAACGAAAGCGTGTTTGGATTATTTTCCAACATGATTAAAAACTCGTTGGTCATGTCGGCAATCCGGTTTGCCTGTTCGTAAAGTGTTGCCAAATCTCGTGAAAACGCATGAGGATTGTTCAAAATCTGCCGCCCTTTTGTAAATGTCTGAATGGCAAATTCCGTTTGTCCGCGATTGAAAAATGCGATGGCAATTTCAGTGATTTGATTTTGGTTGTTCGGCAATCGGTCGATAATAGCTTGAAATTCTCGGTTGGCTCTGCTTTGATCACCGGAAACGAAAAACACATGTCCTAAATCGACTGCGGTTGTTGGATTTTGCGGAAAATTTCGCATGTGTCGTCGCACCAACCGTTCTGCCTCGCGCATGTTTCCTCGTTGCAAAAGTGCATCCAAGTAATGTCGATAAATATGCTGCGTTGGCGCTCGAGAATAAATCTCGCTGAAAAGTTGTATGGCTTGTTCGGTTTGACCGCTTCTCAAAAACTCAATAGCCAATTGCTCTGTACTGCCTTGTTGAGCAAACAATACAGAGTAAAGAAACAATGCTGTCAAAAAAGCCAAAAAACGTTTTTTCATTGTACAAAGATACGAAAAAAGGAACAACAAACCTTAAATTTTTTTAAGTTTTAACACTTTTTAAGGAAAATTTTGCGAGAGGCCGTGAAAAACAATCCTAAAAAAATTCCTGAAGGATACGTTTTAACCTTGCAAAGTGCTGAAAGACAAGAACTGATCGAAAAAATAAATGAGCGATTAGAAAAAACCTCTTAAATTTCTTTCTTACTACAAACCTTTATGAAGGAGTTAGGCTTCAATAAGTAAAGAGCACCCCCGAACATCGCTGTTTTCAATCCTCCCGAGAATCTCAAATTCATTTTCGGAAAATAGTTTTCCCAAATCTTGCGTAGCGATAAACGGACAAGAATTGTAATTTGCCAAGTCAATCACATTAATTCCGCCGGCAACACCATGTTTTTCGACACCGAGAGGATCGTTCAAAGGCCGTGTAAAGACCCGCATCCAAGGCGGGCACGAAAATTTACTTTCGCCTTTGGAATAGGCTTGCGAAAAGAGTTCGGTCATGCCGTATTCGGAATAAATGTTTTCAATGCCGAATGCTTCGCAAAGCCGTTTGTGAAGTTCGGTTTTGCTCAATTCTTTTCTACGGCCTTTCATGCCACCTGTTTCGAAAACGAGTGTGTTTTCTAACTTTTGTGGAAATTTTTCGGCGAAATCTAAAAGGGCGTATGATACTCCAAATAAAATTTTTGATTTTTGATTTTTGACCCTTCGACTACGCTCAGGGCATGTTTTTGGTTTTTGAATTGTTGCGTTTAATTCATCAAGGTTGTTGAGAAAAAAACCACTTTCTGAACATTTCGTCTGCTTAATCAATTCATTCATCATGTAAATAAGCGAAGAGTTTTTTTGTTCCAAATAATTTGGCAAGAGTGCTAAAATTACGTAGTTTTCAGGGTTTCCGAAAAAATGCTCAAAACCTTTTGTAAAGCTTTTTTCGTAAATTTTAAAATCCGCAACAAAATGTTTGGAGGTGTTTGCTCCAGTTGTTCCACTGCTTGCGAAGTATTGGTCGGTGTTTTTTCCGTTGATTAGGATTTTGTGGGATTTGAAAAATTCGATGGGTAAACAAGGAATTTCCGAATAATGGTGCGGGGTACGAGGTGTGAGGTGCGAGGTCGTTTCGACTTCGCTCAACGACCGATGGCTGAGTGGAGTCGAAGCAACCTCATTTACAAAATGTGCATACAACGGATTATTTTGCATTTGAAAATCGAACATCTCTAATGCGGTTTCGTTGAACTCCGCTTCCGACGAAATTGAAAATATTTTTTCAAAAAATGACACGAATTAATATTTTTTTTGTATCTTTGTAAATTCGGATAAATGCGCCCTATGAAGAACACTGTTGCAAAGATACGATTTTTTTTCATAATTCTGCTGGTTTGTGTGGGATTTTTTTCGTGTGTTCCGGATGAAACATTTCCGCCGGAAACGGTTTTGGAATTCAATAGAGTGCAGTTTTGGGTTCATGAAAGTAATAGAGACAGTGTTGTGGGAATGAGTATTCTGATAAACTTTCAAGATGGCGATGGGAATATCGGATTTTTGGGCAGAGATACAACGTATAATCTCTTTGTTCATGTATTTGACAGTATATTTCCACCGCAAGGCGATGCAACTTTTGTTCCGATGCAGATTTCTCACAACAATGGCATAGATTGGGAAAACTGGGTTAGATCTTTTGCTGTTCCGGACTTGGGCTCCGGTTCTGTGAGAGGTACATTTGACGTAGGCTTTTTTGGAGATTTTAATATTTTACAACGATCCGATTTGGGTGTTGTTAGATTCGAAATCTATATGTATGACAGGGACTCTGTACGAAGCAACATAGTAACAACTCCTGGCATTCGTATTCCATGAGAGATCCGCAAAAAAATCGCAAACGTCAAATTATCGCAATGATTGTTGTCGTGTTTTTGATCTTTGTTGCACGTTTGTTTTACTTGCAGATTGTAAACACAGATTTTGGGCGGGCAGCAGATAACAATTCTTTGCGGAATGTTGTGCAGCATCCGGCACGAGGCTTGATTTTTGATCGAAACGGTGTTTTGATCGTTCACAATGTGGCGGTTTATGATTTAATGGTTGTTCCGGGGCAAGTGAGAGCAATGGATACCTTAAAATTTTGCAATTTAATTGGAATCACCATAGAAGACTTTCGCAGAAATCTCCAAAGAGCCAGAAGACATTCGAGATTTGTGCCTTCTCTTTTTGAACCGCAACTTTCAGCCGAAACATTTGGAAAACTGCAAGAACATTTATTTAGATTTCCGGGTTTTTATGCCGTTCCTCGAACAGTCCGTGGTTATCCAATTCCTGCAGCGGCACACGTTTTGGGCTATATTGGCGAAGTTGACAACAGGATCATAGAAAACGATCCATATTACCGTATGGGCGATTATATTGGAAAGAGCGGATTGGAACTTTTTTATGAGCGATATTTGCGAGGAGAAAGAGGCAACAGAATCTTCCTTGTTGATGTTCATAATCGTGTGCAGGGTAGTTTTCGAGATGGTGCTCATGATGTACCTTCTGTTCCCGGACTATCGTTGCAAACCACATTGGATATAGAAGTTCAAAAATTTGCAGAACAATTGATGCAAAACAAACGCGGAGCAATTGTTGCCATAGAGCCTGCAACCGGCGAAGTGCTGGTATTTGTGAGTTCGCCGGCTTATGACCCGAATCTTTTGGTTGGACGTCCTCGCAGTGTTAATTTCCGACGACTTCAAAACGATCCGCAACGCCCATTGTTCAACAGAGCCTTGCAAGCAGAGTATCCGCCCGGGTCGCATTTTAAAATACCCATAGGTTTGATCGCAATGCAGCAAGGGGTTATTAATGAAAATACAAGTTTTCCTTGCGACCAATCGCAGGTTGGATGCCGTCCGCACCGCACTGTGCATAATATGCGGGATGCACAGGCAGTTTCGTGCAACCCCTATTTTGTTGCGGCATTTCGACGAACTATACAACAAGGGGAACATCGAAATCCTTTTATCGACAGCCGAATAGGCTTGGAGCGATGGAATGAATATATTCGCAGTTTCGGTTTCGGCGAACATTTGAGGATAGACCTTCCCGGCGGCAGACGAGGATTAATTCCCACAGTAGCACTTTACGATCGCATGCACGGCGAAAATCGGTGGGCATTCAGCACGTTTCGTTCGGTAAGTATAGGACAGGGCGAAGTTGGCATTACACCTTTGCAAATGGCGAATTTGGCAGCAATTACGGCAAATAGAGGCTGGTTTATCACACCGCATCTTGTTCGAACCATCAGCGATACAATCATTCCGGATAGAGATTTTATAACGAGACGCTACACGATGGTTGATCCGGAACATTTTGATGCGATAAACTGGGGTATGTACGATGCCGTACACGCGGCAGGCGGAACAGCATGGCGCGCACGAATAAGCGGTATATCTGTTGTTGGAAAAACAGGTACTGTACAAAATCCACATGGGGAGAATCATGCTACATTCATTGCATTTGCTCCATTTGATGAGCCCAAAATTGCAGTTGCTGTATTTGTGGAAAATGCCGGGTTTGGAGGAGCTTGGGCTGCTCCAATCGCAAGTTTGGTCATCGAAAAATATTTGACCCGTGAAATAAGACGCCCTCACGAATTACGACGTGTAATGGATGCAAATTTTATGACAACAGCCGCACATTAAAAATAGAGAATGTAGGGGCGAGGCTTGCCTTCGCCCAAATAAAAAAATGAGAGAAGAAAGAGGTTTTTTAAGAAACGTAGATGGTTGGCTCATCTTCATTTATTTGATGTTGGTTTTCATCGGATGGATCAATATCTATGCAACGGTTTTCGACGGAAATCATGGCAGTATTTTCGATTTGTCGCGAAGGTACGGCATGCAGTTGCTGTTTATTGTTACCGCCATCATGATTGCATTTGTTATTCTATTGCTTGATATGCGGTTGTTTATGAATATGGCACACGTATTTTACGGAATGACCTTAATTTTGTTGATTGCCGTATTGTTAGTAGGGACGAGGGTTGCCGGACAACAAGCTTGGATTCAGTTTGCAGGTTTTTCATTTCAACCGGCAGAATTTGCAAAATTTGCAACTTGTCTGTTTTTAGCAAAATACTTAAGTACAAGTGGCGTGGATTTAAAAAACGCATCTGCGAAACTTGCATCAATGCTTATTATTTTTCTTCCAATAGGGCTCATACTTTTGCAACCCGATGCAGGTTCGGCGTTGGTGTTTTTGGCATTTGTTATGGTGTTGTATCGCGAAGGTTTGCCGGCCTGGTATATTTGGACAGGCTTTGTTGCGGTAACTGTTTTTATATTGGACTTAATTTTGCCGCTTTGGGTCGTTGCGATAATTTTAGCTTTAGTTACAGGTGTGTTGATTTATCTAAATAAGAAAACGCTTAGAAATATCGCATCTGCGGTGTTGTTATTTTCAGCTGCTGTTGGATTTGCATATATATCCAACTATGCATTCGACCAACTTGCTCCGCATCAACAAGACAGAATAAATGTACTTATCGGAAAAGAAGTGGATATGCAAGGCATTGGCTACAATGTAAATCAATCTAAAATTGCTATCGGGTCCGGCGGACTTTTTGGAAGGGGCTTTTTGGAAGGCACACAAACCCGTTTTAATTTCGTTCCCGAACAAGTTACCGATTTTATTTTCTGCACAATAGGTGAGGAGTGGGGTTTTCTTGGATCAACTGTCGTTTTAGCCTTGTTTTTAGCACTAATTTTACGCATCATATTCTTAGCGGAACGACAGCGAGGTCCGTTCGTTCGAATTTATGGCTACGGTGTAGCGGCAGTTTTCTTTTTTCACGTGTTTGTCAATATCGGCATGACGATAGGATTAGTGCCGATCATTGGAATTCCTTTGCCGTTTATTAGTTACGGAGGCTCGTCGCTTTGGGCATTTACGATACTTTTGTTTGTGTTTATCAAACAAGATGCTTCGAGACTTGCGTTTTGACATTTTTTTTCGTATCTTTGCAAAAAAAACAATTATGAAAATTGAAAACAACAGTCGTGTGAAATTGGCTTATGTGCTAAGATACGACGATGCAAAAGGCGATATCATTGAGAGTGTTTCTGTAGAAAATCCACTAGAAGTCGTCATCGGAAACGAAGATTTACTTGAAAAATTCGAGGAAAAAATTATGGGATTGAAAACGGGCGACACATTCGACTTTGTTCTTTCTCCCGAAGAAGCTTATGGAAACTACGATGAAGAAGGCATTGTCGCTGTTCCTAAAGCTGAGTTGATGGAAGATGTGGAAGGCATTGAAATTTCAGAAGGCGAGATAGTTCCTGTTGTTACCGATGACGGCGATGAAATGGAAGCCGTAGTTTTGGAAATAGAAGGCGACATCATTACCTTAGACTTCAATCATCCTTTGGCAGGAGAAACTCTTTACTTTTCCGGGAAAATCGTTGAAATTAACTCTTAAAATCATCATCATGAATAATCACAAAACAACAATAGCAGAGTGGATCCACGCCTTCCGCCCGTGGACATGGGCGGCGTCTATAATGCCGGTTACACTAACATCTGCATTCGCTTTTTATTTGCAAAAATCCGGTGGAATTTCCGTTGAATGGTGGTTGCTGCCATTCGTTTTTCTTGCCGTTATCAGCTACCAATCCGCAATGAACATGACGAGTGATTTGGACGACTTCAAATGGAAAGTTGATACCAAAGATTCTCTTGGCGAAGAAAAATTGCTTGTGACCGAAAAATCTACCGAAAAACCTTGGAAAAAAGTTGCATTCAGCGTACTTGGCTTAGGAACTCTTATCGGTTTTTGGCTAACTTACCACTTATGGCAAGCCGGAAGCGGTTTACACTTACTTTGGATTGGCGGATTTGGCTTGATCACAGGTTATTACTACATTTATTTCAAAAAATACGGATTAGGAGATTTACTGATTTTTACAATCTTCGGACCGCTAATCACATTAGGAACATTTTATGTGCTTACAGGAAACTTGTCCTTAATGGCAATATTGATAGCGATTCCTACAGGATTGATCAATTGCGGAATTTTGCATGCCAACCACACACGCGACATTTCCTTTGATGTAAAAGCAGGTGTTAAATCATTAGCCTCTATTGCGGGTTTTTGCAATGCACAAAAGCTATATGCGATATTCATTTTTGGTGCATTTTTAGGAGTAGGAACGCTGGTTGTACTCGGCACTTTGCCACTCCCAAGTTTGTTGGCTTTTCTAGTATTTCCGATAGCGTTGGCAAACGTGAAAACCATGTTTAAAGCCTCTTCGGAAGATCCGAATACCATATTGACGTTAGATGAAGCAACGGGTAAACTACAAGTTGCGTTTACAGCACTACTTTCACTTGGAATCTTTATTCATTCTCTAATTTGGGCATGACGACCTTTTTGTCTCGATTAAAAAACATTCGTGTTTTACTACTTTTTGGGGGAGTCTTTTTGTGTTTTGCCGCATATCCGAGAGGAACGGACCCCCCGAGAGCGTCATTTATTGAGGTAAACACTGCTTTTGGACGAGTTTTCAATACAAACGAATTTGTGTCGAATATTCCGCATTATCAAGCGTTTTCGATAAGATATGCACGAGCTTCGAACGGTAGCCGATGGGAGGATTTCGCATACAATATGCCATTTTTCGGTGTTGGTTTTTATAGGCCGTTCTTTGCGAACAACCCTGGTCTTGGAGAGCCCTTTTCGATTTATATGTTCAGAGGAAGCACATTGAGGCAGTTTACAAACAACCTCGGATTGGTTTTTGAAGTAGGGCTGGGATTGTCGATGAACTGGAGCCCTTACGATCCTTTTGATAATCCTGAAAACAGAGCTATAGGTTCACGCAATAATGTTCATGCGGGAATGAGGCTTTACCTTGAATACTTTGCATCTCGAAATTTTGAGTTGAAGTTTGGGATCGACTTAAACCATTTTTCAAATGGAGCATCTCGCAGACCAAACGGTGGAGTTAATATGGGAGCGCTAAGCCTTTCTTTAGTGTATAATTTCAACCCACCGGACAAGGGAGCTTTGCTGCGGAATCCTCCGCTTTTTGAACCTCCGTATGTTCCATTACGTATCGACCACAGTGTGCAGCTTATTATTTCAAGTCGACAAAGCCGTTTTTCTACAGACGGCACGGGGTTGCTTTCGGATTTGGTAGATCACAGCTTCACAGTTTTAGGACTGGCCTATAGTCCTATGATTGTGAGAGGTTTTAGGTATAAGTGGGGCCCCAGTGTTCGTCTTATTTATGACGAGAGCTCGAGAGCAAGAGCATGGCGGGAGAAGCATCCTGTAGATGGACAATTGTATTATAGAGTAGAAATAGATCCGCGATTTAGAAATCGTTTGTCGTTAGGGCTGGGACTTGCAGGCGAAATTTCGATGCCGATTGCATCTTTTTTCGCCAAACTCGGATATAACGTTTATCACAGGCATCTCGTCGATAGCCGGTTTTATCAAGTTGTGGGAGTAAAAGCCTATTTGCAAGATAATTTTTTCGCAACATTCGGTATAAGTGCAACAGAATTTAGTCAGGCACAATATTTGTATTGGAGCTTTGGTTATACATTTTCATCAGAACCGAGACGACTGGCACAACGACGTAACAGATAGAGACGCACGGCCGTGCGTCTCAACAACAAAATAACAACCATGAACAATTTCCAATTTCAAAATCCGACCAAACTTATTTTCGGAAAAGGACAAATCGCAAAATTAGCAACGGAAATCCCGTTGGACAAAAAAATTCTCCTCACGTTTGGTGGAGGAAGTGTGAAACAAAACGGGGTTTACGACCAAGTGAAAGAAGCCCTGAAAAGCCACGACTGTATTGAATTTTGGGGCATTGAGCCAAATCCGACCGTTGAAACTTTGCGTAAAGCGATAGCGTTGGGCAAAGAAAAGCAAGTTGATTTTTTATTGGCTGTCGGCGGTGGCTCTGTGTTAGACGGAACCAAGTTGATTTCTGCCGGAATCTGGAATGAAAACGATGCTTGGGACATCGTGATCAATCCTAAAAATCTTGGAAAATGTGTACCTTACGGCTCTGTTTTAACATTGCCGGCAACAGGCTCGGAAATGAATCAAGGGGCAGTGATTTCAAATACTGAAACGGCTGAAAAAAAACCGTTTTATTCAACATTTCCGACGTTTTCGATTTTAGATCCGGAAACCACGTTTTCATTGCCGAAATTTCAAGTTGCCGTGGGAATTGCAGATACGTTTATGCACGTAATGGAGCAATATTTAACCACGCCGGACCAATCGCCGTTGATGGATCGCTGGTCGGAAGGAATTTTACATACACTGGTAGAAATTACACCCAAAATCCAAAAGAATCAACACGATTACGACCAAATGGCAAACTTTATGTTTTGTGCAACCATGGCACTAAACAGAATTATTTGTATGGGTGTTTCGCAAGATTGGGCGACACACATGATCGCTCACGAGATCACGGCTTTGCACAACACCACGCACGGACAGGCTTTGACCTTGATTTTTCCTTCGCTAATGCGGATTATGGTCGAACAAAAAAGAGAGAAGATTTTACAAATGGGAGAAAAAATTTGGTGTATCAGAACGGGCTCTACGGAAGAAAAAGTCAACCAAACTATCGCAAAAACTGAAGAATTTTTCCGCTCGTTGGGATTGGCAACCAAACTTTCCGAGTTGAATATCGGTCAAGATTCAATAGATAAAATCGTCGCTCGTTTTCAAGAAAACGGCACCGTACTGGGCGAAAATCAAAATATCACTCACGATGTTGTGAGAAAAATTTTGGAGTTGGCAAAATAATTAGCTACATCCGTTGTGTAAGTTTATTCACAAATTTCGAATGTTTGAAAAACTCTTTTGCAACGATGCGTAAGAGGGTATAAGTCGGTATTGCCAAAATCATACCTTTTATGCCGGCAATAGCACCGGCCATCATGATCACAACGAAAATTTCGAGCGGGTGTGCTTTCACGGATCTGGAATAAACTGCCGGTTGAATAACCATGTTGTCAAACAGGTTGCACACACAAAATGCAATGACAACCTTTATCGGAATCCAAATCAGTTCGGGAGCAAAACCTCCGGAAAGTGCTGCGGTGTAGCCCAAAACAGAAGCCAATACTGCTCCGATAACAGGACCCAAATATGGAATAATATTGAGCAACCCTCCTAAAAACCCAAACAAAATTGCATTTTCCACACCCAAAATCCACATGGCTGTCGAAAGTAAAATCATCATCGAAACCACTTCAATAAGTAAGCCTGTGAAGTAGCGTGTGAGCAATACTCTGGAGTCTTTAAGGATATTTTTGAGCTGTTTTTCGTAGCGTTCGGGAACAAACATAAACATTGCGTTGAAAAATAACCGTTGATCTTTCAAGAAGAAAAACGACATAAAAACAACCGAAAAAATCCCGATAAAAAGGCTCGTCAACACGGATAAAATGTTTGAAAAAACGTCTTCGAGACGAATCGAGTTGATCAACTGATTAAAGCCGGCTGTTATCGCCTGCTCTAGGGTTTGGTCTTGCGGCATTAAGCCTATCCGCCAAAGATAATCTTGAAAACCGCTTAAGGCGATTGTCAACTGATAGCCTACCTCCGGAAAATCAATTTGTTGGAAATACCTGATCTGTCCTGAAATCAAGGGTGTTACGAGCAGCCAAAATCCTACAAAACAGCCGGCAAAAATGACCAGCGTAATGATGCAACTCCACGTATTTGGGATTTTGCATGTTTTTTCCAAAAAGTTCACAAGAGGCTTTCCAATCATCGAAATGACAAAGGCGATAATCATGGAAACCGTAATCAGCGTAAAATATGAGAATGCTACACCTACCAATATTGCTGCGGATATTAAGAATATCCAAACATGCCATCTTTTGGCTAAATTTCCTAATAGAGTTTCGGATGTATTCATATTAATAAACGGATTTTACGATTTCTGCGATGCTTTTTGCGGTACTTCCCAACGTGAAAAAATGTAATGCCGGAACGTTTGCGGTTTTCAATTCTTTGCATTGTTGAATAGCCCATTCTATGCCGACTTTTCTCACATCGTCATTGGTTTTGCATTTTTCCACCTCATGCACTAACTCCTCCGGTAAATCAATGTGAAAAATTTGTGGCAAGCTATTCAAATTCGCCAGTAGTGAAATAGGCTTTATGCCCGGAACAATCGGCACATTTATTCCGATTTCTCGGCAGTTTTCCACAAATTGAAAATACTTTTTATTGTCGAAAAACATTTGAGTTACGATGTACGCAGCACCTGCATCCACTTTGTCTTTCAAATGCCGCAAGTCTGTTTCCATATTGGGTGCTTCGCGGTGTTTTTCGGGATACCCGGCGATCCCGATACAAAAATCCGAAGTACTCTGATTTTTCAGATCAGGTGTAAAAAATACACCTTGATTCATATCTGAAATTTGACGGACTAATGCATCGGCATTAGAATGTCCGTTGGCTTCGGGCGTGAAATCACGCTCTCCTTTTACAGCATCTCCTCGCAATGCCAGAATATTTTGAATGCCGAGAAATTGTAAATCAAACAAAATGTCTTCGGTTTCTGCAGCAGTAGATCCCCCGCAAATGATATGCGGGACGACTTCTACGCCGTACTTGAATTTAATTGAAGCCGAAACACCGACCGTTCCCGGACGTTTGGTTACTATTTTTTTGGAAAATGTACCGTTCCCATTGTCAACCAAAACCGTTTCCGCACGATGCGACGTGACGTTGATATAAGAAGGGCTGTAAGGCAATAAAGTCTCAATGGTTTGACTGATGTCTTCCATTGTAGAGCCTTTCAAAGGCGGCACAATTTCGAATGTGAACTTCGTATTTGGTGTGTTTAATATATCTATTACCTTCGCCATTGAAACGTTTCTATTAAGTGGTCCATATCTGCTGTCAAAAATTCAATTACCGGGGCAAGAGAATCGTTGTTTGGAACGTGGTTGAAGTATAACGCACCGCGGACAAAATGTCTCAAACTGTCTGTTATGTAAAATTGATACATGGATGCCACTCCGGAGCCTCTGATATCGAAAATCATACCAAAAATACGGTTTTCGTGATCCTCAAAAACCAGCTCGCGAATGCGCGAAGCTTTGCCCTTATGCCGATCAACAAACAACATAACATCGGCAACATGCTCGTTCAAATTTCCGCGAAGGGCAAAATAACTCAAATTAATGGTTGCGTTAAATTGCGGAAAATTTATATTAGACCAAAGCAGTCCGTCATCGGTTCGATACGGTACAACTTCCGCATAAACCGGCTTTTCGAAAAAGAATGGATATCTTGTGTCGTCAAAAAGAATGTATTCTTTTTCCGGAAGATCAATGCGGTAAAAAGCTCTCGGCATCGGCGTGTAAAACTCTCTGCAAGCTGTGAATATCACGAGAAATAATGCTATGAGACCAATTCGATTCAATGAGATTTGTGTTTTTCAATGCAAAGATACGAAAATTAATTGAGAATTACACAGTCAACAATTTTATAATCTCTGTCAGACCCACAACATCATCCTCATCGAATGCCGAAAACTTTTCACTGTCGACATCTAAACAGCCGATGATCTCACCGGTTTTTTTGCTGAAAATCGGAATCACAACTTCGGAATTGGAGCGGGAATCACAAGCGATATGCCCTTCAAATTTGTGAACATCCTCAACTACAATCGATTTTTTTTGATTGATGGAAGCCCAGCAAACGCCCGTATTTTTCGCCAACACCTGACACGCAGCCGGACCTTGATACGTGTTTACGCAAAGGTCGCCGTTTTCATCTAAAAGGTAAAATCCTGTCCAGAAGAAATCTGGCATTTTATGGTGTAAAATAGCGACAATTGTTGCCATTTCTGATTGTACATTCGGCGATTTTTTTAATAATTCGCGGAGTTGTTCTGTGATTCGTTCGTAACGGCCTTGTTTTTTTGACATATCAAATCGTTTTTCCTTGTTCTAATAACAATGTTTGCGATGGTTGATCGCAAACTTCGGTTGGTCCGAAATACTGGATTGGTCCGGGATAGACATAGCAAGTTTCTTTTGCCCATACATCGCGTTGTGAGGCAAATGTTTTGAATGGCGCACCGTCCAATCTCACCAAAGCCTTTTGAATGACGGGTTTCATAGCACCATGGCGCCTTTCCATATTCATCATCATGGTTGTCGGAACACCGCCGGCAATCCAGTTTTCAGCAGATTCGGTGGTATTTCTTATGGAAGATATGTAGCCTGTTTTTCCATTTGCAATCAATAGAGATGCGGTATAACCGAGTGCATAACAGTAATCGGCGTCGTAATTTGATGGTGCAGCACAACGTCCCTCGTAGCCGAAAAAATGCACTTGTGTAGCAAATTTCCCGATGTACTTACCTTCTTTTTTCCATTGCGCCAGCTTTGCGCCAACCATTTCTGCCAAAAGTTTTTCGGTTTCGATAAGCGACACCTGTACATTGCCATGCGGGTCTCTATCCAACGTTAATTGACGAGCAACACCTTCGGGCAAAGACGCATAAACTTCCGCATTTTTCGGCGAAAGTTTGGAAATCATATAAGCACGTTGTTCATTTTTATCAATCGCAGCGAATTCTTCGGCGTGATGTGCCAAATAATCGTTGAGTTCGTCCATCAAAACACGCATTTCGGGAATAAATTCGATAAGCCCTTCGGGAATTAAAACCGTACCGAAATTTTTGCCGTTTTTTCCACGATATGCAACAGCTTCTGCGATGTAAGCAACAATTTCGTCAAGCGATTGTTGTTTGGCTTCCACTTCCTCCGAGATAATGCAGATATTCGGCTGAGTTTGCAATGCACACTCAAGTGCAATATGCGATGCCGAACGTCCCATGAGTTTGATGAAATGCCAGTATTTTCTGGCAGAATTGCAGTCACGCTGGATATTTCCGATTAATTCGGAATATACTTTGCAAGCTGTGTCAAAACCGAACGATGTTTCGATCATTTCGTTTTTCAAATCGCCATCGATCGTTTTCGGACAACCGATTACTTGAATTCCGGCATTTTTTGCAACGTAATATTCTGCCAAAACGCAGGCATTTGTGTTAGAATCATCGCCACCAATGATGACCAATGCTTTAATGTCGAGTTTTTTCAGAATTTTCAGACCTTTATCATATTGTTCGGGGTCTTCAAGTTTAGTTCGTCCCGATCCGATAATATCAAATCCACCTGTATTGCGGTATTCGTCAATGATTTCGGCAGTTAGTTCGATATAATTATGATCAACCAGACCACCCGGTCCCATGAGGAAACCGTAGAGTTTGCTGTCTTTATGAATGGCTTTGAGTCCATCAAAAAGTCCGGAAATCACATTATGCCCGCCGGGAGCTTGTCCGCCCGAAAGAATCACACCAGCATTAATTGGTCGGTGGTCGTTGAGCGAAGTCGAAACGCCCGCCGTCTCAAATTTCAACAAAGGCATTCCGTATGTATTAGGAAAAAGCTTTTGGATTTCGTTTTGATCAGCAACAGACTGCGTTTTTTCGCCTTCAACAAGTTTTACCTGCCCTTTCAGGGCTTTTGGAAGTTTCGGTTGATACGCAGCACGTGCGATTTGCAAGGGACTTTTTTTCATTTTTTGATATTTTGCAGCGATTATCTGCGGCTCAGAAAGATTTTGATATACCACAACAGGGTTGCCAACGAACTCAACGCAGCAATCACATACGTCCAAGCGGCTGTTCTCAACGCAGATTCTGCGTGGTGATGATTACTCGGAGCTGTGATATTGTTTGTCGAAAGCCAAGCCAAAGCACGTTTACTTGCATCTATTTCTACAGGAAGTGTAACGAAAGAGAACAGGGTAGTGGCCCCAAACATGATAATTCCGATAAGCAACAGGTTCGGAAACGTTTGAACCAAGAAAATACCGGCTATCAGTACCCACATGACATAACGCGAAACAAAACTCACGACCGGAACTAACGTTGAACGAAGGCCAAGCCAAATGTAAGCGTGTTCGTGTTGAATGGCGTGTCCTGCTTCGTGGGCGGCTACTGCAGCTGCCGCAACATTACTGCCGTAATACACCTCTTTGCTGAGGTTTATCTGCTTAGTAATCGGGTTGTAGTGATCGGTGAGCTGTCCGCCTATACATGAAACTTGTACATCGCGAATGTCGTTTTCTCTTAACATTTTTTCCACGACATCTCTCCCCGTTAAGCCGTTGTTGACAGGAATTTGAGAGTATTTAGCGAATTTTCTTTTTAGCGAATTGCTAACCAGCCAACTTGCGAGAGCGAGTACTCCGATAACAATCCAAATAATAGGAATACCTCCTATGTGCATAGGGATTTCTTGCATAATTTTTGTGTTTTATTGTGTTATTTTTTGAATTCTTTTTACTGAAGGAATATCCCGCCAAGCCCACTGCCCGCGGATATATCCGTCGTGAATAAAGATCAAGCCCGGATTTGAACGAACAATAGCCATGATGTCTCTTTTGCCGGAAAAATAGGCGTTGAAATCTCTGCGTCCAACTCTTTGCTTGAAGTTTTCCAAAGTTTCATCTGCGATGCTCGAGTCGAACAAGAACATAAAATCATATCCGTTTTGCTTGGCAAAATCCATCAAAGCAAAAATTTTCTGCATATTTCGAAAACTCGCTCTTTCTATATCGTGGATCGCAACAATGAACGTATAGCCGGGGCGATTTGCAACAAAATTGGATACTTCGTGTGCGTTTATACCTCGATCGTCGAACATTGGAATCATTATACTTGTTGCGTTCGGATCATTTGGATCGTGTATGATTGTTTTCACAAAATCCCAAACAGATCTGTCAAGATTTGCTAATTCCGACGAAGTAAATTCGCGAATTTCTTGCGTTTCTTGATTTTGGAATTTAGTTGTAAATGTTATCGGCAGTCTCGGAGGATTGAGTTGTGCACCGACTCTCCAATCTAAAAAGTGAATAATCGGCAGGTGGCGTAATCCGTAGATTTGTATGCCGAAAAACACTATCGCAGATGCTACCATAATGATTGCCTCGGTTTTGAATGAAAACGGATTTTGAATGCGGTTTCGACCAAAGAACACAATGACCACCCAGATATTTAGTACGACATTTTTATAGAATGTTTGCCACGGGGTTAATATTAAAAACTGTCCGAAACAACCGCAATCGGAAACTCTGTCCGACAAAATTGCCGCATCCAAAAATGTGAGCCCGGTAAAAAATCCCATCATCAAAGCAACCATCCAAGCGGTAATCGCCATTCTGAGATTTAAGATCAAGGCAATACCAATAAGAATTTCGGCTACGTTTAGACCAAGAGCGAGTAATTGTGCCAGCGGATCTGCCCATTGTGCACCGTACGCAGCGAAATAATCCATAATTTGAAACTGTGCACCAAGCGGATCAACAGCCTTTACAATTCCGGAAAAAATAAAGACGATACCAATCAAAGATCGTGCAATAACAATTGCCGGTTTTCCGAAATTATGGCGAAACACAAGTGCACAAACAAGTACTAAACTCAGTGCCGCTGTGTAAAGCCACGTGAATTCGGTTGCGAATACACAAACATAAGCCAAAACAAGCGATGCAACCAAAAGAAACCAAGGAATTACGATGTGATTTAGGAATGTTTTCATGGTGTTTTATTTTTTATCTGTAGAGCGGAGCATGCCTCGCCCCTACATTTTGATTAATGCAAAAACAGCATAGTTTATCATGTCATAATAATTCGCGTCAACACCTTCGGAAACGAGGGTTTTGCCGGATTTGTTTTCAATTTCTTTGATGCGGAGAATTTTTTGTAGAATAATATCAACAAACGAACATTGCCGCATATCACGCCAAACTTCGCCATAATCGTGGTTTTTATCCATCATCAAATCATGGGCGGTTTGTGCATATTTGTCGTAAAACGCGAGTGCTTTTTCAAGTGGTAAATCAAAGTAGGCAGTGGCTTTTTCAAGCGTCATTTCCGGCTCTTCGGTATCGTTCAACTCAAGTTGAACAAGAGCCATAATGGAATAATTGACGATTGCCATAAATCCATCGCGAAGATCTTCATCAACTTTCTGAACACCGTTCGTCTGAATACTGCGGATACGAAAGGCTTTGATGAAAATTTGATCGGTCATCGAAGGCGCTCGCAAAATTCGCCATGCACTCCCGTAATCATGCATCTTTTTTTCGAAAAGAGCACGACATTCGGCGATTACAGCATTATATTCCTGACCTGTGTTCATGTTTGATTGCGAATTTTTTGCCATTGTTTTTCAGATAATTTCGGACCGACAATCTGTACCACTTCCGCGGCTAATTTTGCGCCTAAATCTCCGCAGTCTTTCAAATCTTTGTCGGTCATCAAACCGTACAGAAATCCCGCGGCGTAGGCATCTCCGGCACCATTTGTATCAATCACATTTTTGATGTCTAACGCATCAATATATTCGATTCGGTCTTTGTGCTGAACCCACGAGCCTTTTTTGCCGCTTTTCATGATGATGTATTCAACGTGGGGCACAAAAAACTCTAAGGCTTCTCGACCTTCTTTTCCACAAACGGTACGGGCTTCATCTTTATTGGCAAACAAAATATCGACATAATTTTCGATCATTTCCGTTAAAAACGGCATATTTTCTTCCACCACATTGTAACTTGCCAAGTCAAGCGAAACTTTACATCCCGCTTGTTTTGCGAACTGAATTGCTGTGCGGATTAAATCGTAATTTTGCACCAAATATCCCTCAATATGGAAATAATCATAGCCCTTGAAATGCTCTATCAACAGGTGTTTTGCCGAAAGTTCGATGGCTGATCCGAGATAGGTTGCAAACGTTCGCTCAGAATCCGGACTCATCAGTGTTATGGCAGTGCCTGTTCCGACTGTTCCTGTGAAAAGTTGAGGTTTTATGCCGCTTTCAAGCATATCGGCTTTGAAAAATCCGCCGTATTCGTCGTTACCCACACAGCCGATAAAACTTGCATTGCCGCCCAAATTGGCGATTCCATTGAGTGTGTTCGCAGCTGATCCGCCCGAAGTAAGCGTTCGAGGCGAATCCTTGAAATAATTCAAAACTTGTTGTGCACGCTCCAAATCGACCAACTGCATGCTTCCTTTCGGAAGGTTCAATTCGTCAAGCTGACTGTCGTTTTCGAGTTGAATAACGATGTCGACAAGAGCATTTCCAAGTCCGAGAATTTTTTTCATTTATTGTACCGGGGGAAATGTTGGCAGCTGAGGAATAGCGATGCTTTCGTCAACGGTGAGTTCTGTTCTGATGCCGGCTTCACCGCCTCCGCGAGGAATTGAAAACGCCGAAAAAACGCTCAACACACACAAAGCGATAGCAAGCGTCCACGTTGCTCTTTCGAGAAAATCTGCGGCTTTGCGAGCACCCATAGCTTGTGTTGCCGCACCTCCAAATGTTTGATTAAGTCCGCCGCCTTTAGGGTTTTGTGCAAGTACGCAGAACACCAAAAGGATGCAGCAAAGAAAAACGAGTGTTGAAAGAATGATGTAGATTGCCATTTTTTTGAATTTTGTTTTTAGACCCTTCGACTACGCTTAGGGCAGGTTTTTGATTTTTGATTTTTGATTTGGTTTAATTTCTTTCCCGAGCTGTTTGAAATAATCGGCTTTTTCGGGATGTATTTTGCTTAATGTTTTGTAGATTTCGCGTGCTTTTGTGTGGGCGCCTTGTGCGATGTAAAGCTGAGCCAGTGTTTCGCTAACTAATTCGAAGTTTTCACGTAGACTGTGTTCTTCTTTAAGTTTCCAGTGCGAAGATTTCTTTAGTTTTGCGTCTAAAGAGTCGTCTATTTTGGAAATTTTAGGACTGGTTGCGATCACGTTGTCGATAATTTCTTTTGTTACTTTTTTTCGAGAGGGATTTTCCAAGAAATTCGACCGTGCCATTATGTTATGAGCCTCAGTCAGACGCTCATGAATTTTTGCGAAAGCCTCCATACGCAACGTCTCCAAAAACTTATCGTCGTTGTTTTGCGGTGCCGGCTCTGATTTTTTGAAGCTCAATAATTCAGAAATAGTTTTGCCTCTAAAAGATTGCGGAGTTGCAAGGTACGAGGTTTGGGGTGAACTCTGTGGATATTTCACACCTAATTTTTCTTTCATAAGAATTTTTTCCACCTGCCCTACCGATTGCTTCAGCTTTTTGCGATCATTGACACAAATGGCCGTATGCGGCAATCTCGTATCAAACGCTTTTTCGCCCAAACGCTTCAAATTTAGTAAGTACAAAATTTGTGCTGTTTGGCAATACGGGCACTTCTCAGCCAGATTTTTCAACTCAATCAGGCTGTCTTCGCTCATTTGCGAATAATCGAACACTATATTTCGCAACTTCTTTTCAGTCATTCTAACCCACAAAGATACGAAAAAAAAATGACATCTGCAAAATTTTGGAAAATTTGATTGATATTGTCATTTTTATTTCGTAATTTTGCGCGTGTTTTTCTCTGTCGTCATAACAACCTATAATGCTGAAAAATTTCTCGTTGAGGCTTTGAATAGTTTGAAAAGTCAGACTTTTCAAAATTTCGAATGTGTTATCACGGACGATTTTTCAACTGACAAAACACTCGAAATCTGTAAAAAATGGCTTTTTGAAAATCCTGACTTTCAATCTCGGACAAAAATTATTGAGAACAACGTAAATACAGGTATTTCTGCAAATGTAAATCGTGGACTAAAAGCATCTTCAAGCGAATGGATTCACGTGCTTTCGGCAGATGATACATTGCCGGAAAACAGCTTGAAAAAAGCACATGATTTTATTGTTTCAAATCCGAATGCTTCCATTTTTCAAGGCATTGCAGCAACATACAACACATACTTTACAACACAAAATTTTATAAATTTTCGCTCGGAAAATTACAACATTAGAAAGCCAAATTTTTTCAATAAATCCACAGAACAGCAGCACCAGCAACTGTTGCGGAGTTGTTGTGTTGTTGCGCCGGCAGTTTTTTATAAAAAATCTATCGTTGAACAGGTTGGTTTTTGCGATGAAAGCATTCCAATGATTGATGATTGGCCTCTTTGGTTGAATCTGACGAAAGCCGGTTATAGATTTTATTTTTTGAACGAAATTGTGGTTAACTATCGAGTACACCAAGAGTCGATTTCGTACAAACTTTTTGGGAGTAAAGCAAATTTTTTAGCAAGAAATCCCAAGCATATTGCGGTTTTTGTGCCAAATTTTGAACTCAACGGACCGATGATCGTTTGTGCAAATTACGCAAGTTTGTTGATAAAAAACGGATATTCAGTCGATGTCGTTGTTGCAAATGAAAAAGGCGAAGGACGGTCAATTTTTCCGAAACAAGCAGTAATTGTGAATTTAGGCAATTCCCGCATTCGACACAGCATTTGGAGACTGCGAGACTATCTAAAAAAAACACCGACTTCAACGTTGATTTGTTTTGGAAATCTGCCGAATTTTGCGGGTATTCTTGCAACTTTCGGACTCAGAAAACGAATAAATTTAATTGTTTCACAACACGGATTTACTTCGGATTTAGATGATCAGGATCTTGGATTTCTTGGCAAAATAACCCCGTTTTTGAAACGCAGACTTTATCCGCTTGCAAACCATATTATTGCTGTCAGCAATGCCGTTTCCGACGATTTGACCAAACTAAAAATTCCTATCAAAAAAATCTCGATAATTCCGAATTTTATTGATAAAAATCACATTTGGAAACTTGCCGAAAAGCCCATTTTGCAAAACTTGCCGAAAAATTATATTGTTTTTGTCGGGCGATTGGCACGGGTAAAGAATATCGATTTATTGATTGATGCGTTTGAATTGATTGATGATAAAGATTTGCATTTGGTTATTGTAGGGGCGAGGCATGCCTCGCCCCTACGTTCGCCATTAAACGACCGCATTCATTTTTTAGGCGAAACTCAAAATGTGCTTCCAATTATCAAGCGCGCAAAAATCGTTGCCATTCCCTCGTTTTCCGAAGCCATGCCCATGGTTGCGATAGAAGCCGCTGTGCTCGGAAAAACCGTTGTCCACACACCAAATGCAGGCTGTATAGAAATTTTCGGAACAGATGGGAGTTATTGTTCAAAAACGTTCGATGATCCGAAAGAATTTGCGGAATTTTTGAAAAAAGCTCTTGAAAAGCCCATTGGAACCGCTATTTTAGACAAAAAACTCAGCCGTTTTGAGGAGGGCAAAAATTTGGATATACTAAAATCTCTGCTTTAATTTTTGCAAAAATATGAGGCAAATACACAGTGTTTTTTGCAAAAAATCCAAAAACTTGCATATTCCATTTTTTTTACTTATTTTTGTGGCATCAAATGGAAAAAGTGATGATTTTTTCTCAACATATCCATTATTTAGCTTGGGTGCTTAACCATTTCTTTGATGGTATAAGTGGGGCTTTTCCTCGTTCCGGCAGGTTTTATTTTTACTCTGAGAAAACCATTTGGCAATCCTTTTTTTATTTTTCTAAACCGCCCTGCGCTGCATATTCCGGTAGCAGGACTCATCTTATGACGGGCGGGGATGAACGTTGCGCCTGTCTTTAGCAGGTGCAAAAAACGAATTAGAAGCTTCAACGAAACAAACTTGAGAGTTGCGCGTACCAATCATATCATTGTGGTATGGGTGTGGTGTGGCTTCCTAAAGGGGCTTCGGCGAAGTTATACTAAAAATCATGCAACTGAAAAGCCTCGCTAGCTTTCAAAACGCATAAAAAAGCCTTTCTTGCAGGCAATAAACGCAAGATGAAATAAGGAGTCCAACTGAATCTATAACTAAAACTACAAAAAAGGCGTAGCAAAGGTACAAAAAAAAGTTGAGCATAGCAAATAGTTTGCGAAGTTTGACACGTAATTTTTGGTTATAGCCTGCGTAAGGAAAATAACCGCAAACAGTATTACAAAAAATCAAAAAACTTAAAAACATGAAAGCAATCAAAGAAATGGCAGCAATGAATGCCAACAGCATTGAAAAGAAGCAAATGGGAAATTTTTTTGGAGGAACCACCATGAACACGTGGACTGTTCCTTGCACAGGGGGTGGGCACTGTGATGGGGCTGACTGTATTGATGTGGATATGAAATATCCTCATCCATAAAAATTGCAAAAAAACTGCTGGAAACTCTCTATTTTTTTGGAGACTGCTTCCAGCAGTTTTTCTTTCTTTACCTCTATTTTACAAAAAATGATTTTACTACTCAGTTATAGTGGCGATGCAAGTATTGATTACGTAGTATCATGGCTGAAAACATTCAAGCATAGTTATATTAGAATAAATGCAGACGAAATTTTAGAGAACAGCCTGTACTTGTCTCTAAAAGACAAAGCCCTAATTTACAAAAATATCAACATAGATGTTGATTCTATTGGTTCTGTTTGGTACAGAAAATTTGGGAATTTTTCTAAATCGAATTATTTTCATGTTACAAAAGACATCATAACTCCAGAAGACCTTCACCATTTAGCACGTGAGCATAGTGTTATTCTACACACTCTTATGTCCATTGGTTAAAAACAAAAAATGGCTTACCCCTCTCGGTATGTCGGGACTGAATAAACTTGATACTCTGCTGTTAGCAGAAAATTGCGGATTAGATATTCCGGATTCCTACGTCATATCACAAAAGGCACAATTAACAGACATACAAAGAACATCTAATAAAAGCTACATTTCCAAATCTGTGTATGAACCACACTTTATTTATCAAAAAAATGGTGCTTTCTCAATGTTTACAAAAGAAATTAAACATCTTGAAGAAATTCCGGATGCTTTCTTCCCTTCTTTAATCCAGGAAAAGATAGAAAAAGAGTATGAGTTACGTGTTTTTTATATAAATGGAGAATTTTATACCATGGCTATATTTTCACAGGAAGATAAGGAAACCGAACTTGACTTTAGAAAGCAGGATTTGGAAAAATCCAGTAAAATGGTTCCATACAAATTACCATCCTATGTGGAAAAAAACCTAACGAACATGCTTAACCTAATGAAGCTAAACTGCTGCTCACTGGATATAATCAAATCAAGTACAGACAATAGGTATTATTTTTTGGAAATTAACCCGACGGGGGAGTTCGGGATGACTTCCATCCCCTGCAATTATGAGCTCTTCAAAAAGATAGCATTAACCCTTATAGAAATGGACAAGCATGAAAACGTATAGTGAATTGATAAAGGATACAGATAGAACATACTACTCTCTTAACTTTTTATTGGCAGAATTTGAGTTTACAGAAAATTTGGAAAAAAAGATTGAAGTAATGAATAATTCCATTCATTGTGACTATTTTGAGACAAGAGATTTTAAACCCGAACCTTACTACAAAGCCATCTCTTCTTGCATTAAAAAATTTGAATAATGATAAAAATTAAAGAAAATTTGTTTTTTATGCTATATGCTTGTTGCATACCTGTGAAGGGAGCAAAGAGAAGCATTATATGTGATCTTCAAAGAGACACGTTTACGTACGTTACTAACGAAATCTTTGATATGTTAAACCGCCCCATTTCTTTGGATAAAATCAAGGATAGTGCTGAAAAGAATGATGTCACTGCGATTTTGAATTATTTGAAAGAGCAAGGTATTGGCTTTTACACATCTAATCCTGAGAATTTCCCAAAAATAGATTTTGCTTCAAATGACTTTCCGGAAATAGTAAAAAACGCAATTATTGACTTTGATAAAAACAGTGACCACAATTTGCTATCTATTGTCGAGCAATTGTCCGAATTGCGATGCTCGGCTGTTGAATTACGTTTTTTTGATGAAATTTCTCAAGATAACTTCACAGAGTACTTATCCTGTTTTGCAAAATCCACAGTTAGAGCATTAAAAGTGGTACTTAAATACTCTGAATGGACAACAATAGAGAATATGGATGAAATACTGTTCGATAACAAACGGTTGAGGAAGATTGTAATTCACCATTCCTCCAATACACTATCACAAAAACCAAACACACAATCACGCATACACTATGTTACAGACCAGATCAAAGATGCTTACCATTGTGGCAATATATCCCCTTATTATTTTATATCTAATATTAGTTTCTTTAAGGAGGCACTTACGTCTAACACTTGCTTAGATAAAAAGGTATGTGTTGATTCGAAAGGCTATATTAAGAATTGTCCTGCTATGGATACATCGTATGGGCATATCAATACTACAAAACTAAAAGATTGTTTAAATAACGAACAATTCAAAAAAATGTGGCACATTCAAAAAGATGATATTGAAATATGTAAAGATTGCGAATTTCGATATATCTGCACAGACTGCAGAGCATTTATCACGAATGATAATTTATTTTCCAAACCAAAAAAATGTAACTATGATCCGTATGAAAACACTTGGAATTAATATTCCTGTTATTGTCTTATTTTTTCTGTTCATATGCATTTGCACAAAAAGCCTGCAAGGTACAACAGTACAGAATATAAGTAGTAGCAACGATACTGTTGCGAGTCATGTCTCACCCCCAGTCAACCCCTTCCAGCTTGTTTTCGAAGTAGCTATTTCGGGTGATGGAGCAGTAAATTATCTACAGCCTGTTTACTTACTAAGAAAGCATAAGCAAGACTATATTGAAAATTTGTGGGATTGGTTACAGGCCTACGCAACATACTTGTCATTTTTAACTAGCGAAAACCAAAACACGTTGGAAGTTACCAGACAATGGCTTAGCAGGACACACATGAGAGATACAATCGCAACAATGGAACATGTACGACTAACTAATGATGATGCTTTGTCCTACTTGATTCAGCGTACAAAAAATGAACAGGTTGTAATGTTAAATGAAAATCACTTCCTTTTACATCATCGAATTTTGGCAGAAATGTTGTTGGATAGTCTTTATGTACATGGCTTTCGATATTTTGCCGTAGAAGCCATTTCCCAAACAGACACACTTTTGAACGAAAGAAAATTTGCAGTAACACAAACAGGTTTTTACACTCGCGAACCAATGATGGCAAATCTGATAAGAAGTGCTATAAAAAGAGGTTTTTATGTTTTCGGATACGATGCATTTTCTGCTGATAGAGCTCGTGACCAAATGTTAAATATTAAGCAAAATGTTTTTGAGAAAAATCCTTTGGCTAAGGTGTTTATGCTTGTCGGATTTTCACATAATGACGAAACCGTTGGTAACCCAAGGAGATGGCTGGCACGAGAACTTTATTACCAAACAGGCATCAACCCTCTTACAATCAATCAGACGGTATTTTCGACAAAAAAAGATAACTACTTTTTGATGATTTTAGATACTGTCATAATTCAGAACCGACGGCCGACAAATGATATTTTCATTGTCAATAACATCAGTTACGATTTTTTAGCAGACATAAATAATTTTGAAAACCACACCATCAGCATACCTGAACATATCATTGAGCAAGTTAAAAACGAGCCATTAATGTTTGTTGCCAGTTTTTTTATTGCGGATGAATTTCGAAAAGATCACACAGCAATACCTGTTTACAATCATCTGCTAAAATCCGATGAACAAGAAATTACTATTCGATTGCCTCGCGACAACGACTATCTTTTCACGATTAGAGACAGGCAAGGCAATATTGTGTTGATTGAGTATTTAAGTCATTAGCTCGAATCAATAAAAACAAATGAAAAGCAAGAGTGAGGTTTAAGTCAACAAACAGTGAAGAAATCAACGTCTCATAATACCCTTTCCGACCATCTCAAAGACCACTTGAGCGAACCAGAGACACTTGAGGTAAATTTGCATAGCGAAGCCGTTCAAGAGATCTTGGGTCGTCCGCCCCAGTGGATGATCCGTTGGGGAATCACCCTGGTTTTTGTGGTTATTTTCGGGCTTTTTGTGGGTAGTTATTTTTTCAAATATCCCG
>WQWA01000014.1 GCA_009785505.1 Bacteroidales bacterium
ATCCATCCCTCGGAATGAGGCTTTGATACCGGCTTCGTCGCCATCGAAAAGCACCACGATATTTTTGGTGTAGCGACTGATAAGTTTGATTTGATCAACTGTGAGTGCCGTTCCGGAAGATGCAACTACATTTTCCACACCGGCTTGATGCAGCGAAATTACATCGGTGTAACCTTCCACCAACAAACAGCTGTCTTGCTTAACAATTGCCGACTTCGAAAAATACAATCCGTAAAGAACTTTACTTTTGCTGTAAATATCGCTCTCCGGTGAATTGACGTATTTTGCAACTTTTTTATCGCTGCTCAACGTGCGACCGCCGAAACCAATCGTTCGTCCCGAAAGATTGTGAATCGGGAACATCACACGACCTTTAAATCTGTCGTATAAAGTTCCATCGTCTTTGCGGACGCTCAGCCCGGTTTTAACCAAATAATCTGCGTTGTAGCCTTTGGCAATCGCAGTTTTTGTGAAAACCTCCCATTCATCCAAACAATAACCGAGTTGAAACTTTTCAATAATTGCAGGCGAAAAACCGCGTTCGCGAAAATACGACAATCCAACGGCTCGCCCGCTATCATTGTCCTGTAGAATTTCGGAAAAATATTTTTTAGCAAATTCTGTAACATTGAACAAGCCTTCACGCTCGTTCATCTGTTGAATCATTTCCGGCGTTTGCTCTACTTCTTGAATAGGAATACCGTATTTTTTTGCTAAATATCGCAATGCTTCGACATACGTAAAATGTTCGTGTTTCATCAAAAATGACACGGAATCGCCACCTTCTCCGCAACCGAAACATTTAAAAATGTTTCTCGCCGAATTTACATTGAACGACGGTGTTTTTTCGTTGTGAAACGGACACAAACCAATTTGATTCACACCGCGTCGTTTGAGCGATACGAATTCTCCAACCACCTCGTCAATGCGAGCGGTTTCGACAATGGTTTGGACGGTTTCTTTTGGTATCATTTTTGTTATTACTGAACACAGCGTAGTGAAAATCCATTAAATTTACTGCCCCAATGCTGTGGATTTATAGTGCCGGTCGAAGAAAAGCGTAAGAGAAATCCGCCATCTGCGGAATCGCTCGATTGCGACCAGTAATACGCCCACGTACCTTGACTGAACAATGCACCGCTCGTATTGCAGGCTCCTCCAAAAGTTCCACCCCAAAGGTTGATATAATTGGTATTGACAAAACCCGGATCTGTTCGAAAAGCTCCGGTTCCGCCCATCGCAATATCCAAATCTCTAAAATCCTCTCTTGTAGGAACCCGCCAAGGATAAGGACATAGTTCTTCCTTTAATTCATACACAGCCTGCCAAGAAAATAAAGTGCCTCTTTGATCGGGATTAGAGCGACAATCAACGTTGTAGGTGCCGGCAGACCAACCGCTGAAAGCCATTTTATGCCTACAACTGTCCGTTTGCACAGCATCAGACCAGATTTGAGAAATGCTGTCGTTTGAAATTTCCCAAATCTGACTCGTGGCAAAACTAGCTCTACCAAGGCTTGTAGCCCAGCCTAACACAACTTCTATAACTGTAGTGTCGGTGCGATAACTATCTACTGTTGTAACGACAATATCTGCCGTTCCGGTATCAATCGCTATTACAACGCCATCGGTGACAGTAGCAATTGCCGTATTGTTACTTACCCAAGCCACATTTCGGTTAGTGGCATTTTCGGGTAAAATGGTTACCCTCAAAGTTAAACTATCGCCAATGGTTAATGCGGCTATGGTTTGATTGAGCCTTACGCCCGTAGGCGAAATACTGTTGTCATCGTTGTTTCCGCAAGAAACAAAAACAAGCGAAAACACAACAAGCACAGCGATTAGGTAGGATAGATTCTTTTTCATGGCAGTTGTTTTTTGGTTGTAGGGGCGGGGCATGCCCCGCCCCTGTGATTTTATTTCACAGCAATTGTTTCAATCTCAACAAGCACGCCGAGTGGTAATTTTTGTACGGCATACGCCACACGAGCAGGTGGATTTGTAGAGTAATATTTTGCATAGATTTCATTCATTGCAGCAAAATTATCCATTGTACTCAACAAGCAAGTTGATTTTACAACATTTTCGAATGAATAGCCGGCTTCTTTCAAAATGGCTTCAACATTCTTTAGTACTTGTTCGGTTTGTTCGGAGATTCCGCCTTCGACAACTTGTCCGGTTGCCGGATCAATAGGAAGCTGTCCGGAAATGTACAATGTTCCGTTGGCTTCGATGGCTTGACTGTAAGGGCCAATAGCTTTTGGTGCGTTCTGCGAATTGATGATTTTTTTCATGTGATTATGTTTTTTTGGTTTTAAAAATAGCTGTGAAATTCATGGTGTGTCCGTCTTCTGTCGTACTTCATCACATCGCCGAGCATATTTGAATTAAGCCTGATGCCGAATTCCCAGAAGGTAAGTCCGAATGGAGCCCATGTAAACGTCATTGTCCAACAGCACAAATTTCGCGTAACGTTGAATACAGTTTGAGATATTTGCCGATTGGTGAAATCGTATCCGGAAGAGAATGAAATAAGCCATTTGTTTGTCAAATTGATATGGCCGCTGAACGATAACGTTTGCATGATCATTCGGTCATAATCTCTCCAAACCATAGATTCGCCAACTAATGGACGTCCCCAAATGTCGGTTCGTTGATAGCCTGGGCGGAAGTTGCCTCTATAATTGATGGTGTAACTCACATTCAGCGACCACTGCGGAGCAAAAGAGGCACGTTGCATAAAAATCTCATCACTTCCGTTTTTCCGAATGTCGGGTCTCTCTTCTCGGTCTCTGGAACTCCGAGACCAACTCAATCCTGTACTCATATTTTCGCTTTCTCGCAATAAAAACCTTCTTCTACCTTGACCCGGTTGCTGCCAAATAAACGTGTTGATACGTGTGAACCGAAGATCACCATTCGGTAAAGTATCTATAGCTCTGGCATACATATCAAATCGAGCATTGAAGCTAATAGAGAGGTTCCCGAAAATTCTTGTTGAGCCTGACACGTTGATAGGTGCCCAATTCAAAGAGTCCGCTGCAAGATTGTACGATGTGGAAATTTGCAATCGGTCTATCAATCTAACTGTGCGTTCTCCTCTAACCGTATCATTTCGATCTCTAACTTTCATTTCAAAATTGTTTCCGAGTCCGAAGTTTATACTTCCGCTTAGTCCTCCCGTTGGATGCCCTGCCGGACTTCCCGAAAAGAGATTATACCGTACCTCTCTTCCATCTATGTCTGTAAAATAACGGAATCCGGATCTAATTCCTGCTGCTCCTGTTTCAAAGTCCGGACTAATCGAAAAACCGATACTCGGATCAACTATATGTCGAAACGCTCGAATAGGTCCCCGATTGAATCGAGAAATTCCGAATAGCCTCGTACTCAGAGATGTCGAATAACTGTAGGACGCAGATCTAAAAAAACCGTCTTCAGTTCTTGTTATAACGTTTCGTTGAATGATAGGAACAGTATCTATTCTGATTAGCTCGTCGTTTTCGTCAAACACATTTACGTAATTAAATCCGGTCGTATCCAAACCTCTGTAATTTTTTCTAAAATTCCAATGTTCTGTAAGTTGTATAGAATGGCTCCAATTTGCACGTCCATTGAAAACTCTTACATTCAGATCCATTGGAATATTGTGTCTGACACTATTTACCATATCTTGAAATATCTCCGGCACCCAAAACGCACTGTCGTTTCCACTTACTCGATTTATAGCACTCATCGAATATCCGACTCTAAAATTTTCATACCATCTCCGACCTCCAACTTGAACCCTGCGTTGAAACGGAAAAATCGGTGTCATCGAAAGATTGACGGAAGGAAGAGTTGCGTTTATGTCGCCACTTGTTAAGTTGTACATCAAACTTGCGGTTGCAGCAAGAGTAAAACGACCAAAACGCAATTGATAGGCGATATTTGAAGTAGATTGATTGTTAAAACGATCGATGATATTCGGACTGTACGACTGAGAGGCACGATTAAAAAAGTTTACACTTGCAGAAAAAGAACTGTTCTGATTAGCTTGCTGAGCTTGTACATGACTCCAATTCAATCCAAAACTTCGTTCTTGTCCAAAAGCATGTGCACCTTCTGTTACACCTCTTTCTCCACTCGGCACCATTCCAAAATTAATGTTGAAACTGCCTCTAAACCTGTAGCGAACAGCATATTGCCAGGTATTTCGGAGTGCCCATTGACCCCGCGAGTAAATATCTCCTTCTATCCTCCAGTCCATAAAGTCGTTGATTGCCCAATAAAATCCGCCACCTCGAAGGAAAAAGCTCGAATTTTGACCGTGAGTTTCGCCATAGGTCGGAACAAGTATTCCCGATGTATATCGACTTGTATTTGGAAATAATCCGAATGGCAGGGCAAGCGGAGTCGGCACATCATTCAAAAACAACATAGCTCCGCCCGTAACTACTTTGTCATTGGGTATAATTCTGGCGCGACGTGCAACAATAAACCAGTGTGGGTGTTCCAGGGGGCAAGTCGTGAAACGTGCTCGCTGCACAAAAGCAGTATTGTCCGGAAATTTTTTTACCCTATCGCCGTGAATGAACATTTCATCTTCTTGAGTGATGATACTTCGGATCCGGGCTTTTCTTGTCGCAAGATTGTAGGTCAATTCTCGTGCTTCAAAGGTTTGTCGTGAATCTCTGAAAAAAGGACGACCAACTTCCTGTCCGAGCGAATCCAGTTTTGGAAAAGCACTCAACTCATCTCTATCAAAATGCACATTTATTCTTGCTGCTGTCAACTCAATATCTTGATAATTGACTTGAGCTTCTTCAAAAAGATGAACCGTATTTGTTCGTAAATCAAAAAAAATTGAATCTTGGGCGCGATAGTCAATTCTATTTTCAATCGCAGACTGCGAAAGAGGAATCGAAGGTCGATTTTCCTCCAAATTGATGGTATCATTCGGAAATAGGGGAAGAGTATCATTCTGAATGGAGTCTTGATAGCTGTTCTGCAGTCCAACAACAGTATCTTCGCCAAACACCAAACAGGGTAGGGCAACAGATAATATGAATGGTATTAAAATTTTTCTCAACAATTTCAAAAATTTTCGTATCTTTGCAGGGTTAAAATAAACTACAAAGATAAGCATTTTTTGCGACATGGAAAAGTATAAGTTCAAACTTGTAGGAAAATGGATTGTTTTTGTCTTGTTTTTAGGGCTCTGCAGCGGCCTTTTCGCAAATTCAAGACCTTGGGTAGTTGTGATTGATCCCGGACACGGCGGAAGAGATCCCGGTGCTGTCGGACGAATTTCGAGAGAAGCAGACATCAATCTTGCAATTTCCTTGGGACTTGGAAGAAAAATCCAAGAGAATTTGAGCGATGTAAACGTACACTTTACACGAACGGAAGATGTATGTGTGCCTCTTTGGCAGCGTCCGCAAATGGCAAATAGGCTCAATGCCGATTTGTTTATTTCCATTCATGTCAATTCCAGCAATCACAGAAGAGGTACGCCTTATCCGAGAGGATTTGAAACCTACGTGATGGGATTGCACAGAACTGCCGAAAATCTCGCCGTTGCTCAAAGAGAAAACGCGTCAATTTTCTTGGAAGAAAACTATGCCTATTTTTACCAAGGGTTTAACCCGAATTCGCCGGAAGCCTATATCATTTTTTCATTGTTTCAGAGTGCTTATTTGGAGCAAAGTTTAGATTTTGCAGCACGTTTGCAAAGGCACTATGCTAAGCATATTCCATCGGTGTGTAGAGGTGTGAAACAAGCGGGATTTCTAGTGCTGCACGGTACAACCATGCCTGCTGTCTTGACCGAAATCGGATTTATCAACAATCCCGAAGAAGAAAGATTTATGAATTCTTCGGAAGGACAAGAAAAAATCATAAGGGCGCTGTTCGACGCGTTCAAGGAGTATAAACAAGCAGTGAACAGACTTAGTGATCGTCGTGAGATTGCAGCGGCACAACCCGATACGGCAAGACCGGCAATTGCGGCAACCGAGCGAGTTTTTCCGGCTCTTCAAACGCCGACACCAAATCCGCCGCCTGCAAACGCTGCTTCGACAGGTAATCCGGCACAAAATCCGACTCCGAGAATAGTTTACAAAGTTCAGTTTGCTTCATCATCGGTAGAAATACCTTTAACCGATCCAAGATTTAGAGGTTTCGAAAACCCGGGTATATACTATCATCAAGGTGCTTTCAGACTTACGGCAGGTGCTGCAGGTTCGACGGAAGAAATCACACCAACGTTGCGAGAGATACAAAATCGAGGCTATCGCGATGCGTTTATTGTGGTGTTCAAGGATGGTGAACGTATCACAACAGCAGAAGCTTTGCGGATCTTACAGAGTCAAAAATAAATTTATTAAAATCTCGATTTTTTTCGTATCTTTGCAAGAAAAATCCGTATTCTAACTTTGAATTATGAAAAAAATCTGTTTTCTTGCCCTATTCATACTTTTTTCCTCAGTATTTTTGGCGGCACAAACAATAACTCCTCCGGTACCGGTTCAAATTTCCGAACACATTGAAAATATTGATGGTAGGTACTTTATTCTGCACAGAGTAGAACAAGGACAAACGCTGTTTTCAATTTCACGTGCCTATGAGATATCGGTTGAACAAATCCGACGAACGTCCGACATGCTCGAAATCCAAATCGACGAAATTTTACTAATACCGACAAATCCTCCACAAAGAGCACAAAGACAGGCTGAAGTTCAGCCGGAAATAGTCTTGATTGAAACAATAGCTGCAAGAGATGTTGATGGTGGTCGTAGGAGCATATTACATACATCCAATGAAGAAAATTACGAGGAAGCTGAAGTGTATGATACCATCCGAAGAATTTTCGACAATCCCCCAAGATCCGTTTTGAATGTAGCGCTGATGCTTCCGCTTTATTTGAACGAAGCTGCACAAATTCGAATCACGCCAAACACAAGCCGAGGTGCGATAAGACCGTTTTCGTTTATTTCGTTTTATCAGGGTGCGATGCTGGCGGCACAGAAATTTTATCACGAAGATGTAGAAATCAACGTTCATGTTTTCGATGTTACTGAAGACACAAATACCGCGGTTCGTTTGATCAACGGAAGAAGGCTGCATAATATGGACATCCTTATAGGTCCGTTTTTTGCACGCTCGTTCAGTGTGGTAAGCAACTTTGCCAAACAACAAGAAATTTTTATCGTCAATCCCTTGTCCTCTCGATCCGAAATTTTGGACAATAATCCTTTTGCCATAAAAATCAACACATCCGAAACAAATCAATTGCAAGCCTTGTTGAACTACGCTGCTCAAAGAAGTGCAGGAGATCGAATTTTCGTTTTATCGAACGATAGTGTGCCGAATGATCGAGAATTGGCAAGGCAGACCAGATTGTTTTTTGAAGGGATTGAATATCGTTTCAACAACATTTTTTTCCTTGACATTTCGCAAGAAGGATTTCCACGCATTCAACGCGATTTGGCCACTCAAACCGGAAATTCTTTCATTTTTATATCCAACGATGATGCCCTTGTTACAGCTGTTTTAACGCGGACGCCCAGACGAGATCATATTCCGAATACATTGTACAGTTTGCGGCACTCGCCTCGATTTGATGTTACGGATCCTTTTTATCTCAATAATTTACAAGTGCATTACATTGAGCCGTTTTTCGTTGATCATGACGACGAGCGTGTGATGGATTTCGACCGTTTATTTTTTCAAACGTTTGAGGGTTTGCCGGATGAACGGGCTTATAGAGGTTTTGATGTCATGTCGTTTGTGCTCGAACTTTTAAGAATCGGCAATACAAATTACGGCAATTATTTGGAATCAACCCTTCACAAAGGCCTTCACAACTACATTCAGTTGAAGCGCACAAATCCTCTGAACGGCTTGGAAAATCAGCAAACAAATATTTTGAGAATAAAAAATTCCAGATTGCAAAAAGCGAACATTTAATATGGCGAAACGAAGAAAAAAATCGGAACAAGCTGACGACACATCTGCGGAAAATCTCTCTCTGAAAACATTGAGAAGCGAAAGATTCCGTTTTATATGCGGCGTGTGTTTCTTGGGGTTTGCGATGTTTGCGTTGTTTGCGTTTGTTTCCTATTTGTTTTCATGGTGGATTGATTTCGACATGATTGCTCATATTTCAACCTATGATTTATTCGCAGATTCTTCAGCGGATATCCGCAATATCGCGGGAAGAATGGGAGCTCGCCTTGCACATGTTTTTATTCGAAACGGATTTGGTATCGCTTCGTTTGCATTTGTATGGGTTGCATTCGTTATCGGATTGAAATTGCTGAACATCTCATTGTTCAAGCTAAAAAAAACAATTCTGCACTCGACATTTTTCATGGTTTGGGGTTCTGTTGTGTTTGGATTTATCACGCTTGGACTTGGAAAATGGAGCATTTTGGGTGGAATTTTCGGATTTGAAGTAGCATATTATTTGAGGTCTGCAATTGGTGTTCCCGGATTGATTTTTTTGTTGGGAACCGTATTGGCAATTTTCTTGTATGTGGCTTATGGTGTGAAATTCAGGATATACCCAATCATCACAAGTTGGCTGGAACGATTCAAAAAAGAGGTGAAAGAAGATGTGAAAGAATTGCTGACTGAAGAGGAAATTCCAAGTCTACCGCCTGACGACGAAGACACGTTTAGTTTGCTTAACGAAATTGAAAAACAAGAATTGACAAACGATGATGAAGTGCCTTTTATTATTGAAAATCCAAACGAATCTGAAAATGAAGTTGGAGATAAAAATGAAGTAGAGGAGGAAGAGGAAAGCGAGGAGGTATTGGAAAAATATGGCATAGAAACTCCTTATGATCCGTATTTAGATTTGCCGAATTACAAATTTCCAACGTTGGATTTGCTCGAAGATTACGGCATGAAAAATGTTGACAATTCGAAACAAACTGACGAGTTGATGGCAAACAAAAAACTCATCGAAAATACGTTGAAAAGTTTCGGTGTAGAGATTGCGCAAATCAAAGCCACGATCGGTCCGACGGTTACGCTTTACGAAATTATTCCGGCTTCCGGTGTTCGTATATCCAAAATTCAAAATTTAGAAAACGACATTGCTTTAAGCCTTGCCGCACTAGGTATACGCATTATCGCACCTATTCCCGGAAAGGGAACAATCGGTATCGAAGTGCCGAACATCAACAAGCAGGTTGTGCCGATGAAAATGATGTTGGATTCGTCGAATTTCAAAGATACAAAATTTGACTTGCCAATCGCTTTAGGCAAAACTATTCAAAACGAATGTTACGTTGCCGACCTGTCGAAAATGCCGCATTTGCTAATTGCCGGTGCCACAGGACAAGGAAAATCTGTAGGATTGAATGCGATTATTGCTTCTTTGTTGTACAAAAAACATCCTGCCGATTTGAAATTTGTGATGGTGGATCCAAAAAAGGTTGAGCTAACACTTTACAATAAAATTGAGCGACATTATTTGGCAAAATTAGCGGATGTCGAAGATGCAATCATTACCGACACGAAAAAAGTGGTGAACACTTTAAATTCGTTATGCGTAGAAATGGATGCACGTTACAATCTTCTGAAAGACGCACAAGTCAAGGGAATTAAGGAATACAACGCAAAATTTATTTCACGCCGATTAAATCCAAGCGATGGACATCGCTATTTGCCGTACATCGTTTTGGTCGTTGACGAATTTGCAGATTTAATCATGACAGCAGGCAAAGAAGTTGAGTTGCCGATTGCTCGTTTGGCACAATTGGCAAGGGCTATCGGCATTCATTTGATTATTGCAACGCAGCGGCCTTCTGTGAATATCATTACAGGAACGATTAAAGCAAACTTCCCTGCAAGAATTGCATTCCGTGTGACTTCAAAAATCGACTCTCGAACGATTTTAGATAGTGGTGGAGCCGATCAATTGATTGGAAAAGGCGATATGTTGCTATCCACCGGAAACGAACTGATTCGCTTGCAATGTGCATTAATTGACACGCCGGAAATTGAAAAAGTCGCAGATTTTATCGGCGAACAACGCGGCTATCCGGAAGCTTACGAATTGCCCGAATGTGTTGATGAATCAAACAATTCAGGAGGCGGAGCATATTCTGTTGACGAACGGGATTCAATGTTTGACGATGCCGCACGACTGATGGTGTCGTCTCAAAGTGGCTCCACATCGCTTATTCAGCGGAAATTAAAATTAGGTTACGCACGCTCCGGACGACTGATGGATCAACTTGAAGATGCCGGAATTGTGGGTCCTTCACAAGGAAGTAAACCGAGAGAAGTTTATATCAAAGACTTGCAGACGCTGGAAGATATGTTGGCGAATACAAATTAACAACTAACACCATGAAAAAATATCTCTCACTCTCAATCCTTATAGTCTTTACCGTTAGCGCTTTTTCTCAAACCCGTTTAGAGCGTAGAGAACAAAGAACAGGCGGTGTTGTTCGTACCGAAAGAGGAATTGACGATCCTGCAGCACATGCTATTTTGAATAGTGTTCGCAGAAATTTGCAATCCTTCCGAAGTCTGAAATTCGATTTCACATTGATTACGGAAAACCAAATGGAGCGAACAAGAAATACGATTGGAAACGGAACAATTCTAATGCGTGGTGACAGCTATAATCTGAATTTCCTGGAAATGACTACAATTTCAGACGGAAGAACCATCTGGAATTTCAATGCCGAAACCAATGAAGTTTATATCAGTCAATCCAATCCGAATGATTTGGAAACCATGAATCCGCTTGTCATGATTAATACTTACGAGGATCATTTTCGATCAATACTCATTCGCGAAGAACTTGAAAACAATGTTTTAGTTGCCGTTATTGATTTGCGGCCTTTTGAAGCTCGGAATTTTCACCGAGTGCGGGTGATTGCGAATTTAGAAAACAACACCCTCGTTCGCACCGAAATCCACGATAGGGACGGTACAAATCTAATTTTTCGCATGGATAGAATGCAAACCAATGTACCCGCGCCAAACAGCGAATTTAGGTTTGACGTATCGCGCCACCCGGGAGTTGAGATAGTGGATCTGCGATAGCAACTCATAAAATCGAACAAAAATGTATACTTTAGAACAACAAAAAAATTTAGAATTAAGAGTCGCGGACCTGAGGAGGTTTCTTTGACATCGATAAAAAATTTGAGGCTATAGCTGAAGAAGAAAAACAGTCGCTTTCGCCCGATTTTTGGAACGATTCCAAAAAAGCCGAAGCACATTTAAAGCGCATTCAAGAGAAAAAAATCTGGACGGACGAGTTCCAAAATGTTCAACAGAATTTGGAAGACCTGCAGGTTTTGTCAGAATTTTTAGATGATGGTGAAACAATTGATGAAGTCAATAAACAATTTTCCATTACCGAAAATTTGATCGAAAAACTCGAGTTCAAAAACATGCTTTCTGCTGAGGAAGACCGCATGGGGGCTATCGTTACGATAAATTCCGGAGCGGGAGGAACAGAAAGTCAAGACTGGGCGGAAATGTTGATGCGTATGTACATTCGCTACGGCGAACGCAACAATTATAAAGTAACCACACTTGATTTGCAAGACGGCGATACCGCCGGAATCAAGCAGGCTACTTTGGAATTTGACGGCAATTTTGCTTATGGGCACCTAAAAAGCGAAAGCGGTGTACATCGTTTGGTGCGTTTGTCGCCGTTTGATTCGGCAAATAAGCGCCACACATCGTTTGCTTCGGTTTACGCCTATCCAATTGTTGACGAAAACATTGAAATCGAAATCAATCCTGCCGATATTTCGTGGGATACATTCCGCAGCAGCGGTCCCGGCGGACAAAACGTGAACAAAGTTGAAACTGCCGTCCGCCTGAAACACGCACCATCGGGGATAACCATTGAATGCCAAGTCACGCGTTCGCAACAGCAGAATCGTGAAAAAGCCTTACAAATGCTCAAATCTCAGCTTTATGAAATGGAACTTCGGAAAAAACGAGAAAAACTCGCCGAAATCGAAGATTCGAAAAAGAAAATTGAGTGGGGCTCGCAAATCCGTTCGTATGTGATGCATCCTTACAAAATGGTCAAGGACTTACGCACCGGAATGGAAACTTCCAACGTTCAGGCGGTCATGGACGGTGAATTGGACGACTTTATCAAGACGTATCTCATGCAATTTTAGTAAATTAACGAAAAATGTTAATAATTTTAGCCGAAAAATTAGGTCTATTTCAAAAAGTTTGCGTATCTTTGCACCGATATTAACCAATTAAAACATTTAACATGTCAGAAATTGCAAACAAAGTAACAGCTATTATCACGGACAAACTTGGTGTTGATGAGAAAGAAGTTGTAGCAACAGCAAGTTTTACCAACGATCTGGGTGCCGATTCGCTCGACACAGTTGAATTAATCATGGAACTTGAAAAGGAATTCAATCTCTCTATTCCGGACGCTGAAGCCGAAAAAATCTCTACTGTTGGAGACGCGATCGCTTACATTGAGGCAAACGCGAAATAATTTTTTCTTCGCCAATGAATAGAAGAGTAGTTATTACAGGACTCGGATCCCTAACGCCTATTGGCAACTCTGTTCCGGAATACTGGAACAACCTGCTTGCAGGCGTTAGTGGAGCGGCTCCTATCACGAGATTTGACGCCTCAAAATTCAAGACACAATTTGCTTGTGAAGTTAAAAACTTCGATGTCACGCAGATTATGGATAGAAAAGAGGCTCGCAGACACGACTTGTACACACAATTTGCTTTTGCAGCTTCCGATGAAGCTATTGCAGACTCGGGCATCAAGTCGGATAAATTAAATCCGGATCGCATAGGTGTGATTTGGGCTTCGGGAATAGGTGGTTTGATTACCTTTTACGAAGAGGTTCGAGATTTCACCAAGGGTGATGGAACGCCTCGTTTCAATCCGTTTTTCATTCCAAAAATGATTGCGGATATTGCAGCAGGACACATTTCCATTAAGCATGGTTTTAGAGGTCCAAACTTCGCTACGGTTTCAGCTTGTGCTTCTTCTGCAAGTGCTATTGCGGACGCTTTCACTTATATCAAAGTGGGAAAAGCAGACGCATTTATTTGCGGAGGCTCGGAAGCTGCCGTTAATGAAGCCGGTATCGGCGGATTTAATGCGATGCATGCTCTTTCAACTCGAAATGATAGTCCGGAAACGGCTTCTCGTCCATTCGATTTAGATCGCGATGGGTTTGTTTTGGGAGAAGGAGCGGCCGGTTTGGTTCTCGAAGAACTTGAACATGCCAAAGCACGTGGTGCAAAAATCTATGCGGAAATCGTAGGCTGTGGCATGACAGGCGATGCCTATCACATGACCGCCCCGCACCCCGAAGGCTTAGGAGCAGGAAATGCTATGAAAATGGCTATGGAGGAAGGAAACATCCAACCTCACGAAGTTGACCATTTGAATACACACGGAACTTCTACTCCCGTAGGAGATCCCGCAGAAATTTCTGCAATCATCAATGTCTTTGGAGAAAGTGCTTTCAAAATGAATATCAATTCTACAAAATCCATGCACGGACACCTCTTGGGTGCCGCGGGAGCTGTAGAGTCGATTGCAACCATTTTGGCAGTAAAAAACGATATCGTACCACCGACCATCAACCATTTTACAGATGATCCGGCATTCGATAAGCGTTTGAATCTTACGTTCGGACAACCTCAAAAACGCGAAGTTAGCATAGCGCTCAGCAACACATTCGGCTTCGATGGGCACAACGTTTCGTTGGCTTTTAAGAAGTACGTTGAATAAACTTATCGTTGTTGTCACGAGTAAACAAAGCCGTCATCCCGAGCGAAGTCAAGGGATCCTCTTGTTATGTTGAGATTCATCCATATCTATTTTTCTAAGGATAAATCATTGTATCTATCTATCAAAAACATTCTCGGTTTTTACCCCGAGAATGTTTTTTTGTACCGAACTGCCTTTACCCACAGTTCAGTAAATCAGCAAAGTTCCGGCGGACACCTCATCAACAATGAACGCTTGGAATATTTGGGAGATGCCGTTTTTAGTTTGGTCGTTGCCGATTTTCTTTACAAAAAATACCCTTTGGCGGGAGAAGGTTTTTTAACGGAAATGCGTTCAAAAATCGTCAGCCGCCGAACACTGAACCATATCGCCCACAAAATGGGATTGTCCGAATTGGTTTGGCGGCGAAAAGGCGTTGTAAATTCGTTTAAATCTATCGACGGTGATACTCTCGAAGCCTTAGTCGGGGCAATTTATATTGACAAAGGTTACGAATTTGCCAAACGCATCATCATCAAACGCATTCTTCAAGAATATCTCGACATTCACGATGTGGAAAATCGCGAATGGAACTACAAAAGCAAGTTGCTCAACGCAATGGCAAAACGTCGAAAAACCGTTAGTTTCAACGTTGTCAAAACCACTGGAACAGGGGCAAGAAAACTCTATCATATCGAAGTCGTCATCGACAAAACCGTAGTCGGAAAAGGTCAGGATTTTTCAATCAAAGCTGCCGAACAAATTGCCGCCGAACGGGCGTATGAACAATTGAATCTTGGCAGCGATGATTAAACAAATTCAATATTTGTTTTCCCTGTATTTTTCTCGCAATATCGGCATCTCAACACAATTTCGTCTTTGTTCACAACCTCAAAATGTGTTGGTACAGCTTCGTGATTGGTGATGCAATTCGGATTTACACATTTCACCAAGCCCCTGATTTCGTCAGAAATTTCGACTTGCTTTTTGACGGTTACTTCGTAGTCTCGGATTTCAATTAACGTTGCCGTTGGCGAAACTAAGGCGATTTTGCTGATTTCTTCGGGCGCAAAAAATTTATTCGACACTTTGATGATGCCTTTTTTTCCGTATTTTTTGCTGTCTAAATTTGCTCCGAAATAGATTTGATCTTTATAGTCGGAAAGATTTAAGATGTACAACACACGTTCCACTTGACCTTGTGTAATGTGGTCGATCACGGTGCCGTTTTTTATGGCAGATACTTGAAGTTCTTTTTTCATGGTTTTTTACTGTAAAATTGTTGCTAATAATGCTTGACGGACATAAACACCGTTCTGTGCTTGCTGAAAATAGTACGCTTGTGGCATATCGTCCACATCTTCCGAAATTTCGTTCACACGTGGAAGTGGATGTAGAACTTTCAAATTGTCTTTGCAGTTTTTCAGTTGATCTTTGGTCAAAATATACGCATTTTTCACGTTCTCGTACTCGATTGGGTCTGCAAAACGTTCGCGTTGTACACGTGTCATGTATAGAATATCCACTTTATTGATAGCCTCCTCAATTGAGAGATATTGATGATATTCGAGGTTTTTGTCTTTGATGTGCTGCTTCACATAACTTGGCAATTTCAGTTCTGCCGGCGAAATCAAGTGAAACGTTGCGTCGAAATCGCACATGGCAATTACCAGCGAATGTACAGTTCGACCATATTTCAAATCGCCCACAAACGCAACGTTGAGTTTGTCTAATTTGCCTTGAGTTTTTCGAATGGAATACATATCCAACAAACATTGTGTTGGATGTTGATTGGCGCCATCGCCGGCATTGATGATAGGCACCGGCGACACTTCGCTCGCCCATCGTGCACTTCCGGCAAGCGGATGTCGCATCACAATGACGTCGGAATAACAGGCTACAGTGAGGATCGTGTCCTTCAAAGATTCACCTTTTTTTGCACTGGAGGTACCTGCATCGGAAAAACCAATGACGCGTGCACCTAATTGGTTTGCCGCTGACTCGAAACTTAGCCGTGTACGTGTGGAAGGCTCAAAAAACAGAGTTGAAACCACTTTGTCGGACAAAATCGGTTGACGAGGTTGTTTTTCAAAACCTTCGGCAAGATCCAAGATTTGTAAAATCTCGGATTTGCTGTAGTCGTTGATGGAGATTAAGCTTTTTCCTTTCATATTTTTTGTTTTTAGGTTGATTTTTGTTCAAAAAAAAGGGCAACTATTGTGTCGCCCTTAAAAAATATAATGTGTAATTTCGTTAACAATGTCTTTCGCTACGTCCTGCTTGCTCTTCAATTCAAAATGTTTTGTTTCCTTGTTTGCAAAAAGCATCGAAACCTTATTTGTTTGGTGTCTAAATCCTGCGCCTTCATCGTTCAAAGAATTCAAAATTAACATGTCCAAATGTTTTGATTTTAGTTTATTTTCTGCGTTTAAAAATTCGTTTTCCGTTTCTAAAGCGAAGCCCACCAAAACTTGTTTTTCCGTTTTTTGTTCGCCCAAATAGCCCAAAATATCAGGATTTTTGGCTAGCTCTATAACCAAACTCTCATCTTTTTTCTTGATTTTTTGTTCGGCAATTTGTTTCGGAGCATAATCTGCCACAGCCGCCGAACATATTGTGATATCTGCAGTTTCAAAATGTTTTTTACAAGTCTCAAACATTTCTTTTGCGGAAACTACATCTATGCGTTTTACTATAGGATTTTTCGATTTTATCGCACTCGGACCACACACCAGAATCACATCTGCGCCTTGATTGGCAAACTCATCGGCAATGCAAACTCCCATCAGTCCGGACGAATGATTCCCGATAAATCGTACAGGATCTATTGCCTCATAAGTGGGGCCTGCTGTAATCAGAATTTTTTTTCCTGAAAAAGTTTGACTAGTTAAAAAAAAACCGGCAATACGTTCGTAAATCACCTCCGGTTCTTCCATTCTACCTTTTCCTTCATCGCCGCAAGCCAGTTCGCCGATTGGCGGTTCAATCATGTGGATACCACGTTCTATCAAGGTTTGTAAATTTTGTTGAACAGCTGGGTTTTCATACATTCTACTATTCATTGTCGGAGCAACAAAAACGGGCTTGTTCAGAGCTAAAAAAATCGTTGATAAAGCATCGTCGGCAATTCCGTTTGCAAATTTTCCGATGATATTTGCTGTAGCCGGAGCAACAACCATAGCATCCGCCCAATCAGCCAGAGAAATATGCTCGGTCGAAAAGTCGTTGATGTCGGAAAAAACATCATTGTAAACATTGTTTTTTGACAATGTTTGCAACGACAATTTGGTAACGAAATGCAGTGCATTCGGCGTTGCAACAGTCTTTACGGATGCTCCGTTTTTCACCAAGAGCCGAATTAGGGAAAGGGTTTTGTAAGCGGCAATTCCTCCGCTAAGTCCTACAATAATATGTTTGCCTGCAAGAGACATTTTTATGCAGTTATGCGTTCTAAAGTCCGCATGATTATTCCAATTCTTTTGACGGATCGCGGAAATAAATTTGGTCATGCAGCAATTCTTGTATTGCCAAAAGCGAAGGTTTAGGAACGCTTTCGTAGAATTTCGCCACTTCGATTTGTTCACGATTTTCAAAAATATCATCCATGCTGTCTGCACGTGGTCCTTGTGAATACTCCGAAATCTTAGATTGAAGTTCGTCTTTCAATTCTGCTGAAATTTGATTAGCGCGCTTCCCCAAAATCACGATAGTTTCATACAGATTTCCGGTGTTTTGGTCAAAATTTTGGATGTTTCGTGTCACACATTCTTGTGCTGCACCTGTTTTTTTGTAATCCATGATTTTATTTTCGATTTTTTTTGATTTATTGCTAGAAACGCGATTAATGGCGCCTGTACCCTGTACTATGCGGGCGGCTGATTTCGTTCTAAAAAATTGTTTGTTCGTGTTTTGTAAGGTTGAAGTCTGCTTAAAAACCGAGATTCAGGAAATGTGCGTTCGAAATGCTGGTGGGCTTCGAGTGTGTTTGTAAAACGCTCAAATTGTCTGGGTCGAATGCTGTGATGCGCATAGTAAAACAAACTTTTCACCATCATATAGTGGGCTTCTTCACGGAATCGAGTTTCGGGAAAATCTCTCATCACATTTCTAAAGGCTATGGACGCTGCAAGGTAAAGCGAACGGCGGTAATAATGGGTGGCAATTGCAAAATCTTTTCTTGCCAATTGCAAACGCAGCATATCGATGTGCTCGTTAGCTTCCCGCACACGCGGACTGTGCGAAAAGTAGTTGATAAAGAGCTGAAACTGACGAATGGCGTTGTGTGCACTAGTTTGATCCAATTTGTAGTACGGTACATCCATCATCATGCTGTAAGCCGCCATAAAAAAAGCTTCTTCGGCTCTTTCGCTGGTCGGAAAGCTGCGTGCATAATTTTGATACACGTGTGCCGCCATGAAATAGTCACGGCTTCTGAAATAAACTTGAGCCATTGTGAACGTCAAATCTCCAAACTCCGCTCTACCACGCATAAACGGCTGGATATCTTCTAAAATCCGCAAAGCACGTCTATCGTTTCCCTCTTCGATCATTCGCAAAGCAAACTCATACCTAGCCATGGTATCGTGAGAGCGCATGATATTTCTATATTCACGATTACACGCCGAGAATAAAACCACTGCTGCAAATAGGGCGCAATATGTCAGTTTACGGAAAAACATCGTGCAAAGATACGATTTTTTTTTGATATGTGCAAATATTTTTCTGAGCAGACAAAGTGCTGTTGATGAATCTTCCTGCTATTTAGCTAGTTATCTTTTTCTGGTGCGCTTTTTAAAATCTCCAAAGTCAAATCCCAAAACCGTTCGACAGAAGCAATTTCCACACGTTCGTCGGGCGAATGGAAATTCCGCATGGTAGGTCCATACGAGACCATATCCATATCGGGATATTTTTCGCTAATTATACCGCATTCCAAGCCCGCATGAATCGCTAAGGCTTGTCCTTCTTGGTTGTACATGCGTTTGTAGATGTCTAAAATTACTTTCAAAATCGGCGAATTTATATCGGGTGTCCAGCCCGGATAACCTGTTCCGTGTTTGGTTTTCGCTCCGATGAGTTGAAATGTTGAAGCAATCTGATTAGCAATTTCGTGTTTTCGAGATTCAACGGAACTGCGTTGCGAAGTTGTAATTAAAATTTCGCCATTTTGCATATTGACTGCTGCCAAATTTGTCGAGGTTTCCACAAAATTTGGAATATCTGCTGCCATGCGGACTACCCCGTGAGAAACAGCTGTCAAAGCCTTTACCAAATTTTCGGCTTCCTTGTCGGGAAGTGCATCAACAAAGCATTCAATCGGTTGCAATTGCACAACAGCATTCGGTTCAGTCGTTGGTAATTCTTTTTTCACCAGCGCGTAAAAATCTTTGACGTAGTTCTCAAAATCGGCAGATTGTTCAGCCGGAACGGCGAATTTCGCTACAGCCTCTCTTGGAATGGCATTGCTTAGGTTTCCGCCTTTGAAATGGTTTAATTTCAGTCCAAAATTTTTGATTCCTTCCAATAGCACGCGATTGCAAAGTTTGATTGCATTCTCTCGACCACGGTTGATATCATCGCCCGAATGTCCGCCGGACAAACCTTTTACGATGATTTCGTAACATTTGTACGTGTTCGGAATCTTTTCGAGCGTGTATGGCATCGTAATTTCCGTGTCTATTCCGCCGGCACAACCGATAAAAAATTGCCCATCGTTATCCGAATCCAAGTTGAGTAAAATCTCGGCTTTCAGCCAGTTTGGCTCTAACCCGAAGGCGCCTGTCAAGCCTGTTTCTTCCTCGATCGTGAACAAACATTCGATGTTTCCGTGTTCGATATCGTTTGAGGTCAAAATCGCGAGTTGTGTCGCCACGCCGATACCGTTGTCGGCACCGAGAGTCGTGCCTTTGGCTTTCATCCAACCGTCAACAATTTCGTATTGAATAGGATCTTTTTCGAAATCAAAAACAACATCGCTGTTTTTTTCGCAAACCATGTCGAGGTGACTTTGCAAAACTACGGTTTTTAGGGCTTCATAACCTTTTGTGGCGGGTTTGCGAACCAGCAAGTTTCCGACTTTATCAACCGAGTAGTCTAAATTGTGCTGTTTTGCAATGTCAATAATGTAGTTTCGCAATTGTGCCTCATTGCCCGAACCGTGCGGGATTTTAAGGATTTCGAGGAAATAATTCCAAAGGATTTCGGGTTTCATATTTTTAGTTTATGAGTTTTCTATTTCTGCATTTTCAAATTCATCAAAGTTTGACGGGAGTAGGTTTTCTGAGATTTTTTTGTTTGATTTTAAACCTAAATTTTTCAATCTGATTGCTCGTCCCATCATGTTTCCTTGTCCTTCAGTCAGTTGTTTTAACGCTTCACCATATTTTTTTTGACTTTTTCCTATACTGTCGCCAATATCCTTAAAAGTTTCAGTAAAGCCAACAATTTTTTCATAAAGGAGTTCGCCTGCTCTTACTATTTCCAGTGCATTTTTGTTTTGCCACTCTCTTCGCCACAGGTCTGAGATCAATTTGAGACATGCAATCAAATTAGTTGGACTAATCAAAAGTATTCGTTTTGAATAGGCGTTTGCCCATAAGTCTTGGTCGCCTTGCAATGCCGTCAAATAGGCCGGTTCAATAGGAACAAACATCATTGTGAAATCTAACGATGTATCAAGATTGTCGTATCGTTTTGCACTTAATTGATTAATGTGCAAGTACATCGATTTTATATGTTCCGCTAAAAGATTTTTTTGTTCGTCAGCGTCTTCCGAAGTGATAAATTTTTCGTATGCAATTAGTGAGACTTTCGAATCAATAATAATTGTTCTATCGTCCGGTAGTTTTACAATTATATCAGGTCTTATATTATTTCCATCTTCGTCTTTAACTGTTGGTTGGACTACATATTGTACATCTTTCGTCAAGCCCGAAAATTCGAGTATCCGTTCCAAAATTACTTCGCCCCAGTATCCTCTTTTCTGCGGATTTCCTCTCAGTGCTGTTGTTAAATTGTTTGCATCTGAACTGATTTTATTGGTATGCTCTATTAGGTTTTTGATTGTTACATCAAGTGTTGTTCTTTCTTTTGATTCGTCTTCAACTTTTTTTCTAAATTCAGCAACGTCTGATTTGAAAGGATTGAGCAATTCTTCGATGTTTTTTTTGTTTGTTTCTGTAAAATTGGATGATTTTTTTTCCAATAAGTCGTTGGCTATTCTCTCAAATTCCAAATGTGCTTTTTTCTGCAGTTCTTCAATTTCTGTTTTTTGAACTTCCATCTTTTTCTCCAAATGTTCGTTATTGACCGTAAGTTCAGTTATTTTTTGTTTTTGATTGTTAATCTCGGTTAGTTGGGTATTTTTATTTTCTCGTTCTTGTGAAAGTTCTTGTGAAAGCTCACTTATTTTCTTTTCACTATTTTTGTGTTGTGTATCTAACATTGCTACGCTACTTTGGAGTTGGCTTATTTCTCTCTCTTTTGAATCTATTTTGTCAGTCAATTCGCTATTTTGTGTGGCAAGCGTACTTGTTCTTTCTTCGTACACCTTCAAAGAACCAATACTATCGTTATATCTTGCCGAAAGGTCTTCAAGTTGTTTTTTGGGAACATTTTTTGATTTATTGAGCAAATAAAAAACGATATAGGAAATAACGATTCCAACTAAAAAAACGACTAGCAACAGTAAATTTTCCATAATTATTTTTGCAAAATTGATTTTTTCACTAACGAATTACCGCACCGAGTTTTTCTGTCATCTGTCGCATCATTTTCTCCATAACACCGGTAATTTGCTTTTCGCTGAGCGTTTTTTCGGCGTCTTGCAAAATAAACGAAATCGCATAAGATTTCTTGCCTTCGGGCAATTTATCGCCTTCGTAAACATCGAATAAATTAACCGACCGAAGATATTTTTTCTCGGTATCGTAAGCGAGTTTTTGGATTTGAGAAAATGTGATTTTTTCGTCAACCAACAATGCCAAATCTCTACGCACTTCCGGAAATTTCGAAATTTCTTGATATAAAATCGGCTTTTTGGGAAGTGCTTTCAAAACGTCCGTCCATGCGATATCTGCAAAATAAACATCTTGCTTGATGTCAAAATATTTCAAAGTTGCCTTTGATAATTTTCCGAATGCCGCAAGAGTCTTTTTGTTTATGCTGTACGATAAACCTTCGCTAAAATATTCCGGAACTTGCTCTTCAACTTTGAAATTGGTTAATCGAAGTCTTGAAAATACGGTATTTACAAGGCTTTTCAGATAATCAAAGTCAACACTTTCCAACGGTTTTTGCCAATTTTCGGCACGCTTGTTTCCGCTGATAAAAATTGCTAAACGTTGAGTTTCCTTGTATTTTTTGGTAACCGAAGCATCAGGTTCTGCGTTCGGATTTTTTTGATAAACCGTCCCGAATTCGTAAAATTTCAAATCCGTTAATTGGTGATTGCAATTGTAAGCAATACTCGAGAGTCCACCAAATAAAAGGCTTTGACGCATCACATCCAATTCGTTGCTCAACGGGTTTTCCAAAATTACATTGAGCGTTGAATCAAAATTTTTAACTTTTTCGGTATGTTCCGCTTTAGTCAAGGAATTGTTCATGATCTCCGCAAATCCGTTGTTAGAGAGGAAGTCTGCAATTTGGTTGTAGACATTTTCTCGGTCGGGTTTGGTTGGATGTTCGAAACTCATCAGAGTTGCACCAACATTCGCAATACGATTAAATCCGTAAATCCGCAAAATTTCTTCAATCACATCTACATCGCGAGTTACATCTGCTTTGTTGGTTGGAATTTCCAACCTCAAGTTTGGATATTCGCCACTAACGCCGATTTCGAGTGACTGTAAAATATTTATCACAGCATCTTTTGGAATCTCACTTCCAATCAAACGATTCATTTTTTCGCAGGAAAAATCGACAACTTTCGGCTCGATTTTGTTTGGATAAATATCTGTAATCTCAGACGAAATTGCTCCGCCTGCAACTTCTTTAATCAGCAATGCCGCACGCTTCAGAGCATCAACCGTAATATTCGGATCGGCACCACGCTCATAACGAAACGAAGCATCGGTTTTCATACCGTGCAACTTTGCCGTTTTGCGAATATTGAGCGGATTGAAGTATGCACTTTCTAAAAAAATCGCAGTAGTTTGTTCCGTTACACCGGATTTTACACCGCCGAAAACACCACCAATGCACATGCCTTCGTCAGCATTGCAAATCATCAATTCGCTTCCGTGTAATTTTCGCTCAACATCGTCCAAAGTTGTGAAAACAGTGTCTTTTGGAAGTTTTTTCACAATCACTTTTTGTCCGGAAATTTTCGAAACATCAAATGCATGCAAAGGCTGTCCGTATTCCATCAACACAAAATTTGTAGCATCTACAACGTTGTTAATCGGCCGTAAACCTACTGCTTTCAAGCGATTTTTCAGCCAGTCCGGAGATTCGTCGACATTAATACCGGAAATCGTCAATCCGGAATATCGGGGACAATTTTCAATATCTTCGACAATTATTTCGATAGGCAAGTCGGTATTATCAATTTTGAAACTATCCAGATTCGGATATTTCAAACGCTCGCTGTTCAAGGTCTTTGCATTAATAGCGGCAACAATATCTCTTGCTACGCCGATATGTGAAGTTGCATCATTTCTGTTTGGCGTGAGCCCGATCGTAAACACAACATCCGATTCGACTTTGAAATGTTCGGATGCAGGAGTTCCTACCGGAGTCGAAGGTTCCAGCACCATGATGCCATCGTAATCATCACCAAGTCCCAATTCAATTTCGGAGCAAATCATGCCTTCGGAAATCTGTCCGCGAATTTTGGATTTTTTGATTTCAAAAGGCTCTTCATCGCCTTTGTAAATCATTGCTCCTACAGTAGCGACCGGAACTTTTTGCCCTGCTGCAACATTGTTTGCACCACAAACAATGTGCAACAATTCCGGTGCTCCGACATTCACGGTGGCAACCTTTAATTTGTCCGCATCAGGATGCTTTTCACATGTGATTACTTCGCCGATGATCACGCCTTTCAAGCCTCCACGAACAGATTCAGCGTGTTCGAAGCTTTCAACTTCAAGTCCGCAATCGGTTAAAATAACCGATAAATCTTCCGGTGTCTGCGTGATGTCTGCGTAGTTTTTTAGCCAGTTGTATGATACCTTCATAAATCAATTTTACCTTTAATATCGTAGCGTTATACCAACGTTCAAAAACGAAAGTCCGTAGCCAATTTCTGCAAATACAGCCATATTTTCTCTGAAATAATAACGTCCACCCACAAAAAAATGGTAGCCGAATTTAAAACCGCTATTATCACGGTGTGTTGGTCCTAGGCTTTCCCACGTGACATCACTCGAAAGCCCATGCGATAGATAATTGAATCCCAAGCCTACTCCAACGTACAAATCAATTCTTTCAGGAAAATCATCGGGATGAAAAATCTCATGAAAATACAATGCTACTCGAGGAACAAAATAAAAGGATGTCCAAAATTCTCTAAACCTTGGAATATCACCACTCGCACTATGATTACGATGTCCGTGATGAAATCCAAACTGTGCGCCGACACTAAGGAAGCCAAAATCTCTAAAAGGAAGAATGCTGCGCTCTACCAACGCATTTGGAGAGGGGAAATTCCAAGTGCCGCCGCCAAATCTGTCGCCTTTGTTCATCCATCCGAAACCTATACCGAAAGAAGCTCTGTTCTCCCCGATTTTAAAGGCAAAGTGTTCGGCATGAGCAGCAACACTAAAAAAACTCAAAAAACAAACGGTTAAAATAAATTTCTTCATGTTTTTTTGCTAAAATTTTACATCTTTTGTGTGAATAATTTTATGCAAAGATACAAAAAAATTTGGTCATATAAAAAATTATTTGTATCTTTGCACAACTTTTGTGGACGGATTTGATTGCTTGCGACCACACAAAAAAACGCTAAAATAAAGATTATGGCTTACTTATTTACCTCAGAATCGGTGTCGGAAGGACACCCTGACAAAGTTGCGGATCAAATTTCCGATGCTTTGTTAGATGAATTTTTACGTCGCGATCCGGAAGCGAAAGTGGCGTGTGAAACGCTTGTAACAACCGGCTTGACCGTTTGTGCAGGCGAAGTGAAAACAAATTGTTACGTTGATGTGCAAACAGTTGCACGCGAAACTATTCGAAAAATCGGCTATACCAAAGCCGAATATCGTTTTGATGCGGACTCTTGCGGTGTGATTTCCGCTATTCATGAGCAATCGCAGGACATTAATCAAGGCGTTGTTCGCAAGAAAGCGGAAGAACAAGGCGCCGGCGATCAAGGTATGATGTTCGGTTATGCGTGCAACGATATGGATAATTATATGCCGATGCCCGTTGAATTATCACACGTTTTTTTACAGGAATTGGCGGCAATTCGTCGTGAAGGGAAACACATGAAATATCTGCGTCCGGATTCTAAATCGCAAGTTACGGTTAAATACGAAAACAACGGAAAGCCGGCAGCCATTGATGCTATTGTGATCTCAACACAGCACGATGATTTTGCCGAAGAGAAAAAAATGCTCGACACCATTAAAAAAGATGTTGAAGCGATTTTAATTCCACGTGTAAAAAAAACATTGCCGAAACGTGTACAAACTTTGTTTGATGCGAAATACAAGTTGTTTGTAAATCCAACCGGAAAGTTTGTAATCGGCGGTCCTCATGGCGATACAGGCTTGACAGGTCGGAAAATTATTGTTGACACTTACGGTGGAAAAGGTGCTCACGGCGGTGGTGCGTTTTCCGGAAAAGATCCTTCGAAAGTTGACCGTTCGGCGGCTTATGCGATGCGCCATATTGCGAAAAACCTTGTCGCAGCAGGCGTTTGCGAAGAAATTTTAGTTCAAGTGGCTTATGCTATCGGCGTAGCACAACCTGTCGGACTATACGTAAACACCTACGGAACATGCAAAGCCAAGAAAAACGGAAAAATTATTTCCGATGGCGAAATTGCAAACACTGTTTCCAAGTTAATTGATCTGCGTCCTTATGCAATTGTAAATCGTTTCGGCTTGAAAAACCCAATTTATTTCCCTACCGCATCCTACGGACATTTCGGAAGAGATCACTACAGAAAAGAAGTGGAAGTTTTTTATTCAGGAAGAGATGTCAAAGTCAAAAAAATCGGCAAAGAAACCAGGTATTTCAAAACTGTTGACTTTTTTGCTTGGGAAAAATTGGATCTGGTAGGCGCCTTCAAAAAAGTGTTCAACGTTTAAAATTCAAATCGGAGGTGTTTCACCGTAAGCCCGTTATACATCAATTGTTTCAACGATTCAATCCCGATGTCTAAATGAAGTTGTGCGAAATTTGTGCTGACGGTTTTATCGCTTGATGTAGTTTTCACACCTTCCGGGCTCATTGGATTATCAGAAACGAGAAGCAAGGCTCCGGTTGGAATTTGATTGGCAAATCCCGCAATAAAAATCGTTGCGGTTTCCATATCAATTCCGATGCATTTGAGTGAGTTCAAATACCCTTTGAATCGCTCATCATGCTCCCAAACACGGCGGTTTGTGGTGTAGATAGTGCCTGTCCAGTAGTCTTTATCATGGTCTCGGATCGTTGTTGACACCGCTTTTTGCAGACTAAATGCAGGCAAAGCAGGCACTTCTTTCGGAAAATAATCTCGAGATGTTCCTTCGCCGCGAATGGCGGCAATCGGAAGAATAAAATCTCCAAGCTGTGTTTTTTTGAAGCCGCCGCATTTCCCCAAAAACAAAACGGCTTTCGGGTTAATGGCACTTAACAAATCCATAATTGTTGCGGCATTCGGACTACCCATGCCGAAATTGATAATGGTGATATTTTCGTGTGTAGCACATTGCATGGCTTTACCCACTCCTTGAACATCTATACCGAATTTTAGAGCGAAGCGGTTGACATACTCATGGAAATTAACCAAAATAATATAGTCTCCAAAGTCTGTCAGTTGCATTCCTGTGTAACGAGGAAGCCAGTTTTCTACGATTTCGTCTTTTGTTTTCATACGGCAATTTCTTGCAAAGATACGAAAAATTTTGAAAACTGCTGTTTTTTTCGTATCTTTGCACACCTTTTTTTGAAACAAGTTCAATGACAAACATTCGAAACATCGCGATTATCGCTCACGTTGACCACGGAAAAACCACGTTGGTTGATAAAATTTTACACCAATGCCAACTGTTTAGAGAAAATCAAGAGGTTGGCGAACTGCTTTTAGACAACAACGATTTGGAACGTGAACGAGGAATTACCATTTTGGCAAAAAACGTCTCGGTTCGTTACAAAAACACAAAAATCAACATCATTGATACGCCCGGACACAGCGATTTTGGCGGTGAGGTGGAGCGCGTTTTGAATATGGCGGACGGCGTATTGTTGGTCGTTGATGCGTTTGAGGGCCCAATGCCGCAAACCCGCTTCGTACTTCAAAAAGCAATCGACATGAACCTTAAACCAATTGTGGTTATCAATAAGGTTGACAAACCGAATTGCGATCCGGAACTTACGCAGGAAGCAGTTTTTGATTTGATGTTTAGTTTGGGTGCAACTGAAGAACAGTTGGATTTTCCAACGGCTTACGGCTCGTCGAAACAAGGCTGGATGAGTGATGACTGGAACAAGCCAACCGATGATATTTCTTACCTTCTGGATTTGATTTTGGATCATATCAAACCGCCACAATCACCCGAAGGCAACACTCAAATGATGATTACTTCGCTGGATTATTCATCGTATATCGGTCGTATTGCAGTGGGTCGTTTGTCGCGTGGAACGCTGACTGCAGGACAAAATGTTACGCTGATCAAGCGCGACGGAAAACAAAGCAAACAAAAAGTAAAAGAACTTTACATTTTCGAAGGATTAGGCAAAGAAAAAGTCAAAACCGACATTCAAGCCGGCGAAATTTGTGCAATTATGGGCTTGGAAAATTTCGACATCGGCGACACAATCGCTGACTTTGAAAATCCTGAACCACTTACGCCCATCGCTGTTGAAGAGCCTACGATGAACATGTTTTTCACGGCAAATAATTCGCCGTTTTTCGGAAAAGAAGGCAAATTTGTAACTTCACGACATATTCACGACAGACTTTACCAAGAACTCGAAAAAAACTTGGCGATGCGTGTAGAAAACTCGCCAAACAACGATGGCTACACGGTTTTCGGACGTGGCATTTTGCATTTATCAATTTTAATCGAAACCATGCGTCGTGAAGGCTATGAATTGCAAGTAGGGCAACCGCAAGTAATCGTGAAAGAAATCAGCGGACAAAAACACGAGCCGGTTGAATATCTGACCATTCATTCGCCTGAAGCATTTTCCGGAAAAGTCATAGAATTGGTAACCATGCGTCGTGGCGAAATTTTGACCATTGAAAATCGCGGAGAACGTACCCACATGGAATTTTCAATACCTTCGCGAGGTATCATCGGCTTGAGAAACAACATTCTTACCGCCACCGAAGGCGAGGCAATTATGGCACACCGTTTCAAAGCCTACGAACCTTGGAAAGGCGATTTAGGCACAAGACGACAAGGTGCTCTTATCGCCAAAGAAACCGGTATTGCTTACGCCTATGCCATTGACAAATTGCAAGATCGCGGACGATTTTTCATCGAGCCAAACGAAGACGTTTACGTTGGACAGGTTATTGGTGAACACATTCGTCAAGAAGATTTAGTTGTAAACGTAACTGTTTCAAAAAAATTGACGAATTTCCGTGCTGCCGGAGCAGATGATAAAACCGGTATTGCGCCGGCGATCAAATTTTCACTGGAAGAGGCCATGGAATATATCGGTGATGACGAGTATTTGGAGGTTACGCCACAATCCTTGCGTTTGCGGAAAATTTTGCTCAGCGAAGTTGATCGTAAGCGGGCTTTGAAAAACTAATTAAGCCGTCATTTCGAGCGAAGCGAAGCGAAGTCGAGAAATCTCCTTGCTATTTCTCATTTTTTTTTGTATCTTTGTGCAAAAAATCACCCTATGGAAAACTCAGACCCCGTCCGAGTCAGTTCGGAAATTGGAGAATTGGAAACTGTTATCATTCACAAGCCCGGCGAAGAGGTTGAATTGATGACGCCTTGCGATGTGCAAGATGCTTTGTACTCCGACATTCTAAACATGGATGTTGCACAAGCGGAACACGCTCACCTGTCGGCTGTTCTTTCAAAGGTTACAAAAACGTTGTTTGTAAAAGATTTGCTCTCTGATGTGGTAAAAATTCCGGATGCACGCCAAAATTTGATTGAACGCATTTGCGACGCACAACATATTCGAGGCTTAAAAGAGTATTTGGAATCTCGAACCTCCGAACAGTTTGTAAAAAACATCATTGAAGGCGTGCAATACAGTGAACTGCAAATCAAATCTCAACAGCGTTTTGCACACCGGCCGCTTCATAATTTGTTTTTCACGCGTGACCCATCGGTTACTGTGAATAATCGCATTTTGGTTGCTGATATGAACTATCCGATTCGTCAGCGAGAGGCAATTATGATGGACGTCATTTACACTTATCATCCGATTTTCAAATATACGGAAACGTTTTCGTTGAAAAAGCAAAATCGAGCGGCAACGCTTGAAGGCGGTGACTTATTCATCATTCGAGAAGACCTGTTTTTGTTGGGAATTCACCCGCGTACAAATATCGCAGGCGTACAAGCCTTTGTTGATGTACAAAGCGAAGTGATGCAAAAGTTTCAACTCATCACGTTTGAATTGCCGACCGAGCCGGCTTCGTTTATCCACTTGGATATGGCGTTTACGATGCTGAATCACGACGAATGTATGATTTATGCGCCGTTGATTTTGAATAATTCCAAATATCACACGCTTCGCACGGTTGTTGACGGAGATTCCGTTCAATATTACGATGAGGCAAATCTCTTGAGTGCCTTGAAAAATGCAGGTGTTGATCTTCGTCCGATTCATTGCGGAGGAGCAACAGAAGAGTTTGCACCAAGTCGCGAACAGTGGCATAGTGGAACAAATTTCTTTTGTTTTGCTCCCGGAAAATTGATTGGCTATGCTCGAAACCGCCATACAATTGAAGCATTGAACAATGCGGGATACAACGTAATCCCGTCAACAGAAATTATCAACGGAAATGTTGATTTATCGAAAGAAAAAAAAGTGGTTGTAACTATTCCCGGTTCGGAATTGGCAAGAGGCGGGGGAGGCGCCCGATGCATGACCATGCCGATTAAACGAAAAAAAATCTAAACGAAAAATGTCTATCGTTGCAAATAATTTAACTAAATTTTACGGCACTCAAAAAGCACTCAACGACGTATCTTTTGAAATTCCAAAAGGCCAGATCGTAGGATTATTGGGGCCAAACGGTGCAGGAAAATCCACGCTGATGAAAATCCTCACGACTTACCTGCCCGCAGATAAAGGAACCGCAACGGTCAACGAATTTTCGGTAGAAGCAGAACCGTTGAATGTCCGCAAACATATCGGCTATTTGCCCGAAAATAATCCGTTGTATTTGGATATGTACATTCGTGAATATTTGGCATTTTCGGCTTCGCTCTACCTCCCGGAAAACAGCATCAAATCAGCCGTTGAGGAGATCATAGAAAAAACATTATTGATGTCCGAATCACACAAAACCATCGGACAATTAAGCAAAGGTTTTCGCCAACGTGTAGGTTTAGCGGCGGCTCTTATTCACCAACCGCAAGTGCTGATTTTAGACGAGCCGACAACAGGTTTAGACCCCAATCAATTGTTGGAAATCCGCCAACTTATTCTCGAACTAGGTCGCGAAAAAACGGTGTTGCTATCAACGCACATCATGCAAGAAGTCGATGCACTTTGCGATCGTGTTTTGATTGTTCACAAAGGAAATTTGGTGGTTGATACGCTCAAAAAAGATGTTGAAAACATCGGGCAATTATTTCACGATGTTACGAAATAATCGCAATTAAAATCCAATAGTTTCCCGCACCTCAGCGACTGTTTTTTGTGCGGAAATGCGGGCTTTTTCGGCACCTTCAGCAGCGATGGCATCTAAACCCTTTTCGTCAGCAATCAACTCGTTAATGCGTTCGCGGAATGGCGTTGTGAATAAAATCATGTCTTCCGCCAACTGTTTTTTCATGTCGCCGTAGCGTATTTGACACGTGTTGTACGCATTTTCAAAAAACTCCAACGTTTCGGGTTTGGAAACAACACTCATCAACTGAAAAATATTTTTTATGGCTTCGGGTTTTTCCTGATTTGGCTCTGTTGGACCGGAGTCCGTAACGGCTTTCATCACTTTTTTGCGGATGCTTTCAGGCTCTTCACCCAAATAAACCGCATTGGCTTCGCCTTCCGATTTCCCCATTTTTCCGGAGCCATCCAAACCCGGAATTTTGACTAAATTTTCGCCGAAATTGTAGGCCTGCGGTTCTGAAAAATATGTTGTTTGATACAAGTGATTAAATCGGTTTGCCAATGTTCGTGCCATTTCCAAATGCTGTTCTTGATCTTTTCCAACCGGAACGAAATCCGCTTTGTGAATAAGAATGTCGGCGGCCTGCAGGACAGGATAGGTCAATAATCCGGCATTCACATTATCGGGCTGTTGACGCGCTTTGTCTTTGAAGGTAACACTACGTTCCAATTCGCCTAAATACGCATTCATATTCAAAAATAAATACAATTCGACAACTTCCGGAACATCGCTTTGAATGTACAATGCACATTTTTTCGGATCTAAACCCGCGGCAATGTAGTTTGCCATAACACGACGTGTATTTTTACGCAAATTTTCAGGATTTGGATGAGTTGTCAACGAATGATAATCCGCAACAAAAAAATAGCAATTGAATTCATCTTGCATTTTCACAAAATTTTTCAAGGCGCCAAAATAGTTGCCGAGATGTAAATCTCCGGTCGGACGTATACCACTAAGGACGGTTTTTTTCATGTTATTTTCTAAATTTTTTACAAAGATACGAAAAAAAATTCGTATCTTTGCATTCAGAATTCAAAAACTCAGAACAATGAACACAACTTTAATCTTAATCATTGTAGCGGTAGTCCTTGTACTGCTCCTCATTTCCCTTTACAACGGGCTGGTCAGACTTCGCAACAACAGAGAAAATGCTTTTGCCGACATCGACGTGCAATTGAAACTGCGTAGCGACCTCGTTCCAAACCTTGTAAGTGCTGTTAAAGGCTATGCTTCACACGAAAGTGAAACTTTACAACGTGTAGTCAACGCCAGAAACCAAACCGTTGCCGCAACATCTATCGATGATAAAATCGTTGCTGATAATGCGTTGACATCTGCTCTTTCGGGCTTGCGTGTGACGCTCGAAGCCTATCCGGATTTGAAAGCGAGTCAGAATTTTTTACATCTGCAAACCGAACTTTCGGATGTGGAAAACAAACTTGCCGCTGTTCGCAGATTTTTCAACTCTGCCACAAGAGAGTACAACAATAAAGTAGAAACGTTTCCGGCGAATATGATTGCTTCGATGTTTGGTTTCAAACGTGAGGTGATGTATGATCTTGGCGTAGAACAGCGTGCTACGTTGGAAGTTGCACCTGAAGTTAAATTTTAATGACTATGGCTTACGTAGGAATTTTAACGCAACAGCGTAGAAATAATTTTCGCTCGACCATTCTACTTCTACTTTTTCCGGTCTTGGTATTGGTGCTTTCGTATGTGGTTTATTTGTTTGCCCACGCACACAAAATTCAAGAAGCCGGACTAAGTTGGTTTGATGCATTTTTTCTGAAAGACTTTTTGGCAAATGTTGCACCTTTTGTGATTGGAGGCGTAGCCATTTGGTTTTTGATTGCTTATTGGGGAAACACAACGATCATCAACAATGCCGTACACTCCAAACCGCTGGAAAGAAAAGAAAACATGCGGGTTTACAATCTTGTTGAAAATTTGTGTATGCAATCCGGTATGAAAATGCCGAGAGTAAACGTCATTCAAGACAACTCGCTAAACGCTTTTGCGAGTGGAATAAATGAAAAAACATATACCGTAACTTTGACCACGGGAATCATTCAAAAGCTCAACGATCAAGAGTTGGAAGGCGTGATTGCGCACGAATTAATGCACATCAAAAATAGAGACGTCAGATTGCTGATTATTTCGATTGTTTTTGTTGGTATTTTTGCGTTTATTTCTCAGATTGCTTTGCGAATGTTGTTTTTCTCAAACATGAGTGGTGGAAGAAGTAGCGGGGGCGGGGGAAACAGAGGCGGAGGCGGACAAGCACTAATGTGGTTAGTTGTTATCGCTGTGGCTGCCGTTGGATATTTTTTTACAATTTTAATGAAATTTGCTATTTCACGAAAACGAGAATACATGGCTGATGCCGGCGCTGCGGAGATGACGAGAAATCCGCATGCTTTGGCAAGTGCTTTACGAAAAATTAGCGGAAATCCTAACGTAGACGCTATCACAAGAGAAGATGTTGCTCAGCTTTTTATCGAACATCCGATAGCGAAAAAGAAAACGTTTATGAGCACGCTTTTTGCTACGCATCCGCCAATAGAAAAACGAATTGCCGTTCTTGAGGCGTTTTAACAAGTAGGGGCGGGGGCCTACGCATACGTGCATAAAAAAACAACATAGGGGCAGGTTTCAAACCTGCCCCTATTATATTTCTGAGCGAAAGATGGGACTCGAACCCACGACCCCGACCTTGGCAAGGTCGTGCTCTACCAACTGAGCTACTTTCGCAAAAGGGACTGCAAAGTTACAAAAAAAAATTGAAACAACCAAATTTTTTTGAAAAACGGCTCAAATACAAAAAAAATCGTATCTTTGCGGTCTAAAACTACGACATCATGATAAGTTACAAAGACCTCGGGTTAGTAAACGGCAAAGAATTGTTTGCTAAAGCAATGGCAGGGCGTTACGCAATTCCTGCATTTAATTTCAACAATTTGGAACAATTACAAGCCATTGTTCAGGCTTGTGTTGAAACCAAGTCACCTGTGATTTTGCAGGTTTCGGCGGGTGCTCGCAAGTATGCCAATCAAACTTTACTGCGTTTTTTGGCACAAGGTGCTGTGGAATATAGCAAAGAGCTGGGTTTCAAAGTGCCGATTGTGTTGCATTTGGATCATGGTGCGGATTTTGATATTTGCAAATCGTGTATTGAATCCGGGTTTTCGTCGGTGATGATTGATGGTTCGCATCTTTCCTACGAGGAAAATATCAAACTCACGCGAAAAGTGGTGGAATATGCCCACAAATACGATGTTTCGGTAGAGGGTGAACTGGGCGTTTTGGCAGGTGTTGAAGACGATGTTTCTCACGAACATCACACTTACACAGAGCCGGATGAAGTGGAAGATTTTGTTAAAAAAACCGGCGTAGATTCGTTGGCTATTTCCATCGGAACGTCGCATGGAGCCAACAAATTCAAGCCCGAACAGTGTACACGTGATGCAAACGGAATTTTAGTTCCACCACCTTTGCGTTTCGATATTTTGGAAGAAATCGAAAAACGTATTCCCGGTTTTCCGATTGTATTGCACGGTGCTTCGAGCGTTCCGCAAGATTTGGTAGCAACTATCAATAAATACGGCGGTGCCTTGAAAGATGCGATTGGAATTCCTGAAGAACAACTTCGCAAAGCAGCGGCTTCGGCAGTTTGTAAAATTAACATTGACAGCGATGGCCGCTTGGCTATGACTGCCGCTATTCGCGAGCAGTTAGCATTGCACCCCGAAGAATTCGATCCGAGAAAATATTTGGGTCCCGCACGTGATGCTTTGAAGGAATTGTACAAGCACAAAATCACGGATGTGCTGGGAAGCGCAGAAAAAGCGTAGGGTATTATTGGTTGCTAGTTTGTCAAAATATCGCCCCCACTCTACACAATCGTAATTTTAAGATTTTTTAGGTTTTTTTTTCGGATTTTTTGGCGTAACTTTGTCGTGTCAAAAATTTACGTCATGGAAGAAAATACTTACAACGACCGAAAAGTGTATAGTTTGAGTGATGTTGCACAAAGCTTAAAGGGTGTGATTGAGCAAAACTATGTCCGAGATTTCTATGTTAAAGCTGAAATTTCAAAATTAAACTACTATCCTCACAGCGGACATTGTTATCCCGACTTAGTTGAAAAATCCGGATCACGGATCACCGCACAATTGCGATCCACAATTTGGTCAAGTGATTATTTTCGTATTCAAAAAAGGTTTGAGGATGTCACCGGTAATTCACTCTCGGACGGGCTTCAAGTGCTTTGTTTGGCGCGTGTAACGTTTCATCCGAGCTACGGACTTTCGCTGCATATTAAAGATGTCGTGCCGGAATATTCGTTGGGCGAGTTGGCAAAAGCCAAACAGGAGACTATTAAACAACTTCAAAAAGACGGCGTTTTTGATCTCAACAAAACACTCGCTTTTCCACTGCTTCCGAAACATATCGCTGTTGTTTCGGTGAGTACGAGCAAGGGTTACGAAGATTTTATGAGTATTATGAAACAAGCTCCACATCCGATCAACACCTATCTTTTTCCTGCGTTGTTACAGGGCGACGGTGCGATTTTATCGATTTCCGAACAACTCAAAAAAATTGCAAGTATGCACCAATATTTTGATGCTGTGGTCATTGTTCGAGGCGGCGGAGGCGATGTTGGGTTGAGCTGTTACGACAATTACGGATTGGCTTCGCTGATAGCGAATTTTCCATTGCCGGTTATCACAGGCATTGGGCATTCGACCAATCTGACGGTTTCAGAAATGGTAGCGTATTACGCTTCAATAACTCCGACCGACACCGCAAATTTTTTACTCGATAAACAACTGTTTTTTGCCAATCAATTGGCATATTTTCGAGACAATATCGCCGGATTTGCAGGACAAACACTGACTTTGGCACGCCAAAACATTCAACTGACCAAAGAAAAAATTCGTTTGTTAGACCCAAAAAATATCCTAAAACGAGGATTTTCTCTGACTACGAAAAATGGGAAACTTGTGAAATCGTCGAAGGAATTGAAACAAGGAGATGTGCTTAAAACAATTTTTGCAGATGGAGAAACGGCCTCTGTTGTGGGATAAGAGATAAAAGATAAGGGATAGGTTATGAGTGAATTAGTTATGAATAATAAGAAGGAGCCTGTATTGAGAAATGCGAGTTATAGGTTTGCTGTTCGGATAGTAAAATTATCGCAGTATTTGCAAAAGGAGAAGAAAGAATTTGTATTGAATAAGCAAATTCTCAGAAGCGGTACTGCTATCGGTGCTCTGATTTGTGAGGCAAAATTTGCTCAAAGTGATGCTGATTTTATCAATAAACTTAGTATTTCTCTAAAAGAAGCCAATGAAACGGCATATTGGCTATCCTTACTCAAAGATACAGATTACATCAATGAAAAACTGTGCAATAGCTTGTCGTCAGACTGTAATAATCTTGTTTCTATGCTTATATCTTCCGTAAACACCATGAAAAAAAAACTACACGCAACCAAAAAATCAAAAGCAAGACACCCTTCCAATCTATAAACCTTTATCTCTTATCTTTTATCTCTTAACTTTTATCTCTTAACTTTTATCTCTTAACTCTTATTTTTCAAACTAAACACAACATGAAAAAAACCTACACCGAAGCCTACGCAGAACTCCAAGCCTTAGTGAGACTGCTCGAAAACGCCGAAATCAGCGTTGACGAACTTTCTGAAAAAATCAAAACCGCCACCGAACTCATCAAAATCTGTGAGGAAAAACTAACTGCCGCAGAGCAAGAAGTCGGCAAAGTTATTCAGTCGTTGAGCGAATAACATCTTTCCAACCTCGCAAGCGAAAAACAAGCGCCAACAGCAATAACAACCCGGCAGAAAAGAACGCAACACGTCCGATATAATCGCCGAATCTCACGTAAAACGTGATTTGATCGTTCGCTCTTATCGTTTGTACAATCACATCTTTTGTCCAATATTGTGTCGGTTGAAGAAAATCGCCACGTTGATTGATAAATCCTGAAATTCCGGTGTTGGCAGAACGTGCAATATCTCGACGGGTTTCGATGGCTCTCAGTTTTGTGTATCGTGCAATCTGGCGATGTCCCGGCGTATCGCCCCACCAACCTTCATTGGTCATTATCGCTAAAAACTCGGCACCATTTCTGACAAATCCGGTTACAAAATCCCCAAAAATCAATTCGTAACAAATGACTGCTGAAAACGGTGGTGTTCTGTATATCGAATGAAACACTTTGCGTTCGTCGCTTATACCAAGCGTTCCGACAGTTCCCCCTAAATCGAGTGCCAATTTTTCTAAAAACGGAAAACGTCCTACAAATGGCATAATTTCTACGCCCGGCGTGAGTTTTGATTTGTAATACATTTCAGAAAGATAATTGCTTCCCACAAGCAATGCGGCATTGTGTCTTTCGAAATATTCGCCCCAAGGGGTTACTCTTGCAGCATGAGTTCGTTCGGGAACAATTCGCCACGTGGACAATCCGGCAAGCAATTCCAAACTGTCAAATTCCGACAAAAACTCTTGAATCATTCGTATACTCGGCGAATACTGAATGCGATGTTCCCAAACAAATTCTTGAATCATGCTTTCCGGAGTTACGATCAGTCGAGTGTCAGGTGTAACTTTTTTTCGGGCTAAATTCAGCATGCGTTCGGTGGCTTCAAGCGGACAGATTTCATATTGCTCTTCGTACGGATCTATATTAGGTTGAACAACGACGATTTCTACTTTTCGGTCGCCTCGCTCTTCAAAAGTTTGGTATATCACTACGGAAATAATCATTGGTAAAAAAACGAATCCGCTGATTGCACAAATATCTTTCCATATCATTGGCTTCTTTAGTCCCATCAACAACCCTTCCTGCTCTTTTACTCTCCTTCTTACGAAAGCAAAATTATTGTATAGCAATCTGTGGCTAACAAGTAATGCAGGAACAAAGAAATAAAAAAGAACGGTATCCAACCGCAACAGAAAAAATCCAACGATAAAGATTGTCCATGCTGACAAATATACGCCTCTTTTGAACATTGAAAAGAATAAAATATTCACAACCCAAATCCAAACCGAACCGCCCAAAGCACCTGTAAATTCATACCATTGCACAAGATGAGGTGTCCATGCAAACACATTTCCGAGTGTCAGCCAAGGCCACGACAAATCCCAATCAAAATGAAAAAATTCAAATGCTGTAAAAAACACCGCAAAAACCCACAAGCAATCTCGTCCTCGAAACGCATGCTTTTTCACGATGTAATAGAAATAAGCCATCAACGCCATGAGCGTACTGTTGATCAAGAACGCAAAAACCGCCATCGGCGTGGCGTTCCAAACCCACCACGTTGTAAAAACATTCCAAACCAAAAACGCCAAAAAGGCATAGCCGTAAAATCGCTTCCCGTTTTTGCGTTCCGGCGTTTTTTCCAAATCGGAAAACACCCAAAAAAGAGGAATAAATGCAACAAAAATTAAAAAAACAGTAACTTGTGACGACCACGCAACCCCCAAAAGAAGTCCGGTCAAAACGGATAACGCTAAACGTAAGTTCACACTCATAATTCGGAAAAGATGATTACTTTTCTACAAAGATACGAAAAAAATTACTATCTTTGCAAAAAAAATGCCATGCTTACTCCAAAAAACATCGAGCAAATTGAAAAACGCGGAATTACAATTCAAGAAATTGAAAAACAATTGGCGTTTTTTGTTAAAGGATTTCCATACACGAAATTAGTGCGTTCTGCCTCAAAAAATGATGGGATTGAAGTGTTTGATGTGAAACAAATCGACGAGTTGCTGGCGAATTACAAAGTCAAAACTGCCGGTCGAGATATCATCAAATTTGTTCCGGCTTCGGGCGCCGCATCACGTATGTTTAAGCAACTTTCCGAATTTCGTGCCGCATACAAAATCAACGGAGATAATTCCGTTTTGTTTGAGAAAAAAGACCCACAGTCCATGTATTATTTTTTCGAAAATATCCGAGACTTTGCGTTTTTTGATGCCTTGAAAAAAAACATGGAAGAAACAGGGAAATCTATCGAAACTTGTTTGAAAAACAAAGATTACAACGAAATCTTGGACGCGCTTTTATTGGAATCCGGATTGGACTATTTGAATTTACCCAAAGGATTATTGCATTTTCATAAATATGCCGATAGCGTGAGAACCGCATTGGAGGAGCATTTGGTGGAAGGTGTAGGTTATGCGGAAAGCGATGGAATGGTCAAGCTGCACTTCACGGTTTCGCCCGAACATTTGGAAAATTTTCAACAACTTGTTGAGCAAATTTTACCGAATTACGAAGCAAAATATCAAGTAAAATACGACATCTCGTATTCGGTGCAAAAACCTTCGACTGACACAATTGCAGCAACGTTGGACAATCAACCGTTTTTGAACGAAAACGGAGATTTGTTGTTTCGTCCTGGTGGACACGGTGCTCTGATTGAGAATTTGAACGACCTAAAGGGTGATTTGATTTTCATCAAAAACATTGATAACGTTACCACCGACAAAAATCGAGTGCCTACTACTACCTACAAAAAGGTGATTGCGAGCCATTTGATTGACTTGCAAATTCAAGTATTCGAATATCTTAAGGAACTTGAAAATCCTGATATTTCCGATGAGTTGTTGACAGAAATTTTTCATTTTTCATGGAAAAAATTGCAGATTACATTCCAACATTTTTCAAGTTTTTCTCGTGAGGAAAAACGTAATGTTGCGATCCAAAAACTCAATCGTCCCATCCGTATTTGCGGCATGGTAAAAAACGAAGGAGAGCCCGGCGGCGGACCGTTTTGGACGAAAAATTCCGACAATGAAATTTCCTTGCAAATTGTAGAATCATCACAGGTTAATCCCGATAATCCGCAACAACAGGAAGTGCTAAACATGGCGTCTCACTTTAATCCGGTGGACTTAGTTTGCGGTGTGCGAAATTACAACGGCGAGTTGTTTGATTTGAAAAAATACATTGATCCGGATACAGGCTTTATCAGTGAAAAATCGAGTGGTGAGAAAATACTGAAAGCCCTCGAACTTCCCGGACTTTGGAATGGTGCAATGGCAGACTGGATCACGATTTTTGTGGAAGTTCCGATTGCCGTTTTTTCGCCGGTAAAAACCGTAAATGATTTGTTGCGGAGAGAGCATCAAAACATTTAAAATTTTCGAAAAATCATGGTAATACTTCCCAAATTTCTGCAGAAAAACGATACGATTGCATTAGTTTGTACGGCACGAAAAATAGATTTTCCACTTGTCGAGAATGCTCGAAAGCATTTTGAAAACTGGGGACTTCACGTCATCGTCGGCGAATCGGCAACGGCTTCGTTTCATCAATTTTCGGGCGATGACGAACTGCGGACGAGAGATTTCCAAATGCAGTTGGATAATCCAGATGTAAAAGCGATTATTTGTCTTCGCGGCGGTTTTGGAACGGCTCGGATTGTTGACAGGCTTGACTTTTCTGAATTTGCAAAGAATCCGAAATGGATTGTGGGTTACAGTGATGTAACCGTGATTCAAAATCACATTTTGAAAAACTACAACATTGCTTCGCTTCATGCGGAGATGGCGTTGAAGTTTCCTATTTTTCCAAACACAAACGAAAGTTTGAATGCTTTGAGAAATGCACTTTTTGGAATTTTTGAGCCATTGGAGGGACAAATCCTCCGTCATTGCGAGGGAGGTACGACCGAAGCAATCCACAATGTTCATGGATTGCTTCGCCTGACGGCTCGCAATGACGGGACAACAGCCGAATTAGTCGGTGGAAATTTGGCAATTTTGTGTAGTTTATTGGGAAGTTCGTCCGAGGTTGATACAACCGGAAAAATTTTGTTTTTGGAAGATGTCGGCGAGTGGCTTTATGCCATTGATCGAATGATGACAACCTTGAAACGTGCCGGAAACCTTGAAAAATTGGCAGGTTTGGCAGTTGGTCAATTCACAAATTTGAAAGATGACAAAACGTCATTCGGAAAAAGCGCTTATGAGATCATTGCCGAACACGTTGCTGATTACGATTATCCTGTGATTTTCGATATTCCGGCAGGGCACTGCGAAATCAATATGCCGTTGATTTTTGGCGGAATTTACGAAATGAGTGTTTCGGAAAAAATTATAATTTTAAGATTGTAAATTCAAAAAAAATATGTATATTTGTATCGAAATAAACCCAAAATAACGTCTATGAATAAATAATCAGCAAAAAACCATATAAAAAAGCGTTTTGCTATATTTGGGTTCTTGAAATCTAGACAGTTTCAAAATTCTCCATGAGTAAAGTTTAAACGCTCACGCAACTGCGTGGGCTTTACTCAATATTTGGAGAATTAGGTAGTCTAGAACCTCAAGAACCGATAAACGAAGTTTTGTCCGCGCTTTTTTTATTCCCAAAATCCAAAACAACAACCTATGCCCGACCCAAAAATTCTTCCTTCCAGTTTCACAGAAATCTCTGTAGAGCACATTTTGCGTAAATATAGCCGAACACCAAAGATTATTTATTGGTGTGTGCTGATTCTGTTTGTTGCCGGCTTTGTTTCGATGTTTTTTATTCATGTCGATGTCAGCGTGAGAGCACAAGGCATTTTGCGAACGCCCGGCGAACGCGTTTTTCCAAGAGCCACCGGAACCGGACATATACAATATATCAACCCTATTCTGCGGGAAAATGCGAAAATAACCGCCGGCGACACACTCATTATTATCGGACGAGAAATTTGGGGCGAACAGTTGCAAACCGCCGAACAACGCCTTGCCGAACTCAATGATTTACTTGCTGATTTGGAAATTCTAACAAACATTCCCTACAGAGGTGCGAGAGGAAATTACGCAAGAAATACCAATTTTCAAACCGCCGTGTACGAGCAAAGTTTTGAACTTTTTCGTCGCCGACATCAAAACAATTTGGATGTGGTTTCCGCTGTGAGAACCATCTACAACCGAGACCGCCGATTATTTGAGCAACGTGTGGTTGCCCAAGAGGAATTGGAACATTCGAGAGCCGAGCACACTAGAGCCATGGCAGCACTTTCCACGCTCTACAACGAGCAAATGAATCAATGGCACACCGAACAGCAAAGATACCTCAATGAGCAACTAGAACTACAATCCCGAATCAATCAAATCGAAATTCAAAAACAAGAATTGATTGTAATTGCCTCAACAAGTGGAAGCGTACAGCAACTACGAGGTTTGAGGGTTGGAAATTTTATTTCCGAAGGTGAA
>WQWA01000015.1 GCA_009785505.1 Bacteroidales bacterium
ATTTTTTCCGTTCCCGGAATGGCCCGAAAATTCTCGCATTCGGCAACAACAGCACCAATAACTCCGGTGTGTGTTTCGTTCGGAATGGCTTTTAACAAAATGTGCGAGGTCAAAATCGGAATCCCTAGTCTTCGTACGCGGTTTGCTTGAACCGGAAATCCGCCTTCTTTGTTTTGAGCTTCGATAATGGCAACCACATTTGCTCCGGCCTGCATCGCTTGATACGACGTGAGATAACCAATGTTTCCCGCTCCGACGGTAAGCATGTTTTTCCCTAACAATGTGAACTCATTATTCATCATTTTCTGCACCACCGCAGCGGTGTAAACACCCGGCAGATCATCGTTCTCAAACGCCGGCATAAACGGAACGGCACCTGTTGCAACAACCAAAAAGTCGGCGTCTACATAAAAGATTTTTTGGGTTGCGGTATCTTTCACCGCCAAGCGTTTTCCGTCAAGCAAATCCCAAACGGTGGAGTTCAACAAAATTCCGTCAAGGCTTTCCCCGGCAAGGGTTTTCGCAATATCAAAACCTCGCATACCTCCGAACTTTTTCTCCTTTTCAAAAAAGAAAAACTGGTGAGTCTGCATTAAAAATTGTCCGCCGATTTGATCATTTGCGTCAATGACCAAATTATGAACACCCCGTTTATTCAACTCTTCACGAACTGCCAATCCTGCGGGGCCGGCACCAACAATGGCAACCGAAGTTTTGAAAACTTGGTTGGATTCGTTGGGGTGCAAAGGCGTCCCATCGGGATAAAAATCTGTCGGAATTTCACGAATCTCCTTAATATTGTCGACTTTTGTGATACAAATTCGACGAATCTCACCATCTACAAGCATTTCGCAAGCACCGCATTTTCCAATGCCGCATTCCAGACTGCGTTCTCGATTTTGAATACTATGGCTGTGTACCGGAAATCCGGCCTGGTGAAGTGCTGCAGCGATTGTATAACCTCGCTGTCCTGCAATTTTCTGTCCATCGAACAAAAATTCCACAAGATCCGGCTTCGGAATATCCAGAATTGGGTGTTGCGTGATTTTGAACATTTAGTTCAGTTTTTCCAATGCTTTTTTCAAACGTTCGCAAGCATCAATCAGTTTGTCCTCGCTTGTTGCGTAGGAAATACGAATGCAGTTTTTATTTCCGAACGCATCGCCTCCAACCAAAGCAATATGGGCTGTATCAAGCAAATAGTTTGCCATATCGGCACCCGTTTTGATGTGGTAGTTTTCAAACGATTTTCCGAAGTATGCCGAAACATCTGCAAAAATATAAAATGCCCCTGTTGGCGTATTGGTTTTGACACCTGGGATTTGACGAAGTTTTTCAAGCACTAAATCGCGACGATTTTTGAATGTTTTTACCATTTCTTTCAAACCTTCACATTCTTTCGGATCTTGCAACATGGCTGCGATTGTGGCACGTTGTGCGATTGATGAACAAGCAGACGTCATTTGACCTTGAATTTTATTACAAGCATCAGCGATTTCCGCATTTGCAGCGAGGTAGCCGATTCGCCAGCCGGTCATCGCCCAGCCTTTTGCTACGCCGTTCACAATAATAACGCGATCTTTGATTTCCGGAAACTGTGCAAAACATTCGTGCTTTTTTTCAAAACTGATTAATTCGTAAATTTCGTCCGACATTACATAAACATGTGGATGCTTGGCAACCACATCGGCAATGGCTTTCAACTCTTCATGCGAATAAACCGAACCGGTCGGATTACTCGGACTGTTGAGCATCAAAAGTTTGGTTTTTGGTGTGATAGCGGCATCAATTTGTGCGGCAGTAACTTTGAAATCCTGCTCAATTCCTGAAAAAATCGACACGGGAATACCGCCAACCAACTGTACCATTTCCGGATACGATACCCAGCAAGGAGTTGGCATAACAACCTCATCACCGGGATTAACCAAAGCCAAAATCACATTCATAATGGAATGTTTTGCACCGTTGGAAACGATGATTTGATTTGGTTTGTAATCCACGCCGTTGTCACGCTTGAGTTTCAAACAAATTGCTTCACGCAAATCCAAATATCCCGGAACCGGTGGATACAACGTATAATTTTCGTCAATACCTTGTTTTCCGGCATTTTTAATAAAATCCGGCGTGTGAAAATCAGGTTCTCCAACAGCAAGGTTGATTACATTAAAACCTTTGGCGGCTAAATCTTTGCTTTTTTGGCTCATCGCTAATGTTTCGGATGGTGCCATTTCTGTTACGCGGGTTGCTAAGTATGTCATGGAATTTTTGTTTTTTTGATTTATTGAATGTAGGGGCAAATGATTATTTGCCCCTATAATTTTTGCGAAAATTTAATTAATAAACGCTAACACTTGGTTTTTCTCCACACTTTCGCCTTGTTTGGTTTCGATTTGAACAATCTTACCATCGGCGAGAGCAAGCACAGGCTCTACGTTGTAGTTCGTTTCCACGAAACAAACGATATCGCCTTTCTTGAATTCTGTTCCAATAACCGGTGCTGTAGAAACATCAACAACATCGTATTGCCACAATACTTTCCCTTTTACAGGTGTTTGTATCGGCTGTGCAGTTGGATACATTTCTTGAACTTTCGCCACGTCGAAATTAGGTACTTCGACAACGGCTCTTTTCACAAAGATAGGGGCACCTGCTTTTTCACGAGCGGTTTCTAATTCTTTGTTGAATTTTTCTTTGGCTAAGCCGGATTTGTAATCGCGATATTGTCTGTCGTGCATTGCAAGTTCGAACAACTCTTCATCGTCTTTTCCTAAATCCCAGTTGTTTTCTTTCATCTCTTTGCGATATTCGTCGAGAGCATCCGGATAAAGCGACTGCGGGTCTCCGGTGAAAAACTCCATGTTTTGATCTTTCGCAAGTTGAATGATTTCGGGAGCCAATTCGCCCGGCAATGTACCCATTCTTCCCAAAATCATATTCCAACTGTCTTTGTCAATTGTAGAAAAGCGTGGTTTGTCTTGAGCGAGGGCATAGATATTCATCAAAGCGATGTTTTTCACGTACTGGCTGAATGGTGTTACAAGCGGAGGACATCCGAGTTTCGGCCACACATACTCCACCTCTTGAAACAGTTGTACCACAAGATCGTTGAACGACAACTCCGGCTTATTTCTTTGTCTCAATGCCGAATTGATTGCAGAATGCATACCGTGCAAGTCGGCCATCAACGAGCCCATCATACCGCCCGGCAGACCGCAACCTACCAAAAGCGATGACATGTGGTGGTTCGAAGGCTCAATGAAATATCCCAAAAAGTCATCAATAAATGTCTGCGTCAAATGACGTGCTTCCATGTAAGCATTCATGTTGATATCCTTAACCAAAAATCCGGCATCTTTCAACATCGCTTGAATGGTAATTACATCAGGATGACACGTTCCCCACGAGAGTGGTTCCATTGCAACATCAACACAATCAGCACCTGCACGCGCTACTTCGAGCATTGATGCAACCGAAAAGCCGGGTCCGGAGTGTCCATGATATTGAATAACGATTTTCGGATGACGGTCTTTGATTCGTTTCACAATTTCCCCAAGGAAAGCGGGACGACCAATACCTGCCATATCTTTCAAAGCGATTTCATCTGCACCAAATTCAATAAATTTTTCAGCAAGATTCACGTAATAGTCTACTGTAAATACTTGCCCATACGTGATACTCATCGTTGCTTGTGCAATCATTCCGGCTTGTTTCGCATATTCAATGGAAGGGCGCACGTTTCGCGGATCGTTAAGTCCACAGAAGGAACGAGCGATATCAACACCTTGTGCTTTCTTGACTTTGTACATCAATTTGCGAACATCGGCAGGAACTGCATACATACGCAATCCGTTGAGTGCACGCTCCAACATGTGTGTTTGGATACCGGCTTTGTTGAAAGGTGCTGTCCACTCGCGAACAGCCGTGTTTGGATTTTCTCCAAACAACAAGTTGACTTGCTCGAAAGCACCACCGTTGGTTTCAATTCGGTCAAAACAGCCCATATCAACGATAACGGGCGCAATTTGTTTAAGTTGATCAACACGTGGAACGTATTTTCCAAACGATTGCCACATGTCGCGATACAGAAAACTGAATTTAATTTCTCTTTTCATATTTTTGTGTTTTTTTATTTGCAAATTTACCCGCAAAGATACGATTTTTTTTTGAAATAAGCAAGAATTATTTTCCGGATTTCCGACGATTGCAATCCCTACACAACTTTTGTGAGAAAAATCGCCGTGAACGTATTGACAAATTGAGATTGTGCGTTGTTGTCCGTCGATGACTTCGAATTGGATGTCCGTAGGGGCGTATTGCATACGCCCATCATCGGACTTGTCGCAATCGCCATCGGGGCGTATGCAATACGCCCCGACATTTCGCACCACCCAATACATCACATTCAGCGGAAATTCTTTGATAACGGTGTCAATCACAGCATCTCGCTGTTTGTCTTTGTAAATAAATTCGCGTTGATACGGCGGACGAATATCTAATGTTCCATCATAACCCACAACGCCATGTTCTGTATTGTCTTGGTAGCGTTTGCCAATTCTTGGATTGTGATTTCTTTGAGTTCGATTTTCATGATTTTGGTGTGCTTGATTGTTGATTGGGCGTGGGCGTCATTGCGAGCCTTGTCCGTCATTGCGAACTGCGAAGCAGTGAAGCAATCCAGCGTTCTTTTCTGGATTGCTTCGCCTAACGGCTCACAATGACGAGAAAATAAATTTGCAGAATTGAGAAAAATGTTGTAACTTTGTAGTATCGAATCTCACCTGAATGTGTGGGACGAAGAAAGTGCTGAACAACCCTTAAGTGAGGTTACTGTAAATTCAGCACTTTTTTAATTGCCTGTTGGCTTGCTTGTAGGTCAAAGGTATGTCAATGCAATAATGAAAATTTCCATTGTTTTTTATTCTCACAGGAATCTCAACTAACTTTTGTTTGTCATCAACAATAACCGGCGCCCGAAAATTCAAATAGCCGACAACACCGTTTTCTTTATCTCCTTTTTTTTGCGCTCCCAAAGAATGCAAAAAAGCATGCTCACATATTTTATCTAAAATTGTGATTAACGAGGCTTTTTCTGCATACATCGACCCATGTTTTGTTGTTTTTTTTGCGCCATAGAGTTCAAATAAAATGGTTATTCCTGTTTTTGAATTGACAATCGTCTTTCCTTCGTATTTTTGTTTGTAAATCTCAAGGAGTTTTTTTCGCAAATCGGAATTTTTTGGGAAATTTCTCCAATCTTCGGAATAACATTTCAATAAATTTTTTGCTGTTTTTCTTTTTGTACCAACGAACACTTTAATTTTTTTTCTGCTTTTTGTTTTCATAATTTTGCGCTTTTAGGTTTGTACCTATATAAACGCAAAAAAGTCGTTTTTCGTGTAAAAAAAAACTTAAAAAGTGTTAAAATGTTGAAAACTTCCGGATTTTGTTAATAACGAACATCAATTTAACTTTATTTCCTCCCCATCGCTATTCAAAAATCGATACTGCAAATAGTGCATTTCCGTTGATGAAACAATTTTGATGCATTGCTTGTATTTCCAAAACCATTTTCTCGAATAATTCCAAAAGCCATTTTTCAAAAATGCATAAACGAATGGATTTACTTCAAGTGTGAGATTTTTGAAGTTTTGCTCTCGAATCAAATAGTTCAAATTTTGTTCAATATCGTCAATCAGCAGCAGATTGGATTTCACTTTTCCTGTTCCATCGCAAACCGGACATTTTTCCAAAACTTGAATGTTGGTTTGCGTGCGCACGCGCTGACGTGTCATCTGCACCAAACCAAATTTGCTCGGAGGCAGAATATTGTGTTTGGACGAATCTCGCTTCATCAATTCTTTGACTTTTCCATAAAGAATTTTACGGTTTTTTGCATCTCTCAAATCAATGAAATCAATCACAATAATCCCGCCAAGGTCGCGCAAACGTATTTGTCGAACAATCTCTTCCGCCGCTTCCAAATTTACATTTAGGGCATTTTCCTCTTGCGAAATTTCGGAATTCATTTTACGACCGCTGTTTACATCAATAACATGTAGAGCTTCAGTGTGCTCTATCACTAGATAAGCTCCCGTACGTTTGATCGGAACCACACGCCCAAAGCCGGATTTAATCTGTTTTGCAACACCGTAAGCATCAAAAATCGGTTCGCCGTTTTTGTGATATTTCACAATGTCCACTTTGTCCTTGGCTATCGAACCCAAATAGGCTTTGATTTCGCGGTAAATTTCCTCATCATTCACAACGATATTGTTGAACTCTTTGTTGAGCAAATCCCGCAAAATTTTCATGGTTTTGCCTTGTTCGCTCAATAGCAATTTTGGAGGCTTGGCTTGAGGAAGTTGTACCGAAATACTGTTCCATTTTTCCATCAAGTGCCGCAAATCACCATCTAAATCCACAACGGATTTTCCTTCGGCAACGGTTCGAATAATTACACCAAAATTTTTCGGCAAAATGCTTTGAATGGTATACCTCAACCTGTCTCGTTCTGCAACGGATTTGATTTTTGAGGAAATCGAAATTTGGTTGGAAAAGGGCATCAAGACCAAATAGCGTCCGGCAAACGAAAGTTCGCAAGATACGCGAGGCCCTTTGGTAGAAATTGATTCTTTTGAGATTTGTACGACCAAACTTTGGTTAGGTTTCAAAGACGAAACTTTGCGCTCGCTTTTATCCAAATCTTCGGATAACTCCCAACCGGAAATATTTTTGGCTTCAGGATCCCCCGCAATACCGAGTTCGGTAAGCTTTTTGACTGCTTTTATTTGCGGGCCTAAATCCAAGTGATGCAAAAAAGCATCTTTTTCGTCGCCTATGTCTACAAAAGCGGCACTCAGACCGGGCATCACTTTTCGGATACGACCCAAGTACACATCACCTACAGCATGATGACTATCATGCTTTTCACGATGGATTTCGACAAGCAACTTGTCTTCCAGCAAGGCAATAACGACCTCGCTTGATGACGAATTGATAATTAGTTCTTTGTTCAATGTTAATATGTTTTATATTCGCTATAAAACACACCTCGAGAAACATTGGCTTGGGCGATCCTTGCGGTCGTCCACTGATACGAACATCCCATCAAGGGCAGGGGTAAAACCCTGCCCTTATGGATTATTTCTTCTTTTTATGACGATTTTTACGCAAACGTTTTTTACGTTTGTGTGTAGCCATTTTGTGGCGTTTACGTTTTTTTCCGCTGGGCATAACTATGCTTTTACTTTATTTTTAACTTGGCTTGAAAACGGCTTTGCCGGCTTAAATGCAGGAATGTAGTGTGCAGGAATCTTGATAGACGTATTTTTTGTGATGTTGCGTCCGATTTTTTCCGCACGACGTTTCAAGATGAAACTTCCAAATCCACGAAGATAAACATTCTCACCACTGCTCATGGTATCTTTCATTACTTCCATGAACGTCTCAATAGTGTTCAAAACCGTTACTTTTTCTATACCGGTGCGATTTGCGATGGCCGATACAAGTTCTGCTTTTGTCATAGTGTTTTATTTTAAAAATTTAACAATAGTTTCGATTTTCGGAGTGCAAAGATACAATTTTTTTTTAACTTTTCAAAATTATTTGTATGTTTTTTTGTTAATTGCGTGTTTTTCATAGGAAAAAACGCAATCTTCGCAGGTAATATTTTCTCCGTTAAGGCGACGTTTAATGATGTTTTCCAGATATTCGCGAAGCGACTCAAGGTGCACATTACGAACAACATCGTTTGCAAAAGCGTACATCAGCAAAGTTTTTGCCTGTTTTTCGGAAATACCTCGCGTTCGCAAATAAAACAGGGCACTTTCATCCATTTGTCCGATCGTAGCACCGTGCGAACATTTCACATCATCGGCATAAATTTCCAAAAACGGGTGAGTTTGGACATTGGCTTTGTCGGTCAAGAGAATGTTTTTGTTGTTTTGTATGGCTTCTGTTTTTTGTGCATCTTTTGCAACAAAAATATGTCCTTCAAAAAACGCTTTTGCCGAATCGTCCAAAATTCCCTTAAAAAGTTGATTTGAGCGTCCGTTCGAAAAATTGTGATTGAGCCGAATGCGATGCAAGCACTCTTGATTTTTATCTAAAAGATACAAGCCTTGAACATCAGCATTGGCGAATTCTTCTGAAAAATCAATGGTTTGATGCTTGTTTAATATTTTTCCGTTAAGGGTATAAGTATGAGAAGTTAAGTGCGAATGTTCGTGCTGTTTTACAACCGTTTCATTGTTCAGCGTACTGTGATTATTAATATTTTGAAGATTGTAATAGTGCAGTGTGCTGTGCGATTTCAACTGAATGGAGATGTTCGATTGAATTGTATTTTCAACCTGATTCAAAGATTCGTCGCAATGAATAAGCGAAAGCGAAGAACCTTGTCCCACAACGATTTCAAAGGTATGAATAACATCCAAAGGCTCAGCAGTGTCAATGATATTTATCAATTGAAGCGGTTTCTCAACGATGGTATTCGGTGCGATTTCAATTCTGAAATTTCCTGTTTCTGCCGGCGCGGATATTCTGTCCGTGCTGATATCCCCCGCTGGCGGGGGGCAGGGGGGTGGAATAGTCGGCGTAATTTCAACACCTTTCGGAGGTGCAAAATGCCGAATGCTTTTTTGATCGAAAATACCATTGTGCAAGACCAGCAGGTAGGCGTTTAGGTTTTTTATTTTGCAGTGAAATTTCATTTGATCCAATCGTAACCTTTTTCCTCTAACTCTAATGCTAAAGATTTATCACCCGTTTTCACAATTTTCCCATCGTACATGATATGCACAAAATCGGGAATAATATAATCTAAAAGTCGCTGATAGTGCGTGATTACAACGGTTGCATTATCGGGACGTTTGAGTTTGTTTACGCCGTTTGCCACAATGCGAAGGGCATCAATGTCAAGCCCCGAGTCGGTTTCATCCAAAATTGCCAACTTTGGCTCAAGCATTGCCATTTGAAAAATTTCGTTTTTCTTTTTTTCTCCTCCGGAGAAACCCTCGTTAACACTGCGTCCTGCGAGTTTGTCGGTAAGCTCAACAACTTTTTGCTTTTCTTCCATCATGGCCTGAAACTCAAAAATCGGCATGGGGTCTAATCCGCGATATTTGCGCTGTTCGTTTACAGCAGTTCGCATGAAATTTGCAATGCTCACACCCGGAATTTCGACCGGGTACTGAAAACCCATGAAAATCCCTTCGGAAGCACGCTCTTCGATCGAAAAATCAAACAAATTTTTACCGCAAAAAGTAACACTTCCCTGCGTTACAACGTATTTTTCGCGACCGGCAATGACTGAAGCTAATGTGCTTTTCCCCGTTCCATTGGGTCCCATAATGGCATGCACTTCGCCCGCATTCACTTGCAGATCCAAGCCTTTTAAGATTTCTTTTTCGCCGATGCTGGCGTAGAGATTTTTTATTGTTAGCATGTGTGTGATTTATGGAAAGTTTGCAAAGATACGAAAAAATCTGATATCTGATCTTTTTTTTGCTTCGTTTTTGGTCACAAAAAATGAACATTCACAAAAAAATCGTATCTTTGTGTCTGAAATTATCCATAAGATCGACTTAATGAAAACTTCTTTATTCTGTCTAACGCTACTCCTGACAACAACCCTCTTCTCTCAGCACCCAATAAGCATTGCACAATTGAGATATGGTGGCGGTGGCGACTGGTATGCCAATCCGACCGGATTGCCGAACTTAATTCGTTTTGCCAATCAACATTTGGGCACATCAATAAATCCCGTTCTTACCTTTGTTGATGTGGGTTCGCCGGACATTTTCAACTTTCCGTTTGTGTACTTGACCGGACACGGAAATGTGCGGTTTTCGGATAGAGATGTGGCAAACTTGCGGCGGTTTCTGACCGGTGGTGGCTTTTTGCACATTGACGATAACTATGGTTTAGATCCGTTTATTCGCAGAGAAATGAAAAGAGTTTTTCCGGATATTGAACCCATCGAATTGCCGTTTACACATCCTATTTTCCATCAAAAATTTAGTTTTCCGGGAGGACTGCCCAAAGTTCACGAGCATGGCGGAAAGCGCCCACAGGGTTTTGCATGGATTTACAACGGACGTGTCGTCGCGTTTTATACTTACGAAACTGACTTGGGAAATGGTTGGGAAGACCAAATGGTTCATGGCAACAGCGAGGAAATTCGCACAAAAGCGTTGCAAATGGGGGCGAATATTTTGCAGTTTGCGTTTACGCAGTAAATGCCAGAAACTTGCTTGTTTCGAGAATAATTTGTATCTTTGCGGAAAATTAAAACCGATGAATTATACGGCGATTATAAAAAAAATGGAAAATGGCTATTATTTTGCCCAGTGTGAGCAACTTCCGGCTGCGATGACACAAGGCGAAACAATAGAGGAAGCAAAGGAAAATCTGAAGGAAGCTATTAACTTATTGTTAGAAGATGAAAAGGCAGATTTTCAAAAGCAACGTCTCGGCACTCGATTTTTAAGACGAAAAGTAGCCGTATTGTCGTGAAACGAACTCAATTTATAAAACACTTACAATCTCACGGCTGTCGCCTAAAACGAGAAGGTGGCGGACATTCGATATTTATGAACACTTTAACAGGGAAGAAAAGTGCCGTGCCTCGTCATTCGGAACTTGGCGATTTTCTTTGTAATGAGATTTGCAAGCAACTTGGTATACAAAAAATAAAATAAACGAAAAACTGCCTATGAAAAAACCTGCGTAGCTCATACGCAAAAACATACATAAAACAGCGTTTGCTAATCTTGCATCAAAAATTTCGACATTATTCTGCAACTAAAAAGATAGAAACGCCTGCAAAATTGCGGGCTTTCTTATTCTTAGTTGCGGGTCGTCGAAAACCTTTGATGCGGATATTTAAGTCCGTTTTTTTTATGCCCGAAAATCACAAATAAAAATCAAAATACCATGAAAAAATTTCTATTCCTAATTCTGCTTTTACTGAGCATTTCAGTATCTGCTCAAGCATTATCACTTTGCGAACCGGCGAACAAATCCGAGCAAGAGTAACCGAAATTTCTCAAACAGAACTTCGATTTAGGCTGTTTGAACAACCAACAGGGCCGATTAGAGTTCAGCCCCTTTCGGAAGTTTTTGCAATCACTTATGAAGATGGAACACGTGAAGTTATCAATCCTCTTACACCAACAAACCAACCACAAACCCAACCTGCAAGCGGAGCAACACAGCCTGTGAGCCAAGTACAAACCACAACCAGAGTGCGACCTACAAACATTGCCACGCAACAAAACGATTGGGCATTAGAGGGCAGTCTTTTAATGGCTATGGATTCTGAATATACACTTTTCGGCATAGGTGCAAGATTTTTATACAACGCGTCTAACATCGTCCGTCTTGAGGGGTCATTTGCATATTTTTTCCCAAGAAGAATAGATGCGGGCTTTAGTGGAATAGAGGCATCTGTGAGCATGTGGGATTTGAACTTCAACACACACTACCTTTTGCCGTTGTCAAATACCGTTGTTTTTTACCCATTAACAGGAATTGGTATCACAGGTTTAACGGGAAGAGTTAGCGGGTTTGGGCAAACAGAAAGAAATGGGCTAAATTTCTTTACTCTTAATATTGGTGTCGGTATGGATTTCCAAATTTCAGAAACAGTCAATTTCAATATTGAACCGAGATACAAGATATTTACAGGAAGAGAGTTTGATGGCTTGGGTATGTTTTTTCTAAGAGCGGGACTGGCTTTTAGACTTTAATCATTTTCTAAATTTATGTTAAAAATAAACCAAATATGAAACGACTAATTTTTATCATTTTACTTTTGTTGGGAGCGTCGGCGTACGCTCAAGATATCATTACCTTACGCAACGGCAACGAAATCCGAGCAAGAATAACAGAAATTTCCGCAACGGAAATCAGATACTTACGGTTTGAACACCTTGATGGCCCGACAAGAGTTATTCCACGCACTGACGTGTTTTTTATCAACTACGAAGACGGAACACGTGAAATAATTACCCCTTTGAATGAGCCAAGTGTAGCAACAGTTACCCAAACAGAGGTGCCTGTTGTTCAGCCGGAACAATCAACACCACCAACTGTAGAACCTCAAAGAGAAGAACGACAACCACTAACAAGAGAAGAACGACAAGAACAACGAAGACAAGCACAAATAGCGAGAGAAAGGCAACGAATTAACCGAATAGGGATGCAAGAACTTCAAGCGTACGAAACAAGTCGGAGGCTGGAATCTGAAAGAATAGAGCGTGAAGAGAGACGAGTAGAGCGTGAAGAAAGACGAGAATCTGATAGAATAGAACGACAAGAATTGCGGACGCAAGAAAGAACAGTTAGAAACGTCAACGATTTTTCTGGGTACTCTCTTGGAGCATTATTAGGCACTGATTCTTGGGGAACTGGTATTACGTTAGGTTTAAATGCGATGTATAGTTTCAATAGATATTTAGGGCTGAGTTTAGCATTGCGTCATAGTTGGTGGAACAGGGATTGGTGGAATACTTCGGGGCGTAACACTTTCTTTGGCCCTGTTTTCAATATCCACTGGTGGGCTGGAAACAATTTTTATCTGTTTACCAATGGCGGATTTGGGGTGCTTTCGGGGTGGTGGGAAGAGTCGCAGTCTTGGTATGGTGGGGGTAGGCGTCCGATCCGTTATGATTATTTCAATCTTGGCGTCTTCGGATCGACTGGCTTGGGATTTAAACCAAGGCATAGTCCTGTTTCTTTCAGAGTGGGTGTAGAAGGTACTGGGGGAGGAGGAGGAGGACATAACAGCCTGTTCATCAACGTCAATTACTATTTCAATTCAAGAAGATAAACGGCAAGTAGAACGAATTTCGCCGGAGTTTTTAAGCCTTAGCTTCGTTTGAACGAAATATATTTCGGCTGAGTGGGCTCATAGTCTTCGTCATCCCAAAGTGTGCTGGTAATCATCAAATCCGCACTGTAACGGTTGCAAGCAATCGGCACGTTGTGAATGCGACACTGCCTCAAAAGCATCTGAATGTCGGCCTCGTGAGGCTGTGCACTCAAATCGTCAATCAGGAAAATAGCTAAATCCACTTGTTTGCGAACGACCAAAGCGGCAATTTCTGCATCTCCGCCCATGGGTCCGGAATTCATACAGGTAATTTCCGAAAAAATCCCTCTTTCGGCGAAAGCCTCTTGAACTAAATTTCCGGTCGTTCCGGTACAAACCAAATGATGCCGACTTAAAAAATTGGCATTAAAAACAGCCCATTCGACCATATCTGCTTTGCGTGCATCGTGTGCAACAATAGCAATAGTAAGCTTGCGATTTATATCCATAATCAAAAAAAGTATATCTATTCAAGATACAAAATTACAAAAAAAACGTTGAAAAACAACAATTCAGTAAAAAAATTTTGCCATGTCCGAAAAAAGTCGTATCTTTGCAATCCTTTTTTTGAAGTTATATTAAAAATCTAAATTCGTCATGGCACATCCCAAATCGAAGATTTCTCATTCGAGAACCCGTAAAAGAAGATCACACGACAAGCTAACTGCCCCTCAATTGATGGCATGTTCCGGTTGTGGAGCGGCAGTGGAATATCATCGCGTATGTTCTGCTTGCGGCATGTATAGAGGCAAGCAGGCTATCGCAGCTACCGCATCTTAATTTTTCACTAAATCGACAACGTTATGAGTCAAATTAGGGCGGTCATCACAGGAGTGGGGGCTTACCTTCCTCCTGATCTGATTACTAACGAGGATCTCAGTCGTCTGGTGGACACCAGCGATGAGTGGATTATGACCCGTATCGGCATCAAAACTCGACATGTTCTTAAAGGCGAAGGAAAAGGCACGTCCGACCTTGCCGTAGAAGCCATAAAAGAATTATTCGAAAAAACAGGAACCAAACCCGAAGAGGTTGACTTGTTGATTTGCTGTACGGTTACGCCGGATATGCTTTTCCCGTCAACGGCTTGTGTAACATGCGATAAACTCGGCATTAGAAATGCGTTTGCGTTCGATCTCAATGCCGGTTGTTCCGGATTTTTGTATGGGCTTTCGACGGCTTCAAAATTTATTGAAAGCGGAAAATACAAAAAAGTTGTTCTGGTTGGTGCCGAAAAAATGACATCTATTGTTGACTATACCGATCGAGCGACAAGTCCGATTTTCGGCGATGGGGCAGGGGCTGTACTGCTTGAGCCCACGACAGAAAATGTTGGTGTTTTAGACGAGGAATTGAAATCGGACGGTGTTGGTCGTATACACTTGCACATGAAAGCCGGAGGTTCTGTGAAACCGTCAACACACGAAACCATTGATGCTCGCGAACATTACATCTATCAAGAAGGGCAGGCTGTTTTCAAATGGGCTGTCGCTAAAATGGCAGACACTGCTGTAGAAGTGATGGAGCGCAACAATCTTGATCCAAATACAACTTGGCTTGCTCCACATCAAGCCAATCTTCGAATTATTGATGCTGTGGGGCAACGTATGGGTATTGATAACAGCCGAGTGATGTTAAACATCGAAAAATTCGGCAATACGACTGCTGCTACCATTCCGCTTTTACTTTGGGAATGGGAGCCTAAATTGAAAAAAGGTGACGATATCATCCTTGCCGCATTTGGAGCCGGTTTCACGTGGGGCGCAATTTGGCTGAAATGGGCGTATTAAGTTGACGAATTACAACTTGGCTTTGCCTAATTGTTACTTTGCAAACTCTAATAATTGTCGGTTGTAAATTGTAATTTGTAATTTTTTTTGTATCTTTGCACTATGCGAATCCTCACCGCTATAGTGTTTTTGTGTTTGACTGCGACATTGAACGCTCAAACTCCTGACGGACAGGACGGTTTCGTTGTGCGGGCGATTGTTATAGATGGTGATACAGTCATAACCATGAATCTTCCGGAGCATGAAGTTGTCGGGAGGCATATTTTCAGAAACAGACGAGAAGAACAGCGCCATCACCGATTGGTTCATAATGTGAGACGTGTGTATCCTTTTGCGAAACTTGCAGGAGAAATATACCGAGATTTGATGACTGTTCTTGCCAATGAACCCTGCGAGCGCCGGCAAAATCAACTGATGAGACAAGCCGAAAGAGATATTCGCCGACAATTTGAACGGGATCTTCGAAATTTAACCGTTTCACAAGGCCAAATTTTAGTTTTGTTATTGGATCGAGAAACATCGCATTCGGCATTTAATTTAGTCAGAGATTTACGAAATGCTTTTTTGGCCAACGTATTTCAAGGTGTTGGGCGGATATTTGGCTATAATTTGAGAGTACGATATGATCCGGACGGAAGGCATGCCGATATTGAAAGCATCGTCCGTGCGATAGAACGCGGAGAAATAGAGCCGTTTCCTTTGCCGGGACGGTAAAAATGGTTGTTTTTTTGCCGTCATTGCGAGGGAGGCACGACCGAAGCAATCTATGAGTAAATACTGGATTGCTTCGCCTATGGCTCGCAATGACGTCGAACATATCAAAAAAAAATCGTATCTTTGCAACCTTAAACAGACCAAATGTCCGAAACCAAAGATATTTTACAAAATCTGACCCAAAGCGATTACAAATGGGGCTTTATCACCGATATCGCTACGGAAACCTTGAAAAAAGGGCTTAACGAAGATGTCATCCGTTTCATTTCCGAAAAGAAAAATGAGCCGGAATTTATGTTGGAATTTCGCTTAAAAGCCTTTGCCAAATGGAAAACCATGACCGAACCGCATTGGGCACATTTGGATTATCCGCCGATAGATTATCAAGACATCGTGTATTGGGCGGCACCAAAAGTCACAGAAAAAAACTCTGACGAAATAGACCCTGAACTTATCGAAACATTTAAAAAATTAGGAATCTCACTTGATGATGAAAAAATGTCGAAAGTGGCGGTTGATGCAGTGATGGATAGCGTTTCGGTGAAAACTACGCACAGCGAAGAATTGTCGAAACACGGCGTTATTTTTTGTTCGATTAGCGAAGCTGTTCGTGAATATCCGGATTTGATAAAACAATATTTGGGCTCGGTTGTTCCGGTTGGTGATAATTACTTTTCTGCTTTGAATTCGGCAGTTTTTAGTGATGGTTCCTTTGTTTATATTCCGAAAGGTGTAAAATGCCCGATGGATTTGAGCACGTATTTCCGGATCAATGCCAAGGATTCCGGACAGTTTGAACGCACACTGATTGTTGCCGACGAAGGCTCTTTTGTGAGTTATATGGAAGGCTGTACGGCTCCGCAACGCGACGAAAATCAACTTCACGCAGCAGTTGTAGAAATTGTTGTGATGAAAGATGCCGAAGTCAAGTATTCCACTGTGCAAAACTGGTATCCGGGAGATAAAAACGGCAAAGGCGGAATTTATAATTTCGTTACAAAACGCGGAATTTGCAAAGGTCATAACGCCAAACTTTCATGGACACAGGTTGAAACCGGCTCATCGATCACTTGGAAATATCCGAGTGTGATTTTAAAAGGTGACAACACCGTTGGCGAATTTTATTCCGTTGCATTGACCAACAATCATCAGCAAGCCGACACCGGCACAAAAATGATTCACATCGGGAAAAACAGTCGAAGCACAATCATTTCCAAAGGTATTTCCGCAGGAAAAAGTTCGAATGCCTATCGCGGATTGGTAAAAGTGCTTTCCAGTGCTGAAAAAGCCCGAAACTTTTCGCAATGTGATTCGTTGCTTTTGGGCGACCAGTGCGGGGCACACACGTTTCCATATATTGACTGCAACAATTCCTCTGCCATTATCGAGCACGAAGCCACAACGTCAAAAATTTCGGAAGACCAATTGTTTTATTCTCAACAACGTGGTATCTCAATCGAATCCGCCGTAAGCCTTATCGTCAACGGATTTGCGAAAGAAGTGATGGATAAACTGCCGATGGAATTTGCTGTGGAAGCGCAGAAATTGTTGGGGATTAGTTTGGAGAGCAGTGTGGGGTAGAAACCCCTGTAGAGACGCAATGCATTGCGTCTCTACGGGACGGTTTCACAAAAAAATCCAAAAAAATTTGTTTTTGTCAAAAAAAAGTGGTAAATTTGTTATAACGAAACAACAATAATCATTTTTTTGGTTTTTTATGGAATTCTCATCAGAGAAATTACACTCGGAATTGAAGCGTATTTTCGGATTCGATCGATTCAAGGGTGCGCAAGAAGCGGTAATCCGCAGTTTACTGGAAGGTCGTGATACATTTGTGATCATGCCTACCGGTGGCGGGAAGTCGTTGTGCTATCAATTGCCGGCATTGCTTCTGCCCGGAACGGCAGTGATTGTTTCGCCGTTGATTTCGCTGATGAAAAATCAAGTAGATGCGGTTCGCGGTTTTGGCTCGGAGCTTGGAGTTGCACACTATCTCAACTCTTCGCTGTGCAAAGCGGAAATGCTTCAAGTGAAACAGGAAATTTTGCAAGGAAAAACAAAATTGCTTTATGTTGCACCCGAATCGTTGACCAAAAAAGAAAACGTAGAATTTTTCAAGCAAGTCAATGTTTCGTTTTATGCGATTGACGAGGCACATTGTATTTCGAAATGGGGACATGATTTTCGACAAGAGTATCGCCGTTTGCGACCATTGATTAACGATGTCGGTCATCAAGTTCCGGTGATGGCGCTCACAGCAACAGCAACGCCAAAAGTTCAAAAAGATATTCAGAAAAATCTGAGTATGCAGAATGCGCAAGTGTTTATCTCATCGTTTAATCGTCCGAATTTGTATTACGAAGTTCGTCCGAAAACACAAAACGTTGATCGAAATATTGTGCGATATATTCGTGAAAACAAAGGAAAATCGGGTATTGTATATTGTTTGAGTCGAAAACGTGTGGAAGAATTTGCACAGATTTTGCAAACCAACGACATCAAGGCTTTGCCTTATCACGCCGGACTTGAGCAACATATTCGCGCCGAAAATCAAGATCGATTTTTGAATGAAGATGTCGATGTGATTGTGGCGACCATTGCATTCGGAATGGGAATCGACAAGCCAGACGTGCGTTTTGTAATTCATTACAATATGCCGAAAAGTTTGGAAGGCTATTATCAAGAAACCGGTCGTGCGGGACGCGACGGCGGAGAAGGGCATTGTATCGCATTTTACAATTACGACGACATTACGAAATTAGAAAAATTCATTCGCAAAGAAAAAGCGTCTGCCGATCAAGAAATCGCCTCACAACTTATTGCAGAAACGGTGTCGTACGCAGAAACAGGCATGTGTCGCCGAAAAAATATCTTGCATTATTTTGGAGAAAATCTTGACACTGAAAATTGTAATAATTGTGATAATTGTTTGTTTCCGAAAGAAAAGATTGATGTTACGGAAGATGTGCTGACGATTTTGGAAACGATGGAAGAAATGACATTTGGCTATAAAATTAAACATATTTGCCAAGTGATTATAGGTCAAACAACGGCTCAAATCAAAAACTGCAAGCACGAGAGTTTGTCGGCATTCGGACAAGGTCAACAAAAAGATGTTTCGCACTGGAATGCTGTGGTTCGACAATGTTTGATGCTTGGTTTTGTCGAAAAAGATATCGAAAATTATGGCACGGTAAAATTGACGGAAAATGGTCGGAGTTTTATGCAAAATCCACAACCGATTACGATAGTCAAAGACCGAGATTTTGAAGAAGAGGACGCAGATTCGGTGGTGTCCATTGGAAAAGAAGGCGATGAAAACTTGCTGGTTCTTCTGAAAGAAGAACTGAAATCTTTAGCGAAAAAACATTCGGTAAATTCGTGGGCAATTTTGACTGAGCCATCGTTGATTGATATGACGATTCAATATCCCATTACGATGGAGGAGATGAGCCATATTTCCGGTATGGGTGCTGCGAAAACAGCGAAATACGGACAACCATTTATTGATATCATCAAGCGTTATGCGGAGGAAAATGAGATTGAGCGTCCGCAGGATTTGGTGGTAAAATCTATTGTGAATAAATCGGGTTTGAAGGTTTACATCATTCAAAATATTGATCGAAAATTACCTTTGGAGGATATTGCAAAAGCAAAAGGCTTAACGATGAACGATCTGCTCACAGAAATGGAGCGTATTGTAGCAAGCGGAACCAAAATCGACATCAATTATTACATCAAAGAAAATTTGGATAAATACCATATTGAAGAAATTTATGAGTATTTTGAGGAGGCAGAAAACCCTTCGGCATCGGAGGCATTAAAAAATTTGGATGAAAACGAATACACGTTGGAAGAAGTTCGTTTGGTTCGCTTGAAATACTTGACGGAAGTAGGATTTTAAAAACAAACAATAAAGACGCACGCGGTCACTGAGCGAAGTCTAAGTGTGCGTCTCAACAAAAAAAAACAATATCATGAAAAAAACACTCATTTATGCAGTTCTTATTTTCGGTGTAATAGCCGTAAGTTGTCAAAGACCAACCGAAAAAATTGTTATGGAAGCTATTTCCGTGGAAGGAATTACCATTGCAATGGTCAACACCGACTTGATTTTTGCGGGCTACGACATGGTTGCGACTGTACGTCAAGAAATTGAAGAAACTGAGAGAAGGCTGATGGCCGATTTGCAAAGTCAAGCGAGAAGGTTAGAAACCGATTTTCAGAACCTTCAAAACGATGTTCAAAACTATACAAGAATTGGACATACATTAACCTTGAGCGAGCAAAACCAAAGAGAGGCACAATTCAGAAGTCGAGAAGAACAAATTCAACGCAGAGCAGAAGAATTGGGACGATTGGAGCAAAGATATATGCAACAACTTATGGAATTGCAAGCTCAACGAAATCAAGAGATAGAAGAAGCTATTTTTTCGTTCGTTGAAAGATTCAACGAAACGCACGGTTTTTCTATTATCATGTCGAGTGCGCGAGGTAGCGGAGTGTTGTATTCGTTGCCGTCAATGGACATAACCCAACAGATACTCAATGGGTTGAATGCGGAATATATCCAGAGTCGTAGAGGTCGATAAAACCGTAGGGGGGGGCGTATTGTATACGCTCTTGATAACACGTCATTGCGAGCCGTAGGCGAAGCAATCCAGCGTCATTACGTGGATTGCTTCGGTCCGTTCCTCCCTCGCAATGACGATTACAAGAAAATTATGAAACGAATCATTACCCTCGCTGTCATTGTCCTTTTGGGATTTACGCCGTTGTTTTCGCAACCGTCACAAACGCTTGTAAACTTAATGGATACAGTGCGTTTGATTGCTGAAAGAGACGAAGACCCGTTGGTACGAACCATAGCTTTATTTCAATCAGACCTCGGAAATCTCAATGCGGTTGAACAAGCGATTGTCAATTCGATGATTGCGGAGAGTTTGTGGACGTATTTACAACAAAATCGTTGGCAAATTTTTGAGCGAACACCGCTTGCAAATCCTGATTTGACGGATGTTCGGACGTGGGACACGCGTTTGCTTTTGCAACAAACCATTATGCGTTACACCGCATCTTTGGAGCCACGAGAGGCTTTGCAAAATTTGAGAGTTCGTGATTTTAAGAAAATTTTGACTTTGGGCGATAATGAAAGCGAAATTCAACGTCCGACGATGTTTGACTTGTTGGCACATCGGGCGATAAACGCATTGAGTCAGCACGATATGCGATTGATGCAACCGCAAGATGGAGCGATGCTCAATGATAAAATAGATGGAATTTTTCAACATTTGGCGGACTTTCATCTTCAAGAAGAGAATCCGGATATTTTAATACCTTTGGGGTTACAGATTTTAGCGTGGGCACGAAGGGCTGTTTTTGCTGAAAATGCAGATAGCCTTTATAGATACTATCTTGTAGAATTTTTGGAAGAATTTCCGGAAAGTCCGGTAAATGCACAAATTTATTGGGCATTAGCAGAATTTCATAACGAACTTGGCAGTCGTCATAATAATTTAGTTTCAGAAGATTTTCGTTGGGACAAAAAAGAAGCGTTGCGTTACACGGAAATTCTACAAAGTCGATTTGTTCCAAGGGTTTTTGCGGATGCCGCACGAGCAATGGCAGAACGCATAAAAGCACCAACCATTTCCTTGCAAATGCAAGAAATTTTGTTGCCGAATCAGTCCAACTTGTTTTTATTGCAGGGTTCAAATTTAGATACGGTTTACTTTTCGCTGTTTCGTCTAACGAGAGAAGATGTAGAACGTTTCTCAGCGCACGACCATCAAAGGTTTATGGATGAAGTTCATTTTAGAACCCGAACGCCTTTCAGAGAGTGGCAAGAGGTAATTCCTAATCCGGGCGACTTTCAAACCCACCGTGTAGAATTAGCCATCGACCCATTAACCACAGGTTATTACATGCTTCTTGTTTCAACAAACCCAAGACCTTCGGCAAGCGGAAGTGCAACCGCAGGCAGACATTTCAGTGTTAGCGAATTATCGTTTTTCACAAATACAGACAGCGAAAGAACAGAGGGAATAGTGTTAAATCGCAGAACAGGACAACCGATGCGAGGTGTAAATGTTCGTGTTTTTTCAAGAGATTTTAATTGGCGAACAGAACAAACCACAACCACAGAACACGCAAGATTAACCACAGGAAGAGATGGCAGATTTCAATTTCCAAACAGTGCCGACAGTCACAATCGTTGGGTTCGACTTGATTTTGAATTGCAACATCGTTCGGACACGTTGCTGTCGCTTGATGCAGGTTGGTGGAATCGAGCTGAGCCACAAGAAAATTGGCGAAGACAAACATTTTTCTTTACCGACAGAGCGATTTATCGTCCCGGACAAATCGTGTATTTCAAAGGGATTTTGGTCGAACGAAGAGGCGATGAAAGCCGAATCGTTACCAACCAAACTACAACTGTGCGATTGCTTGATGCCAATGGCAGAGAAATCAATTCGGTTGAAGTAAGAACGAACGAATACGGCAGTTTCAGCGGACGTTTTGTATTGCCGATGAGGGGCCTGCTCGGTTGGTTTTCTTTGAGAAATGAATCCGGTTCGAGTTCTTTCTCGGTGGAAGAATACAAACGCCCGTCGTTTGAAATTGTTTTTGATCCGTTGGCAAGCGCTCACCGATTGGACGAAGAAGCAATCGTTTCAGGTGTTGTAAGAACATTTGCAGGAGCAAATTTAGGGCATTCAACAGTCAGATATCGAATCACTCGTTCGGTGCGACTGCCTTTTTGGAGATGGACAAATTGGCGTTTGCCGACCGAAGAGGTTGTGATTTCGCAAGGTGAGGCAATGACAGATCAAGACGGGCGATTTCAAATTTGGTTCATGGCAGATTCCGATAAGCGAATACCCGTAGCACAACATCCGATTTACACGTTTACGATAACCATTGATGCAACAGACATTTCCGGCGAAACCCAACAAGGCATTCAAAGCATTCCGATTTCGCATAGAGCCTTGACTGTGAGTTTGAATGCCCGACCGTTTATGGACAGAACCCAAGACAGTGTTTTGAGAATTATTTCAAGAAATTTATCGGGCGAAACCATTCATTCGCAAGGTACAATCAGAATTTATCGTTTGTTGCCGACAGACCGTTTGCTTCGCAACAGATTGTGGACAGAGCCGAATTTATTTGTGCTTTCGGACGAAGAATTTATTAGAAAATTTCCAACCGACCAAATTCGTAACGAAAATTCACGAGGAAATCGCGAGCGTGTTTTGGTTCTTGAAAAACCATTCAACACAGCAACCACTGAAACCTTTGTTTTAAGCGGACTTCCGAGATGGCAAACCGGCGATTATGTTTACACCATCGAAACGCAAGATGTGTTTGGAAATCCTGTCAATCACGAAGATTTTTTTACAGTTTTTTCGCCCAAAACCGAACGTCGAAACCCGTTAGACCGAGTTTTTTACACGATTGTTCCAAAAACAACGTTTGAGCCGGGCGAAACCGCATCTTTCATTGTTGGAAGTGCATCAAGAATAACCGTTTTTTATGAAATCAGAGGGCGAAACGGCATCGTCGAACGCCGACAAATTTCGCTGAACAACGAACAAAGACGCATTAACTTTCAAATTCGAGAAGAACATCGAGGTAATTTGAGTTTGCAGATTTGGAGCGTGATAGACGGACGTGTGCATAATGTACAACAAACGATTTCTGTGCCGTTTACCAACAGAAACATCAACATCTCGATCGAAACATTTCGTGATAAATTAAGACCGGGTGAACAAGAAACTTGGACGTTAAGTTTGCAATCAAACATCGGACGACCGGTACAAGGCGAGCTGTTGTTGAGTATGTACGATGCCTCGTTAGATGTGTTTCGAAGAAACCATTGGCACATGAATTTAAATCATTTTTTTCAAGCGAGATTTTGGGATACGAGGAATTTTAGAACGCTAAACTCGCAACAACTCAGACTTCCACATATTTTTCACGCATCAGTTCCTGTTATTCAGTACGACAGGCTTAATTTTGACCCACGGGCGTTCAACCGTAGAGCTTTTGCAAGAGGAGGGATGCGAATGGCAAGTATGGCAATGGTGGATGACGAAGTTGAAATAGAAGAAATGGTGCTTATGGTTGAGGCGGATAGCGATGTGTCGGCAGATATTGAAGTTTCAGCACCGACAGAGGCCGTTGCTTCGGACGGTGCAGAGCAACCAATACCAGCTACTCCCGAGCCAATAGCCACCCGAACGAATTTCAACGAAACGGCATTCTTTTTTCCGCATTTGCGAAGCGATGAAAGCGGACGAGTAACAACATCGTTTACCGCCCCCGAATCGCTGACACGCTGGCGAATTCAAGCATTGGCACACACGCAAGATTTAATGGTCGGTATCAATGAGTGGTCTGCCGTAACACAAAGAGAATTGATGATTCAGCCCAACATGCCTCGCTTTTTGAGAGAGGGCGATGTGTTCAAACTTCAAGCGAGAATTGTGAATTTGTTGGATGAGCCTTTGTCCGGAGAAGCAAATTTGGGTTGGTCGATTTCAAATCAATTTGGACCGATTGTCGCAGAAGAAAATTGGGGCAAAGATTTTTCGGTTCCCGCATTGCAAAATACTTCGGTTGTTTGGGCACACTGTGTTCGTCAAACCGGATTTTTGAATTTGAACTTTTCGGCAAGAGCCGGAAATCATACCGACGGCGAAGCCCGAATGATTCCGATTTTGAGCAATCGGGCGATGTTGACCGAAACCTTGCCGATGTTTGCACGAGCAAATACCGAGCGAACGTTTTCGTTGCCGAGATTAGCCAATCCGAATTCGACAACTTTGAAAAATCATCGCCTTACGCTACAAATAGCGACCAATCCGATTTGGTTCGCCGTGCAAGCCCTACCGGAATTAGGTGACCCGAGAGCGAACAATTCGATTGCTTTGTTTGGTGCGTTTTTTGCAAACGCCATGGCACTTGATATTTTGGAACAAAATCCGGAAATACAAACGGTATTTAATCGTTGGAAAATGACGGACTCCGAAATGTTGCAATCGAATTTGGAACGGAATCAAGAACTCAAATCCGTTTTGTTGGACGAAACACCTTGGCTCTTGCAAGCCGAAAACGAAACTCGCCGAAAACACAACATTGCGATGTTTTTTGACGAAAACAATGTTCGAAACTTGCAAGCTGACGTGCTTACTCGCTTGAGAAATTTACAAACAGCAAACGGCGGATTTGCTTGGAATCCGGGCGGTAGAGCGAATTTGTGGGCAACGCAGTACATCGTTCAAGGGTTGCAACGCTTGCACAAAAGAAATATCGAACGCGACAACCGCGAATTGCAGAATATTTTGCGAAGTGCGTTGCATTTTTGTGATCAACAACATATCGAACGTTTCCATAATGCGCACCCTTCGACTACGCTCAGGGAGCGGGCGTTGAGCGGAGTCGAAACGCGGATGTCCCTACGAGCGGACGACATCCAATTTTTGTATCTGCGAACCTATTTCGCAGAACAACACCCAATTTCACCTCAATTAGATACGGTTTTGGCGGTTTACGATTCGTTGGCGAGAGCAAATTGGCAAACACAACCCCGATTGTTGCAAGGCATTTTGGCACAATATTTTTATCTGAAAGGCGACCACGATTTAGTGCAAAAAATTATGGAAAATTTCCGACGCTTGGCATTACATTCCGATGAAATGGGAATGTTTTGGCGTGCAGAACGCTCGTGGTTGTGGTATCAATCGCAAATCAGTACACAAGTTCAATTGATAGAAACATTTTCGAGATTTGGAAATCCGGAAGAAGTCGAAGAAATGCAACGCTGGCTACTCAGCCAGAAACGTACCACGATTTGGAATACTCCGAAAGCCTCTGTTGAAGCGGTTTATGCACTGATGTCCGGTACGCCGAATTTATCGGAAAACGCTAATGTTGAAATTCAAATCGGCAACGAAAGAATAACTACGCCAACCACGGCCGATGCAGGCTCCGGCTTATTTTCAAAATTCTGGACAGCCGATCAAATCCGACCCGACCAATCGGAAATAACAATTAGAAATCGAGGAAATTCAATGGTTTGGGGCGGTTTGTTTTGGCAGTATTTTGAGGATATGGATAAAGTTGCACCTGCGGAAACACCGCTTTCGATTCAAAAAACCTTGCTTGTAGAACGCATGACCAATCAAGGTGCGATTTTGGAAGAAATCCCAAAAGAAGGCTTAAAAATCGGCGATGTGGTTGTGGCAAGAATTGAAATCCGAACAGACAGAAATTTGGACTTTGTCCATCTAAAATCTTTGCGTGCCGCAACTTTCGAGCCGATAGAAGTTCGTTCCGGCTACAGATTCCAAGATGGGTTATTCTACTATCAAGAAGTGAGAGATGTCTCAATGAATTTCTACTTCACACATTTGCCGAGAGGCACATACGTGTTTGAATATCGTATGATTGCCTCGCAAATTGGTAATTTTTCGAACGGATTTACGACGATTCAATGTTTGTACGCACCTGAATTTTCGGCACAATCGGAAGGGCAGAGGGTTGTTGTGAATTAGAAAGATCGTAAATTGTGATAAAAAAAGTCAAACGTTAATTTTTTGACGAAGACAGGTCTTTTTAATGATGTTTCTGACGATTTGTAATTCTGTGATTTGCAGTGTTTTTTTGCAAAAAACCTTAAATCTTTTTAAGTTTTAACACTTTTTAAGTTAAAATTTGTGATTTGTGTTTGTTTTTTGCATAATTTTGCGGTGTATTAACTAAAAAATCTGCAAAACTATGGAAATTTCGATCAAATTTGATGATGTAAACGACAAAATCATCACAATTAGAAATCAAAGTGTCATTCTCGACAGCGATGTGGCAATGCTTTATGGCGTAGAAACAAAACGCATAAACGAGGCAATCAAAAACAATCCGGACAAATTTCCTGATGGCTACGTTTTAACCTTGCAAAATGCTGAGAGACAGGAACTGGTCGAAAATTTCGACCGGTTCGAAAACGTCAAGCATTCTTCAAGTACAAAAGCTTTTACCGAAAGAGGTTTGTATATGCTCGCAACAATCCTAAAAAGCCCTCAAGCCACACAAGCCACAATCACAATCGTAGAAGCATTTGCTAAATTAAAAGAGTTGTCAAACAACATCGCCTTTTTAGACTCGATTGATCCGGAAGTTATCGATTCGGAAATCATAGAATCAACCGTAAATAAAGCTGGCGGACTGCTCGACGAACTCTTTTTTGAGGCTCTTCCTGTATCTGCGGAAACATCTGTTGAGTTTAATTTCGGCTTTATGAAAGGAAAACGCACTGTGAAAAGCGAAGCGAACCCAAACACCTTGAAAGATGTTGAAAGCAGACTTGAAGAGTTAGAACGAATGATTACAAAGAATGAAGAACGCTTGAAGAAACTAAATCTTCCCAACAATAGTTGAAATGTCTTGAACACCATGCCGATCACACCATTCGGCGATACCATCAACGATTTTTTCGGAAATGGACGGGTCAATAAAATTTGCGGTTCCCACTTGAATAGCCGTTGCTCCGGCGAGCATAAATTCAATAGCATCGGTCGCATTCATAATGCCACCCAAACCGATAATTGGAATTTTTACGGCTTTTTTCACTTGCCAAACCATGCGCAACGCAATAGGTTTTATCGCAGGTCCGGACAATCCTCCTGTAACTGTGGATAAAACTGGTTTGCGTTTTTCCGCATCAATAGCCATTCCTAAAATCGTATTAATCAGGGAAACAGAATCTGCTCCGGCATCTTCTACGGCTTTGGCAATTTCGGAAATATTAGTTACATTCGGCGAAAGCTTGACGATGAGCGTTTTTTTGTAAATATCTCGAATGGCACGAACTACTTTGCCTGCCTCGTTCGGACAAGTTCCAAAAGCCATTCCGCCGAGCTTCACATTTGGACAAGAAATATTTAATTCAATCGCAGGAATTTTTTCCAAATCGTTAATTTTTCGGGCAACATCGGCGTATTCTTCGATTGTTGATCCAGATACATTCACAATGATATGTGTATCGAAATGTTTTATTTTTGGATAAATCTCGCTAACAAAATGATCTACACCTTTGTTTTGAAGCCCTACGGCATTAAGCATTCCTGACGGTGTTTCAGCCATTCTCGGATATGGATTTCCTTCGCGGTGCGATCCGGTTGTTCCTTTCACAATGATTCCGCCGAGTTTGGACAAATCCATGAAATCGGTGTATTCCTCGCCGTAGCCGAACGTTCCGGATGCGGTTAGCACCGGATTTTTTAGGTGGAGATTGTGTATCTTGGTTGCTAGGTTCATTTGTTATATTGTCGGGTTAGTGGTGGAAATCCACAGGCTTATGCCTGCGGTTATTCACATATCGCCCTACGGGCGAAGGGTAATTCTCAATTCTCTATTTTCAATTTCGTTAGATCAAAAACTGGGCCTTCCGTACAAACACACACGTGTCCGTCAACGGTTTTCGTCACACAACACAAACACGCACCAATTCCGCAAGCCATTGTGTTTTCCAGCGAAATTTGACACGGCGTATTTTTTCTCATCGCCAGCCTTCCAACGGCTTTCATCATAGCTTCGGGACCGCAACAGTAGATTTGGTCGAACTTTTGTTGATTAAAAATCGAATGTTCGGTAATCAAACCTTTTTCACCCAAACTTCCGTCTTCTGTGATGAGCAAAACGTTGCCGTATTTCACATATTCTTCAACACGGAAGATGTTTTTTTTAGAGCGCCCGCCGATTAAAATTGTCGGCTGAATGCCGTTTTGATTCAAAATTTTCGCCAAATAGAGTAGGGGGGCGATACCACAACCTCCGCCTACCAAAAGGGTTGCGGGCGTTTCGACAGGCTCAACGACCGCATTTCGATTGCCGGACACTGAACTTGTCGAAGTGTCAAAGCCACAGTGCACCGTAAAACCATTGCCAAGCGGAAAAAGAACATCCACAGTATCTCCCGATTTGAGTTTGGAGAGTTGCTCGGTGCCTTTCCCAACTTTTTGAATAAAAAATTTGATGAAATTATGCGAAAAATCTACATCATGAATGGAAAAAGGACGGCGTAAAAACACATCGTTTGTGTTTTCAACCAAAAAATTTGCAAATTGTCCGGGCTTAATTTCAGGAAGCGGTTGTTCGGAGCCTAAAGTCAACAAAAAAACTTCCGGCGAAAGCGGACGGTTTTCGATGACACGCAGGCGACGATTAACTTTTTTCATTGGTAGATTTCTCGGGACTTTCAGAGGAGTTTGACACGGACGAGACGTCCGCGCCAGCGGTTTCTTTGTCAGATTTTTCCTCAAGCGAAATCAGATTTTTTTCTGCCAAAAGGTTGTACCAAGTAATTAGTTTTTTGATGTCGGAAACATACACACGATCTTTGTCCCAATCGGGCAAGACTTCGGAAAAATAGGCTTGAAGAGCCTTGTTATCGGCTTTTGGCGAAACGCTTGCTTGACCTCCGTTTTCTTTACGAAAAATATTTTGAAACACTTCGGTCAACGGTACATCTTCGCCGTTGGTAAACATTCCGATTTCTTCCAGCGAAGAAATTTTGTCTGATGTAAAAACCGGCAGGCGTTTTCCGTCGATAAGCGATTCCATAACGGCATTGCTCTTCGATTGAGAAAGCATTTTGAATACGCCGGGTTTTCCGGGGATGGTGAAATATTCGCTGAGATCCATAATTCAAAGGGATTCCCGCCTTCGCGGGAATGACGGTTAAATTAAAATTCGTCTGAAACAGTAAGTCTTTTGCGACCTTTAGCACGACGACGTGCCAAAACTTTACGACCGTTTGCCGTAGCCATACGTTCGCGGAAACCGTGTTTGTTTTTGCGTTTTCTGTTTGATGGCTGATAAGTACGTTTGCTCATGATATTAATGCATTAAATCTGTAATTCGTTCTAAAAAAAGGACTGCAAAGATACAAAAAAAAATTGAAATCGCCAAATTTATTTGATTTTTATTCGGAATCTGGCTCGTTAAATTGCGAATAATTCCGCCATTTGTCCAACACCGATGCGAAATCCGGAGGTAATTCCGAGTCAAATGACATTTTTTCCTTTGTCGCTGGATGAATAAATTCCAAACTTTTTGCATGCAAGGCGTGTCTTGGAATCAGGTCGAAACAATTGCGAACAAATTGTTTGTATTTGGTATAAACCGTTCCTTTTAGGATTTGATCGCCACCATAAACTGCATCGTTGAACAACGGATGCTTGATATAACGCATGTGTGCTCGGATTTGATGTGTTCGTCCGGTTTCCAAAACACATTCGACAAGAGTTACATAGCCGAAGCGTTCTAAAACTTTGTAGTGGGTTACGGCGTGTTTGCCGTAGTCACCGTCCGGAAAAACGGTCATCACTTTTCGGTCTTTCAAACTGCGTCCGACATGTCCGACAATTGTCCCTTCGTCCTCTTGAAAATCACCCCAAACCAAGGCTTGGTATTTTCGCCCAACGGTATGTTCGTAAAACTGTTTGCCCAAAAATGTTTGTGCCGTTTCGGTTTTTGCAACTAGCAACAATCCCGATGTGCCTTTGTCAATTCTATGTACCAAATATGGTTTTGCCTCGCTTGTGGCACACGGCGAATGGTGCACGGCGAAGGGTGCTTCGCCATTAGCCAAGTTGTTTGACAATGGCGAAGCACCCTTCACCTTTTGCCTTTCGCCTTTTGCCTTTTCGAAGTGAAACGCCAAAGCATTCACCAACGTTCCACACCAATTTCCAAAACCCGGATGCACCACCATTTCCGGAACTTTATTCACAATTAGAACTTCCGAATCTTCGTAAACGATGTTTAGTGGAATATCTTCGGGAACAATTTCCGTGTCGTTTGGCGGATAGGTCATCACAACGCTGATAACATCGCCCGGCTTCACCTTGTAATTTGATTTTACAGGCTTATCGTTTACCAAGATATTGCCTGCGTCTGCCGCATTTTGAATCTTGTTGCGAATCGCATTTTCCAAGCGAATTACCAAAAACTTATCAATGCGTAAAGGCGATTGTCCTTTATCTACAACGATTCGGTGATGCTCGAAAAATTCCTGTTCGTTGTCGTTGCTTTCTATGTCGATGTTTTCTGTCATTTGGGTTGCAAAGATACGAAAAAATTTGAGACTTGGCAAATTTTGGTTGGACGAAAAAGTTATTCACAATCACAGCAGAGTCAATATTTTTTTGTATTTTTGCAGAATGATTTGCGCTTTGCGGGGAAAGTGAGCGGTTGTTAGAGGAAGCGAAAAATATGGTGGAGATAGATTAAAAAATAAAATAACAATTAAAAACAGAAATATGCAACTAACAAAAATCCAAATTGAAAATTTTCGGTCAATAAAATCACAAACAATAATCTTTGACCATAATTGTCTAGTTTTAGTTGGTAAAAACGAAGCAGGAAAAAGTAATATTTTAAGAGCAATATCTGCTGTTTTTAGTCAGTATAAGGTGTCAGGTAAAGATAAAAGAAAAAGGATTGGGAATGAAAAAATATCAAACTACTATGTTCGTGCTGTTTTAAAACTATCAGAAGACGATTTTGACAAAATACTTGAGCGTTTTCAAAAAAAATATGAAAATACAGAAAGTATAATTTTCACAAGCAAAAAAACTTTGCGAGATTTTATAAAAACTGTTTTTCATGAATATTTAATTCGAATAAATATTGCTGATGAGGGAAAAATAATGCACTCTTATTGGACATACAAGAAAAAAGACTTCGATCTAGAAAATGACATTTATCTTGTTGGAAATTCTTTTAATAATCTTGGGGTAGGAACTAAGAAGGAGTTAACATCCTTAATCCTTGCGGAGATAAAAGAACTATATGACGAAAACCCATATAATTGCCATTATTGGGCGTACAATGATAAGCATTTATTGCCCAATAGTATATCTATTGCCAATTTCATGAATGATCCTACAGTTTGTGAGCCTTTGAAGAATATTTTTGTGCTAAGTGGTAGAGAAGATATCAACGTAGAATTTACAAATGCGATGGCAGAAGATGGGGATTACGAGAATTTATTACCACAAATTTCGGAGGAAGTAACGCAGACATTTAGAGAAATTTGGGAAGACTTTAAAGAAACCTCAATTCAACTGCGTCCGAATGGCACAGAGATGTCAATTAAAATTGCCAATAAGGCAAAGTATTCGTGTGAAGACAGGAGTGATGGATTTAAAAAGTTCATTAGCATCTTGCTGATGCTATCTACACAAGCGAGAACTAATAAAATAGGAGAACGGGATATTATTTTAATAGATGAGCCTGACCAAAGTTTATATCCAAGTAGTGCTCGCTATTTAAGAGATGAATTATTGAAAATTGCAGAAACTTCAAAAGTGATATATTCAACGCATTCACCTTATATGATAGATTCTGAATGCATAGAAAGGCACTTAATTGTTGAAAAGAAAGATGATATTACAACCGCAGAAAAACAAGACCGAAATGCACCTTTTAGTAAAGATGAATTGTTAAATCGGGCAATAGGTACGAGTATTTTTGACTGCCTGCAAGATAAAAACATCATTTTTGAAGGTTGGTTTGATAAAGAATTGTTTAATAAACATTGTGGATTCCACAAAAAAACAGAAGAATTTAAAAATGTAGGAAAGGTTTATTTAGCAGGGATATCAGGAGTTGAAACTCTTGTTCAAATATTGATTTTGGCTAATAAAAAATTTATAATTGTAGCCGATTCAGACCAAACTTCTAATAGTAGAAAAAAAGAATTTGAAAATAACTACAAAGAATTTTCTCAAAATTGGCTATCTTATGCGGATGTTGTAGAGAAAGTATCTACAATGGAAGACTTTTTTGAATCCTCATACATTTCAGAACACTTAACAGTAGAACATTCTAAGTTTGTTTATAAAGAAGATAAAAGTGCAGTTGAAAATATAGAGTCTGTCACTAAAACGGACAAAGAAAAGAAACAGAAAATTAAAAACGAACTTGTAAATAAAGTCAGCAAAGAAAATATAAAAGAAGACTACAAGAATTTTGTTGTTCAGGTGAAAGAAAAATTGAGTAATCTATAATGAGAAGAGAGATTTTACCTTTACGTTGAAAAATAACTTCGTACCTTTAAAAAAAATATGAAACCAACAAACATCGAAGACACCAACGCTATGCAGTCAAAATGCATTTATGAGTGCGAATACTGTGGATATACTGAAAGAGGAATTTATTTCAATGACGATTTTTTTGCAGAAGAAGTCAAAAAATCCAAATGCAATAGTTGTGGAAAATCCACGTTGTAAAATTCAGAAAGTCCTCGAATAGAAACCTCAACCCCAATGCCCACGGCATTAAGGTCAAAACCTTAAAATTTTTTAACACTTTTTAGGTTTTTTATTTGGATTTTTTGGCGTAACTTTGCAGAAAATTTTACAAGTTATGGAAAACAAATTGCAGTTATTCGAAAAACAACAAGTTCGTTCAATTTGGGACGAAGAGCAGGAAAAATGGTGGTTCTCTGTTTTAGATATTATCGCTATTTTAACAGACCAACCGGACTACAAAAAAACTCGCAACTATTGGAAATGGCTGAAAAACAAATTAAAAGACGAGGGTAGCAATGTGTTTTCAAACACAAACGAAGTGGTTAGTGATACTAACCATTTGAAAAATGAACTGGGGACAATTTGTCCCCAGTTGAAAATGCCTGCACCTGACGGAAAAATGAGACTTACTGATGTTGCTGATACAGAGCAGATTTTGCGATTGATTCAATCTATTCCAAGCAAAAAGGCAGAGCCTTTCAAAATGTGGCTTGCACGTGTTGGCAGAGAACGCCTCGACCAACTACAAGACCCCGAATTATCTATCGAGCAGGCAATGCTCGACTATAAACGGCTCGGTTATTCAGACAGTTGGATAAACCAGCGCCTAAAAAGCATAGAAATTCGCAAGGATTTGACCGACGAATGGAAAAAACATGGACTAAAAGAAGGCGCACAATTCGCTACCTTGACCGACATCATTACAAAAACTTGGAGCGGAAAAACCACAAAGGAATATAAACAGTTCAAAGGACTGAAAAAAGAAAATTTGCGAGACAACATGACCAACAAAGAATTGGTTTTAAGTATGCTTGCAGAACTTTCCACAAAAGAGATTTCAGAAACAACAGATCCGGAAACGATGGAAGACCATCAAAAAGTTGCTCGTCAAGGTGGCGAAATTGCGAAAAATGCACGCTTGGAACTTGAACAGAAAACAGGAAAAAAAGTAGTTTCGCCTTTAAATGCAAAGCAAAGTCTTTTATTGAATCAAGAACACCCGGGAAAACCAAAATAATGAAGTTTGGCAGGTAAGACACCCAAAAACTTGCAATTCTAAAAAAAAAACCGTATTTTTGTGGGATTATGATTACTATCACAAAAATATTTCACTACGAAATGGCTCACGCCTTGCATCGCTACGATGGTGCTTGTGCGAATATTCATGGACATTCCTACCGCTTGGAAGTTACGGTAACTGGGGATATTATTACAGATACCAATCATCCGAAATGCGGTATGATTATGGATTTTTCAGATTTGAAACAATGTGTTCAAATAGCAGTCTTGAATGAATTTGATCATGCGTTGGTTTTGAATTCTGTTGTAGAGACGCAATGCATTGCGTCTCTACGGCAACAATTCGGAAATATTATTTTTGTAGATTACCAACCTACCAACGAAAACCTATTGCTTGATTTCGCAAAACGTATTAAATCTACACTTCCGGCCGGAATTTCGTTGCTTCGTTTGAGAATGTACGAGACGAATTCCTCTTTTGCGGAATGGTCGGAATAAAAAGGTAGAGACGCAATCCATTGCGTCTCTACAAAACATAATTCATATGACAAAAATTTCTTTAAATAACATGCAATTTTTCGCTCATCACGGTTGTTTTGAGGAGGAGCGTATTGTAGGCACTCAATTTTCTGTCAGTCTTTCGTTCGATGTGGATACGGCAAAAGCGGAGCAGTCCGATAATCTTTCGGATACGGTGAGTTATTTGGAGGTTTACCAACTTGTGAAAACGGAAATGCGAGTTCCATCGAATCTTTTGGAGCATGTTGCACGTCGCATTTTAGATGCAATTTCACAGGCATTTCCGAAGATTTCAAATTTAGAAATTGAGATAAAAAAACTAAATCCACCGCTTGGTGGCGAAATAGAAAATGCTGGGATAACCATAAGAGCGGGAGGCATCGACACTTCGACAGGCTCAGTGCCCAGCCATTAAATTGCGGTCGTTGAGCCTGTCGAAACGCCCGCATAGACAAAAAGTAATGAAAAAAAACCGATACATAGATCGAGAAATCAGTTGGCTTAACTTCAACGAGCGTGTGTTGCAGGAAGCTAAAGACCCCACGGTTCCGTTGATTGAACGGATCAAGTTCATGGGTATTTTTTCGAATAATCAAGACGATTTTTTCAGAACGCGAATCGGTTTGTTGAAATACGGTACGGATGAAGAGGATTATATCCAAGAATTTGGCTACAGTCCTAATAAAACCTTGAAAAATGTAAGTTTGAAGTACGTCGAACTTCGCAAAGAATTTTATGCAGTGTTTAAAGAATTGCGGGAAGAGTTGCAACAAAACAACATTTTTTTTGTGGACGAAAAACAAGCCAACGAAGACCAAAAAGCTTTTGTTGAAGCGTATTTCCGTAATCAGGTTCGTTCGCATTTGTTCCCGATTTTATTGTCGGAGGTTTCCGATCACACAGCACTCAACGAACATTCGATTTATCTGTTTGTAAAACTTTCTTCATCAGGAAAAAAATCTCGAAAAGCTTCTCAATATGCAATCTTAGAACTTCCAACGAATAAAATCTCCCGATTTTTAGTGCTCCCGAAATCGCGAGGAAAAGAATATGTGATGATGCTGGATGATGTGATTCGGTTGGGATTTTCTGATATTTTTATGTCGCAAGGTTATGATATTTACGAAGCATACACGTTCAAAATTACGCGAAATGCAGAAGTCGAAACCGATGCTTCGGGAGATCCGTTAGACGTGATAAAGGAAATGGTTCAACAACGGAAAAAGTCTGAAGTAACGCGGTTCTTATACGATCCGGACATGCCGAAATCCATACTTCATCATCTCTTAAGAACCTTAAAAATCGAAAAGAAAACTACGATTGGTGCAGGATGGCGTTATCACAACACCAAAGATTTTGTAAATTTTCCGGTAGAATTTTCCGGCGGACAATTGGTTTACAAACCACACCAGCCGTTCGGTGTAAAAACCATTTCTATTCGTTCGAGCAAACTGAAACTGATGAAGCAGAAAGATTATATGTTGCATTTTCCGTACCAATCGTTTCAAATGGCGATTGATTTTTTGCGTGAAGCATCTATTGATCCGAATGTAGAGTCCATCAAAATGACGATTTACCGTGTTGCGGAAGATTCTTCGATTTTGAACGCTTTGATCAATGCGGCTCGCAATGGAAAAAAAGTTTCGGCTTATGTGGAAGTCAAAGCTCAATTCGACGAAGAAAATAATTTGTATTGGATCGAACGTTTGCAAAATGAAGGCGTCAAAGTGATGAGTGTATTGCCCGACTACAAAGTTCATGCAAAATTGATTTTGGCAACAACCAAAGAGAACGGAAAAAGACATCATTACGTCGCAATCGGTACGGGAAATCCGAATGAAAAGACGGCGTCTGTTTATACCGACAAACTACTGTTTACCGCCAATCCGAAAATTGCCGATGAGGTAGATATGGTGTTTCGTATGATTGAAAATAGGCTGGCGTTTCCTAAGTTCAAAACCTTGATGGTCGCTCCGATCAACCTTCGCGAAAAAATGACGGCATTGATTGACTTCGAGATTGCTCAGGCAAAGCTTGGAAAACCTGCGTGGATTATAATAAAATCGAACAGCTTGTCCGATAAAAAAATGGTTGACAAGCTGTATGAAGCGGCAAATTGTGGTGTAAAAATTCGATTGTTGATTCGTGGTATTTGTGTATTAAATCCGGATTTACCGGAATGCAAAGGCAATATCACGGCCTGCTCGGTGGTTGATCGTTTTTTGGAACATGCCCGTGTATTTGGTTTTTGTAACGGTGGAAATTCACAGTATTTCATCGGTTCAGCGGATTTTGTGAAAAATAAAATGGATAAGCGCATTGAGGTAATTGTACCAATTTTAGATGCCGATGTGAAAGAAGAATTGCAAGATGTGTTGGAACTTCAGTTCAAGGATAACACACATGCACGCTGGATTAATCCCGAAAAAATGAATGTTTACGTGCAGTCGTCCGGAAAAAAATATCGCTCGCAAGAGGAGATCACGAAGTATCTTTATCGAAAACATTGCCAATAACAGAACAGCACAACTAATTTTTTAGTCATGTAACTATGTTTTTAGTTATATAACTAATTTTTTAGTTGTAGAATCAATCCGCAGACACTCGAAACAGGCGTCATCATAAAGGTTTCCGTTAGTTTGATGCCTGTGTTTTCTTCTGCGAGAATTAAATCAAACAGCTCTCTTTTCTTCGAATGGTCGGGGTAGGAGGGATAACCCACCGCAATGCGCTGTCCCGTCATTCCCGCGAAAGCGGGAATCTCTTTGCTAATACGTTCATGCAAATACTCCGCAAAGGCTTCTGCCAAACGATCCGCAAGAGTTTGCACAAGCAATGCGGAATAGCTATCGCCTTCTTTTTCGAATTTTTTCGCCAACTCGTCAGCGCCAATTCCTGCGGTGCATGCAAAAACACAAACGTTTTCGCTGGCGCCGACGTCCTCGTCCGTGTCGCAACATTCAAAAATCCCGTAAACAGCATTTGCCGTCAATAATTTTTCATCAACGATTTTTTTCAATAAAATTCCGACATCATTCTGCAACTTTTGCCGTTCACTTTCGCTATTTTTTGGCAGTTCCCACGCATGAAAAAAGTATCGCCAATCAATATAAGGCACCAATTTTTCCAACGGAAAATTTTGCAGTTTTTGGATTTCCGTTTTTTTCGGATCAATGATTTTTTCTACACTCCAATCGATGATTTTTGGCGTATTTTTCCGTTTTGAAATATGTTTATTTTCGTAGGTTGTTTTGAGATTTTCGTAGTGTTCTTGTGTTTGCCGGACAAACGTTGATTTCAAATTTTCGGTTGTTAGCTCGCGAATAATTTGTGCGCCATGCGATGCGTCTTTGGCGTGATAAACACCGCCGCTGTAAAGCGGATTCAAATAAACAGCTGTATGTAGTTCACTCGTTGAAGCACCTCCGACAACTAACGGAATATTCAGATTTTTTTCGTGCAAGGCTTTCGCAATTGTCGCCATTTCGTCAAGCGAAGGTGTGATCAGTCCGCTTAGTCCGATTAAATTTACGTTGTGCTCGATTGCCGCATTCACAATATCTTCGCAACTTACCATAACACCCAAATCAAGAATTTCGTAGCCGTTGCAAGCCAAAACAACACCGGCGATATTTTTTCCGATATCATGGACATCGCCTTTTACCGTTGCTAGCAAAATTTTTTCGGTTGCGGGCGTTTCGACAGGCTCAACGACCGCGTTGTTGGTGGACGCTGAGGCTCTCGAAGCGTCGATATAGGGTTCCAAAACGGCCACTGCTTTTTTCATCACACGTGCTGATTTCACGATTTGAGGTAGAAACAATTTTCCTTCACCGAATTGTTTGCCGACTTCGCTCATCGCTGTCATTAAAGGACCTTCGATGATTTCAACAGGGCTTGTAAAATCCGGCAAAACTAGGATCATGTCTTCTTCGATGAAATCTGAGATTCCGTTTTTTAAGGCATGTTGTAAACGTTCGATAGGTGGTTTTTTTCGCCATTCTTCTTGGGCACGGACGTGGACGTCCGCGCCAGCGGTGTTTTTGAGCTGTTCGGCGAGAGCTAGCAAGCGGTCTGTTGCGTCCGGTCTGCGATTTAAAACCAAATCCTCTACGGCTTCACGCAAATCATGTGGAATGGTTTCGTAAGGTTGAATTTTTCCGGCGTTGACAATTGCCATATCCATTCCGGCTTGAATGGCGTGAAACAAAAAGACTGAATGCATTGCCGAACGCAAGGCTTCGTTGCCACGAAATGCAAATGATAAATTGCTGACACCTCCGCTAACCTTGGCATTCGGAAGATTTTGTTTAATCCAACGACAGGCTTCGACAAAATTCACAGCGTAATTATCGTGGTCGGGAATTCCGGTTCCAATCGACAAAATGTTTAAGTCGAAAACGATGTCTTCCGCAGGAAATTCGGCATTTTTCAAAAGATGGTAAGCACGTTCGGCAATCCGAATTTTATGTTCGTAAGTTACGGCTTGACCATCTTCATCGAATAACATCACAACTGCTGCACCGCCTAATTTTCGTATGGTTTTTGCACGTTGTAAAAATATTTCTTCGCCCTCTTTCAATGAAATTGAATTGACGATGGATTTTCCCTGTGTGCATTTTAATCCGGCTTCCAACACTTCAAATTTGGAACTATCAATCATAATCGGCACACGTGCAATATCGGTTTCGGAAGCCAATAAGTTCAAGAACGTCTGCATTTCGTGTTTGGCATCCAGCATCGCATCATCCATGCATACATCGAGAATTTGTGCGCCGTTGTTGATTTGCGTGCGAGCAATGCTCAATGCTTCTTCGTAGTTTTTTTCACCAATCAGTCTCGCAAACTTCCGTGAACCCGCGACGTTGGTCTGTTCGCCGATGTTTACGAAATTGGTGTTTTTGGAAATGATTAACGGCTCTAAACCGGTTAATGTTGTTGGCACGGACGAGACGTCCGCGCCAGCGGGCCGTGCGGGCGTTTCGACAGGCTCAACGACCGCAGTTCTGTTGCCGGAGACTGAGCTTGTCGAAGTGTCCGAACCACGTGGTTCATATTTTGCAATTATTTGACCATACTTCGCGATATGCTCCGGCGATGTGCCGCAACAACCGCCGATGATATTTACTAATCGGTTTTTCAAAATTTCTTCGACGTGAATCGCCATGGTTTCGGGCGTTTCGTCGTATTCGCCCAACTGATTCGGCATTCCGGCATTCGGGTAAACCGATGTGTAAAACGGCGAAATTTTCGACAATTCCTTCAAATATGGAAAAATTTGTTTTGCACCAAAGGAGCAGTTTAAACCAATACTCAACAATGGCACATGCGATAACGATTCTAAAAAAGCCGGAATGGTCTGTCCCGAAAGATTTCGTCCGCTTTTTTCCAACGTTACGGAAACCATAATCGGCAATGTTTTCCCCAATTTTTCAAACACATTTTGAATGGCAAACAATGCTGCTTTTGCGTTTAATGTGTCAAAAACCGTTTCGACTAAAAGTACATCAACACCGCCAATAATAAGCCCTTCGGCTTGTTCGGCGTAAGCTGTAGCCATTTCGTCGAATGTAATAGCACGAAATCCCGGATCTTCAACTTTTGGCGAAAGCGAAAGCGAACGATTGGTTGGACCCATAGAGCCTGCAACAAATCTTGGTTTTTGAGGATTTTTCTCTGTAGATTTATCAGCACATTGGCGAGCTAATTTTGCCGCTTCAACATTTAACTCGTAAGCTAAATTTTGCAAGCCGTAATCCTCCAAACTCACGGAAGTCGCGTTAAATGTGTTTGTTTCGATGATGTCAGTCCCGACATTCAGATATTGTTCGTGAATTTCTGCAATGATTTCGGGTTTGCTCAAAACCAACAAATCATTACAGCCTTTTAGGTTTGTTTTTATATCGGAGAAACGTTTGCCGCGATAATCGTTTTCAGTTAATTTATATCGCTGGATCATCGTGCCCATCGCACCGTCCAAGATAAGTACACGATGTTCGAGTTGAGAAAATATAGAGTTATTCAAGGCAATAATTTTCTGCAAAGATACGAAAAAAAAACCGAATAGTAAGGGGATTCCCGCCTTACTCGGCTTCGCCTCGGTTATCTCAGGCTTCGCCTTCGATGAGCTCGCTTCGCTCGGTTCGCGGGAATTAATCCCGCCAAATATAATCGCCGTTGTTGTCTTGTCGTAGGTTGTCGTTGTCTAAATGCCACTGCAAAAAAAGCAAAATTTTTCGTTCGCTGAACATATTTAATGCGTCTTGAATTTCCTCTAAGGATGCGGGTTTCCATTCAAGCAAAGGCTTAATAATTTCAACCATTTTGTCGGATTCTTCGTTGCTCAATTCGACCTTGTTTTGCTCAATGCAGTAGTCGCAACGTCCGCAACGTTTACTGCTGGTTTCACCAAAATAGGTCAGCAACAGCTGGCTTCGGCAACGGCTTGTGTTTTCTGCATAATCCAATACAAAGTCCAATCGTTCGCGAGCAGCGTTTTTTCGTTTTTTATAAACGTCCGGATCAAGCTGTAAATTCGAGGATTTTAATCGGGGCTGAACAAAGACGACTTGTGGTTTGGTCGGCGTTGGACTATATTCCAAAATCTCCCATTTCATTAGATTTTGTAGGGCAGTCACGACTTGTTCTTCGGGAATTTTCATGCGGCGAGCCAAATCTTTTTCGTTGATCTTTACAAAATCTGAGAACAACCCGCCGTACGATCGCAACAGCGTTTCAACGAATGTGCCGTATTTTTCGTTCTTAACCTGAAATTCGTACAAATAATTTTTATCTGCGCGAATCCATACCTTTGCCGGAACATTTAAATCTTCTGTAAAGTTGACCAATCCTTGTCGTTCGAGCAATCGTAATGAATTGTACGTTTCTATTCTTGGGAAATCGAAAGTTTGTGAAAAGTCGTTTAGATCAAAGTCAAAACTTGCTCCTGCTCCGCTTCCGATGGGCACTTTGCAATAGTCGCCCAATTTATCATAAACTGTTTTGATGAACGAAACCTCGGGATATGTTTTCAAAAAATCGTCTTCCAATTTTCGTTTGTCTGCATTTGAAAAAAGCACAACAGCATGTGCACGCTGTCCGTCTCGACCACCTCGTCCTGCCTCTTGAAAGTACGCTTCTAACGAATCCGGCAAATCCAGGTGCACGACAAAACGACAATTCGGTTTATCAATTCCCATGCCGAAAGCATTGGTGGCAACGATAATCGGCGTTCGATCTGCAATCCAATCAGCCTGCCTAACATTTCGCACAGCAGTGTCTAATCCTGCGTGATAGCAGGCGGCTCGAAAACCTTGAGTATTCAAATAATCTGCAACTTCTTGCGTTTTTTTTCGATTGCGGACGTAAATCACGCCTGCACCTTGCACTTTTTGAATAATTTTTATCAAACGTCCCAACTTATCTTCTTCGTGAAACACGTAATATGTGAGATTTTCACGTGCGAAACTTTTTTGAAAAACATTCTGTTTTTTGAACGCCAATTTGTCTTGAATATCGACTACGACAGAAGGTGTCGCCGTTGCGGTAAGTGCAATAACCGGCACATCCGGTAAAAAATCTCGAATCTTGGCAATTTTTAAGTATGGCGGACGAAAATCATAGCCCCATTGCGAAACACAGTGTGCTTCATCAATTGCCAAAAGACTAATCTTCATCAGCGGAAGATTTGTC
>WQWA01000016.1 GCA_009785505.1 Bacteroidales bacterium
AGGGCTGCCGTCGCGGGCAAGGTTCTACTGTTAGCTGAAATTCAGACCCGAAGGTTGTAGCCGCCTTTTCCGGATCAGAGCTTGACCCTAATTGTAAAACTGTTGAGTTTACAAACTGGAATTATTTTGGATGCGGAGATTGTTGTTTGTTGAGACGCACGGCGCTTCGACTTCGCTCAGCGACCGTGTGCGTCTGTACTGTGTGATATGTCTATGAACGTATCCGAACGTTGATAAATCTACACATTGGCTTCTAACATCGTGTTTAGGTTTTCCAATTTTTCGACCAATTCTTTGTCACGAAAAGAAAGCACACGCTCATTTCGCAGAGAATTGGTAGTGTATTGCAGGGCAACCATGGCAAGCAAATCTTGTTTGTCTTTGTACGCAAAGTTAGCCGCATAGCCCTTTAAGCGTTCATTGATATACTTAGTTGCTTCTCTAAATATCTCTTCATCTTCACGCTTGACGGTGAGTTTGTAGGGACGATCTGCTATCGTTACGGTTATGGATTGTTCTTCCATGGGTTGCTATCGATTTAAAAGTTCGACACACTTATCAATATCTCGCACCAGTTCATTGATTGCCAATTTAGCTTTCGTTGAATCCTTGCCGGAGGAGAATCCTCCGCTTATTTTCAGTACGTTGATTTTGTTTTCTAATTCGAGTATTTTTTGTTTTTGATGATGAATAATTTGTTCTAAGTCGTTACATTTCGTTTCCAATGTACTGCTTCTCAAAGTTAATTCAGCCTGATTTCTGAGCAAACGGTGTATTTTTTGCTCAATTCCAACTGCCAAGTCAATGATATTTCCCATACAATACAAAATGTACTACAAAATTACAACAAAAAAACGAGAATTGCAAGCAATTTTTTTCAAATATTCGATTTTTTTTTGTACCTTTGCAACGGCAAAGCCCTCAATGAAGTTTAAAATATGAAGATTTTTTTTCTACAAACAACTTGTTTTTTGATTCTTGCACTGTTTCTTTCCAGTTGCAATCGTGGCGACGGCAACCCCCACCAAATACCAATCTGCACGGTTCATATTGATATCTACCTAGATTCTTTTGATAGAGATCTTGTTCCCGGACGAGTAAAAACCTTTAATAATGCTCGCGGCATGGCTGGTTGTTATGGGCACCGCAACGGCGGTGTCGTGGTTATCAATCTTAACGGTGATGATTTTTTGGCGTGGGATATGGCCTGTCCCAACGACCACTGGATGGGTGGCGTTGTTATACCGTTTCACTCCTTAGCTCAAGCAATGCCGGATTATTTTCACTGTTCGATGTGCGACACCCGGTTCAATCCTTTAGACGGGCAGCCTATGACCGGCGCTGCAACCCGATTTGTTATGAGGCAGTATTCTGTCACAAGGGTTAGCGACAGGCTCGTTCGGGTTTATAATTAAAAAAATGTAGGGGCGGAAAATTTTCCGCCCCTACATTTTTTTAGTACATTCCACCCATTCCTCCACCCATATCAGGCATCGGCATAGCCGGCTTTTCTTCTTTAACTTCTGCTAAAACGCATTCCGTTGTGAGCAGCATTCCTGCGATAGAAGCGGCGTTCTCAAGAGCAACACGTGCTACTTTGGTTGGGTCGATAACGCCTGCTTTGTAAAGCTCTTCGTAAACTTCAGTGCGAGCGTTAAAGCCATAATCCGCTTTTCCGGAACGCACCTGGTTGACAACTACAGAACCTTCCAGTCCTGCATTTGCCACGATTTGGCGAAGCGGTTCTTCCAAAGCACGACGTATGATGTTTACACCAAGAACCTCCTCTTCATTGTCGCCTTTGAGTTTGTCGAGTGCTTCGATAGCACGAATGTAGGCCACTCCCCCACCCGGGATGATTCCTTCTTCGATTGCCGCACGAGTCGCGTGCAATGCATCATCGAAACGATCTTTCTTCTCTTTCATTTCAACTTCAGACGCCGCACCAACATAAATCACGGCAACACCTCCGGCAAGTTTTGCCAAACGTTCTTGCAATTTTTCACGATCATAATCCGAAGTCGTTTTTTCGATTTGCGATTTGATTTGAGCTACACGTGCTTCTATTTGGGCTTTTTCGCCTTTCCCGTTGATGATGGTTGTATTTTCTTTATCAACAACGATTTTATCCGCTGACCCAAGCATTTCTAAAACAGCGTCCTCTAATTTGAACCCTTTTTCTTCCGAAATCACTGTTCCGCCTGTCAAAATGGCAATGTCTTCGAGCATTTCTTTTCTGCGGTCGCCAAAACCCGGGGCTTTTACAGCTGCAATTTTCAAATTTGCACGCAAACGGTTTACAACCAATGTTGCCAGCGCTTCGCTTTCAACATCTTCGGCTATCACCAACAACGGACGACCGGTTTGTACGGTTTTTTCCAAAATCGGCAGAAATTCTTTCATGACCGAGATCTTTTTATCATAAATCAACACGAACGGATTTTCGAAAACAGTTTCCATTTTCTCCGGATCAGTGATAAAATACGGCGACAAAAATCCTCTGTCAAACTGCATACCTTCAACCACTTTCACGCTGGTGTCGGTACCTTTTGCTTCTTCAATTGTAATAACACCTTCTTTTTTCACTTTTGCCATAGCCTCAGCAATCATTTTTCCAATAAAATTATCGTTGTTCGCCGAAATTGTGGCTACTTGTTCGATTTTTTCGTTGCTGTCGCCAATCGTTTGCGATTGTTTTTTCAAGTTGTCAACTACTGCAACAACCGCCTTGTCTATACCGCGTTTCAAATCCATAGGATTTGCACCTGCCGTAACGTTTTTCAATCCTGTTGTGACGATAGCTTGAGCCAAAACGGTTGCTGTAGTTGTTCCGTCACCCGCAATATCTGCGGTTTTCGAGGCAACTTCTTTTACCATTTGAGCGCCCATATTTTCGATTGAATCTTTCAATTCAACTTCTTTTGCCACTGTAACACCGTCTTTCGTGATATGCGGTGCACCGAACTTTTTGTCTAAAATTACGTTGCGGCCTTTTGGTCCCAACGTTACTTTTACTGCGTTTGACAACGCATCAACGCCACGTTTTAGGCGCTCTCTTGCTTCTGTGTTGAAAATTATTTCTTTTGCCATTTTTTTGTTTTTTTGTCACAGGGCGTTGCCCTGTGCTATTGATATTATGCCCCTTCGGGGCGATTGATTTTTAATTTTCGATGCGGGCGTTTCGACTACGCTCAACGACCGCAATGGTATGCGGTGGCTGAGCGTAGTCGAAGCCACCTTTTGCGATTATTTTACTTTACAATAGCGTAGATGTCAGACTCTTTCATAATGAGATAGTCGTTTCCATCAACGTTTACTTCTGTTCCGGAATATTTTCCATAAAGGACGGCATCGCCGACTTTTACAGTCATCGGTTCGTCTTTTTTTCCATTTCCAACGGCAACAACTGTGCCTTTTTGCGGTTTTTCTTTTGCCGTGTCGGGTATGATAATTCCTCCGGCGGTTTTTTGCTCGGCTGCAGCAGGCTCAATAACCACGCGGTCTGCAAGCGGAGTAAGATTTAATTTGCTCATAGTATTTTTGTTTTTGATTAGTAAATAATTTTTGATTCCACCCCATCCAGTACAAATTTTGTTCCAAAGTTGAAAAACTGAAATTTTGTCATCTTTTCAATTTTGAAGTGCAAAGATACAAAAAAAAGGCGACTTAAAAAAGCCGCCTTCTTTATTTCTTTACGAAAAATTACTTTACCGCCAAATTTCTTTGGTTTTCAGAGGTAACTGCTTTGAATGCTTGCAAACCTGCCTCAGAAAGCTGAACCTCAACTCCGTTGTACATTTTTACATTCTCTGCATCAATGTGAGTGAACAAAGGCTGAACGCCATCTTCTGTTTCAAGTGCCCACGAATTTTCGTCTGCATTGAACAGGAAAGAAACAACTTCATTAGTCTCCAAATTCGTGATTTTGTGCCCCCGTGGAGTAGTCTCTACTAAGAGTCTTTCACCATTTTCATTGATAACTTCTTTTGTGTTGTAAGCCATTGGATTTGAACCTGTCCAGAATTCAATCGTGTTCAAAATAACGGCATCAACAAACAAGGTAATACCTGTTACAGGACCTCCAATAACAAAAAAGATTACGGCGTTAAGAATCGGAATGTCTGTTGCTCGGTTGTTCCATTCCCAATACGTGTTCGTTAGTCTGAACGATCCAATGCAAGATTGGAAAAAGATTGAGCCTGCTAATGCGATGGCTACGATTTTTGTGATTGTTTTTGCTTTCATAATTTGATTTGTTTTTTAGTTAATATGGAACAAAGTTACATCTTTTTTTTGAATTCACCAAATTATTTTTCACAAAAGTGTTTTTTTTTGTATCTTTGCACTCCTTTTTATGTGATTTTGAATGATTAGCACGGAAAAAATATCTGAAAATGCAGTATTGGTGGGCGTTGCCGTCCAGAACCAATCACTCGAAAAAGAATTGGAGTATCTGGATGAGTTAGCTTTTTTAGCGGAAACGGCAGGCGTTGAAGTGAGAAAAATTTTTACGCAAAAACTAACTACTCCCGACAATAGGACGTACGTCGGCAAAGGAAAATTAGAAGAAATCAAAAATTATTTGGACGCAGAAGATGTGAAAATGGTGATTTTTGATGACGAACTTTCGCCTTCGCAACTTCGCAACATTGAAGCAGAATTGAAGGTAAAAGTTCTGGATAGAACGACGCTTATTTTAGATATTTTCGCATCTCGTGCAAGAACGGCGCACTCCAAAGTTCAAGTCGAATTGGCACAGTACGAATATTTGCTTCCACGCTTAACGCGAATGTGGACACACTTAGATAAACAACGCGGGGGCTCAGTAGGCATGCGTGGTCCGGGCGAACGAGAAATCGAAACCGACCGCCGGATAGTTCGAGATAGAATAACGCTGCTTAAAGAAAAATTAGTAGAAATCGACAAACAAAAAATCACACAACGAAAACACCGTGAATCCATGATACGCGTAGCCCTGGTTGGTTATACAAACGTTGGAAAATCTACGTTGATGAACGTTTTGAGTAAAAGCGATGTGTTTGCGGAAAACAAATTGTTTGCAACATTAGATACCACAGTTCGCAAAGTTGTAATCGGAAATCTGCCGTTTTTGCTTTCGGATACGGTTGGATTTATTCGCAAATTACCGCATAGTTTGGTCGAATCATTCAAAAGTACACTTGACGAAGTTCGTGAATCGGACTTGCTCATCCACGTTGTGGATATTTCGCATCCCGACTATGAGGATCAACTCAATACCGTGAAGCAAACTCTTTCGGAAATCGGCTGTTCAGACAAGCCAACGATTATGTTGTTCAACAAAATCGACAACTACACGTTCGTTGAAAAAGAAGCCGACGATTTAACGCCGAAAACCAAAGAAAACATTTCTCTCGAAGAATTGAAACAACACTGGATTGCGAAAGAAAATAGTCCGAGTTTTTTCATTTCCGCAAAAACAAAGGAAAATCTTCATCCGTTTCGCGATTTTGTGTACGAACAAGTGAAACAATTACACATTCGACGATATCCGTACGATAAGTTTTTGTATTAAACTTCCAGCCATCTTAACATTTCATTAACAATTTTTTTACGCGGAAGTTCGCTTTTTTTCGTATTTTTGCGAGTTTAAAATTTCGAACTTATGAATATTCCATTAGTATTTTGGCTTGTTCCTTTAGCCGCGTTAACTGCATTAGCAACAGCCTACTACTTCTTTCGCACCATGATGAAAGAAAGTGAAGGCACAACAACCATGAAAGAAATCGCTTCGTATGTGCGCGAAGGTGCAGTCGCCTACATGAAGCAGCAGTATAAAGTTGTTGCCATTGTGTTTTTGATAATTGCCGGTTTTTTGGCAATTTTATCATACGGTCTTGGTGTTCAAAACAAAATTGTTCCTTTTGCATTTCTTGTTGCAGGGTTCTTTTCAGCATTAGCCGGTTTTGTCGGAATGAGGGCCGCCACGTTTGCTTCGGCACGCACAGCAAATGCCGCACGCCGCTCGTTGAGTAGTGGCTTGAAGATAGCGTTTCGCTCGGGTGCAGTAATGGGTTTGACGGTTGTCGGCTTGGCATTGTTCGACATTTCACTTTGGTATGTTCTTTTGAATATTTTTATCGACAATCCTCAACCTCAAGAAAAAATGCTGTTTATCACTACCGTGATGCTGACTTTTGCCATGGGTGCATCTACTCAAGCGTTGTTTGCCCGCGTTGGGGGCGGCATTTACACCAAAGCCGCTGATGTTGGTGCAGACCTTGTGGGCAAAATCGAAGCAGATATTCCGGAAGATGATCCGAGAAATCCGGCCACCATTGCCGACAACGTAGGTGATAATGTGGGCGACATTGCAGGTTTAGGTTCTGATTTGTATGAAAGTTATTACAGTTCGGTTTTGGCTACAATGGCACTTGGTGCGGCAGCGTTTTTTGCCATGCCGCACTTGCAGCTGCAAGCGGTTTTAGCTCCAATGTTGATTGCTGCTCTCGGAATTGCTTTTTCTATTTTAGGAATTTTTCTTGTCCGCACCAAAGACGATGCTAACTTGAAACAATTGCTCGGAGCCTTCGGGCGAGGCACAAACATAAGTGCCGTTTTGATTGCCCTTGGTACTTTCGGTATAATGTATGGACTTGGATTCGAAAATTGGATCGGACTTTCATTTTCGGTAATCGCCGGTTTGTTTGGCGGTGTTATTCTCGGACAGTCTGTTGAGTATTATACTTCTCACTCGTATAAACCAACACGCAAAGTCGCCGAAAGCGGAAAAACCGGACCGGCAACCGTCATTATTTCGGGCTTCGGATTGGGAATGGTTTCGACAGCAATTCCGGTTATGGTTGTTGCAGTGGTGATTGTTTTGGCTTTCCTTTCGGCAATTAATTTTGATGTTGCCAATATGATGAGTGCCGGAAATCTGAGTTTCGGATTGTATGGTGTCGGAATTGCTGCTGTTGGAATGCTTTCAACGCTCGGAATTACGCTGGCAACCGACTCTTACGGACCGATTGCCGACAACGCAGGTGGTAACGCCGAAATGAGCAAATTAGAGCCGGAGGTTCGTCAGCGTACCGATGCCTTAGACGCCCTTGGAAATATTACTGCAGCCACCGGAAAAGGCTTTGCCATTGGATCGGCTTCTCTTACCGTTTTGGCTCTTTTGGCTTCATACACAAAAAGTATCAACATGATGTTGCAAAAAAGCGGAACTTATCTGAAAGTCAACGGCGAAAGCATATCGCCAACCGAAGCCTCAATCATGGATTTGATGCACTACTATAATGTAACTTTGGTAAATCCAATGGTCTTAGCAGGCGTATTCATCGGTTCGATGGTAGTTTGCGTATTCAGTGGTTTAACGACACAAGCCGTAGGACATACCGCTGAAAAAATGGTAGAAGAAGTTCGCCGTCAATTCCGCGAAATAAAAGGGATTCTCACAGGCGAAGCCACTCCTGACTACGCAGAGTGTGTAAAAATTTCGACACAAGGCGCACAAAGAGCCATGCTGTTTCCATCGCTTTTGGGCGTTTTTGCACCAATTGTTACCGGTTTGATTTTCGGCGTAGCCGGTGTAATGGGATTGCTTGTAGGTGCTTTGGGAACAGGTTTCGTAATGACTTTGGTAATGACCAATGCCGGTGGAGCGTGGGATAATGCCAAAAAATACGTAGAAATGGGCAATTACGGTGGCAAAGGGTCGGATATTCACAAAGCAAATGTTGTTGGCGATACGGTCGGCGATCCGTTCAAAGATACTTCGGGTCCTTCGCTCGACATATTGATCAAGTTGATGAGCGTTGTTGCAATTGTAACAGCCGGACTTACTGTAGCATGGGGTCTTTTATAAGGTAAATAATCAATCGGAATATGTAAAAAAAGGGGTCGAAAATTTTCGACCCCTACATTTTTTTATTGACCCAATCCGCGATTACGCAGTAATGCGTTTACATCGGGATCTCTTCCTCTAAAATTTCGGTATAAAGTCCCGGCATCTTCAATATCGCCTCGAGCGAAAATCTCGAAACGCAATTTGCGTGCCAACTCCGGATCAAAAATGTTGCCTGTCTCTAAGAATGCCTCAAAAGCGTCGGAATCGAACTGCTCAGCAAATCTATACACATAATATCCTGCACTGTACTGACCGGAGAAAATATGCGTGAAATGTGTCGGACGATGACGTGCCGGAATTTGTTCAATCCAATTGTGTCTTTCTTTCACAGCATATTCAAATTCTACGATATTGAAATCTGCCGGAATTTCCGTCAGCAAATGAGCTTCCATATCAATCCACGCAGATGTGAAAAATTCAATGGTGCGGAAACCTTGACCGTACATTTCGTTTTGCTGAATGCGTTGAACCAATGCATTTGGAATTAATCGATTTGTTCTGTAATGTCTCGCATATTGTCTTAACACTTCCGGTTGAAACGCCCAATGCTCCATAACTTGCGCAGGGAATTCGCTGAAATCCAAAGTCATTCGACCTGTTCCGAAGTAGCGAGTTGTGTTGAACAAATGGTTCAAACCATGTCCCCATTCGTGGAAAAATGTAGTAACTTCATCTGCCGTCAACAATGCCGGTCTATTTCCTACAGGTCTCGTAAAGTTATGGACAAGAGTTATAATCGGAGGAATGCGATTGCCATTTTCATCCCAACTTACTGCACGATAAGAGCCGGCCCAAGCACCGCCGTTTTTCGTTCCAGGACGCGGATGCATATCCAAGTACACAATACCTAAAACCGTTTCTCCATCGCTATCAGTGACTTTCCACACCGTAAACTCCTCATGAGGAAGGGGCATATCATGCAGCTGCTCAAAAGTAATGCCCCAAAGGCGGTTGCAAACATAGAAAATGCCTTGAAGAACATTCTCCATTACGAAGAATTGACGAACTTCTTCTTCGTTGATGTTAAGTCTGCGTTGTCTTGATCTGTTTTGGAAATAGAACCAGTCAGCACCTACGGCAGGTCCAGGAACGCGTGCGCGTCTCATTTCTGCTTCGATATTTTCCAATTCTCTTCTCGCTGTGATTAATGCGGGTTCCCATACACTACTTATAAAGTTCATCACGGTTTCCGGATTTTGAACCATTCGAGGTGCTGTTGCCATATGTGCAAACGTTTCATAACCTAGAAGATTTGCAGCCTCCAAACGGTAAGCCAAAAGTTGTCGGATAATTTCTTTGTTATCGTACTCGTTATCGTTGTTGTTGCGATTTTTGAATGCGTGAAAAATTTCTTTACGAAGTTCGCGATCGCTTGCATTTTGCAAAAACGGCATCACGCTTGGGTTATCTAAAGTAAAATGCCACTCGTTTGGATATCCGGCTCTTTCGGCACGAGCACGTGCTTCTGTCAATTGTGCAGGTGTTAAACCACCAAGTCTTCTTCTGTCGGTTACTCTCAATGTAAAAGCTCCACGGTCAGCTACAACATTTTGGCTGAATTGCAATTGCAGTAACGATAATTGGGTGTTGATATGGCGCAATCTTGCTTGATCTTCTGTCGAAAGAAGTGCACCACTACGAATAAATCTGCGATACGTGTTTTCCAATAGCCTGCGCTGTTCAATGTTCAAATCCAACTGATCTCTTTGCTCGTAAACGGCTCTTACACGTTGAAAAAGATACGGATTCATGTTGATGCTGTTGCGATGAGCAGTAAGCATTGGCGAAAGCTGGCGTGACAATGCCCGTTTTTCCGGTGTATTGGCAACGCTCATAAGTCCTGAAAATACAGGAATAGTTCTGCGAAGCAATGGTCCGGATTGGTCTAAAGCAACGATTGTGTTTTCGAACGTTGGGGGTTCCGGATTGCGGATAATCGCCCAAATTTGTGCTGCTTCCTCAGCAATTCCTGCTTCATAAGCAGGCAAAAAATGTTCGACTCTGATTTGATCGAACGGCGGAACGCCGAAAGGCGTGTTCCATTCTTCGAAAAATGGATTGTTTTGAGAGAATCCGTGCAAGCCAAAAAAGGCTGCCATTGTGAAGGTTAAGAGTTTTTTCATAGTTTTTATCATTTTGTTCTCTGCAAAGATACGAAATTTATCTGAATCTACCAAATGTCGGACAAGGTATCATCTCATGTCTTGAACCAGGAAAGCGAGAAAAAGCCAATCGTAGCTTGATACCTGTTGTTATGAAATCTATTCTGTCGGCAAAGTTTAGAAGAGTGAGGTTATCCAGCTGCTGGGGCAGGATATAATCACCAAGTGGTTTTCGCTGATTTCTTGCAGGGTTGCCCAAAATATAGTCGAGAAATACACCGGTGTAAAGAATGCTATTTCTGCCAACTCGCCATTTCATACCCGTTTCGAGTGCAAGCATCGCAGATAATCCAAGATTGAAACCTCCGGAAACGGTGTTTCCTTCAAAAGTACCCAAGTTTGCAAATTGCTGTGTTCCTGACCAATTGCCGAATTCAGGATAATAGGCAAGGTTATTCAAACTTCCAACCTTAGATTCGTAGTCTGTTCTATACCGAAGAATTATTTTTGTGCCACCCATTGCATAAAAACTGTGTCGTCTGTCTTCAAATCCCGGTGAAAACTGCAACATCAACGGGATGGAAAAAGAAATCGTTCTTTGAGTTTCACCATAATTGCGCAATGTTGTGTGCATATCGAAAAGATGACCGTGGTAGTCCCTCAATCCGTGAGTGATCGTTCTGAGAGTATCAACGTTGATGTTAATAGTACTGAATCCCAATTCTATTCCGACATGGATACCTATCTGCCGACTAACAAACGTCATAAAACCAACCCCTACATCTCCGGCAAAGCCTGTAAGAGGTGCATTGTTCGAAAACATTACCGGCAATCCGCCTCCGACAGAAATAGAAAATTCGTTTGAAGGGTTTTGGGCAGATATCCGTAAACTTCCTATTGCTAACAATACAATAAGAGAATAAACAAGTCCTGACGATGGGCGGAGGTTTTTACTCAGCATAAATTATAAATTCATCAGTTTACAAGTATTTGAATTGTCTGGTTATCAACGTGTACAGAATATAGTCCAACCGGTAGATAAAGCGAGAATGTTGTTGTAACATCAGTAGCAACAACAGTTTGCATAAGCAATCCTAATCGACTGTATATCTGTATTATGCTACCTTTTGTAGTGCCTACAAGCGTTAGCGAACCTCCCGATTGTACAGGATTTGGATATGCAGTAATTCCAGCAACGCTAACCCAGATATTTTGCGGAGTGCTACGACTTGTCAGTATCTTTACGGTAGAAGATATACTGTCGCAGGCAGTGGTTGTTATTACAAATCTGTAGCGGGCATTTAACTCTAACAAGTCACTTCTGTTTGGCCCTGCCGAATAGGTAAATTCGTCAACGGTGCGTACAGGCAGTAGCCAGTCGTTTCTATACCATCTGCAACCGATTACATCAAAACCATCTTCTCTAAGTCTAACTTTGTTGAGTTTGAAGGTATTGTCCCAAAGAGTAATCGCATAGGTGTCAAAATCGAGGTCATATCTTTCAAAGTTAGCAACTATTACTACATCTTCTCTCACGTTTACAAGTGTAAACGAATTTTCGGTTGAAAGAACAGAGTCGCCGTTTACCGTTGTCCAGTTGACAAACCGATAAAACTTGCAAGCAGTCCTGTTTGCAAATGCCGTTACTTTGACATCTGCACCAAAACTATGTACGCCCCCTCCTATGGTTGTACCGCCGCTGCCATCCGCCGGATTTGTCAATACGGTAACAAGTACGGTGCTGCATACCACATACACAGTTCCCGGTATGTAGTGAGCAAACACATAATTACCTAGACTATCCGCTTTTCCGCCACTGACAATAATTGTACCCGGATGGGCTCCTGCTCCTGACACGGATGTGTTAACACTGCCGCTTACTATCTGCACAATCGGAAGTTCAAGCAATACACTTTCATCATCGCCGCAGACAAAGCCACTAATATCAAACCAACCTACTATTGTATCAGGTAGAATTGCATTGCACGGTACGATTAAATCACGAGCCGTAACTGTGAGTTCTCTCGGATGAATAATCAAAGTGCCTAATTCAAGAAGGCAGTCCGGCGAAGTATATGTAAACATCCTGTATGTCCCTACATTTATCGGTCTGAAGTAAGGGTCATCGTTATAGAAAACAGAAAAGAAATTTCCCGGCTGACCCGGAATCTCTAATTCATTAAATGTTGTTGACGCACAGGGTTCATACGTTGTGTTAATGCGAAAGAGAGGCTCATGTACCCTTGGACTGCGCTCAATTTTCAACGTGAAATCGCTATACGAGTTGGTATCTATTGTGGATATAATCCGGATAAAAAATTCGTTATCGTGCCATTCCAGACTGACACCACGAGGGTTTATATATTCAGGATGTTCCTCTCCTTGAGAAAGAATGATGGAAACTTGAACATCTTGAGGAAACGAAGGAATAACTTCAATAGTTGCCGAGTCCATATTACAATCGACATCTATGAGTGAAAGTATGAAGTTGTTATTGGTGTCACGATTCGCCCTATATGTGATAGTGCCAATCTGAATAAAAATGAAGTCGATATCGGTAACAGATCTGACCCTTAAAACTCCGGTTTCGAAATTAAACACATAATTGTTGAGAACGCTGTTCCAGCCTACAGTATCTACTTCCACTCTTCCCGGGTACAAACCAATCGGAAGAGAATCCGGATGCGGTCCATTACTATTGATGAAAACTTCGAGAATAGCTCTAAGCAAATCAGCGTCACTAGCACACATGGCATACGGGTTGCCTAAATCATCGTAAAATCTATACCTAACCGAATCCGGAGGTGAAGGGTTGAGATAAGCGTGAGTGGGCGAAGAACCCAACAGCATAACAATGGTATCCGGAATAACAGTAAGCTGCCTCGGAATAATTGTCAACGTATCAAGCAATTTAACGTTGTTTGCAGGGCAATAGGCACTGTTTCTCGGGACAACCAAAACATCAATTTTAATACTATAGCTTCCCGTATTTATCGGCAGATTGGTACTCCCGTTGTAATAAATATTATACAAACGTCGCCATTCCCATCCCGCGCCTACACTATCACGCGGCACTATAATAGCTGCTTGCCAATCACAATTGTACGTAAGAGTATCATAAAGCAAATTAAAAGTGTTTGCTACGGGAAAACTATCTGCTGCGGGATCCAACCACACAAGCCTTCGATCATTCACATCTAAAAAACCCATATTCGAACCGTGTTGATAATCAATACCAACTCTATTACCTAAACTGTCCCACACTGCGAATACAGGTGTAGATGTATTTGCTTCCGGGCTCGTTGTAAGGTTTATCGAACTACGAAAGCAATAGACCCAATTGATAGGATTCCAAGCGATAACTATTCCAGTTCCGGTAGCATCTGTAAAATTATCGGCAATAATCACATTCGTATTATTAGCAGTATTCAAATTTCCGATATTAGGGCGAAACGCAAACACAACCCCTGTGCCGGCAACAACAACTTCTCTTGTTCCTGCGTCAATTCCTGCTCCGGATAGGTTGGGGGTCACTGCAAGAGTTGTTCTCACTAAACCGCCACTAACTGTAACGGCAGGATTTACTATTCCTCCCCCATTTGCAACAATCACTGTTCCTGTAGTTGATGTTACAGTACCATTACTTACAGTAACAACATTGTCCTCTCCTTCAGCATGAATTGCTGAAGAATTGTTGTTAGTTGTTCTCACTATTGCGATGTCTTTAATATCAATTGTGATGCTATTGCCGAATGTACGAATGGCGTGATTGCCGGAAGAGCTAACTTCACCACCTTCAATGGTAATACTGCTGGTAGCACCGTTAGCTGAAATTGCATGGCCGGTAGCGCTAACTATTCCAGCTGTAATCATAATTTGGCATATCGCGGTGGCAGAAATCGCTGATCCATTAGTAGCACTTACCGTGCCGCCAGTGACATTGACAGCGTTATTCGATCCTGTAGAACTAATCGTAATCCCATTTCCAGAGCTGGCACTTACCGTGCCTCCGCTGACATTGACAATATTGTTAGAACCTGTAGAGTTGATTGCTGTTCCATAAGAACTACTCACCCTTCCACCACTGACAATGACAGTATTGTTCGCTCCGGCAGCCACAATAGCAAGACAGGGTGGTGGCGGCGGAAAAGTGAATGGTGGTGGCACATATGTTGTTTCCACTACACCGTTACTAACCGTAATCGTCTTATTTGAGCCATTTGCCACAATTCCTCTTCCATCGGGCTCTGATATTGTCACTCTTGAATTAATATGATTAACGTTAACATCGCCGTTAGTTCTGATTCCTATCTCGGTAGTTGCAGTCACCACTCCGCCACTAATGTTAACCGTACTATTTGTTCCCGGTGCATCAATTGCTATTCCGAATGCATTTACAATTCCACCACTAACGGTAATCACACTGTTTGTGCCGGTGGCTGTAACCGTAGCATCTCCACCCGCACTTACTGATCCAGCGCTGATGAAGACATTGCTTTCGGTAAAAATCGCTCTACCAGCACTTGCAGATACAGCACCGTTACTAACATATATATCGCCTCTAGCTTGAATTCCATGACCGAGAGTAATACCTCGTCCTTCTACACTGCCACCACTAACCCTGATTGTTCCGGTTCCGGAAGCATGAATCGCTATCGCATTACTCTCCACACTAACCCTGCCACCGCTAACCGTAACCGTGCTGGTTGGTCCGGTAACATGAATCGCATTGCCAAAATCTTCTGTTGCTTCAACAATACCGCCGGTAACAATAACCACACCTGAGGTCCTGATCGCTGTTCCGCTGGTTACGGTCACGTTTCCACCATGAACAAAAACCGTATCTTCTGCAATAATGCCATTACTGCCGGAACGCTCCACCTCAACCTTACCGCTATTATCTACAATCACTCTAACAGTTGCACCAGCCCTAATAGCAGTATTGCTTATGGGAGTATATTGCCAAGTTGACACTTCACCACCGATTACAGAAACCGTTTTATTTGTACCGATAGCATGAATTGAGTATTGGAGACCCATCACACGACCACCGGAGACAATAACATCTCCAACAGTTTCAATAGCTTTACTCAGAGGCTGTACGGAAGTCACTATACCTCCTTCAATCTCAATAAGACTATTTGCCCCGGTAGTAGATATTGCAATGCCTTCACCACTGTTTGTGCTTACCTCACCGTTGATAATAGTAATGTGACTATTGATACCGATTGCCTCAATTGCTCTACTCGCACCACCTAAGCCCGTGCTTACCTCACCGTTGTTAACAATAACACGGCTATTGGAGCCGGTCACTTCAATCGCTATACTTCCTCCACCCAAACCTGTTGTCACCCCACCGCCATTAATGACAATCTGACTATCCGTACCTGTAGCTCTAATTGCTCTACTATTACCGCCAAAACCTGTTCTTACCTCACCGCCATTTACTTCCACATTACCATTAGTTCTTACTGCATCGCTATTAACCGCCTCTGACCTTATGAGGCCGCTACCAACTGCAAGTGTGCTATTTGTGCCGTTAATCATTACTAACGGTGCATCGGAAAGAGCAGCATTTCCTGTGATAGTTGCATTCCATGTTATGGTTACAGGGCTAGGGCCTGTAACGTTAAATGTGATGCCCGAAGTAGCATCTGTGATAATACCGGTTACAGTAGTATCGCTTGAAATGGAAAAAATATTCCCACCTGAACCTGATAAGACGATTTGCGCTCTTCCCGTCATTGACGCTGCCAATAAAACAAGAAACAGCAATGGTTTGTAAATATTTTTCATACGCAAACAATATTAATTGACTATGAGTTGTTTATATTTATTTTTGTTACACTTCAAGCAAGACCAAAAATAGCACTGATATTGAGTAATGTACAGAATTTTGAAAATAACTACTCGCAATTTTCCGGATTTATGTGTGATTAGTATAAAATTCAGGGGCAAATATACTAAAAAAAAACATTTATTTCATGGCGGTTTTCAGCACGAGGCTCACACTTTTATATAAAATGCCGTATTTTCAATTCAAATTCTTCTTTCATACCCTTATACTCCACCCTCAAAAAAGTATATTTTTGTATGTTTCATTTTTTTTTCGTATCTTTGCCTGCTAACTTTTATTAACGAGTAATAGATATGATTCTTTGCCGAACAAAAACCGAACTTCAAGATACATTGAAAGCCCAAGGCACAAATCCCATTATTGGCTTTGTGCCGACAATGGGCGGATTACACGAAGGACATCTTGCCCTCGTGCGACAAGCCAAGCGAGAGAATGAAGTCGTAGTCGTGAGTGTGTATGTAAATCCAATCCAATTCAATAATGCCGAAGATTTGAAAAAATATCCTCGTGACTTAGAACGTGATTTGGACATGTTGAAAGAGGTTGGTTGCGATATCGTATTTGCTCCCGAAGATGCGGAAATGTACCCCGAAAAGCCTACGGAAAACTACAGTTTCGGAGCATTAGAAACCGTCATGGAAGGCGCATTTCGTCCGGGACATTTCAACGGCGTTGCCATTGTGGTGAAACGTTTGTTCGATTTGGTAAATCCAACTACGGCATATTTCGGTGAAAAAGATTTTCAACAATTAGCATTGATTCGTGCATTGGTGGAACAAGAAGATTTGGCTGTAGAAATTGTTGCATGTCCCACTGTTCGCGAGCACGACGGTTTAGCGATGAGTTCAAGAAACACCCGCTTGCCGGAAGAAGACCGCCGAATTGCTCCGCAAATCTATAAAATCCTTAGAGATTGCCGAGATTTGGTTGATGTACTCACACCTGCACAACTCAAAACATTTGCCGAGGAACATCTGAAAAAAATCCCTCGTACAAAATTAGAATATTTTGAAATCGTGAATGCAAAAACCTTGCAACCTATCGAAAATTGGAGCAATTGTCCGAAACGTGTGGCTTGTGTTGCGATCTGGCTTGGGGGTGTACGATTGATAGATAATGTGAAAATTTAAGTATGACAAAATACACTGAAGACAACATAAAATCCTTAGAATGGATTGAGCATATCCGCAAACGCCCGGGAATGTACATTGGAAAATTGGGCGATGGAACATCATACGATGATGGAATTTACGTACTGTTGAAAGAAATTATTGACAACAGTATTGACGAATTTGTGATGGGCAACGGCCGCACGATTGAAGTGAAAATCAGTGATGACGGCGTTGTATCTATCCGTGATTACGGGCGTGGAATCCCGCTCGGAAAAGTGGTAGAAAGTGTCTCAAGAATGAACACCAGCGGAAAATTCGATTCGGAAGCATTTAAAAAATCCGTTGGACTAAACGGCGTTGGAGCAAAGGCTGTGAACGCACTTTCGAGTTATTTTAAAGTGCAATCCGTTCGCGAAGGGAAAACAAAAATCGCCGAATTTTCTAAAGGAACCATTACAAATGATGAAAAAATCCAAGACAGCGGAAGTCTTCGTGACGGAACAAAAATCGTGTTTGCCCCCGATGCGGAATTGTTTAAAAACTACTACTACCGCACCGAATACGTTGAGAAAATGCTTTGGAATTACTGCTATCTCAACGCAGGATTGACGATAAAATTCAACGAACAAACGCTGAAATCGGAAAATGGCTTGTTTGACTTGCTGACAAATAACTTGGATGTTCCTCCCATTTATCCGATTATTCACATCAAAGACGAGGATTTCGAATTTGCGTTGACGCATCACCCGCGTCAATACGGCGAGGATTACACGTCGTTTGTGAATGGACAAAATACCACACAAGGTGGAACGCATCTCGTAGCATTCCGCGAAGCTGTTGTAAAAACCGTTCGCGAATTTTACAAAAAAGATTTTGAACCTTCGGATATTCGTTCGGCAATTGTTGCTGCGATTAGTTTGCGAATTCAGGAGCCGACATTTGAAAGTCAGACCAAAACCAAACTCGGTTCAAACACCATTTTGCCTGAAGGAAAAGGCGAAACCATTCGAAATTTCATCAACAACATTGTCAAAAAACATCTTGACAATTACCTCCATATGCACAGCGAAACGGCTGAGGCTTTGCTTCAAAAAATCGTGCAAAACGAGAAGGAACGCAAAGGTATGGACAACATCAAAAAGTTGGCGCGCGAATCGGCAAAGAAAGTGAGTTTGCACAACAAAAAACTCTGCGATTGCCGTGTTCACTACAATTCCAATGATGAGCGGAAATTAGAAACGACCTTGTTTATCACTGAGGGAGATTCCGCGGGTGGAAGTGTGACGAAAGTTCGCGATGTCAATACTCAAGCGGTTTTCAAGTTGAAAGGAAAACCGTTGAACAGTTTCGGCATGGCACGAAAAATCGTTTACGAAAATGAAGAATTCAACCTTTTGCAAGCGGCCTTGAATATCAGCGATAATATGGAAAATCTGCGTTACAACAACATTGTAATCGCTACCGATGCTGATGTTGACGGTATGCACATTCGTTTGTTGTTGCTCACATTCTTCTTGCAGTTTTTTCCGGATTTGATTCGCAACGGACACGTATATATTTTGCAAACTCCTCTGTATCGTGTGAGAAAGAGAGAACAAACCATTTATTGTTACAACGACGAAGAGCGTTTAGCGGCATTAGAAAAATTAGGCACAAATCCTGAAATCACTAGATTTAAAGGACTTGGCGAAATTTCGCCGGACGAGTTCAAAACCTTTATTGGTCCCGAAATGCGTTTGGATCCCGTTATGATTTCCAAAGATTCCGGAATTAAAGAATTGTTGACCTTCTACATGGGCAAAAACACACCCGAACGTCAAGAGTTTATTATTGATAATTTGGTAAGTGTGGACGTGTAATCTAATCTCTTTGAAGATCTTCCCAAAGTTGCATCAAGGTTGGCATAACCATCGGGGCAACTTTTTCTATTGGACGAAACAGCAGAGACTCATTGCGATTTTTTTCCGAAAAAATGATTTCTTCGCTGTCGATTTTGTTGAAATAAAAAATCAAAACACTTAAAACCAAGATTGTTTTTGCTAACGCAAAAAACACGCCCAACAAGCGATTGAGCCAACCGAGCATAATCAGTTTGATAAATGTTGTAATGATATATCCGGCTAAAAAAAGCATTCCAACCACAGCGATAAAGGTTATCGCAAAGTAAATAATTCCGGCATATTCGCTTTGAAAGTTGAAGAAATCTCCCAAAAAATGCGAAAACCTTGATGCTATGAAAACACCAAGCACAATCGCCGCAAGTTGAATAAATTCCATAACCGCTCCGTTCTTGAACCCTTTGAAGCCAAACCAGAGCAGGGGTACTAAAAGAAAAATGTCGATAAGTGTCATATTATTTGATTAGTCGTTTGGTAAGTTCGGAAGCATTTAAAAACTCAAGCAACTCCGGATTATCTGTTTCGCAAATGCTGTGTCTATCGCCTTTCCACCACAAATTTCCTTCGTGAATAAACACCACATTTTCTCCAATCTGCAACACCGAATTCATGTCGTGCGTATTGATAATGGTCGTCATGTTGTATTCTTTTGTGATTTCGGAAATCAGTTCGTCAATCACTGCAGCGGTGCGTGGGTCTAAGCCGGAATTGGGCTCGTCGCAAAACAAATATCTGGGATTATTGGCGATGGCTCGTGCAATTGCAACACGTTTTTTCATCCCTCCACTCAATTCCGAAGGATAGAGTTTATTGACGTTTTCGAGATTTACACGTTTTAAACAAAAATTGGCACGTTCGACTTTTTCACTAAACGACATATTTGTGTACATATCTAACGGAAAAATCACATTTTCTTGAACGGTCAGCGAGTCAAACAAGGCACTGCCTTGAAAAACCATGCCGATATCTTGACGAATAATGGACTGTTCACGTTCATTCATCGCAAGTAAATTGTGATTGTCGAAATATATTTCACCTCGATCGGGCTTGAACAATCCCACCAAACACTTCATCAGTACGGTTTTTCCTGAACCGCTCATGCCGATAATCAAATTGTTCTCTCCAACGTTGAAATCCGCAGAAATGTCGTGAAGCACGACTCTTTCGCCAAAAGATTTATATAGATTTTTGACTGAAATCATCCCAAAAGCAGTTGAGTTATTACAAGGTTAACGGCGATAATCATGATACAACTTTGTACGGTAGCTTTCGTGCTGGCTCGCCCAACTTCTAATGCTCCGCCCTGTGTAAAGTAGCCGTAGAATGCGGAAATCGTGGTAATGAGATATGCAAAAATAACGGTTTTGAACAACGCATAAAACAAGTCGAACGGATTAAAATCAAATTGCAAACCATAAATGTATTGAAACGGAGTCATCATACCGGAGACAATACCAACGAAGTATCCGCCCCCTATTGCAAAGCCGATACTCAGCATGATCAAAATCGGATGAAAAAACACACAAGCAATTACTTTCGGAAGCACCAAATAGTTCGCAGGGTTTATACCCATGACTTCGAGTGCATCAATCTGTTCGGTTACGCGCATGGTACCTATTTCAGAAGATATTCGCGAGCCGACTTTTCCTGCTAAAATCAAACTGATGACAGTTGGAGAAAATTCCAGAATAATCGTTTGACGAGCAATAAAACCGATGGTATACAACGGTACCCATTGGCTCTCCGTTCCGAAATTCAACTGAATAGTGAGAGCTGCACCCATAAAAATAGAAAGCAAAATTACAATCGGAACCGAATCCATACCTAGTCTCCAAATCTCTGCAAACACTTGCCTCCAAAAGAGTTTTCGGCGAGGAGGACGCGAAAAAACATCTTTGTGAAACAGAAAATATTGACCGATTGTTTTTAGCATGACGCAAAATATACAAAACTACAAAATACGTTTCTCCAACGCCGCACGAAGCTTTTTTCTGTCGAAGCGTTCGCATTCGTCTACAGAGTCCACTCGCTGTTCGGTGTAATTCATTTCTAACAGCAATTCCGGTGCACGCCGCATGCCTTCGCCGATGTTGACTAAAACCAAATCTCCGTTTTTAATGTTGTTTGTTTTTAGTGCTTCGATATAGCCCAATGCGGCAACTGCGGCGGCGGGACCCATTGCCACAACAGCTTCGTAGGCGATGTAGCGTGTGATGTCAACGAGTTTCGACTCTTGGATTTCCAGTATATCGCCATTGGTTTTTTTCGCCAAATTTCCCATAATAGGATAGGTCGCAGGATTTCCTGTAGCCAGTGTCGGGACTTGCGTTACAGGCTCCTCCAAAATTGGGTAGTCACTCTCCCATCCTTCCGCAAAATTGTTTGCTTTTGCTCTTTTCCATCCTTCAGCCATCGGCGCACAACCGTCAGGCTGAATCATCAACATTCTCGGAGGAGTTTCTACTAAATTCAAATGCTCAATTTCTCGTAAAGCCTTGTCAATAGCAATAAATCCTGTACCTCCACTTAGCGCTTGAATATAAACAGTCGGAAACTTCGGCAAATCTCGCAACCATTCAAAAACCATCGTACGTTTGGCTTCCACACGAAGCGGGTCGGTGTTGCCGCAAGTCATTAAAATGCCGTATTTCTTGCTGTATTCGGCAGCAATTTTTTTGGTTTGATGATAGTCATGATTTACTCGAAAAACCTTCTGTCCGTAACAACTCACGCCAGCACCGTTCAACGGTAAAGCATCTTGCGGAATAAATGCCGAGAGCGAAACACCCGCTTTTGCCATGTAATACGCAAATGTGTTGGCAACATTCCCGGTACTCGCAACGATGTATTCCGAAACGCCTGCTTCCGTCAAAACGCTTGCCGCAAGCATACCACCGTTGTCTTTGATAGTTCCTGTTCCGTAATGTTCATCGTTGCGATAGGCGCGAACTTCACACTCAATTCCAAAATGTTTTTTTGCCAAATCCTCTAAAAACATCCATCTATCTAATCCAAGCGGAACTTCGGGCGTGGCAATGATATTTTTTCTATCGTTCAAAGGCAGAAAGTCGAAGTAGTGCCAAAGGCTGAAATCCGTTCGATTTTTCGCATGTATCAAATCTTTCAGCGTGTTGTAATCCACATTGTAAATCGCTTCTACACGATTTTTATGACAAGTCGGACACACTTGAAAAACATCAAACCATTCCTTAAAACTGTTAAATTCCTTACCACACGTGGTACATTTCAATATAAACTTTTGCATGTTAAAATTTTATCTGAGTACAGTGACTGTTCTAAATTCGCGGATATCTTCTCTGGTTACATTTGCCCCTCTAAATACACCTGCCGCCCCATTTATTGCCAGCGAATCCATCGCATGTCTTCTTCTCATAATGCAGCCATAGCCCATTACATTGAAATCCCATGCTAACGGGCTTTCCATCCATTGTTCAACGTCCATAATAATCGGGGCAACCGTCGTGATTGTGTTAGCCTCTACTGTGATATTTCTAGAAAGACTAACACGAAGAAAATTGTGATATTTTGTGAATGTTGAGTCTATTCGAATTTGGACGATAGGACGCATTTGCGTTACGGTGTCTAAAATTCCCCAAGTGGTGTCGTTGACAACATGAGAAAGTTCTTCCAAAGCACCCAAATGCAGATTAGCAGGTCTAGGTCCTTGCGGGCTTGTCCACCAGCCGTCAAGCATCATGTAATGATAGCCGCCACCCATGTGTTCCGGCCAAAACATATCCGATATTTCCGGAAACAAACCGGTCTGATTTCTTCGTTCATCCAAGCCAAAAATAAAACTGATGTTGTTGTATTCTCCAACCGGAATTTGGTAAATTAGAAGTATCGTTGTATCTCTGTCGATAAAATGAACTTGAGGGTGTTCAACCCTGATCACTTCATCATTGCCTGTAATCGTTAAATCCGAAATGATATAGTGCAAATTTTGCCACGTGAAAGTATTTCCTGCCGCATTGGTGTATGAAGTTGCAAGGTCAGTTCGAAAAGGTTCTCCGTCCCATTGATGTTGGAAAACCAATCGAACAAATCCATACTCCGGTCTAGTGTTTCTGCACGAAGCAAAAAGTAATAGAAAAATGCTAAAAACTGTGATAAATCTATACATTTGACTGCTTATTTGTTGATTTGCTTATTGCAGTAATTTTCGAATAATATCGTCTGTAGAAACCCCTTCGGCTTCGGCTTTGTAATTTTTTACCAAGCGATGGCGTAAAACTTGCAAGACCACAGCGTGCACATCTTCAATATCCGGCGAAAACTTTCCATTCAAAGCAGCGTGGCATTTTGCTCCGACAATTAGATTTTGTGAGGCTCTCGGGCCGGCACCCCAAAGCAGATATTGTGTTGCAATCGGTTTCGCTTGCGGTGTATTCGGCCGCGAACCTGACACAATTTTCACCGCTTCCTGCAAGACATTGTCAGGAACGGGCAACGCTCTTACCAGTGATTGGAACATTTCTATTTCAGAGGCATTCATCACTTTTGAAAGAGGCTGAACTTGGTCTGCAGTAGTTTGTTTGACAATATTTAGCTCTTGTTCAAACGTTGGATAATCCAACAGAATATTGAACATAAATCTGTCTAACTGTGCTTCCGGCAAAGGATATGTACCTTCTTGCTCAATCGGATTTTGTGTTGCCAAAACAAAAAACGGAAGAGGGAGCGGATACGTTTGACCTGCGATGGTTACGGCTTTTTCCTGCATGGCTTCTAACAATGCTGCCTGTGTTTTCGGCGGTGTACGGTTGATTTCGTCTGCCAAAATAATGTTTGCAAAAACAGGCCCTTTGATGAATTTGAAATTTCTATCTTGTCCCAAGATTTCCGAACCCAAAATATCCGAAGGCATCAAGTCGGGCGTGAACTGAATACGGTTGTACCGCAAGTCCAATACTTGCGACAAGGTGTTTATTAAAAGTGTCTTTGCCAATCCCGGAACACCGATCAAAAGGGCATGTCCGCGACTGAAAACCGTTATCAAAAGATCATTCACCACCTGATCTTGACCAACAATAATTTTTCCGATTTCGGAACGAAGTTGGAGGTACTTTTGGTTTAATTCCTGTATTTGTTCCGGTGTGTGCATATTATTGCCCCCAATTATGTTCGAACGTACAATTTCTTGCGGCGGCATTCAGTCGAACGTACTGCGTTCTCAGTCGCTGACTAAGCCATTCCGCCATTCTGGCCTGTCTGGCTTCTGCTTCAGCCATACTTTTAATCACATCATAATTTTGTTCCAAATTTGCACGATGTGGAGCGAAGCGTCTGCTCAACATAAGTACACGAACCGCTTGTTCGTTTTCTTCGGTAACGAAAAGTGCCGCATTTGAAATTTGTCCTTCTTCGAAATTATCAACTACAAAGAAAATACCCGTTTCCATCTCTTCTGCCGTTACACGTGAATTTCCGGTAAACGGACTCACATACAAACCACCAACTCTTCCGCTCGGATCCTCGGAAAAAAGCCGCGCCGCTTCTTGAAATGTATAAACCGAATCGCGAATCAATTCTGCAATGCTATCTAAAAACACACGCTCCCGATCCAAATCCTCAATGTTTGGCTGAGGTCTGAGCAGTATGTGCCGCACGTTCACATTTTCGCCTCTACGTTCGATAAGTTGTAAGATATGAAGACCAAAAGGTGTTTCGATAACTTGCGAAACTTCCCCGTCACGAAGCGAAAAGGCTGTCGCTTCAAACTCGGGATGCATTTCTCCTCGTCCGAAAAGTCCCAATTCCCCGCCTTGCCTGCTCGATGGACACTCCGAAAACATTGTTGCAAGCGTAGAGAAACGTTCGCCTTGCAAAATCCGATTACGGAATCCGGTAAGTCGATCTCTAACTTCATTACTCTGTTCTCTGCTGATTGCCGGCGTTCGTATAATTTGATAAATCTCGAATTGAGCCGGAATAAGAGGAATACTGTCGGGATGCATGTCGTTGAAAAATTGTCGAACTTCGCTTGGCGTCACACGAACATCCGCGGTTATTGTTCTTTCCATTTCTTGGGAAATCATTTGTGCACGAATCATATCTCGAAACTCTTCTTTAATCGCAATAATGGGTCTTCCATAAAACTCTTCGAGCCTTTCTCTCGAACCGATTTGTTGAATAAAAAATCGAATACGGCGATCCAAATTTTCTTCAACCGCCGATTCCGGAATTACGATACTATCCAAATCAGCTTGATGCTGAAAAAGCCTGTCGATCATCAATTGCTCTAGAACTTGGCAATAAGAATAATCTGTGACAGGATCACCCTGCATTCTCATGTGATTTAGCTGTGTTTCGACATCGGAGTGTTTAACAATTCTGTTTCCAACAACTGCGACCACTTGGTCGATCATGATTCTGTCTTGTGCAAAAATCGTTGTGCACAAAAACAGGCTTAGTAATGTCAATCTTGCTTTCATGTGTATTTTAAAAAATTTCAAACCAATTTCTTTCTTGTCCTTCCGCCACCACATCGTTCCGCAAACTTTCGATTAGTCCGACTCTTCGACTATTCAAGATAGCCCTTCGGATTCTTTCATGTTCAAACTCAATCGGAGAAAGGTCGCCGGCAAGTCGAAATTCCAAGATATTTACAAAGAACGTATGCTCTTCTTCAGGCACTTGAAAATGTCTGTTTCTTCGCAAAAAATCTTCTTGATTATCAGCATCAATTGGAATTTCTCTTAATAAATCATTGAAGTGGATCCAACTATCTTCGTCCAAAAAAAAGTTTGTCGAATTTCTTTGACAAAGTTCGACAAGTTGTACCCATTGTTCTCCGGTTAATTCATTAGAAAAAATCAGATTTCGAATGATCGTGTTTTCTCTGAGCTTCTCTCTTTCTGCAACGTTTATAGTGTTTGACGGGATATTATCTACTTTTGCAAACCGCACACGCACAACATTAGTTCTCAACAAAAATTGCTCTTTATTTTCTTCATAAAAACGTTGGATTTGGGACTCCGTAACGGTCGTATCTATCATCTGCTCAATGAGTGCATTTTGAAAGGTAAAAATGATCAACGAGTTGCGGTAATTTTCAATTTCTCGCTCAAAAGCTCTTTGGTATCCGGGCAAATTTCTTTTTGCTTTATTCAGCAATAATCTCTGCTGAATCCAGTTGTGAATATAGGTTTGGACAGCCTCAAGACTATCGGTTTGCAACGTTCCGGGAGGCACCACGCCTTCCAAATCGGAAAGAAACAAATACTCGTTCATTACTCTGGCTATAGGCACGCCATTAGGTTTGGGGTCGCAAGCCACAAACAATATCAACCCACTTAAGATAACTGCAAATCTCGACATAACTATTCTACTTCTACCTTTTTTATTAAGCTTTCTTAGCCCATACAACTCGCAAAGGTACGAAAAATTTGTGACACTACCAAAAAAAAGATATTTTTGCTCATTTCGAATAATTTTTGTAACTTTGCAGATTATTGCAAACAAAGAAAAAATAAATTAAATCAAACCATTCCCCCATGGAATTTTCAATCACACAAATTGCTGAACTTTTAGGCGGAAAAATCGAAGGCAACACCGATACAAAAGTATATAAACTCTGTAAAATTGAGGAGGGTGAAACGGGCGGATTGTCATTTTTAGCCAATCCGCAATACACACCGCATATTTATGATACTGAAGCTACTGCCGTTATTATCAATTCGGATTTTGTTCTCGAAAAGCCTGTAAAAACAACACTTATTCGTGTTGAAAATGCATATCAAGCCTTTGCAAAATTGCTGGAAATGTACAACCAAGTCAAACAAAACAAGGTTGGAATTTCCGAAAAATCATCTATTCATGAAAGTGTAAAAATCGGCGAAAACTGCTATATCGGCGACTTTGCGGTTATCGGCGAAAATGTTCAGATCGGAAATAATGTAAAAATTTATCCGCAAGTTTATATCGGCGACAACGCGAAAATCGGCAACAATACGACGATTTTCGCAGGTGTAAAAATTTATTCGGATACAGTTATTGGTAAAGATGTGGTTATTCACGCCGGCAGTGTGATTGGTGCAGATGGTTTCGGTTTTGCTCCGGTCGATTCCTCGTATAAAAAAGTTGTTCAAATCGGAAATGTTATCATTGAAGACCATGTTGATATTGGAGCAAACACTTGTATTGACAGGGCAACGCTAGGTTCTACAATTATCAAAAAAGGCGTGAAACTAGACAATTTAATTCAGATTGCGCACAATGTTGTTGTTGACGAAAATACGGTGATGGCCTCGCAAGTAGGCATTTCCGGCTCCACAAAAATCGGAAAAAATTGTATGTTCGGCGGACAAGTCGGTATCGCAGGACATGCAGCAATTGCCGATGGCGTGAAACTTGCGGCACAGAGCGGTGTTCCCTCAAGCATCAAAGAAGAAAATGCCATATATTTCGGTTCTCCGGCTATAGATGCAAGTGTATATCGACGCTCTGCCCTTCATTTCAAAAATTTCGATAAAATTGTGAAACGCCTCAACGACTTGGAGGCGAAACTAAAATGAACGAAAAGACCTTAACACCCTACGAAGAAGGACAAGTTTTATTGATCGATAAACCTTACGGCTGGACGTCTTTTCAGGTGGTCAATAAGTTGAAATGGAAAATCCGACATGCTCATAAATTATCGAAATTGAAAATCGGTCACGCCGGAACGCTCGACCCTTTGGCAACAGGACTTTTGATTGTTTGCACCGGAAAATTCACCAAGCGTATTGAGGAATTTCAAGCACAAGAAAAAGAATATACCGGCACATTTGTTTTGGGTGCAACAACGCCTTGCTGCGACATGGAAAAGCCCGTTGACAAAACGTTTCCAACCAGTCACATCACAGAACAACTCATTTTGGAAACTGCAAAAACATTTGTTGGCGAGCAAATGCAAATTCCTCCGATTTTTTCTGCCGTAAAAATCGATGGCAAGCGTGCCTACGATTACGCCCGACAGAAGCAAGACGTCGAGATTAAAGCAAAATCTGTTTTTATCCAAACATTTGAAATCACACGCATCGAAATGCCCGAGGTTGATTTTCGCATTGTGTGTAGTAAAGGCACATATATTCGTTCGATTGCTCGAGATCTTGGTAAAAAATTGCAGTCCGGAGCCTATTTATCCGCTCTTCGCCGCACACGAATCGGAGATTTTTTGGCAGAAAATAGTGATAATTCTATGATTTTGGAGTAAATTTTCCAAAAAATTTGCTTTTTTCAAAAAAAAGCATTACCTTTGCGTTCCAAATTGTGTGCTAATGAACCCCGCTTGCGGGCTCTATACACCCGTAAAAATAACTTATTCGTATGAAATTATCTCAATTCAACTTTCCGTTTTCTAACGACATGATTGCCCTGCATCCTGCGAAAAATCGCGATGAGTCAAAATTGATGGTCGTTGATCGGAAAAAACAAAAAATAGAACACAAAACATTTAAAGACATCTTAAAATATTTTGATTCGGGCGATGTGTTTTTGATGAACGACACGAAGGTTTTTCCGGCATTGCTTTCAGGTGCAAAAGAAAAAACTAAGGCTGAAATTACGGTGTTTTTACTTCGTGAACTCAATCCCGAATTTCGCTTGTGGGACGTGTTTGTAGAACCTGCTCGAAAAATTCGGATTGGAAATAAACTATATTTCGGCGAAAATGAGGAATTGGTAGCAGAAGTTATCGACAACACAACTTCTCGCGGACGCACCTTGCGCTTTCTCTTCGACGGTCCATATGAAGAGTTTAAAGGTTTGATTCAAGAGCTTGGAAAAATACCGCTTCCCGAGCAAATCAAAAATTTGAGAGAAAAGAAAGAGCTACTTCCCGAAGATGAAGAGCGTTATCAGACCATTTATGCAAAAAATGAAGGTGCTGTGATTGCTCCTGCCGCCGGATTACATTTCAGTCGTGAGCTTCTGAAACGTTCAGAGATTAAAGGCATTGACCTTGCTTTCATTACCGAGCACTGCGGATTGGGTAATTTCAGAAAAATCGATGTTGAAGATTTAAGCAAACACAAAACCGACTCTGAAGAAGTTATCATCACACAAGAAGCCGCCGATATTGTGAATAACGCACGTGCGAAAGGCGGAAAAATCTGTGTAGTCGGGGCTTCAACTTTGCGTGGGGCAGAAATGGTTGTAGGTGTTGACAGGCGGCTAAAACCCTACAAAGGCTGGACGAATAAATTTATTTATCCACCCTACGATTTTCGTTTGGCTGATGCATTGGTAACCAATTTTCACGAACCGCAATCTTCGATGTTTATGATGACTTGTGCGTTCGGTGGTTTCGAGTTAGTGCAGCAAGCCTACCAAGAAGCTATTGCAAAAAAGTACAAGTTCTTGGCTTACGGCGATGCGATGCTGATTATTTAAACGCCTTATGGAACGGGTGATTTTGGGCATTGACCCCGGCACAGTCATGATGGGTTTCGGCGTGATCAAACAAGTTGGAAAATCTGTTCAATTTATAGAAATGGGTGTGCTCAATTTGAGTAAAGAACGCGATATTGCCAAGAAATTACATCGTATTTTTGAATGTGCACTTGCACTGATCGAGAAACACAAACCTTCACATTTGGCAATTGAAGCACCGTTTTTCGGAAAAAATGTTCAATCTATGCTCAAACTTGGTCGTGGGCAGGGCGTTGCGATTGCGGCCGCGATATCAAAAGGTATACCGTTTTCCGAATATGCACCTCGAAAAATCAAAATGGCAATCACCGGAAAAGGCACAGCCTCTAAAGAACAAGTCGCAAAAATGTTGTTCAGTTTAATGAAAATTAACGAAACAATGCCCAAACAACTGGATGCAACCGACGGCTTGGCTGCGGCAGTTTGCCACGCATTGCAAAATGATTACGCTTCGACTCCGCTCAGCGTCCGGACATTGAGCGAAGTCGAAATGCCCGGATCAAAAAAAATAACAAAAAAATCCCAACCTTCAAAAAAATATTCCGGTTGGGAAACATTTATTGCCGACAATGAGAAACGGATTCTTTAGTCCGTCATTGCGAGCCATAGGCGAAGCAATCTAGTGGATTGCTTCACCCCTAATGTGGACTTCGTGAAATCTCTAAAATCTCAAACGGAACAATGCCTGCCGGAATCTGCACATCTACTTTGTCGCCTTGTTTATGTCCAAGCAAGCCTCTCGCAATCGGAGATTCGGCAGAAAGCTTGCCGGATTTGAAATCAGACTCGCTTTCCGGCACTAGCGTGTAAGTCATTATGGCGTTTGTTTTGAGATTTTTTAGCTTGACAGTTGAAAACACCAAGACCTTCGAAGCATCTAATTTCGATTCATCAATTAATCGGGCGTTCGCAATATCATTCTGTAAGTTTGCTATTTTCATTTCAAGCAAACCCTGTGCTTCTTTCGCAGCATCGTATTCGGCATTTTCCGACAAGTCGCCTTTGTCGCGGGCTTCCGCAATAGCGGCGGATGCGGCAGGGCGGGCAACCGTAACCAACTCATGCAACTCATTGTGCAGGCGTTGCAAACCTTCTTTGCTGTAATACTTTATCTTGCTCATGATAGTGTAAAAAAATATGAAACACTCTCAGTTCAAGAGTGTCTCAAGGTTAATGCTCTGCAAAGATACGGCTTTTTTTTGAAACTACCAAATTTTAGCCGTACTTTCTTTTTTAATTGTATTTTCGCTCTAAAATGGTCGAATAAATAATCGCATCACGTAAATCAAACTTGACACTTTTTTGCGGTAATTCTTCTTCTTGAAAGATTTCGTCTCTGATTTCTTCGGAATCCATGCTGTATTTTTTCTGCAAAATTAGCGATTATTTTTGAATTAACCAAATTTAGCTGTCATTTTTTAATCCTTCCCAATCAAAAAAACACAATTTTGCTTATGCAAATCTATCGTTTGTTTTTTCCAATCAGATACAGTTTTCGTTTGATGAATGGCATTCGATTGCGTGATGTTTACAGCAATTCCGACTTTTGTCGAAGGATTGCAAACCGTCAAAATGGATTCGAATAAATGATTATTTCGAAAAGGCGTTTCAATGAAGATTTGGGTCTGATTTTTTTGAACGGCTTGTTGTTCCAACTCTTTTAGTTTTCGCTCGCGTTCTTTTTTGTCGATCGGCAAATAGCCGTTGAAACAGAAATTTTGTCCGTTTAATCCTGAAGCCATCAGTGCTAAAAGTATCGACGAAGGTCCGACCAACGGCACAACCTGAATATTTTTTCGATGTGCCAACGCTACAATCGTCGCACCCGGATCAGCTACACAAGGCACGCCGGCTTCGGACAACAATCCAATCGAATCTTTTGAAATTGTATTCAAAAAACTCTCAATTTCTCGACTATCGGTATGTTTATTCAATTCAAAAAATGTCACTTCATCAAAGTTCTGCGTATAACCGGCACTTCGCAAAAATCGCCTTGCCGTCCGCAAATCTTCGACAATAAAGGTTTTTAACGTGTTGATGTGTTGCGGAAAATTCGCAGGCAGAACATCCGAAACACTCGAATTTCCAATGGTAGCCGGTATGAGAAAAAGTTTGTTCATCTGAAAAAAACCACCACTTTTTCAAGCAGTGGTTTCCCATTATTAACCTAATTGCTAACTTTTATTTTCTTTTCAATTTCTTCAACATACACTTTGAATTGTTTGTCGGTATCCAACAAATCCGTCACCGTGCGATAAGCATGCAAAACCGTTGCGTGGTCTTTGTTTCCACACTGCATACCGATGTTTGCCAGCGAGTATTTGGTGTGTTTTTTTGAAAAATACATCGCCAATTGTCGGGCTTGCACAATTTCGCGTTTGCGTGTGCGGGAGTTAATTTCGTCAACCGTGATTTGGAAATAATCGCAAACGATATTTTTGATATAATCAATCGAAATTTCTTTTGCAGAATTTTTCACGAATTTGTCAATCATATCACGTGCCAAATCCAGTGTAATGGTGCGTTTATTCAGAATAGATTGTGCCAAAATAGAATTCAAAACACCTTCCAATTCGCGGACATTGGCTGAAATACTGTAAGCAATATATTCAATCACATCATTCGGAATATCGATCTCGCCGTTGTTTTTGATTTTACTTTTCAAAATTTCGATACGAGTTTTCACATCCGGAACTTCCAAATCCGTTGACAATCCCCACTTGAAGCGGGATAACAAACGTGCTTCAATATCCACTAAATCCGCCGGAGATTTATCGGACGACAAAATAATCTGCTTGCCGTTTTGATGCAGGTAATTGAAAATATGGAACAACTGATCTTGCGTTCCCGAGCGCCCCGAAAGCTTGTGTACATCGTCAATCAAAAGCACATCAATCGATTGATAAAAATGTGCAAAGTCATTTTTGGCACCGTTTTTTGCCGCTTCAACATATTGTTGCGTGAATTCCTCCGACGAAACATAGAGTACGGTTTTATCCGGAAATTTCTTTTTAGTTTGAATACCGATGGCGTGCATCAAATGTGTTTTCCCCAAACCTGTCGGACTGTGTAAAAACAACGGATTGAACGACGTTTTTCCCGGTTCTTCCGCAATAGCATAGCCCGCAGAACGTGCCAGACGGTTGCAGTCGCCTTCGATAAAATTTTCAAACGTGTATATATGGTTCAAGTTCGATTTAACCTTAACTTTTGTCGGCATTCCTGCTCTAACCCAAGGATCCATCCGCATCGAGTCTTCGGTAACCGGAATTTTGATAAACGGATTTTCCAATACCTTGCGATTTCCGGATTGGGCTTTCACTTGAAACGAATCCGTTGTATCCATCACAATGCTATATTGCAAACGCCCACCCGTGCCCAGTTCTCGTTTGATCACTTTTTTCAACAAATCAATATAATGTTCCTCCAACCACTCGTAAAAGAATTGAGAAGGAACCTGAATGGTCAGTACGCCCTTATCTAAATGCAACGGCTTAATCGGTTCGAACCATGTTTTGAAACTCTTCGGATCTCCAATGTTGTCTCGAATGATGTCGAGACACTTTTTCCATACTAGAGAGTGATTATTTTCCATACGCCGATCTTTCTTTCCCTGTTAAGAGTTCCTTTTTTTGTTATTTTTTGACACGTTCACTAAAAAACACGTGCTAAAGTTTGTTGTTGATTTCAGACTGCAAAGATGTGAATAAATTTCTGAAAAAAAAAATGTTTTTTGCTTGTTTTTTTGAAAAATTATTTGTAAATTCGTGGCAAAAAAGTAGATTTTTTATGTATTCTTTTGAAACTCAACTCAGACCCCGTTATGCCGAAACCGACCAGATGGGTTATGTATATTATGGAAATTATCCTGCATATTATGAAGTGGCGCGAAATGAAAGTATGCGCGACCTCGGAACCACCTATTCCGAAATGGAAAGACTTGGTGTGATGTTGCCCGTTCGGGATATGCATATCGAATATAAAAGAGCGGCACGTTATGATGAGTTATTAACAATTAAAATGTGGTTGGTGGAAATGCCCGCTGCGAAATTACTGCATAAATATGAGATTTATAACGAACAAGACGAACTTATTAACAAAGGAACGACAACACTTGTTTTTGTAGATTCCAAAACAATGAAACCTTGCCGTTGTCCCGAATGGTTTGCTGAAAGGTTGCGGCCTTATTTTGAAAAATAGACATTACTGCTTCAATTTTTCCATTTGAGCAGTAATTTGCTCGTCCTCAATTTTCGAAAATAAATGCTCGGCTTTGTTGATTTGGTGTCCTGTAGGAACTAAATCCACACGTCCTGCTTCTGCCCATTTTTGTGGGGAAAGATTGAGCATGCGGTTGATTTTTTCGGCTGTAAACGGCAAAAATGGTTCGCAAATAATCGCTAGATTGGCACAAATTTGCAGGCTCAAATTCAAAATGGTTTTCACACGTTCCGGCTCGGTTTTTTGAAGTTTCCAAGGCTCGGTTTCGGTTAGATATTTATTTCCGGCACGTGCTAACTCATCATTTCCGTAAGGGCTTCGCGAAATTTGTAATGTTCGATGAGTGCAGCAACTTTTTGTGGAATGACTTTGATTTCCTCCACAATTTCTTTGTCAAGAGTTGTCAATTCTAGACATTCCGGAACTTTTCCTTCGTAATATTTATCAATCAAAACGATTGTTCGGTTTACAAAATTTCCAAAAATCGCTAACAATTCGCTGTTGTTTCGGGTTTGGAAATCTTTCCATGTAAAATCATTGTCTTTAGTTTCCGGTGCGGTTGCCGTGAGTACATAGCGCAAAACATCTTGCTGATTTGGGAATTCTTGCAGGTATTCATGCAACCAAACTGCCCAATTTCTCGATGTGGAAATTTTGTCATTTTCCAAATTCAAAAATTCATTGGCGGGCACGTTTTCAGGTAAAATATAGGAGCCTTCGGCTTTCAACATGGCCGGAAAAATAATGCAGTGGAACACGATATTATCTTTTCCAATAAAATGTACCAGCTTGGTTTCTTCGTCTTTCCAGTATTTTTCCCAATCCGGACGTAATTCTTTTGTAGCCGAAATATAGCCGATAGGTGCGTCAAACCAAACATACAGCACCTTCCCTTCTGAATTTTCGAGCGGAACTTTTATGCCCCAATCCAAATCACGTGTGACGGCACGAGGTTGTAATCCCATGTCAATCCATGATTTGCATTGTCCGTAAACATTAGGCTTCCATTCTTTATGTTCTTCCAAAATCCATTGTTTGAAAAAATCGTCGTATTCGTTCAGAGGCAGATACCAATGTTTAGTTTCTTTCAAAATCGGCGTGTTTCCGCTGATTGCAGATTTCGGATTAATCAAATCCGTTGCATTTAGCGATGTTCCGCATTGTTCGCATTGATCGCCGTAAGCGTTGAGATTGTGGCAATGCGGACATTCGCCGGTGATGTAGCGGTCTGCCAAAAATTGATTGTTCGCTTCATCAAAATATTGCTCTGTTGTTTTTTCAATAAATTTTCCGGTGTCGTAAAGTTTTTTGAAAAACTCGGAAGCGGTTTCGTGATGTACTTGATTGGTTGTTCGTGAATAAATATCCAATGAAATTCCAAAATCTTCGAACGATTTTTTAATAATTTCGTGATATCTGTCGACAATATCCTGTGGTGTAACGCCTAGCTGACGGGCTTTTATCGTAATCGGCACGCCGTGCTCGTCGCTTCCGCCGATAAAAACGACATCTTGATTTGTGGAGCGCAAATAGCGGACATAAATATCTGCAGGCACGTAAACGCCCGCCAAATGCCCGATATGAATGGGTCCATTTGCGTAAGGAAGTGCGGTTGTAACGGTATAGCGCTTGAAGTTTTTAACGTTGGGTTGTTGAAAATTCATAATTATTGTGTAAAATTTGCTTGACTTTTTTAATTAACTTTGCAAAGTTAGGAAAAAAATCGCAAAAAAACGAAAAAAAATTGATGAAAAAATATCTTCGCAAGATACTTCGACTGCTTGTTTATATGCCGATAAATCAAAAAATCTTTGTTTTGCTGGCCATAGGAGGCTTTTCTCTTTATGCAAATATCGACCGAAAACAAATAAAAAAACACGAGCCTGTTTGTGTTGAAGTCAAAATACAAACTGCTAGCGACTCGGCAACACATGCCCGAATTTATAACATCGTATCAAAAGCCTTTGCCGAAGGACGTTTCAACGGACACATTATTTATGCGGAAAACGGCAGAGTTTTGTTCAATTCTTATTTTGGTTTTGAAGATATCCGAACAAGACGAATACCGCTGTCCGACACATCAATTTTTCAATTAGCATCAACAAGTAAACCTATTACAGCCATAGCGGTTCTAATGTTGCACGAAGCCGGACGATTGGATATCAACAATCCGGTGGTTACCTATCTGTCCGATTTTCCGTTTCAGACGATAACCGTAAAACAACTTTTGCAACACCGCTCGGGATTGCCGAATTATATGCACGTTGCCCACAGAAATTGGGACACCCGCCAGTTTATGACCAATGCAGATATCACACCGTTAATCGTAAGAACCGGTGCTAGATTGATGTTTAATCCCGGCGCTAGATTTCATTACAACAACACAAATTATGCCTATTTGGCATGCATTATTGAGGCAGTAAGCGGACAATCATTTCCGGAATTTATGAATCGTCGGATTTTTCAACCGCTCGGCATGTATAATACATACGTTTTTGAATGGGAGAAACGCAACACGTATCGTGCGATGAGAGGTTACGATTTCACGAACAGACGTGGTTTCTTCGCCCGACAACCGGATTATTTGGACGGCGTAATGGGCGACAAAGGTATTTTTGCAACGGCAAACGACTTGTTTATCTTTGATCAAGCATTACATAATAACAGACTTATTTCGAGAGAATTGTTGGAGCTGGCTTTCACGCCCGCCCGACCTTTCGACGAACGGCATCGGCGAGATTACGGTTTAGGTTTTCGTTTGAGGCTAAACGATGATGATCAAGTTGTTGCCTTTCACCACGGCTGGTGGAGAGGTTTTCGCACGTTTTATGTTCACGATTTTAAGAATGGGCGAACCTTGATTTGGCTCAATAATCGCAGTGATGTTCGAGTTGTTTCGCTTATCGCTGAAATCCTTGAATATGGAGACATTTCCGATGATGATGACCCTGTTTTGGGAGGTGGAGGAGAATGAATGCGTCATTCCCGCGAAAGCGGCAACCCCGAGCCAATCCCCTACAGCAAGGGGATTGCGGGTCAAGCCCGCAATGACAAACAAAAACTAAAATCAAAAAACAAAAACATATGGACACAATTAACATTTTAGCGATCAATCCGGGATCAACATCTACGAAGATTGCGGTTTTCGAAAATTCCAAGCAAATTTTCTTGAAAAGTATTAAACATCCTACTGAGGAATTAGCGCCGTTTGCAACGATTACGGACCAGTATGAGTTTCGCAAAAACACCATTTTGAACGAGCTCAAACATGATGGAATCGACATCAATAGCATTAACGTTATTATTGGATGCGGAGGCTTGATAAAGCCAATCACGTCAGGAGTTTACGAAGTAAACGAAGCAATGAAAAACGATTTGCGTATAGGCGTATTGGGACTACATGCCAGCAATCTGGGCGGTTTGATTGCCGACGACATTGCAAAAACACTTCCCGGTGCAAAAGCCTATATTGCCGATCCGGTTGTTGTTGACGAAATGGATGACATTGCACGTGTATCGGGACATCCGGCTTTCGAGCGTGTGTCTATTTTTCATGCGCTAAACTCAAAAGCAGTTTCTCGTCTCTATGCCCAAAGTATTGGCAAAAAATACGAAGAGCTAAATTTAATCGTTGCTCATTTGGGTGGCGGCGTTAGTGTCGGAGCACACCGAAAAGGTCAAGTTATCGATGTGAATAATGCTCTCGACGGCGACGGCCCGTTTTCTCCGGAACGTTCGGGAGGCTTGCCCGTTGGTGCTTTGGCAAGAGCATGTTTCAGTGGAAAATACACTCTTGACGACATCAAGAAAATGATTACCGGAAAAGGCGGATACGTTGCTTATTTGGACACAAATGATGCATATGAGGTTGAAAAAGCGGCCGCTGCCGGCGACCAAAAAGCGGCGTTTATTCAAGATGCATTGGCCTATCAAGTATCCAAAGAAATCGGTGCAATGTCAACCGTTCTGAAAGGCGAAATAGATGCAGTTATTTTGACCGGAGGTATTGCCTACGGAAAGCCTTTTGTTGATGCAGTTACCGAGCGAGTCAAGCATCTTGGACATATCTATGTCCACCCGGGCGAAGGAGAAATGGAAGCCTTAGCAATGAACGGGTTGTTGGTTGCAACAGGTCAGATAACTCCGAAAATTTATAGTTAAAATTTGTAGGGGCGGGTTTGAAACCTGCCCCTACTGTTTATCTTGATAAAAGCGTATAAACAATCTCCAAACGCATACGCCGGTTGTCGTCTACAGGAAGTCCGGGACCGTATATAGATGTAATATCCGGAAGGAAAAGTCGATTAGCAGGAAAGATGGTCAGCGGAGGATTTGCCGCATCAGGATCCAACAAAAGATTTTGAATATGTCGTGTTAAAATAATACGGTATTCATTTCTTCCGCCTCTTGTATTGTGAACTCCACCTATTGTAACACCGTGGTCGCGTATACTCTGCTGCTGCCAAACCAGTCGTTCGATCTCCGTCAAAGGCTCCTTAACAATGGTGTCCGTAAAAATTCCAACATTAAGCGACGGCGTTGGTGTAAAACGTCCATTCGCTGAAGGGTACAAAACCAAACTAGCTTGATTGATAACCATTCTTTTTCTTGTAGTGTCAATTCTACTGACAGCGTTGCCGTCAAAAATAGTATCAAAAACAAGTTCAAGTTCTAACAGACGATGAATATCCGGCATTTCTATACGGGCAAGCGACCCAAAAAACGACTGAAGAAAAACCATATTTTGACCTAAAGCCGTATCCGTTCCATTAATTTGATTTGCCAAATCATCCGATTGTGTGGAACGATCGATGTTGATGTAGTTATAAGTCATACCGCTCCAAAAACCGAACGAATACAGTTTTATTCTGGGTACGATGGTATCCCTGGTAATTGAAACGCCGTCCACAACATCAGTCACAGTTGTCATTCTTCTATAGTGAACTTGAATTTGCGGCGCAATATTAGCTCCGGTAAAGTCAAAATTGATGATATTTCCACGGCCTTCGACTTGTTCAGGATGTGTTTGGATGTATAATCCGTTGATTTTACTCACAAATGACGCTGTTGTGTTAGAATCGGTCTGTACTAAATCTGCACTCGTACGCAAAAGTCTCTCTCCAAATTCCCTGCCGCCTATACCGCCTGTAATATTAGGGTACATCGGAATCCGCAAAGTGGCAACATGCCGCATTTCTAAGATCGAGTCCCCTGTATTGTCGTGATTTCTTATGATTGAATCTGCTGTATTGTCATGATTTCTTACCGTTGCAAAAATCGGTATTGAATCTCGAAGATTAGGTCTAACTTCCAAATTTGACACTATTGTTCCTCCACCATTTTTTTGCCCACGAGAATCATTGCTAAAGTAGGTTCGCAAAAGAGTCAATGTGTCAATAAGTACCGGTTCTGCCAATTCGCCGATGCTTATTGTGAATGGGTCCAACTCAGCGCCTTCTGCCTGGGGAGGATAAACACCTGCATAAACTAAAATCATGACGACCGAATCAATGCCTAAAAAATCACCACGCACAGTATCCCAACGAAACATTTCGTCAATTTGTGAAATAAGATCAACCGAGATTGTCCCGAAAGCGGCGTTTTTGAAGCTTCCCAACGCAAAAAACGAACGTCCACTGGTCATACCGGGCAAATCTTTGATCGTATAAGCGGTAAGGCGCAGACTTTCGTGTGTATTGTTGAAGTGTGCCCCAATAAATTCGTTATCAGGCTGAAGTCCACTACCGATCTCAGATGTCAAATCCGGTCTGCAAGATATAAAAATCACAGAAAATGCACATGCAAAAGCAAGGAGGCGGACAAAAAGATTATTTTGGATACGTTGAAAAGCAGTCATTGGTATTTTTTTTTGCAGGCAAGTGCCGGACGCTTATTTTGAAAGAATTTTATTATAGAATTTCGTACTGTCGGCAAAAAAAGTTTCTTCGCCTTTGTAAGGCATCACCGGCGTTCGTGTTTTTTTTGCGTGTGCGATGAGTTCGGGAGCCACACCCTCTTCGGCGATAATAACTCCGTCTGCCAGATCAATTGCGGCTTTCATAAGATCAAGATACGTCGTTTCGTTGTACCGTTCCAAATCCTTTGCCGGAATTTTATCGAATTTGAGTTTGTTGATCAACTTTTTGTTGACTTTTCCTTTGAATGTTTCGTTGTGAAGTGAAATAACGACCTTCACATCTTTGTACATCGGGTTGTTTTTGTAGAACCGACGAATGTAAAGCGGCAGTAAGCATGCAAACCACCCTTTCCCATGGACGACATCGGGCTTCCAACTCAACTTCATGGTTGTTTCGACAACGCCCCTTGCGAAAAAAATCAGTTTGACGGCCGTATCGTCATAAGGCTTTCCTGTTCTATCCAGATGTCCTTTTTTACTGAAAAAATCTTCGTTGTCCACAAAATAAACTTGCATTTTTGCACTGGGCAGCGAGGCAACTTTGACAATCAGCGGATAATCCACATCATCAATGACGATATTCATGCCTGAGAGGCGGATCACTTCGTGCAATTGATTTCTGCGTTCATTGATTGTGCCGTATTTAGGCATAAATACACGGATGTCGTTTTCATTTTCTAATACAAACTGTGGAAAATTTCGTGCAGCCAAAGCCAGCGACGACTCCTTCGTATAGGGATACATTTCTTGGTTTGCGTATAAAATCTTGGGATTCTCCATTCGCAGAGGGCATAATTTTTTTGCAAAGTTACAAAAAATTATTGAATTTACCAAATGTTATGTTTTTTGCGGATTTTTGTATCAGATATTTGGTTGGTTCGATTTTTTTTTGTAACTTCGCAGTCTGAAAACAACCAAAGAATAAATTTTAATTTCCCGAATTCAATACTAACTGCATATGAAAAAACTTTCACTAATTTTTTTGTACACATTGATTCCATTCTTTCTGTTTGCCCAGCAATACAGGATTATCATCAGCGAATTGATGTACCAAACGCCTTTCAACGAGGGCAGGATTCCTTACCTTTATAATGGGGAGTTTGCAAGTATTTTCAACTACGGAAATGTCCAAATAGATATTTCAGGCTGGTCTGTAGTTAGCGACGGACAAGGACAAACGTTTACATTTCCTCAAGGAAGCATCATGCAGCCAAGAGCCCGATTTTTTGTAGCACATACCAATGCTCATCTCAATTTCAGATTAGAGCATTTGTTCGACTGGTTTGCTTTAGGGGTAAATGACAGAGTTTTTTACGAAAGTCGGATTATCCATGCCAATGCCGGAGAGAGCTTCAGACTGTACCGAGCTGACGGTACTATGCAGGATAGTATATTTTACGAAGGCACCAGTCGAAGAACCCAAAATCCCCGACTGGAAGCCTTTAATGCAAACGGAACTCCCGGCAGCGCATGTGTTTCCTTACAACGACGCAATGTTACCGTTGATGAAAATGGAGCTATTGTTTTTTGTCGTTTGGATTGGGCTACCAACAGGGTTGCACTAACACGCTATCCAATCTTGACACTCACAGAAAATGGAATACCTGTTTTTCAGGTTGGGTTTTCATACGATGCTTCCGGCAATCGCATAGGAAGAAGAACGATTATGCTTCCTGCCCCGCAAGTAGCACCACTGCACGGAGCAAGCCTAGCTAGTGCTATGGCAAAAAATGCTGAAGAAGAAAATAATTACATTCTTGGCCGAGAAGAGCCTCTTGCTTTCGGAATGCCTGAAAATAGTGAAGGGTTTGATAATTTCTATACCGACAGATTGAACGAAAGCGATGTCGTCATTTTCCCAAATCCGACAAGAGGGGCGTTAGCGGTTGAGATTCGGAATATGAATTTGGAAATTCCGCATCAGATAACAGTTTTGAGTCTTAACGGATCAATTGTTTTTCAAAGAAACAATGTCGAAAGTTTCACAGAGATAGATCTTTCTTCACGCCCAAGAGGTGTATATTTACTGCGGATTTCTTCACCCGATTCGTTTATTACCTGGACAATCATTAAAGAATAATTGCTGGTATGAGAAAATTTTTACTTGCATTACTTCCGTTTTTCCTATTTGCACAGCAGGCTTTGTCTGCAGACACACTGACTTTTACAAACAGCTCGGGGCTTGATGTAGTTTCGGTTTCTACCCTTTCAAATTCTGCAACTGTTTCATCGGGCTCTGTTTTAAAAATCTCGGGTACTTTGAATTTTGCACCGGACCCTTCAGCTGTTTCTATGCGTCAAAGTTCTGCTTCTGAGGACGACAGTGACAGGTTTATCCCTGAGC
>WQWA01000017.1 GCA_009785505.1 Bacteroidales bacterium
CTCGGAGAACTTCTCTCTTTTCCTGTTCCGCAACTGAACTCATGGTCGCATAGAAGCGCTCTTAGAGGGGGAGGTGTAAATTCAGTGTGGGATTGGGGAGGAAGTGGCAATGGTTGGGGAGGTACATTTTCTGTTTCAGGTCGAGTTGTATTTAGCACCAATGACCCGTTTATAATTGCCGATATGCTTGGATCTTTTGGTAATTCAAACTGTTTGCTCCGTTTTATTGTGAATAATGCAGAAGGTACTTGGTTGTCGGCAATTAATATGATCGGAGGTCCTGGAAACTGGAGTCCAAACTTTGACGATATAGCCAATGCGTGGAGAGAAATAAATTTTCATAGGTTTGGGCAGAATAACGGCTTTTTGAACAGATTGGGTGATATGAGACTTGGAATAAATATTTCGTTTGGAGCCCAAGCAGGAGGATCGGTTGAAATTGGAGGTCGTCAATTAGGGCTGAGGGGAAATATCAATTCCATAAACCTACTAGAAGGCTCTGTTGGAATAGTAGGAAATAGCCATCTTTTGTTTGACGGCTATATTCTCGACAGATGGGATATGCGTGGAAATCGTGGTGTCGCTATTTCATTTTTATCGTACAACTATTCTTTCAGGTCCGAATTTGCACGTATTTTGCCTGAACATAGTGTCCATTCTTTCAATGTTTTTGGATACAATTGGCGTAGCAATGCACCTGCAAATCTTAGGTTTTCTGCTAAATTGTCACTAGGTTTAGGGATAGAAGTATATTTTGAACGTACACGTAGACATAGATAATACCGCCGTATTATGGAAAATAATAAACAAACTTGTTATAACGAAACTTGGGAATCGGAATTTCACAGATATTTCACCCCAGACATTGGTTCACCTTTATTTCACGGTTTTACATTTAAACAATTTTTTGTGTTTTTGAAGATTAGAAAAGTAGCCAAAATAAAAGAAAGCAAATCTCCAAAATCTAATAAAATACAGGTGCTGTGCCCATATTGTCATAACGTCAGTATACAAGAGGAAATCACGCGTAATTACAGATGCCCTTTTTGTTATGAAAAATCATATATAAATACATCACAAGGACTATTCTCGTTGTTTATGAAAAAAATAAATTCCGTTGAACGGAATACGAAACTAGGCTTGCCAACTAATTCTGCACGGATAGAAGAAAAACCCCCTGATGGCGCGGACGTCCGTGGCTGTTGCACAACTAAAATTGTTAATAAAAGCTGTAAAAAAACATAACAAATAACAAACTAATCCATTAGAGAACAGCATCTTTGTGCATTCAAAACAAAATGTGATATTCCCAGTTGGCTTGAGGTTGTAAAGAAAGATTAGGGGATGTTCGGCGTAGGCTGTGCCTGCGTCGAACCTATGAAAGCAGGCTTTGCCTGCTATAAACAAAAACAAAAAATGACCCAAGAATATGAACATAAAGACGCAGGTAGAACCTGCAAAGATAGACCGACGGAGGCTGGAGCCTCCGCCGAACGGGGAAATATGGTCAATGGTGTTCCACGTATAGGAACAATGTTTATTCCGTAAAAGAAATAATTATGAATTGGAAAGAGCAACTATCGGAAATAGAAAGCCATTTAGGTTTTCACGAACAACGGGATTGGACACCTGATATAGAATTTATTCGCAATCTTGTGGAAAAGCATCCCGACAATGTAGAAGTATGTATAAGAGCCATATATGCGACACATAATATTCTTTTAGAAGAAGACTATCCTATCGAAAAAAGTGATAGATGGACAGAATTATTACAAAAATATTTTAACGAATCATATCACAAATTTTCTGAAAATGCAGAATACCTATTCTTTGTTGGCAAGATTCTTCATATTGCGGAATGGTACTTTGGATTGAATGATGATTTTAAACCAATGAAAAAAAGATTATGTTTTAAAATGCAGAAAAAAGCAAGTGATAAAGAACCAAATAACATATTGTATGAATGGGCTTATAGGTATTCACTTGGAGATAATACAGCAGAGTATTTAGCAAGGCAGGTAATTGAACACGACAAAGAAAAGGCAGAGTGGCTTAAAAGCAAAGGTTTCCCAGGAGATTATATTTTGGATAGGCTACAGTACTCTATATACCCCCCCGTTGAGCCGAGGTTGTAAGAAAGATTAGGGGACGTTCGGCGGAGGCTGTGCCTGCGTCGAACCTATGAAAGCAGGCTGTGCCTGCAAAAAAACAATGAAAACAAAATGAAGAAATATGATATAAACGAACAAAGAAATGCAGATAAAATCTGCAATGATAGAATGACGGAGGTACAACCTCCGCCGAACATCAACATTGCAACCTCAGCCTAACAAGGTGACGATTATGAAATTTATTATAGACACATATAAAGAAATTTGGCAATATTTTTGGGAACAACAATTAGTTTATCTTCCGAAAGAACACTCTTTCTATATGGATAATGTTGTCAATAAAATAGATATTGAATTAATGGTAAATACGATTAGCCTTGCCGTAAGCGATAATATAATAGTTAATGTTAACGGTTTTTGTGGGTTAGATAAATCAATGGTATCATGCTGTCAAGTCCCAAAATTTCAAAAAGGAATATTGAAAGTTGAACATAGTTTAGAGCATGGCCTTGCCTATGGCATAAGCGAAAAAGATTTTCTCGTTCATGTAAATATTCAAACAGGTTGGGTGTGTATAGGAAATCCTGAGAAGAAAGGCGATGCAGTTGAATTTATAAATAATTGTGTTGTTGTAATAGATGATGATAAAAATTTCGTATCGCTCTGGTTGAAGCCTGAAGAACTACCTAAAATATAAGGTATTCCCCGCTGGCTTGAGGCTGTGAAGAAAGATGAGTAAGACGTTGGGCTGAGGCTCCTGCCCAATGTCGTTCAGTTAAGGAATAAACGCATGTAAATCAATGTATAAAAAGACAAAAATAAGCGAGTGTTATCATTCCGTTAGGAATGATTCGCTCGGTAAAAAGGAGGTAACCATGAGCATTTCGCATGCCGTAGGTATGCGACCAAATGGCGATACACAGAGGTTGCATACCTACGGCATGCAAGGTATAGAGGCACACATCTTTTTACCGAGCGATGCATCCCTACAGGATGCAAAAATGGAATAACTATCAATGCATTATGGTTTAACTGAACGACATTGGGCAGGAGCCTCCGCCGAACATCAACATTGCAACCTCAGCCTAACAGGGAAAAAAGTGCAGGAAAATGCGAGAATATATGCAAACATTGGACACGGCACGAGTTACAAACTCGCGCCAGCGGGTTAGTGTCGGCATGGACGAGACGTCCGCGCCAGCGTTCGCCAGCTGGATGTTTTTTTTGTCTGATTCTTACCTTCTTGCAGTAACAAAAACCGGAATTCCTTCGTGTCCGCCTTCGCTCACGCTTTGAACAGCAAAAATATAATTATCTCTGCTCAAAGGAAGGTTGATGTGTGTATCGGTAACAAATACCTTGCGCTGCCACATCGAAACGTCTGTTTGACGTATCAATACATAATATCCTTTCGGTGCTCTGCCCCGCGTTGGTGCATCCCACGTGATTTCGGATATATTCGACAAGCGCGAGATATTCAAACGAACATTTTCAGGTGGATATGGTGCCAAAGCTAAATTAGCTACCGATGCAAGGTTGACCGCTGTGTTTTTCCGCAAATACTCAAAATCTATTCCCGAAGGTAAATCTCCATAAAATATGCCGCCGCGTTCGCCGACATTTTGATGTGTGCGGTCGTAGTTTTCGTTCATTTCTGTGATGCGTACTGCCGTGAATCCTTCTTGTGCAAAGCGAGAGTGGTCGCCGCCGCGTCCGAAGCGATCGTTGCGGTAAATCAATCGCACAGTCATGTTGTCTACATAGCGCTCGCCGATTTCTTTGATGTAGCGTGCCAATTGACGCGAAGGACTGTCGTTTTCGCCGAAGTTGAAAATACGCACTTGCCGCTGTTCTTCTGTTTCAACGGCAGGTATTCCTTCGGAAAAAATACGCACCGTTGTGTTGTTGTGTGTTCCTGTTGTACATGCTTCGGCATTGCCTATCATGTCGTTGTTGATAACGGCTATTAAATTCCAATTTTCTCTGCGTGCTTTTTCCGCCAAATGTCGTGCGCCTATCGTTCCGTGTTCATGAGCCGCAGTAAACATCAGTTTAATTGTTGCGTCTAACTGTTGTTTCGATAAGATTCGTGCTATTTCCAAAAGCGCAGCCACGCCGCTGCCATTGTCGTTGGCTCCGGGTGCAAAAGATGTATAGTCGTTTCGGTCTGTGGCTCGACTGTCATAATGTGCCAAAAGTGCAATAATGCGAGAATCCGTGCCACGAATTGTAGCTATAACTTGAACAAGGTCAAGTTCGCCTTCCCAATGAATCGAAGTGGCTTTGAGTGGTATTTTCTCAACACTCATTCGTCCGTGTGATGCTCTTGAAAACTCGGTTAATTTGTTGTACAAATACGTTGCTGCAGCACCAATACCACGCTCAGGATCGGTCATGGAACTAAGATTGTTGCGCGTGTAAAATCCAACCAAATCATCAATCGTTTGTTTCAGATTTGCGACCGAAATTTCGTTCACAGCACGGCTGATGTTTGCGTCACGATGCTGAATCACTTGTCCCGAAACAACGAACGGAAGCAAAAAGAACGGAAAAAGAATAATGTGTTTCATGTCTTTTTTTATTAACTGGCTACAAAGATACGAAAAAAAATAATTTTGCAATTTCAAAAAAAAATCGTACTTTTGCATTTGGAGAAGAATACCAATCAAAATATATTTACGCATGAAAAAATTTTTTAAAACGGTATTGCTGATTTTTGCAATAAGCATAGTATTTGTCGGCTGTAACACACGAACAGAAAACGCATCACTTGTCAATCGATGGATGTCTCAAAATGTAGCAGCTTTAGGCTTGATATTTGAAGATCCTGAAAATCCGCCTTCCTTTTTTATACAATTGGATGTTGTCGATGTACTATCGCATCTTATGACTAATGTAATGAATAGATTTATTTTTGATTTTCGTGATGGCGAGACAATGATTTTGACGACTATCGATGGTTTTTCTTCTTACGAAACAACCTATACTATTGATGATATATTCCTCACTATTGCACGCGGTAATCAGATTTTGGGTGGAATTTATCACATTTCGGGAAATACGTTAAATTGGTCTGTTTCTTTGCAATTCCTGCTTGATTTCTTCAAGGAATTTGACTTGGAGACAGATTTTTTTAGAGAACTCGACCTTGGAGATCTTCTTGGAGATCTTGGGTTTGAGGAAGAGAACATAAGGTTAAAAGACGCCACCATTCGTATGGAGCTTAGAAAACTTTAGTTGATCTTCACTTTAACTTGCGGACATTTTTCAAAGATTTCCTCAATAAAAGGCTTGGCTTGTATGCGAATTGTACGCGATGGCATATCAAGTGTGCAGTTGTTCTCGTTATCAACAATTTGCAAACCTAATGTGGATTGTCCCGGGTATTGCGTAGCTAAAGTTTTCAATATATCGGTAAAAGATGTAGTAATGCTGTCTGTGTTTGCAATCAGTTGCAATGTTTTTGTGTTTTTATCCAATAAATTTTCACGCAAACTGATTTTTTTGAGTTTTAGTTCAAACGTGTCCTCAATTGTTCTGCCTTCGGCTTCAGCTCTTTGACGTTCGTCGTAACGAATAAAGCGCTTATCTACTTTGGCTTCTACAAATACAAACGAGTGCTGGATTAAATCGTTTCGGAAATTCACATAATCTTGTGTAAACAGCGTGATATCTACCGAATCATCAAAATCTTGAAATGTAACTCGTCCGTAATTTGTGCCTTTTTTTGAAATCAAATGTTCGGCATTTGTTATCATTGCGATAAACCTCAGATCTTTATTTTGCAGGGGTTTTAAGTCTGTTTTCAAATTCGGAATTGTACAGTTTGCAAACATGTCCTGTTCAAATTTGTAGTCGTCCAAAGGATGTCCGGAAATAAAAAATCCGGTTACATCTTTTTCATTTTGGAGTTCGACAATTTTAGGCCAAGGTTCGCAGTACGGAATTTGCGGATCGGAAACTTCGATGTCTCCCGCTTCCTCGCCAAAAAGAGATATTTGTGCAGAGTTTTTGTTGGCTTGATATTTGCTTGCAAAACTTACTAAACTATCCAAAAATAGCGATTCGTCAGGATTTTGAAAGAAAAACTGTGCACGATGAATGTTTTTGAAGCTGTCGAATGCGCCTGCTTTTGCAAGTCCTTCGAAACAGCGTTTATTGAATTTTTGCAAATTGATGCGTTTTGCAAAATCAAAAACAGAAGTGTATGCACCGTTTTCTTTTCGTTCTTCGATCAGCGTTTCCACAGCACCTTCGCCGACACCTTTAACGGCAGCCAGTCCGAAGCGGATTGCGCCTGCTGCGTTGACCGTAAAATCCGCTTGACTTTCATTCACATCCGGACTCAGCAACGGGATTTTCATCCGCTTGCATTCGTCCATCAAAAACCCGATTTTACTAACATTATTAAGATCATTGGTCAGTGATGCCGCCATAAATTCTGCAGGATAATGGGCTTTCAAATATGCACTTTGATAAGCAATATGAGCATAGCACGTTGCATGAGATTTATTAAATGCATATTCTGCAAAAGCTTCCCAATCCTTCCAGATTTTTTGACAAATTTTTTCGTCATGTCCATTGTCTTTACAGCCTTCCGTAAACTTTGGATGCATTTTTTCCAACACCGCTTTTTGCTTTTTTCCCATGGCTTTACGCAAGGTGTCGGCGTCGCCTTTGGTAAAATTCGCCAATTTCTGCGAAAGCAGCATCACTTGTTCTTGATACACGGTAACACCGTAGGTTTCTTCCAAAAATTCATCCATGCCTTGCAGGTCGTAAGAAATAGACTCTTGTCCATGTTTACGTCTTACGAAAGACGGAATATAATCCATTGGTCCCGGGCGATATAGGGCATTCATTGCAATCAAATCCTCAAAACGGGTTGGTTTTAGCTGTCTCAGCCATTTTCGCATACCATCCGATTCAAACTGAAATATTGATGTGGTTTCGCCTCTGGCAAACAGTTCGTAAGTTGAAGCATCATCAAAAGGAATGGCTTCAATATCAATGTCGATATTGTGCCGAAGTTTAATGTTTTTCAGCGTATTTTTGATGATGTTCAGCGTGCTCAGTCCTAAAAAATCCATTTTGAGCAATCCCGCATCTTCAACAAGTTTGCCTTCGAACTGCACGACCGGCATATCCGTTCCTTTGGCAGCACTCACAGGAACGACATCCATCAAATCTTCCGGCGAAATAATCATGCCGCAAGCATGAACGCCCGTGTTGCGGATACTTCCTTCTAGTTCTATAGCATGTTGCAACGTTCTACGAATCGTATCGTTCGAGCTTTCCTTTTCTTTGGCTAAATCTGCGCTTTCTTTGAATGCGTGTTCAAGCGTAGTTCCGGGTCTGTCGGGAACCAAATTCGACAAACGATTTGATTCGTTCAACGGCAAATCAAGCACACGAGCCACATCTTTGATAGAGTTTTTGGCTCCCATTGTTCCCAATGTAACAACCTGAGCAACACGTTCTTTTCCATATTTTTCAACCACATATTGAATGACTTTTTCACGACCTTCATCGTCAAAATCAATATCCATATCGGGCAAAGAAATTCGGTCGGGATTTAAAAAACGTTCAAAAAGCAAATTGTATTTTATCGGATCAATATTCGTGATTTTAAGCGCGTATGCAATTGCCGAACCCGCCGCAGAACCTCGTCCCGGACCAACCAAAACGCCCATTTCACGTGCTTCGCGAATGAAATCCCAAACAATCAAAAAATAACCGGGATATCCCATTTTTTCAATCGTATCCAATTCGAAATTTAATCGCTCCAAGATTTCTTCCGGAATAGGATTGCCCCAACGCTCTTTCGCTCCGTCAATGGTGAGTTTTCGTAGATAGTCCATCTCGGTAGAAAACCCTTCGGGTAATGGAAATTTCGGTAAAATAACCTCGCGTTTAATTTCAAAATTTTCGATTTTATTGACAATGTCCTGTGTGTTGGAAATGGCTTTGGGATAGTCCGCAAAAAGCACTGTCATTTCTTCCGGCGATTTTAGGTATTCTTCGCCGGTATATTGCATTTGTCGTTGTTCGCCAAGTTTTTTTCCGGTATTTAAACACACCAAAATTTGATGTGCTGTAAAATCGGTTTTGTTCACAAAATGCACATCGTTTGAGGCAATAATTTTAATGTTGTGTTTTTTGGAAAGTTCGACCAGCATTGGATTTACACGCTGCTGGTCTTCCATGCCGTGATTTTGCATTTCCAAATAAAAATCCTCGCCGAAAATATCTACATATTCTTGTAGGGCTTTTTCCGCACGCTCATGCATACCGGCATCAAGCAATCTCGGAATTTCGCCACCCAAACAAGCCGAAAGGCAGATCAAGCCCTCGCTGTATTTCTGCAAGATTTCCTTGTCAATCCGCGGTCGATAATAAAATCCTTCTAAGTGTCCCAACGAGCAAAGTCGACATAAATTTTGATAACCTTGTTGATTCTTTGCCAATAAAATGAGATGATGCGAGCCACTTTCTTCGGCATCTTTTCGGTCGTGTCGACTTCCTTTTGCCACATAAACTTCGCATCCGATAATAGGTTTTATTCCGATTTTTTTGGCTTGCGAATGAAAATCAAACACGCCGAACATCGAGCCATGGTCGGTGATTGCAAGCGATTCCATGCCAAGTTCTTTGGCGCGTTTGAGTATTTTGGCAACATCGGCTTGTCCGTCAAGAATGGAATATTGGGTGTGGACGTGGAGGTGTGTAAACATAAAGTGACCGTCATTGCGGGCTTGACCTGCAATCCCCTTGCTATGGGATTGGCTTCGCCGAGCCCTTCGGGGTTCCCGCCTTCGCGGGAATGACGTGGTGTTAAATGGTTAAAATATCCTTTTCCTTTATTGCAAAAACCTGATCAACATTCTCAATAAACTTGTTCGTCAAATCCTGAATGTCCTTTTCCAAAAGTTTGTTTTCGTCTTCGGAAATGGTTTTGTCTTTTTCGAGTTTTTTGGCGGCTTCATTTCCATCACGACGAATGTTGCGAACAGCAATTTTTGCTTTTTCTGTTTCTTCTTTGGCTTTTTTTACCAATTCTTTACGGCGTTCTTCGGTCAATGGAGGAACACTGATACGAATAATTTCGCCCGTGTTTTGAGGTGTAAAACCTAAATTTGCAGCAAGAATCGCTTTTTCGATTTCTTTCAACATCGTTTTTTCCCAGGGTTGAATATTGATGGTTTTCGGATCAGGTGTGTTGATACTCGCCACCTGATCAATCGGCGTAGGAGAGCCGTAATAATCGACCATAAGTCCTTGCAGCATTTGCGGAGACGCTTTACCTGCACGGATTTTCGTCAATTCTTTTTCTAAGTGCTGAATCGCACCTTGCATTTGTTCTTTGTGCTTTTCGATGCACGCTTTGGATTCAGGAGTCATAATCGTGAAATTTTTTACAAAGATACGAAATTATTTTAGATATTTCAATCCGGCTCGAACGCAATAATTCAAAAAATAATACAAACTCTTGAAAATGCCGAATTTTTCAACATTTCGATAAATGTTCCACGTCCATTTTGCCGCTTGAGTCTTATTGTCGGATATGGAGTTTTTTCTGATACGATACAAGATTTCCACCGAGTTTGTGTTTTGTGCTATATAACCTTTTTTCAAAATTTCCAACCACAAAACAAAATCTTCATAATTGATGTTTTGCAAATAAATTTTTCCAACTTTTTTTGTGTCGTATAGTCCTGCCGAATTTCGAATACAGTTTTCTTTCAAAAGCCTCTTGTAAGTGGCTATTTTCGGTGCAATAACCACACGGTTTTTTCGTTTTCCGTCTTCATTTATTTTTTCATGATTGGAAAAAACTATAGCGGTTTTTTCGTCGGAAAAAAGTTTGATTTGTTCTTCTAATTTTGTCGGAAACCAAACATCATCGCTATCCAAAAAAGCAATAAATCGACCGTTTGCTTTTTCGATGGCAATATTTCTCGGAATAACCGGACTTCCCGTAGGAAAGTCCGGTTTAAAATATCGAATTCTATTATCTTTTTCGCAATATGAACGAATAATTTCTGCGGAATTATCGGTTGAACAATCATCAACAACAAACATTTCCCAGTTTTGATAAGATTGTGCCAACACGGATTCTATTGCCTCGCCGATGTATTTTTCATCGTTGTAGCAAGGTGTTACAATAGAAATTAAGTCGTTCATTTAGACACATTTTTTGCAAAGGTACAATTTTTTTTGGAAAATTTCAGATTTTTTTCGTATCTTTGTACTTTTTTTGATAAAAAATAGAAACAAAAATATTTAACAAAAACAAAAAACAATGAAAAAACTTATCAAGTTCGCCTTTTTAGGCGTTGCAATGCTCGGCGTTACACTTGCCGGATGTAGCAGAGAAGAGCAGTCGTCGCTCAACATTGACGACATCACGACATTCACAAGAATCGTGGGAACAGTTAATTACAGTGCCGGTCAAAACTTCCAAAACGGTCAGTTCATTGAATTAACCGGAACCCCTACGGGTAGAGTTGTTTTCGTAGAAGTACCTCACACTGCCTTAGGTGGCTCTACCGGAAGCAAAGTATTCACAACAACAGTAAGTGCTGATGGCACATTTGACATTGAGATTCCGCTTGTAACACCTACAGCTAACGTTTCTGTTTTTGCAGAGCCGTTTCAAGCAACATTTAGAGAGTTCGAGTCTGTAAGCAGTGCAGGAACTCCACAATTCAAGTCAACAAATGCTTTGTTTCATATGAGCTCACCACAGTCGGTGACTGTTCAACGTAATAATGCAAATGTAGCACATTTGGTTTATGGACACACCCTTCTTGAAAATGAGGACGTTATTAATTTCAACACAACCATTACATTGTCCGGAAGAATAGGTCAAGCCACCGCAAGAGACACGACTGCGGCAGGTGCTTTTTACGCATTAAGATCAGGCTTGCTAACGCTATTAGAGATTAGCTATTTTGATGCTTCTGGCTACGTTACCACACGCACATTTGGAGCTGCCACGAACAGCGAAGGAGTTTATACGATTACTATCCCTGCATGGAGAGATGTCTCACACATAGGTGTAACAGTCAATGGTGTTCCTTTCGCAGGAAACTTCACACATTTCTATAGCGTACCTCGTGATGGCGAACCTAACGCTCAAGCCTCAATGTCTCTAACTGGCTATTTCTCTGCAACTACAACTTCTGCAGATATTCACAACATTCTTTTTGGCGGAGCTGTAAACCATCTTCCTGAAGCGTCTCCAGACGACAGCAGGCTTCGATACAATTTCACCCCAGCCCCTGACGGACAAATACCTGCAGACAGAAATCAGTTTAATCCTTTGTGGTGGACTACAAGTACAGATTTTGTAGTAGTACAATAACCCCCTTAAATCACAATAGCTATGAGAAAAATAATTTTAATCAGCATAGCGTGTCTTCTCAGTTTTAAGGGATTGCACGCTGAAGAAAACGTTCGGCGCTTTGCTCCCGAGCAAGGTCAGTTTTCTATTGGCTTTGATGTGACTCCAATTTTCAATTTTGCAGGCAACATCTTTAACAACACAGTTAACAATACATTGGATCCGCTTTCAGGAACTCCGGTGTGGGACAATAGCAGAGCTGTACTTTTGCCATCTGCTTCTATTATGGGAAAATATATGTTTACCAACAATATCGCATTTACTGCTAATATTGGTTTGATTGGGCATAATGTGGCTACAAGAATGTATGTCCGAGATGACAGGGCAGACTTGTTAGATCCATTCAACGAGAATAGACTTATTGATGTTCGACGCGTAAGACAAAACGGTTTTAGCATGTTGCTTGGAGCCGAATACCGCATTGGTGAAGGACGCATTCAAGGTATTTTTGGTGGAGGTTTTATGTTTGCTTCCGTAAGAAATCGCACTGCTTTTGAGTGGGCAAACCAAATGACAGAAATTAACCAAAACCCGACAACCTCCAGCTTCCCGGGAGCATTTACAGGCGGTCATCGTACGTTGGAAACATTTTCAGGTAATCCAACCATTTGGTGGGGACTTGCTACACACGCAGGAGTAGAGTATTTTATTGCACCAAGAGTATCTCTCGGAGCAACTGTAAATCTTTATCTTCTTCGTGAAAGAGGTGCTCAAACCTATACAAAAACCGAGCGCTTCGTTGAAGCTACTAACCGTGTTGAAACATGGACAACTTTGAACTCGCCGGGCGATAGAGCGACTCGTTGGGGTACTGAAAACCTTGGAGGATCATTGTTTATTTCGTTCTGGTTCTAAGAATTTTTAACAATCTAATCAAAAAAAAACGAGGTGCTTGCATCTCGTTTTTTTGTAAAAAAAGGAAAAAACAACAGTTTTATGGACAAATTCCAAAAAAATTCGTATCTTTGTAGGTTAAAAGTATTTTTATGAAAAACGAAGACATCGCTTTAAAATACAGTCCGCAGGACATCGAAGATAAATGGTACAAGCATTGGTTGGATAAAAATTATTTTCACTCCGAGCCCGATGACCGAGAACCATATTGCATTGTGATTCCTCCACCAAACGTTACGGGTGTGCTTCACATGGGACACATGCTCAACAATACCATTCAAGATGTTTTGGTGCGTCGTGCACGAATGCAAGGCAAAAATGCCTGCTGGGTTCCGGGAACAGACCATGCCTCAATCGCTACCGAAGCCAAGGTTGTAGCAAAGTTAAAAGAAGAGGGCATTGATAAAAAAGACTTAGCCCGTGACGAATTTTTGAAGCACGCTTGGGAATGGAAAGAAAAGCACGGTGGGATTATTTTGGAGCAACTCAAAAAATTAGGCGCTTCGTGCGATTGGGAACGCACCATGTTCACGATGGACGAAGATTTGTACGAATCTGTGATTGATGTGTTTATCGATCTTTACGAAAAAGGACTGATTTATCGCGGTGTCCGAATGGTGAATTGGGATCCGAGTGCACTGACAGCCGTTTCCGACGAAGAGGTTATTCACAAAGAAATTCAAAGCAAACTTTATCACATCAAATATCCGATAGTTGATAACACCCGTCATTGCGGGCTTGACCCGCAACCCCCTCATTCAGTGGATTCCGGCTTTCGCCGGAATGACGGCACTGTTGTTTGCAATGACGAATACATAACTATCGCAACCACACGCCCGGAAACGATTTTAGGCGATACCGCTGTGTGTTGTCATCCCGAAGATGAGCGGTTTTTGCATCTCAAAGGAAAGTCCGTGCTTATCCCGCTTGTCAATCGCGAAATTCCAATTATTTTTGACGAATATGTGGATCGTGAATTTGGTACCGGTTGCTTGAAAATCACACCGGCACACGATGTTAACGATTATCATATCGGCATCAAACACAAATTGCCGAGCATCGATATTTTCAACGATAACGGAACGATTCATGAAAAAATCGGCTTGTATGCCGGAAAAGATCGTTTTGTTGTTCGTAAAGAAATCGCCAAAGACCTTGAAAATGCAGGCTTTTTAGCAAAAATCGAAGATTACGTCAACAAAGTTGGTTTTTCCGAGCGCACCGATGCAGTAATCGAACCAAAACTTTCGTTGCAATGGTTTTTGAAAATGGAAAATCTCGCCAAACCAGCGTTAGACGTGGTTATGGACGACACCATACAATTTCATCCGACCAAATTCAAAAACACCTATCGCCATTGGATGGAAAACGTAAAAGATTGGTGTATTTCCCGCCAATTATGGTGGGGACAGCGAATTCCGGCATTTTATGCACCAAATGGTGATTTTGTGGTCGCCAAAACCAAAGAGGAAGCCCTTGCGAAAATGAATAGTATGGGCTATTGTAAAAACCCTCTACAAATCAACGATCTCAAACAAGACGAAGACGTTTTAGATACCTGGTTTTCGTCTTGGCTCTGGCCGATTTCCGTTTTTGACGGCATCCGAAATCCCAACAACGAAAACATCAGATATTACTATCCAACGAACGACTTGGTAACTGCTCCTGAAATTTTGTTTTTCTGGGTGGCTCGAATGATTGTCGCAGGTTTGGAGTATCAAAAAGAAATTCCGTTCAAAAATGTGTATTTGACAGGCATTGTCCGGGATAAAATCGGACGAAAAATGTCGAAATCTTTAGGGAATTCGCCTGATCCGTTGGATTTAATTAAAATTTACGGTGCAGACGGTGTGCGTGTCGGCATGCTCCTCACCTCCCCTGCCGGAAACGATTTGCCGTTTGACAAATCACTTTGCGAACAAGGCAGAAACTTTTGCAACAAAATTTGGAATGCGATGCGTTTGGTGAACGGCTGGGAAGTTTCTCAAACTATCGAACAGCCCGAATATGCTAAAGTTTCCATTGATTGGTTTGATGCAAAATTGAATGAACAAATCACCATTATTGAAGATCATTTTGCAAAATATCGTTTGAGTGATGCACTCATGACAACCTACAAATTGGTTTGGGACGATTTTTGTTCGTGGTATTTGGAAATGATTAAGCCTGCGTATTTACAGCCGATTGATGCAATCACTCATCAAAAAACTATTGAATTTTTTGACAAATTAGCACAACTTTTGCACCCGTTTATGCCGTTTATCACGGAAGAAATTTGGCATATTTTGGGTGAGAAAAAAGAAGATATTATTATCTCAAATATGCCGAAGTCAGTGAGTTTTGATAAGTCTTTGATTGATAAATTCGATATTGCACAACACGTCATTACGGAAATTCGAACCATTCGCAAAGAAAAAAACATTCCACAAAAAGAAGCGATAATCCTGTTTGTAAAGAAAAACAACGAACAGCCCGAAACCCTTTTTGACAGTGTGGTTCAAAAAATTTGCAATCTCGAAAAAATCGAATACATTTCCCAAAAATTAGAAAACGCATCAACATTTATCGTCAAATCAACGGAATTTTTTATTCCGCTTGGCGATAAAATTGATAAGGACGTAGAAAAAACCAAACTTTTGGCAGACCTCAAACAAGCCGAAAACCTACTTCGTTCCACGCAAGCCAAGCTTTCGAATGAGCGTTTTGTGAGTAGCGCATCCGAGCAAGTTATCGCCATGGAACGCAAAAAACAAAGCGACGCCCAACAAAAAATAGATGTGATTACCAAACAACTCGAACAACTGAACTAAATCATGAAAAAGATCCATAAACTCATCGTCAAAGCCTTTATCGGCCCGTTGATTGTAACATTTTTCATTTCGATGTTGGTGTTGCTCATGCAATTTCTTTGGAAATACATTGATGATTTGATGGGTAAAGGCTTGGAATTGCACCTTATTTTGCAGTTTTTGTGGTACACCTCGCTAACTTTGGTGCCGTTAGCCTTGCCGATTACCGTGCTTTTAGCCTCATTGATGACGCTTGGAAACTTGGGTGAGCACTATGAGTTGGTTGCCGCAAAATCGTCCGGAATTTCCTTGCAAAAATTGATGCGTCCATTGTTTGTTTTTGTCTTTGGAATTGCTGTTGTTGCGTTTGTTTTTTCCAACAACGTTTTTCCCTATGCATTTCAGAGATATCGAACGTTGCTTCACGATATTCAAATGACAAAACCGGCTCTGAATATCGTGGAAGGCGAGTATTACAGTCTTATTGACGGCTTTGTGATCCGTTTCGACCGAAAAGAGAGAGATGGACAAACCATACACGGCGTGAAAATTTTCGACCACACCGAGGGCACAGGAAACACCCGATTAACCATGGCAAGGTCCGGAATCATGCGGACAACCAGCGACGAACAATGGCTGCAATTCACACTTTTCGACGGCCATTCTTATTCCGAAGATGTGAGAGAGTGGCAAAACCGCCACAGACGCCCGTTTACGAGAGTACAGTTCGAAGAACAAGTTATTCGATTTGATCTTTCTTCGTTCGAAATGAATCGCTCGGAAGAAAGCTTGTTTCAAAATGACAGAAGGGGAATGCGGTTAGGCCAACTTGAAAAGGCTATTGATTCCTTACGTGAACTATATGCAGTTAGAGTAGATGAAATACAAAGGCTTGTTTCTCAGCATCATTTCTTCCAAACATTTTATGATGATTCTTTGGTTGTCGAACCGAAAAGACTTCTGAATTTATCTCAGGAATCTTTGTTGGAAAGCATTTTGGAATTAGCCTTTGGACAGGCAAGTTCTGTGCTTCTCGATATTCAACATCACGTACGGGAACTTCAAAATCGCGAAGCACACATCAACAATCATGAAATAGAATGGCATCGAAAATTTGCGCTTCCCTTTGCTTGTATCTTGTTGTTTTTGATTGGTGCTCCTCTCGGAGCCATTGTTCGACGAGGCGGCTTGGGTATGCCTATTGTGATGGGCGTTATCATTTTTATCGCATATTTTGCAATATCAATCATCGGCGAACAATCGGTTGGTACAACCGCTCTTCCGGCGTGGAGAGGTATGTGGATATCCACTTTTATCTTTTTGCCGATTGGTATTTTCTTGCTAATGAAAGCCACTATGGACTCCGCATTTCTTGACGAAGATGTGTGGCGAAGAAAGTTTTTAAAATTGTTTGGAAAAGGAGATTAAAATGAACCTTTTCGATGATCCAAAACAACGTATCAAACAACTCTCGGACGAGTTAAATCAACACAATTACAACTATTATGTGTTGGACAAACCAACTATTTCCGATTTTGAGTTTGACGCCCTTTTGCAGGAATTAATCTTGCTCGAAAAAGCTTATCCCGACTATATTTTACCAGGCTCTCCAACCAAGCGTGTCGGCGGAGAGGTGACCAAAATTTTTCAATCCGTTAAACATCGCTATCCGATGCTCTCGCTCGGAAATACCTATTCCTTTGAGGATTTAAGAGATTTCGACGAGCGGATAAAAAAATTGGTTACGCGTGATTTTTCGTATATTTGCGAGTTGAAATACGATGGTGTTGCTATCGGATTGCGCTACGAAAATGGGCTTTTGACACAGGCTGTAACTCGAGGCGACGGCATCAAAGGCGATGATGTCACCAACAATGTGAAAACGATTCAAACCATTCCGTTAAAGTTAAATGGAAATGATTTTCCTAGTGATTTCGAAATCCGCGGTGAAATCATGATGTCACACAAATCCTTCGAAAATCTCAATAAATCAAGAGAAGCAGAAGGTGAAGAATCATTCGCAAATCCAAGAAACGCCGCTTCAGGAAGTTTGAAATTGCAAGATTCCCGAGAGGTTGCCAAACGAAAACTAGACTGCTTTCTCTACTTTTTGTTGGGGGATCAATGGAAAGAAAAAACACATGAAGAACGTTTAAAAAAAGCCCAAAACATGGGTTTCAACGTTGGGCATTTCTTCAAAAAATGTGCAAATCTTGACGAAGTTTTTGATTTTATCCAAACATGGGATGTTGAACGAAAAAAATTGCCGTTTGATATTGATGGAATCGTCATCAAAGTGAACGAAATCGAACTTTGGGATACCCTTGGATACACAGCAAAGTCGCCACGTTGGGCGATTTCTTATAAGTTTAAAGCCGAACGTGTCGAAACAAGATTAGAGTCGGTTTCGTATCAAGTCGGCCGCACAGGGAGCGTAACGCCGGTTGCAAATTTAACACCCGTAAAATTAGCCGGAACCACTGTAAAACGAGCAAGTTTACACAATGCTGACATCATTGAAAAGTTAGATTTGCACGAATTTGACATCGTTTTTGTTGAAAAAGGCGGTGAAATTATTCCAAAAATTGTCGGCATAGACAAAAGCAAACGTGATGTTTATGCAAACAAAATTCATTTCATTACAAATTGTCCCGAATGTGGCGCACTGTTGATCAGAAATGAAGGAGAAGCCAATCATTACTGCCCGAACGAAGATCATTGTCCGCCTCAAATCAAAGGAAAGTTAGAGCATTTTATCAGTCGAAAAGCTATGAACTTAGACAGTCTCGGCGAGGGAAAAATCGAAATGCTTTACGACAGCGGGTTAGTCAAAAATGTTGCGGATTTGTTTGATTTAACCAGCGACACTTTATTCGGTTTGGAAAAAACAATTATAAGTGAAGACGGTAAAAACAAAATAATTTCATTTCGAGAAAAATCTGTTGAAAATATCCTAAACGCTCTGCAACAAGCAAAAATAGTACCATTTGAACGCGTACTATTCGCTCTCGGCATTCGATTTGTGGGTGAAACCGTTGCAAAAAAATTAGCCAGACATTTCAAAAACATTCGAAATCTTTCTAAGGCAGCCAAAGAAGACCTATTGGACATTGATGAAATCGGCGAAAAAATTGCCGATAGTGTTTTGTTGTATTTTTCAAAAGCCGAGCATTTGGAACTTATCGAAAGGCTTGCCAACAAAGGCTTGCAGTTCGAACTTCATGAAGATTTTTTAACACCGAAATCAAACATTTTAGACGGAAAAACAATCGTTGTAAGCGGTGTTTTTTCCAAGCCGAGAGATGAAATAAAAACAATTATTGAACAGCACGGTGGTAAACACACCTCGTCCATTTCGTCGCAAACATCCTATCTTTTAGCCGGCGACAAAACCGGTCCCGAGAAGTTAAAAAAGGCAGAAAAATTAAAGGTTCCGATTATTTCTGAAGCTGATTTTTTGAAAATGTTGCCGTAATCGTCATTGCGAACTGGAAAGCAGTGAAGTAATCCAGAGGTAATAGGTTGCTTCGCTACGCTCGCAATGACGGCACAAACTTAAGCCAATCTCTTGATTATTCGCAATTTATGCGTGTAAGTCCCTAAATCTTCGTTAAAAATGCCTTGGTGATCAATTTTATCCATGCGGACTTCACCGCATGCGTGAATAATTTGATTATTTCCAACCAATATCCCAACATGTATAATTTGTCCCTCGGCGTTGTCGAAAAACAGCAAATCTCCGGGCTTTGCTTCTGTGATAAGATTCACAACTTGTCCGTTTTCTGCTTGTTGTGCAGCGTCTCGAGGCAGTGAATATCCACACATTCGAAATACATTTTGTACTAATCCCGAACAGTCAATTCCAAACGGCGAACGTCCGCCCCAAAGATAGGGCGATTTCATATATTTCAGAGCCCAAAAACTAATTCTTTCGGGCGTTTGTCGGGAACATTGGTAGTCTTCGGCACCTTCAAATGTCCAAATTTCATTTTCAATTTGAAATTTTCCATTCTCGAAAAGAGGGAGTGAACTGCCCAAAAGCACAGGAATTTCGCCGGTTTCCGAGTGAACGAATGCAACCGGAGCATTCACATACGTTTTTACAGATTGATTGACGATTTGATTATACGTTTTTTCGTCAATCAAACGTAATTGTTTTTTGTCCACCCAACCTTCGTAATTGTCAAATTGTACACGAATTTTGTACCAATCTTGATACTGATCTTCTATCAAACACAACTCCCCAAACAGCAACTGCGACACTATTTCCGAACGATGTGATGCCGTTTCCCGAATAGGAATAGAACTTAATAAGCAAATAGCGTAGTTCGTCATTTTTTAGAAAAAAACTTCGCCAAATTTATTTTTGACGAAGTTTATTACATTATCTTTTTACCTTAACCTGCTAATACAAATCGAATAGGCATACTAAATTGTACACGAACCGCTCTTCCGCGTTGTTTTCCGGGAGTCCACCTCGGCATCATTGAAACCACACGAATGGCTTCTTCATCGCAACCTCCTCCTATTCCGCGGAGTACTCTAACATTGGAAACACTTCCATCTCGTTCAATAACGAATGTAACAACTACCGTTCCTTGAATTCCGGCTTCGCGAGCAATCGCAGGGAATCTTATGTTGTCTCGCAAAAATCTCTGCAACGCTGCTTCTCCACCCGGAAAACCCGGTTGATCTTCAACGATTATAAAGACCTCATTATAATCCTCTTCCGGTTCATCTTCAATTACAGGGGCAACCCACTCTACGATGGCGACATCCTGTGCAATCTCAACATCAATGTCAAGATCTTCAACCTCTATATCGTCTTCAACAATATTCAAGTCAGTTATCACTTCCTGCGGCGGCGGCGGCGGCGGCGGCGGCGGCGGTTCTACTGTTTGAATGATCATCTCATCATCTTCGACAATTTCTCGAGTTATATCTATGCCCAAATCTCGGTCGTAAGTTCTCCACTCGAAAGCGAACAGCACAAGGCCAAGCGTGAACACTAGACCGAGTTGCAAAAACAATCCTCTTTTGTTTTCAAGATCGGCTTTTTGTGTTTTTCTCTTTTCCATGACATTCTTATTTTTTGACAATTATTTTAGCGAAAACACTAGGTTCTGCGGTCCAAAGTTACAACTTTTTTTTGAAATGAACAAGTTTTTTTTGCAAATTTTTTTTATTGTTAGTTTATTTTGCTCATTTTCAGCTACAAACAAGATTGTATATATTCTCCCAAAATGTCGATTGCCACTTGATTTTGCCCGCCCTCCGGAATAATAATATTGGCAAAGCGTTTGCTGGGTTCTATGAATTGTGCATGCATGAGTTTAACTTTTTTCTCGTAATGTTCCATTGCCTCCGGAAAAGTTCGTCCGCGCTCTTGTGTGTCGCGACGCATAATCCGCATCACACGATCGTCGGCTTCTGCGTCTACAAACACTTTTATATCTAAGCGTTTCAGGATTTCGGGTTGTGTGAAAATCAAAATACCTTCAACGATAATTACTTTTTGCGGACTAATCGTTGTGGTTTCTTTCAAACGACTTGTTGTGATGTATTCATAGTGCGGCATTTCGATAGATTTTCCGGCTCTGAGTTCATCCAAATGTTTTACTAGCAAATCAAATTCAATAGCATCCGGATGATCGAAATTGTGCTGTTTGATTTGTTCCGGAGTGAAGTATCCCGTGTCTTTGTAATAAGCGTCTTGCGACACGATGGCTACGCTTCCTTTCGGGAATAGGTTTTCTGTGATTTTTTTTACGACGGTGGTTTTTCCTGATCCTGATCCGCCGGCAATTCCGATGATGATCATGTTAGTTTATTTTGTGTGTAGAGAGGCTATTAATCGCCTCTCTATGTCAGTTTTCAATTCAACATAGCTGTCGTAGTTCAACCAGTCTCCGGTGTTGAAATAGGTTGATGCTTCGGAAAGATTGATTTCTAACGGTAAATGACGATGTCCGAAAATAAAATACTTTACATCGGAGTTTTTTTCTAAGTACTCTTTGCAAAAACCGTACAACGACTCTTTTTCAACGGATGTAAAAGCAGCATCATTTTTTCCTGTTTTTGCACGGCTTTTTCGCGAAAGAAAATTTGCCAAACCGATCCCGATCCAAGGATGCAAAGCTGCAAACATGCGTTGTTTGGTTCGACAGGCAAACACGCCTTTGATAAATTTATAACCCCAATCTCCCCAGCCTAAACCATCTCCATGCCCAACAAAACAAAGGGTTTCATTGATTTTGAAAAGTTGAGGTTTGTGATAAATTTTTAGACCTATTTCGTTTTCCAAATAGCCAAACGTCCACAAATCGTGATTGCCGACAAACATGCGTATATCTATTCCGCTGTCTGCCATTTCGGCTAATTTTCCAAGCATTCTCACATGTCCTTTCGGAACAACATGTTTGTATTCGAACCAAAAATCAAAAATATCGCCGAGCAAAAAAACTGCTTGTGCATCTTTCGAAACATCGTCTAACCATTGAATAATCCGCTTTTCACGAGAAATGCTTTCCTTTGTATTCGGCACGCCAAGATGAAAATCTGAGGCAAAGTAGATTTTTTGTTTGGGGTTTAGTGATATGTTTTCGATGGTTGTCATTTTTGATTTTTTGTTGAGACGCACGGCCGTGCGTCTTTACGATTAATGATCGGCATCAACACTAGCGCCAATAATCCACCAATAACAACAATCATGTTTTGCGATGTCCAAATGAGCCAGCCAAGTGCAAACCCGATAGGCTCTGCTATGCCGTAAAGAAGCAGTGTGTTGGCAATAATAACCGGATAAAGTCCTATGCCGCCCGGAGTTACAACTATGCCGATCGTTCCGAATACCATACAGGCCAAACCTGCACTCATCGGAAGATTTGATGTTTCCGAAACAGCAAAAAACACGATGTAGGCCATCAAATAATAGCATATCCAAAGTCCGATGGTGTAAAGAATAAACAACCATCTTTTTTTCATGTGTTTCAGTGAAATCAAGCCTTGCCAAAAATACAAGATCAATATTTTCACCTTTCTGTACACACGCATATGAGCAATTTTTTTTCGCAAGAAAAAAACAAAAAAGCCAAATGCCAAAATGATCAAACTTGTCACAAACACAAGCCTTCTAATAAATTCCGGATTGGAAATTTTCTCGTATAGTCCGGAAAAATTTTCCATAGCAAACCCTGACAAATGCTCAAACTCCACTGCTAATGTTACAAACAGCAAAATAAGAAAACAGAGCATATCCACCGCTCTTTCCGTGATTACGGTTCCGATGGATTTTGCCGTTGGTATATTTTCGTGCTTATCCAATAGTCCGCAACGCGCAACTTCACCCAGTCTTGGAAATGCTAAATTCGCAAAATAGCCCACCATTACTGCCATTAAAACGTTTTTGGTTTTCGGAAAATAATTCATGGGTTGCAATTGCATTTTCCAGCGTTTAGCTCGAATCCAAAAACTGACAACTCCAAAAATCAAGGCTATTCCTACAAAACTGTAATTTGCATTTCGAAAAGACTCCAGAATTAGTCCGCGATATTCAGCGTCTAAATCTTTTATAAACCACCACGTAATGAAAATTCCCAATCCCAAAAAAAGAGAAAATTTCAAAATGTTTTTCAAGAATGGGGCGTTTTTCATTTCGACTTAAATCTTGTTGTCAACCGGAAAAACAAGTGTTGGCGTGAACGTTTTTGCTTTTTCAAAATCCATAGCACAGTACGAAACAATGATGACCAAATCACCCACATTTACTTTATGTGCTGCAGCTCCGTTGAGTCCGATTTTTCCGCTACCTCGCTCGGCTTTGATTACATAAGTGTCGAAACGTTCGCCATTTGTGATGTTGTAAATGTGTACACGTTCGTTTTCGATGAGATTTGCGGCATCGATAAGATTTGCGTCTATCTCAATACTGCCGATATAATGCAGATTTGCGTGCGTAACGATTGCACGGTGAATTTTTGATTTGAGTATGTCTATTTGCATAACGAGTGCAAAGATACGAAAAAATTTTATAATGCGTTCCGAATTTCGTCCAAAAATTCTATTTTTGCGGTTTCAAATGAAAAATCAGACTGCTGTTCTATTTTTTGGCACAAATTTTTCATGCCGAACACATCCAAGTTTTCCATTAAGCTTATTTCGTCCCGTTGCGGATTTTGTGTGTGTTTGGATTTGAGGTATTGCAAAATTCGGAGTGCATCGAATTTTTCGTGGCAAAATTTTTGAAGCTGGGCGTCTGTTTTGGAATTGGACTTCAGTTTTTGATAATCTTCTTGCAAAAAATAAGATTCGAAGTTTTGGTAGATGTTTGCGATTTCGTTCCAAAGTTTTGGAGAATAAATTGGATAACTATCCCAATTTCCGGCAACGCCTTTTATCAGTGCCGGACCTGTTCCAAAAAAAACTCTGTCGCTTAGGCGGTTGCTCGGATAGACAAAAACAGAACTTTTGGTTTCAACGTGTCCGATTTTACTTAATTGTTGCAAAAAATAAAAATCTTCTCCGCTTTTTTTGGGAGCCATTCCACCCATTTTTCGATATGCATCGACACGCACCGCCATTGCGCTTCCCAGTGCTGTAAACGCGTATGGGCTTCCAATTCTAACGAGGTTTTTGAGATAACAACGCATGTAGATTTCGTAACGCAGAATGGCACGGTTTTCGGCTTCGTTTTCGGTTAATTTGTGATAATAGGGATTGGATAATGCGACAATGGGCAAGGTAGAGGTGACCCTTGCGGTCACCCGATTTGGAAGAGGACAAGCCTCGCCCCTACGGGGTTGTTCAAAAATGTTTTTTACAGACTCGAAATATGCAGACGGATACTCGGTATCAGCATCTAGGCTGATTATGACGTCTTCAGGGTTTGCGATTTCGTTTATTGTATCCATTAAGATTTTTCTTGCCCAACCTACACCGTGGTTTTTGGAGTCCCAACCTGTGGTGGATTTGTCGATTATTTGGATTGTAGGAAATTTTTCACGAATTTTTGCGATTGTTTTTTGATTTTGTTCGAAAATATGCCTTTTTTCAGGGTCGGTTTTGTAAATTTCGGGCTGATTTACGCAAACGTATAGCACAATTGGGGTATGAGTTTGAGCCAGTATCTGTTGAATGGTGTTTTCAACATTAGGCTCGTTCATAACGGGAAGTGCACCAAATAGATTCATGACTTGCGTTTAGATGTAAAATATTGTTCTGTTGCCGAAGTCATGGGTGTTGGAGTAAATTTTTGAACAGATTCCAAATGACGATAACCTAGTTTTTTTGCTTTTTCTACGAGATTTTTTTCGTCTTTTTCAAAGCTGTTCGGGTAGTCAAGGATAAAATACGGAATTAGTTGCTGACGCAGTCCCTGTCTGCGATTAACCTCATCAAAGTAGTGTTTAAAATCAACAAATCTATCGAAAGACGGTTTTTGCATAGCTTGCAAAACATGGTCTTCCGTGTGTTCCGGTGCAACTTTTAGCCGTCCGGAAACACAGTTTTTAATCACGTACTCTGCATATTCGTAGTCCGGATTAGAAGATTTTTTATCAAACAAATCATAGCGTATTCCGGAACCGATAAAAACTTTTTTGATTTTTTTGTGTTTGGCAACACTTTTGTAAAGGTCGATTAACGGTTTGTGATCAACATTCATGTTCTTGCAAATTGTCGGATAAATGCACGATGTTCTTTCACATTTCTCACAAATATCCTGCGCTTTGCCGTTCATTTGCCACATATTTGCCGACGGACCGCCCAAATCCGAGATATATCCTTTGAAGTCGTCCATTTTCACAACATTTTCGACCTCTTTCAGAATAGAATTTTTACTTCGACTGATAATTTGTTTACCTTGATGCAAGGCAATCGAACAAAATGCACATCCGCCAAAACAACCGCGATGGATATTTATCGAATGACGAATCATTTCGTACGCAGGAATTACACCGCGTTTTTTATATTTTGGGTGCGGGAGCCGAGTATAAGGTAGGTCATAAACGGTGTCGATTTCCGATGTGGTCATTGGTGGACATGGTGTGTTGATAACAATTTTACCCTTTTTTACAAATCCAGTTTGTGGAATATCGTGTAGAGACGCAATGCATTGCGTCTCTACATTTAATCGTCGTGCAATTTCAATAATTGGTTTTTCACCCATGCCGTAAACCAACATATCCGCACCGGATTGAATTAAAATTGAGGGCATTTTTTTGTCCTTCCAATAGTCGTAATGCTCAATTCGTCGGAGCGAAGCCTCTATTCCGCCGAGAATTACAGGCGTTTCCGGAAAAAGTTGTTTGAGAATTTTAGTGTAAACAATCGTCGGGTAATCCGGACGAAAACCTGCTTGATTGTTGGGAGTATAAGCATCATCGCTACGCAGCCGTTTCGCAGCCGTGTAGTGGTTTACCATAGAGTCCATGCATCCGGCGGTAACACCAAAAAACAATCGAGGTTTTCCAAATTTTTTGAAGTCACGCAAATCGTCTTTCCAGTTGGGTTGAGGTAAAATAGCTACTTTATAGCCTTCATGTTCCAAAACTCGACCGATTACGGCTGTTCCGAAACTTGGATGATCAACATAAGCATCGCCCGTAACAATTACAATATCAACTTCAGACCAGCCTCGTTTAAGGATTTCCTCTTTGGTGATCGGCAACCAATCGGTTATTGGACGCATGACAACGAATATTTTTCCGGAAATTTCGCCACGTGTCCTCGCAAAAGGTTTTGTATTTCAGCGAAGTCCTTGTCAAAATCGCCTGTAATTTCGAATTTTTTGAAAATTCCCGTTTCCTTTTTTTGGTAGTCAATAAATCCAATGTACAATGGGACTTGAGCTTGTTTTGCGATGTAATAAAATCCTTTTTTCCATTTGACAGTGTATTTTCGGGTGCCTTCGGGTGTAATTGTAAGAGCTAATTTTTCTTTTATATCAAATAGTTTAACGCAGTGCTCTACTGTGTTTCGGGCTTGTTTGCGATTGATAGGGATACCTCCCATATTTCGCAAAATCCGCTTGATAGGCCAAACAAAAAATTCTTTTTTAATCAAAAAATTTGCGGAAATCCCGATGCTCCAATAACCCAAACGTCCCCAAATGAAATCCCAAAAACTCGTGTGGGGAGCAACAATACACACAAATTTTTTTTCAGGCGGGACAAGTCCAACGACTTTCCACCCAAATAAATTCAAAATCCACTTTGCAAGTTTTGTTTTCATCCGTTTGCAAATTTACGCTTTTTTTTCGATATACACAAGTTTTGTTTGCAAACAAACAGATTACATCATTGATTTTTTGCGATACAAAGTTATGTTTTAGAACGGATACCCTATTCCAAAATTAAACACCAAATCTCTCATTCGGGCGTTTTGAATGACCCATTTTTCGCCGGTTGGCCTAGCAGGATCTCTCAAAGGTATCGCCATGTCTAATCGTATCACAAAAAATCCCAAGTCCCAACGAAGTCCGAAGCCTGCTCCAACAGCAAGGTCTGTTGGTATATTTCTCCACTTAAATTCACCATTTGGAAATACTTCGTCGGGATTTCGAAGCCAAACGTTTCCGGCATCTACAAACAAGGCTCCTTTAAATGCTCCCGCTATCGGAAAGCGATATTCGATATTTCCAACGATAACAATATCGCCGATACGCTCAATATTCAGCGTGTCCGGATTTGAAAAACTTCCCGGTCCAAGTCGATTCATGGGCCACGCCCTAACATTGTTGCTTCCTCCGGCAAAAAATCCTCTTTCATACGGCAAAACTATAGAATTTCCATAAGCAAATCCTACTCCGCCCATTAATCGGGTAACAATCCTTTGATTGTCGGTTAAACGCCAATGCCGTCTAAAGTCCACATCACCACGAACGTATTGCGCATAAGCCAAGTGAAGAAATTGATATTGACCTTCTGCATTTTTTTGTGCATTAATCAAATTACTAATTCCATAAAGCAAGTTTCCGGACGTTTCTACAGAAAAACGAAAGGCGTTAAAACTTCTCGCTCGACCGGACTGTTCGCCACTAAACGAAAAGCTGTATCTCGACGCAAAAATAAAGTGATCTGCATATTGCTGTTCCAGACGCCTGTTGTTTTGAGCAAAAATGGTATCTCTAAATTCCGGATTAAGAGAAATATTTACCAAGTTCACATCTAACGGGAAAAATGTATGTGTAGATTGCGGTTGTCGCCAAGAATAAGCAAAAGATGCCCCTACGACCCACCTGTTGTAGAACTCCGGTCGCCACCGATAACTATAATTTAAACTTATTACGGTTCGCGCTCGTTGTGCAAACGTTTGTCTTAAATCAAACGGAGAAATAAATCGCGGAATGTCTAAAACGGCACTTATTCCTATATCGTAGTTATCAACCCATCGCACCCGCTCTCTGTTGCCTCTATTCAAAAGGTATTGTAATTCGATGAGTCCTCGAAATCGCAAGCTAAAAATTTCGGCACCGCCAAACAAATTTCTACTTTGAAGGGAGGTGTTAACTGCCGCTCCTTGTAAGCCATCTGTTGTCATGGTTTCAAATTCTACCGCCCATGTATTCGATAATGCTTGTTGCATTTCGATTCTTGTGTTTAACAAAAACTGTGGATGATCCATACTCGTATCTATAGATTGAGGTTGAATCATGATGTTCGTAGAGCGGAATACGCTTAAATTTAACAGGTTTTCATAAGTTCGATCAACACTAATCGGGCTGAATGGAGCACCCGGCTGAATGGCTAATTTTGAGGCAATAACGCTTGGTCTTATTTGCAGTGGACGTGTGTGAATAAAGTGGTAGTTTAGAAAAGTTGTGTCTCTTCGAGATTTGGGCAAACGAATAGTTGTTGTGTCAAACTGCTTTTGTCCTATAAGGCTTGCACGTTCATCCGGAAAAATGTAAACATCTGAAAATTTGTAAATTCGGTGGTTTCCGCCGATTCTTGGCGGATTTACAATCATGGTAATATCCATTTGATAAGCATTCAACGCACTATCGATTGAAAATTCAATATGGTCTCTGCGGAAATCAAAATATCCCAAGTTTTGCAGTTTTCGTGTTATTCGCAAGCGTTCGGCTTCTAAAACTTCGACACTGTAGGGCTGTCCGGATCTTATCAAGGTTTGGTTCGACCAATCGTCGAATCGGTGCACCAAACTGTCGTCTCTCACTTCTATCGATATATTTCGATAACTGTAACCTCGCCCCGGATCTACATGAAAAACCAGTCTCATATGTTGTGATCGTCTTCTTGATGTTTGAGAAACATAATAAATTTCCGAATTGAAATGTCCGTTATTGATAAGATGCTGCCGCATTTGTCGAACAGATAGATCTGCTGCCGCGCTGTCGAAAATAATCGGAGGCTCTCCTGCCCTTTGCATAAATCTCGTCCATCGGTTGTCTCTTTCCGGATTTACCGAGTTGTACATCATCAATCTCATTGGAACCAACGCAAATCGAGCGTTGGGTTCTTGTCTTTGCAACGGGGTAAGGTCGTTTCTTAATGTTCTGTGATCACGTCTTAAGATTCTGTATTCACGCCTGGAAAGTACCGACTCTCCCGCTCTTTGTTGTGCTCTAAATTCTGTTCGTGGAAGTGTTTCAACCTCCACACTCGTTCTTCTGAGCAAATACGAACTTTCGGGCACATGTCGTGTGGTCGAACAGCTACTCAAAAATAATAAGCAAATCGCAAAAAGTCCTATGCTATATTTTAATTTCATACGAGTCCCAAATGGCTCCTACATTAAATTTTTCTCTAAATTCGCTTAATGCAGATTTTGACAGCTGAACAAAAACGGCTTGTTCTTCGTTTGGATTTGCCATTGCAACTGCAATTCCTTTAGGATCAACAACCATTGAATCTCCTCGATACATATATCCATCGCCGTCTTTTCCAACGCGATTCACACCGATACTGTATGCTAAATTTTCGATGGCTCTTGCATGCAGCAATATCCGCCAAACATTAGCACGACCTTCTGCCCACGAGGCCGTATTCAGCAAAATGTCGTAATCGTATTCTCCGTTTTTGTAGATGTTTTTGCTCCACACAGGAAATCGCAAATCGTGACAAATGTTCAGCCTAAATCGCCATCCGACATAATTTACCGTTACAATTTCTTTTCCCGGTGTGATGTGTTTTGGTTCGTCACTCATCACGAAACAATGGCGTTTGTCATAGCATTTGTACTCTCCATTCGGAAAAACAAAAAAACCTCGATTGTACAACCTGTCGTTATCCAAAATCAACACACTTCCGTAGATAGCAGTATTCAATGATTGCGCGGTTTTTTGCATCCATTGCACGGTTTTTCCATTCATGGGCTCTGCAACCTCTTTAAGAAATTTAAATCCCGTTGAAAACATTTCCGGAAGAACGATTAGTTTCGGACACCCTTCGACAGGCTCAGGGTGCGGGCTTTCGGTCCTTGAGCTTGTCGAAACGAACGCCTCAACAATTTGTTCCTCCATCTTTTTTAACGAAGCGTCTATTTTTCCCCACTCCGGCGAAAATTGGATGAGGTAAACGTCTAATTTTTCCGATTGCATAATTTTTTATTTTATTCGCTCTAGATCCACTGTAAAGTGCCGCATAATCGGCTGTTCCTTTACAATTTTGAAGCCTTTTGTGATGGTATCACGGCGATCGTAAACATTTTTCAAGGCAGCCGCAACAACATCCATGTGGTTGTTGGTATAAGTTCTGCGAGGAATTGCCAAACGCAGCAATTCTAAGTCCGGAAAACGATTTTCTCGTGTAACCGGGTCTCTATCCGCCAAAATAGCACCGATTTCAACACCTCTCACTCCGGCTTCCAAATACAGTTCCACGCCTAAAGTTTGTGCAGGAAATTCTTCACGAGGAATCTTATCCAGCACTTTTTTTGCGTCTACAAAAATCGCATGTCCTCCCGAAGGACGCTGATACGGAATACCGTATTCGTCTAATTTTTTGCCCAAATATTCTACTTGTTTGATGCGGGTTTCCAAAAAATCAAATTCTGTGCCTTCGTCTAAACCTACTGCCAAAGCGTTCATATCTCGTCCCGACATACCGCCATAAGTGATATAGCCCTCAAACATAATGTTATACACAGATGCTTTTTCAAAAATATCTTTATGTTTTGTCGCAACAAATCCACCCATGTTGACAATCGCATCTTTTTTCGAACTCATTGTCATCGCATCTGCGTGAGAAAACATTTCTTTCACAATTTCTTTCACGGTTTTGTTTTCGTAGCCTTTTTCGCGAGTTTTTATAAAATACGCGTTTTCCGCAAATCTTGCTGAGTCGAAAACGACCGGTTTGTTGTATTTGTCAGCAATGGCACGAACACCTTTGATGCATTCCATTGAAACGGGCTGTCCGCCTGCGGTGTTGTTAGTCACTGTTACCAAAAGAAACGGGACTTTGTCGGCATGCTCAGCCATAGCATTTTCCAGCTTTTTCAAATCGTGGTTGCCTTTGAACGGAGCTTCACTTTGTGTATCTTTCGCCTCGTCAACGGTTACGTCCAATGCAATCGCTTTGCGAAATTCGATATGACCTTTTGTTGTGTCAAAATGCGAGTTTCCCGGAATGATATCGCCCTCTTTCACAAGCACTGAAAATAGGACGTTTTCGGCTGCACGACCTTGATGTGTCGGCAAAAAATAATCGAAGTCTAAAATATTTTTGATCGCATTTTTCATGTTGTGATACGACCGTGCTCCGGCATAACTTTCATCGCCAAGCATCATTTCCGACCACTGTTTGTCGCTCATTGCACCCGTTCCTGAGTCGGTCAACAAATCAATAAATACATAGTCCGAATTAAGTTTGAACAAGTTGTAGTTGGCATCTTTCATCCATTTTTCGCGTTCTTCGCGTGTACTGCGACGGATAGGCTCCACCATTTTGATTTTGAAGGATTCTGCAAAGGGTAAATTCATTGTGTTTTTATTTTTTTGCAAAGATACAAAATAATTCTCAATTTTCAATTCCCGATTTTTAAATTTTCCGTATCTTTGCCACATGAAATCAAAATGGCACGTTGTACACGTTTTATCCCGAACTGAAAAAAAAGTTGCGGAAAGGCTTGAAAACAGTGGTGTAGCTGTTTATTTGCCCATACAAAAACAACTTCGCCAGTGGAGTGATCGCAAAAAGTGGGTTGGTATGGTTGTGGTTTCCGGTTATGTTTTTGTGAAAATAACCGACAGCGAACAGGTTTTTGTGCTTCAAGTTCCTGGTGTTTCGCGGTTTTTGAAGCATAATGGTATTCCGGTTTGTGTTTCCGAAACGGAAATGCAGCGTTTCAAAAATTTTGTTGAGAAAGCCGAAAATCGCAAAATTGAATTTAATACTGAAATTATTCCCGTAGGAGCTCCTATAACTATTCAAGCCGGCAGGTTTAAAGGTTTTTCCGGAGAAATTGTCGAGCATAAAAACAAGCACAAGCTTTCTGTAAAACTATCTAATTTCGGACATTTTTTTATCACCCTTTCACCTGAAGATGTTTCAATGGTTAGTGGTTAATGATAAGTGATAAAACTTCCGCTAATAATTAAACACTAATCATTAATCATTATCTCGTAATGATCGTAAACAATGGTGTTTCCACCGAATTTCTCTTTGTAAGAAATTAGCCCTTCATTCAAAAATTGTCCGCCTTTTTCGGTCGAAATTCCAAAATCAAAATAGCGATAATCCGAAAATAGTTTGTGAATAAAAAGTTCATACAAATATTCTCCGGCATACATTTTTTCACCTTCCGAAGATAGTCCTACATACTGCAAATGTGCTGCATCATTCGCCAAATAGACAACACCACCTGCTACAATTTTTTTTTCAGAATATACCGCAATCGCTTGAATATTATGCGGAAATGAGGATTTTAACAAATTTATTTCTGCTTGAGAATGAACCGGCGAAGTGCCGTGTTTTTTCATCAAATTTTCTTCAACAATCGACCAAAATGCATCAACATTCGAATGAACTTCATAACGCAAATTATGTTTTTCGGCATAGTTCAAAACTCGCGACAATCGCAATTTTGGCGATGGTTTGGATTTTTTCATACAAAATGTCGTCGAACAATTTCGAACAACTAATTTTGCATTATTTCGAAACAACGCATATAAATCTTCTTCACACGGCAATTTGTGATAAATCGAAGGAACGGTTTTGTAGTAAATTTTCTCAAAATCAAACGGTTTCAAAAACGTTTTTAATTCATCAAAAATCCCCAACACCAAACTTTGTGAAACATCAGTAGAAACAAGCAAAGAGCCATACGTCAAACCTTGATGCGAATATAAAATTTTTTCGTTGCGGTTTGCCGGCAAAAGAGCAATTAATTTTTTATTTTCAAAAACCATCAATGAAAAATCTTCAAATCGATGTGCATGATAATCCATATATGCCCGTTTGAACAAAAATGTACCGTTTTTGGATTTTTCTACAAAATCGTCCCAAATTGAAATGTCTTTTGAGGTATAGCACTTTATGGTTATGTTCAATTTTGACATGGCTTTGCAAAGATACAAAATTTTTCGTATCTTTGTAGTTTTATTTTGACAATGATGAAAAAATGGCTCAAAATTTTGTTGATTTCGCTCGGCTCAATCGTCGGGCTTTTGACGATTGTTTTTTCGATTGTGTGTTTTATTTTGTTTACGCCAAGTCAATTGACGCCGTTGGTAAACCGATTTGCCAATGATTTTTTGAATGCTGAAGTCCGGATTGAAAAAATTGATTTAGCCTATTTCTCAATTTATCCGTTTGTGCGGTTAAATATCCAAAATATCCTTATTCTTGATCAAGAAAATCCGGAAGACACATTGACATTTATTCCTTCGGCACAAGCCCAATTGAATTTTAATGAATTGGTGTTTAGAAATAATTTGATTATCACCCAGCTCGAGCTTCGCGGAGGTGTAACCAATGTGCATTTTGACGAAAACGGAAAACTGAACTGGGCTGTTTTTCCGGAAACCGAACAACGAGAAACAACTACAACCGCTTTACACTCGCTGTTCAATGCGGTTGATATACAACAAATTATCCTTAATTCGGGACGCATAAATTATCGCAACGAAAAAAAAGGGCAATCTGCATTCGTACAAAACGCAAATTTGCAGTTGAACGGCTCGTTTATCGAAAACAATTTACTTTCGGAATTATCTATACATCTGAAAAGCATTGATTATTCCGACCGCACTACCAGCCTGAGTTTGGGAGGATTTCAAACAACGTTGTCCGGCGACTTGTTTCATTCGCACGTGAACGCCATTTCCGAAGTTGTGCTAGATTCGCTTCATTACAATACCGAAGACATGAGCGTGTTTTTTCCTCAGATGACGGTAGATTTGGTGAGCGCGAGCAATTTCAACGATGGAAAAATCCGTATGCAGACAATTATTGAGCAAATTCATTTCAACCATAACGACGAGGATTTATTAAATAATTCAACCATAAACATAACCTTGTTTGCCGAATATCTTTCCGAAAATCAAAAAATTTCTATCGAAAAAGGGGCATTTTATATCAATGAAATTCCTTTTCGACTTGACGGAAATATAGAAATATTGGACACCGGATTTTTTCCGAATTTAACCTTTAACTTAGACACAACGCGGTTCTCACAAATTTATGAATTACTTCCGAATGCTGTCTCTAATATGATTTTGGAGCATGCTCAAGTCAACGACGGACAAATTTTTTGCAACGGAACAATTCTTGGAAAATTTGCGAATGGGGCCATGCCCGATATTGATGTGACGTTTGGTTTGAAAAACATGAACCTGGTTGCGCACGGCACTCAAATCGACACGCTAAATTTGGTCTCAGATGTGAAGCTTCGACTCAACGATTTGCGAAACTCAACCTTAACCGTTCGAGAGTTTTTCTATAGTGGACACTTAGGCACAGCCTCGGCTACAGCAATTGTGAACGGATTTACGGATAATCCGAAAATCGAAACACATTTGGTTACAGATTTGAATTTAAATCGCTTGTATAGAATGTTTATGGGTAGAGAAAATGCTTTTCGAACACGAGGCGCAATTCATACCAATTTAAGTGTTGAGTTTGCCTTGCATGATGTCTTGAATTTCTCGCGAGAAAAGATTTACCGAATCAGAGTTGACGGTATTGTTGAAATTGACGACCTTTTGGTTAGAAACCGACAAGACACTATTAATCTTTTTGCGGATTTTGTACGACTTCGCTTTGGCTCACATATCGACGATACAGCACTTGTACAAGGCCATGCTTTTTTCAGAACCAGCGTGCGTGTGGATAGTTTGGATTTCGTTTACAGAAATTTATACTCGGGAAATATCGCACGACTTTCGACCGGTTTTCGCGTAGAAGTTCCGACCAATGACGGCACTGTAAACACGCAAACCGCACGCATCAGTTTTCGAGGCATAAACTTTCGTATGCCGGAAGAGCGCATTCGATTGACCGCAGGACGAACGTCTGCAAATGTCAGAATTATACCGAATCCCGATAAGCCAACATCTCCCGTTGGAAGCATAAGAGCGAATATTGATTCATTATTTTTCCGCCAGCCGGGAACAGCAACAGTTCGATTGGGTTCCTCAGAACTGAATTTGGCACTAATGCCACAAAATCCGGTTGTGAGAGCAGGAGGAAGAGATAGAGACACAACCCTTGTCGCCAACGAAATTCAAGAAGAACGCCGAAGAGGTCGCTATACAGCCCTTACCGATGAACAACGCCGACAGCAGCGCATTGATCGTTTGGTGGAAATGTCGTCGGATCAGCTTATTGAAAAACTGCTGGAATACTTTACTTTTTTAGGCGATACAACCATTGATATTGCACAACTCTTTATGAGCGAATTTTCTTATGAAGGTTCTTTGGTTTTTGATACGTTCCGTTTGCGCATTCCGGATTTTCCGATTCCAATTTCAGTTTTATCAACAGAAGTCAATCTCAATCCCCGCCTGCTTTCGCTGAATAATGCAACGGTGATTATGGGCAATACGGACATGGTTGTTTCCGGAACTTTGGAAAATTTCCGTCGTGCCTTGGCTGGTCGCGGAACTTTGCGAGGACATATGGATTTGAGGTCGAATAGAGTCGATGCCAACCAATTAATGTTTGCCATGAGAGACGACCCGGCTTTGAGAGACACAACGCAACGACGTGGTAGAGGAGAAGAAGGCGGCGGCAGACGAAGCAGAGATGCCGAACCGGAGTTAAATCGCTTTGAACTCATGGACAGAGAGCGCGAAGCACGTCGTGCCGAAAGACAAGCAGGTGGGGAAAGCCGAAGACAAGGTGGACGAACAAATATCGCACAACACACAGAATCGTCTGAAGACGAGGTCTACACTGAGTTTGTCCTTGTTTCGGATAGTCTTTTAATGGCTGAAGCCAAAGAAGACCTTTCCGAACTCTCCGAGTTTGAAGCCGTTTTCGAAGCACCGCCCGAAGCATCGTTGTTTATGATTCCGGGAATATTGAATATGACTCTAAACGTAGATATAGACACGCTATTGCTTGGGCACGGCGTCATGACGAATTTGCACGGTGAAGCCGAAATTCGAGACGAGTTTTTACGATTAAACGAATTTCGATTAACAAATAGAGCCGGAGGAATGAACATTGTTTTGGCCTACCGAGCTCATAGCCTCAACGATGCAACTCTTTGGATGGACATGACCATTGAAGACACTGAGTTGCAGGCACTTCTTGATTTATACCCCGAAATTAGAGACACCTTGCCTATTTTGCAATCGCTTGAAGGACTTGTAGATTTGAATTTAACGTTAAGTTCGCATTTGGATTCCACCATGAGTGTGGATATGAATCAAACTATAGCTTCTGCAAGCATGCGTGGTCAAGATTTGGTTTTGTTGGATGACGAAAATTTTTCGAGAGTGTCAAGAATGTTGGGCTTTAGACGCCGAGACCAAAATCTGATAGATTCTTTGTCTGTCGGTGTAACTGTGGATGATGGAGTTATCGAAATTTTTCCTTTTAAACTAACCATGAACAGATATTCGTTAGCTGTTGGCGGAACTCAAAACGTGGATATGAGTTTTAATTACCACATTACCGTTTTGCGAGCACCGCCGAGATTGTTCCGTCCGGTATCCTGGGCAACAGCACTAATGAGCGGTTTAAATCTTGGTATTGATGTATCCGGAACAGGAGTAGAGGGAGACAGAATCCGATTTAGACCTACAAGTGCAAGATTTAGAGATTTGGCAACTCCGGCAACATCTATAAATATGGAACGAACTATCAATGTGCAAGAAGAGTTCCGACGACTTTTGGAACACCAGCTCGATCAAATTGTTGGAGAAACAAGCGAAAATTAATGATTTCAACCAAAAATATCCGCATCGAAGATTTCGACTACAATCTTCCTGAAGAAAGAATCGCTCTCTACCCTTTACCAGAGCGAGATGCATCAAAATTACTTGTGTATAAAAACGGACAAATTTCGGAAACGGTTTTCAAGAACATTGCAAATCAAATTCCCGAAAACGCTCTGTTGGTTTTCAACGACACAAAAGTAATTCATGCACGAATTGTAACGCACACGCCTACTGGGTCACGCATCGAAATTTTTTGTTTAGAGCCTATCCAGCCCGTTGATGCACAACTTATGTTTCAACAAAAAAATCGTTGTATTTGGAAGTGTTTTGTCGGCGGAAACCGAAAATGGAAAAACGGCATTTTGCAAATCGAGATTGATTCAAAAATCAAAAATCAAAAATCAAAAATCGTTGTTACTCGCGGGAAACAAGTTGACGATGCTTGGGAAATAATCTTCGAATGGACAGGCGATATGACCTTCGCCGAAATCCTTGATGCTATTGGTAAAATCCCTCTCCCGCCCTACATAGACCGCGAAGCCGAGGAAAGCGACGAAGATCGCTATCAAACTATTTTTGCTAAAGAAAAAGGTTCTGTCGCCGCACCAACGGCAAGTTTGCATTTTACGGAAGATGTGATGAAATCGCTCGAAAAGAGAAACATCAAAACCGCAACCCTCACGCTGCACGTTGGTGCCGGGACATTTAAACCCGTTACAAGCGAGGTCATTGGCGACCATCTCATGCACGACGAAAAAGTAATTGTTTCACAAGAATGTTTGCAAAAAATTCTCAAAGCAAAATCCGAAAACCGTCCGATTATTGCTGTCGGAACAACATCCTTGCGAAGCCTTGAATCTTTGTATTGGCTTGAGGAAAGTGCAAATCATGTGGAACAGTGGACTCCATACGAGGTGCAGGGTGTCCACGAAAACCATCTCACACCTCGTACCTCACACCTCGCATCCAAAAATCTTTCTTTTTCCACCTCCTTGATGATTAACCCAGGCTATGAATTCAAAGTGGCAAACGGCATTATCACAAACTTCCATCAACCCAAAAGCACACTGCTTCTGTTGATCTCCGCAATTGTTGGAGATGATTGGCGAAAAATTTATGATTATGCTCTTTCGCATGATTTTCGGTTTTTATCCTACGGTGACAGTAGTTTGTTATTCATGTAAAAGTGCACGAAAAATACGATATTATCGTTGTTGGCGGCGGACATGCCGGGTGTGAGGCATCTCATGCTGCTTCTGCGTTGGGAGCAAAAACGCTCTTAATTAGTATGAATATCGATAGATTGGCACAAATGTCGTGCAATCCGGCGATGGGAGGCGTGGCAAAAGGGCAAATCGTTCGGGAAATTGATGCCATGGGTGGACTTTCTGGAATTGTAACCGATCACACGATGATTCAATTCAGAATGTTGAACCGTTCGAAAGGTCCTGCGATGTGGAGTCCCCGTGCACAAAGCGATATGGTGCTGTTTTCGCAAAAATGGATAGAATTATTAGAAAATACGCCAAATCTCGATTTACGACAGGATGAAGTCGTGGATTTAATCGTTGAAAACAATAGAATTCAAGGCGTTGTAACATCGCTCGGACAACGTTTTTTTGCAAAAGCCGTGATTTTAACCAACGGCACATTTTTGAACGGCATCATCCATGTTGGCGAAAAGCATTTCAGTGGCGGACGAATGGGCGAAAATTCAAGTTTCGGACTCTCGGAGCGCTTACGGACTTTCGGCTTTGAAGTTTCACAACTGAAAACGGGAACACCTGCTCGTGTGGACGGACGAACGATTGATTTTTCAAAACTTATCGAACAACCCGGCGATGAAAATCCCGAAAAATTCTCGTTTTTACAAACACCCAAATTGACTCATCAACGTTCGTGCTATTTAGCCTACACCAGCGAAATCGTCCATGATATCTTGAGAACCGGCTTTGAAAAATCGCCAATGTTTCAAGGGCGAATTCAAGGCGTTGGCCCCAGATATTGCCCGTCTATCGAAGATAAAATCAATCGTTTTGCCGACAAAACTCAACATCAGTTATTTGTTGAACCTCAAGGCTGGACTACGAACGAATTTTATATCAATGGATTTTCATCCTCTCTTCCGGAAGAGGTGCAAATTACCGCTTTGCAGAAAGTTCAAGGTTTTGAGCAAGCAAAAATTTTTCGCCCGGGTTATGCTATTGAATACGATTATTTTCCACCAACACAGTTAAAACCTACGTTGGAAACAAAATTGGTTTCCGGATTGTTTCACGCCGGACAAATCAACGGAACAACCGGTTATGAAGAAGCTGCTGCACAAGGTTTGATGGCAGGCATCAACGCCGTTTTGCAGATTCGTGATAAAGAGGCATTTATTTTGAAACGCAACGAGGCATACATCGGCGTTTTAATTGATGATTTGGTTACAAAAGGAGTTGACGAACCGTATCGCATGTTTACGTCTCGTGCCGAATACCGAATTTTACTACGTCAGGATAATGCCGATCAAAGATTAACTCCGCTCAGTTACAGACTCGGTTTGGCAAGTTCTGAACGCATGAAAAATTTTGGAAAAAAACAAGAATTAACACAAGAATTTCTCGAATATTTGAACCAAACCAAGATTTCTCCCAAAATTATTAACCCGATTTTGGAATCCTGTGAAACAAGCGGTATTTCACAAAAAACAAGCTTAGCACAATTACTTTCTCGCCCTCAAATCAATCTGCAAAGCTTGCAACCCTTTTTAATTTTTGATTTCAGCCAAGCAAGCGAGGAGTTAATTGCTGAAACGCAAGAACAGGCCGAGATTTCAATCAAATACAGCAGTTACATTCAAAAAGAAAAAGAAATTGCTGAAAAGTTATCTAAACACGAAAGTACCATTCTAAAAGACGATTTTGATTATCACAAACTACAGTCCCTATCCTCCGAAGCACGAGAAAAATTATCAAAAATTCGTCCAAGAACCATAGGTCAAGCATCTCGCATTTCAGGGGTTAGTCCTTCGGATATTTCTGTGTTAATCATTTATTTATCCAAGTAACAACTAGTTTTTTAGTTGATCAACTAAAAAACTAGTTGTATAACTAAAAATTTAGTCGTAAGACAAAAAGCACAAAATAGTTCTATATTTTCTTCTGTCAATTCTTTATTTTTTCGTACCTTTGCAAAAAAATATCAAATGAAAAAAACACCCTTCACACAAAATCACATTGATTTGGGAGCAAAAATGGTTGAATTTGCCGGTTACAATATGCCCATGCAGTACACAGGATTAGTTGATGAACACTTGGCAGTACGCAATGCTATAGGCGTGTTTGATGTGTCACACATGGGCGAGTTTTGGGCTAAGGGCCCAAAGGCACTTGAGTTTCTGCAGCGTGTTACGACTAACGATGTGTCTGCACTGGTTGACGGTCAGGTGCAATATACCTGTCTGCCCAACGGAAAAGGCGGAATTGTTGATGATATGCTCGTGTATCGTTTCAAAGCCGATGAGTACTTTATGGTTCCAAACGCCGCAGATATCGACAAAGATTTTGCGTGGATGAGTCTCTTTGCTGAGGAGATGGGCATGGAAATCGGTAAAGATTTTTGTAATGTATCCGACGACTACGCTCAGCTCGCCGTTCAAGGGCCGTCGGCGCTGAAAGCCATGCAAAAATTGACATCGGAAAATGTCATTGATATGAAGTATTACACGTTCAAGGTGCTTGAATTTGCAGGTGTTCCAAATGTTATTTTTTCAATCACAGGTTATACCGGTTCGGGCGGTTGTGAAATTTATTGTCATCCGAAAGATGCGCAAACGATTTGGAACGCTGTTTTCGAGGCTGGTGCTGAGTTTGGTATTAAGCCGGCAGGACTTGGCGCACGTGACACCTTGCGTTTGGAAATGGGATTTTGTTTGTATGGCCATGAAATTGACGACACTATTTCGCCGATCGAAGCCGGCTTGGTTTGGATTACGAAATTTGTTGACAATAAGCCTTTTATCGATCGCGAAAAAATGGAGCAACTCAAAGCCGAAGGCGTAAAACGTAAGCGTCTCGTTGGCTTCGAAATGCTAGATAAAGGTATTCC
>WQWA01000018.1 GCA_009785505.1 Bacteroidales bacterium
TGAGCGAAGTCGAAACGCCCGCAACCCAAACCGAAAAAAAATAAAAAACATGGCAATATTAGCATTCCAAAAACCTGAAAGGGTAATTATGATTAAATCGGACGACAAACAAGGTGTGTTTGAGTTTCGTCCGTTGGAGCCCGGCTACGGAATTACCGTAGGTAACGCACTCCGTCGCATTCTTTTGTCATCGCTCGAAGGATTCGCCATTACTTCAGTAAAAATTGAGGGTGTAACTCACGAATTTACAACGATTAAAGGGGTTTTGGAAGATGTTACAAACATCGTTCTGAATCTTAAGCAAATTCGTTTCAAACAACAGATTGAAGGTATTGACAGTGAAAAAGTGAAAATCGTGATTTCAGGTCAAAATGTGTTCAAAGCAGGCGATATCAACAAATTTCTGAACGGATTTCAAGTTTTGAACCCGAATTTGGAAATTTGCCACATGGAATCCAATGTGCGCTTGGTTGTCGAATTGGACATTAACAAGGGACGCGGCTATGTGCCTTCGGAAGAAAATAAAAATCCGAGTGCACACGTGGATACCATTGCTATGGACTCGATTCATACGCCAATCAAAAATGTTCAATACGATGTAACGAACTTCCGCGTAGAACAAAAAACCGATTACGAAAAACTGACACTGCACATTGATACCGATGGTTCGATTTCGCCTCAAGATGCGTTGAAAGATGCGGCAAAAATTTTGATTCAGCATTTTATGTTGTTCTCAGATGATGATATGACACTTGAAACCGAAGTAGAGGACGTAGCCGAAGTGTTTGACGAGGGTGATTTGCATATGCGTCAACTTTTAAAGACTCGCTTGTCGGACATGGACTTGTCGGTACGTGCCCTGAACTGCTTGAAGGCCGCAGAGGTTGAGACTATCGGCGAATTGGTATCTTTCAACAGAAACGATTTATTGAAATTCCGTAATTTCGGTAAAAAATCGTTGACTGAACTAGAAGAACTGGTAGAAGCAAAAGGCTTGGAATTCGGTATGAATGTAGCCAAGTATAAAATTGATAAAGATTAATTTGTAAAAGATATTTTGAATCATGAGACACGGAAAAAAATTCAATAAACTCAGCAGAACACATTCTCACAGACGCCAAATGCTGGCGAATATGGCTTCTTCGTTGATTATGCACAAACGCATCAAAACAACGTTAGCCAAGGCAAAAGCCTTACGTATTTACGTTGAACCGCTTTTGACGAAGTCAAAAGAAGACACGACGCATTCTCGCCGCGTGGTATTTAGTTATCTTCAAGATAAAAATGCGATAACCGAACTGTTTCGTGAAATTTCACCAAAAATTGCCGATCGTCCAGGTGGATATACGCGCATTTTGAAAATAGGAAAACGTCTTGGTGATAATGCAGATATGGCGATGATCGAACTCGTTGACTACAACGAAGGCATGTTGAAAGAGAAGAAAGCTGCTAAAGCGAAAACTACACGTCGTGCGGGTACTCGTAAAAAAGCGGACGAAACAGCACCAAAAGCTGAAGCGGCACCAAAAAAAGAGGAAACTCCGGTAGAAGAAGCTGTAGAGACTCCTGTTGCGGAGGTTGAAACAATTGTAGAGGAAGTTGTGGAAACTCCTGCTGTAGAAGTTGCAGAAACTACTGAAGAAGCTCCTGTTGAGGAAACTCCAACAGAAGAAGCTGAGGAGAAAACGGAGAAGTAGTTTACCAACTATAAATTCAAAAAATCGGAATCTCACAATAAATTTGCGAGATTTCGGTTTTTTTTGTATCTTGGTACTGTTTTTGCGGGCGGTGTCTTGGGTGGTCACAGCAATTCTAATGGTACGTTTGAATGGAGAGCTGTGTTCGTTAAAAATTTTGATCGGACGGGCTCCCTAAAAATTTACGCTAACCCTAAAATTCAGCCGTCGCGAGGTAAGATGATTGGCTACGGCGTACTGTGTGCCGGTGAAATCTGAAATCCACAAATACGAAATGGTATTGTTCATATCAAATAGGTTGAAAATTTCGGCGCTTAACCAAAGTCTGCCCAAATTAAAGGCTCTGATGTGATAGGACAAACCTAAATCCACTCTCCGATAAGGAGGCAGTCGGAAATTTCCACGATTTTGAAGTGTTTCGAGATTTCTCAATCCTTCGGGTGAACCAAACGGCAAACCGGTACCAAACACGAGATTGAGATGTGCTCTGAGATTATCGCTCCCCCTCAAATGGTCCTGGAAAAATAGATTGAAATTCACTCTTTGGTCTGTTGGTCGAGGAATAAAAGACCCGCCGTTGGTACTTTCCCTTGTCCGCATAATCGACAAACTTAACCACGATTCGGCACCTTCGACCACTTCGCCTGCTAAGCGAAAATCTATACCGGTTGCATAACCTCTACCAATATTTTGTGCCAAATAACGGATGCGGACATTATCAATTTCGAAAGGAATCAAATTACTCAAAGCCTTGTAATACACTTCAGATGTGAGTCTGAACGGACGATTCCAAAGTGTTAAATAATGGTCAACACCCCCAACAAAATGGATGGCACGTTGTGCTCGTATGTCGTGATTTAAATTTCCGTCCAGATCGCGCATTTCTCTATAAAATGGTGGCTGATGAAAAACGCCGGTTGCAAAACGAAACGTCCAGTTTTCTAAATTTCTCGGAGCAAAAGTCAAAGATGCCCGCGGACTAACCAGAAATTCGTTGTTGAAATTCCAGTATGAAAATCGAATGCCTGCAACGACAGCCAATTCCGGCGAAACTTCAAAGTTGGCTTGCAAAAAACCAGTATAACGATTTGTAATCAAATGATGATCCGCACGGAAAACATTCTGCAATAAAGGCGGACGAGAAGGATTGCGAAAAGTATTGTTAAAATCAAGGCTATCAAACGGAATTTGAGGATGGGGTAGGGCGAAACCTATCGAATCTACCATCGTCCATTCGTTGAGATGATCTAAAATATCTTCACGCTGAAACCTTACGCCCCACAATAAAAACACACGTTCTTTCATGAGTCTTCCTTGATAACTTACATTATAAATGATAGCATTCAAGTCATTTCGTGCATGATTCAGAAAAGCACCAACGCCCATTAAATTCGCCGGCTTGCTGTCGTTGCCGATGTCTATTCCACCGAGTCGATAGGCTCCCAAAATATCAAAATATTCACGTTCTACAGTCTGAAATCCTGAAAAAGTGAGGCGATGTTGTAGATTTGGATGAGGTCTGAATGTTGTTGAAAATGCCCCGAAAACGCTGTTAAATCGGCTGATTTCTTGTCCTTGAAAGTGAATAAAAAGTCCAAGTGGATTATCGGAAGTTCCAAATCTTGTTTGTCTTGATGAAGGGATAAATTGGTAGCTATTCAGTGCAATATTTCCTAAAAATTCAAACTCCAAACGTGGATTTGGAAGATACAAAAGATAGGTTTGTACATCTGTAAAAGCCGGTCGATAATCGCCTTGCGTAGGAAGCGTATTTAGCAAATATTGATTAGATTTGTGGCGAGCGCCGATCAGCCCTCTCCATTTTTGGTTTCTTGACGCGGCTTCCAAGTGTGCGGAAGCTCCGAGCAAATCGAGCGAGAGAGAGCCTCCAAATTCGGTTGGGCGCCTGTATCGAACATCTAAAACCGAAGATAGCTTATCGCCGTACATGGCATCAAATCCGCCGGCAGAAAATTGTACCGTAGAAACCAAATTCGGATTGATAAAACTCAGTCCTTCCTGCTCTCCTGAGCGAACTAAAAACGGACGAAAAATTTCGATACCATTTACATAGACTAAATTTTCATCAAAACTTCCACCTCGAACTGAGTATTGCAAACTTAATTCGTTGTTTGAAACCACACCGGGCAAAGTCATGATTAAGGCTTCAATGCTATTGCTTACCGTTGGCAAATATTGTGCGGATATAGTACTGATTATTCTCTGATTAGATAATCTTCCGGCACGAATTTCTGCTCCCTCAATCTCGCGAACCACAATAGTATCCTGTGTTTCAGCCATCGTTAATGAGAAGCACAAAGGACTCAAAAGTATTGCAAAAATATACTGTTTAAGGCTCATAAAAATCCCAATCCCGCACGCGTTGCTGTCTTCTTTCGTCCCGTTGAGCGTTCCAAATTCGCAGGAATTGTGCCCACGCAAGCGGATTTAGCAAATTGTTCGGTTGTTGTTGTCCTGCCCAATACATGCGATCGGCTCTTTGCTGGGTGAGGTGTCTGAAATTCATTTGGGCATCCATAGGCGCGTGTCTTGCACGATCTCTGAGTTCCGACAAAAGCACATTTCTTCGTGCAATATCATAATCATCGGCAGGTATATCCAAATTCAAGAATGCTTCGCGAAATCTTTCTCTGCTGGGCCACGGAAAAATTACAGTAACCGGCAACTCTAAAGTGTCTCTCAGCAAGGTTTGATAAATTGTGTAGCGATTTGCCTGTAAGGTGTCCGGAATTTTTATGGTTTCTGTACGAAAACCTATGCTTGAAAATACCAAATAATCTCCTGCCAAAGTAGTTAATGAGAAAAAACCGTTCATATCTGTCGAAGTACCGCGATGGGTACCTCTAACAGAGATATTTACGTGTGGTATAGGTCGTAAGTTCTCATTATCCAAAATAATCCCCGCTATCTGCACAACCGGCCTTTGTGCAGGGCGTTCCGAAGTTTGTGCAACGGCAGCGCAGCTAAACATTGCTAGAAGCAAGAAACTTGTCAATCGTTTGGATAGGAAAGAAACCATTCTGCAAAGATACGAAAAAAAACGAAATACACAAAAAAAAAACGGCTGCCAAAAAGGCAGCCGTCTGTTTCTCGAGGTGCATTACAAACGAATGAGTCCGTTTTTATCTGCTTCCAACAAACAAGCGTAAACACCTTTTTTATTAATCGAACGCATGGCTTTTGCCGAAACACGCAATGTAATCCACGCATCCTCTTCGGGAACATAGAATTTCTTTGTTTGCAAATTCGGATAAAATTTACGTTTGGTCTTGATATTTGAATGCGAAACATGATTTCCGCTAATGACCTTTTTTCCGGTTAAATCACAAATTCTTGCCATGGCTTTTACTTAATTCTTGTTAAAATTGGAGTGCAAAGATACAAAAAAAAAATGAAACTTCCAAATTTTTTTGAAATTAATTTCCAATCCAGGTTCTTGTTCGGACTTTTTCATCTAAAAACTCGGAGCTCCTTGCATATTTCATAGCTTGGGCTTTTTTCCAGTATTCTACAGCCCGTTCTTTATCTCCGGTTTTCCAAAGAATATCGCCGTACTGTTCAAGAATTACGGCATGTTCATATCCGCCAAATTCTATTGCCAACTCCATAATTATTCTTGCTTCGTCGAACTTGCCTCGTTTGAAAAGTACCCATGCGTGAGTGTCTAAAAATGTAGGATTTGTTGGGTTTCGCTGTACAACAAAAAGCGACATTCGTTCGGCTTCGTCCAAATTTTCTCTGCGTAGTGCTAAAAAATAGGCAAAATTATTCAAAAAAGTATAATTTTCAGGCTCTAATTCCAACGCTTTTCGGAAATTCTTGTCGGATCGTTCATGGTTGCCCAAAAAGTGATAAATAGTTCCTAAATCGCCGTGAATTTGAGCCAACAAACGTGGATTGGATTCTGCTAAAGTTTTTGCTTGCTCGAGAAATTGCATCGCCATTACATAATCTCTTTTGAGATGGTAGCCTGTCCCGATGATGTAGTAAACTAATGGTTGTTCGGGAAAGCGCTCTAATGCAGCTTTTCCGTCTTGCAATAATCCTGTTGCATCCAGTACTATCAGGTTTGTAACCAACAAAGCTTCCCAGACGGGCCATTGAGAGCCATCGATGGCAACTACTTTTCTGTATTTGTCGCGAGCTTCTTCGAAACGGTCGTCGTGCAGCAAGAAATCGGCGTATAAAGCCAGGGCTTTCGGCTCATCGGGATGTGCGGAAAGGATGGCATAAAGCATGTTATAAATGTTTTCTTTTTGTTCGGAAACTTGAAAGAACTGTATCATTATTGCGACTTTGACATCGATATCCAATCTTGGATTTTCGAGCGCCAAAATGAGTTGTGTAAACATGTTTGCTGTGTCGCCACGTGATTGATAATGCTCTACCAGAGCCAAACGTACATAAGGATTGTCCGGATCCAAAGACAAAACTTTTTGAAAATTCTTGTAGGCTTCATCCGGTTGTCCGGTTTGCATATTAAGATCGCCCAAGATCGCCCAAAATCTTGGATTATTCGGAAATTCTTGAGTCAATTTTTCCAATTCGTTTCGGATGCCGTCTTCTTGTCTGAGTGCTTGAAAGATGTTGATTTTCTGCATGGATAGTTCTTCGGAAATACCATGTCGATTTTCGAGTAAACTTAAAATTCGAATAGTCTCCGTAGGCCGCCCAAGCATGAGATTAAGATTTGCCATTTCAAGCAAATACAAATCTTCGTTTCGTGGATCAAGAATTATCAGGCGTTCGTAACTGCTTAAAGCTTGTGCGAGCTTATTGTTGTGCTGATAAATCGCGGCTAAATGCTGGAGATAAAATTTATTGTTTGGCGACAATCTCCAAGCCCGTTCCGCATGAATTTCGGCTTCGCTGAACTGATTCTGCATGAGCCTGATTCTGGAAATCTGAAAATGTGCCGGAGCGTGTTGATTGTCGATGCTCAATACCTCGAAAAAAGTATTTAGTGCATTTACATGATCTTCAATTAGCAATTGCCTCATCCCAACTAAAAACGCTTGGTCGATTATCATTTGAATGTTTTGCGGAAATCTTGAAACTTCGGGAGTTTCCACAATATTCAGATCAATTCTTGGCGACAATACAACTTGCCGGCTTCTACAACTTGCAGCAAACACCACCAACAATGCGATGATGATGAGATTTAGTTTGTATTTCGAAACGATTTTTTGCATAAATTTATTTTCCGGTATGTCCGAATCCGCCTTCGCCGCGTTCGGTTTTTGAAACTTCGGAGACTTCACAAAACACTACGGCTTCATGTTTGGCGATAATCATTTGTGCAATGCGTTCGCCGTGTTTGATTGTGAAATTTTCGTTAGACAAATTGACTAAAATAATTTTGATTTCGCCGCGATAATCCGCATCAATCGTTCCGGGCGAGTTCAAGACCGTTATGCCGTGTTTGGCAGCAAGTCCGCTTCTTGGGCGTACTTGTGCTTCATAGCCGATTGGAAGCTCGAGCCGCAAACCTGTTGGTATCAAAGCCCTTTCAAGAGGTTTAAGAATGATGTCTTCGTTCAAATCTGCTCGCAGATCCATTCCCGCAGAGGCTTTTGTTTCGTATGCCGGCAGCGGATTTTTTGATGTGTTTTGGATGTTGATTTTCACTGTTTAGCAATTTCAAATTTATAAACTCCGAATCATCTCTGTAAACAAAGCCGTCATTTTTTCGGCGGCAGCTCCTGCGGCTTCAACTACATCGTTTTCGTCATTTACAAAATCTTCTGCAAAATCAAAACCTTCGTTGGTAATAACCGACATACCGAACACACGCATGTTTCCGTGACGTGCGACAATCACTTCCGGAACGGTCGACATTCCCGCCGCATCGCCGCCGATAATTCGGAAATACTTATACTCTGCAGGTGTTTCGTAGGTTGGCCCTGTTCCGCCGACATAAACACCTTCTTGCAACGGAATGTTAAGTTTTACAGCAATTTCTTTACATGTTTTGATCAATTCCAAATCGTACGGACGCGTCATATCCGGAAATCTTGGTCCAAATTCTTCTAAATTTTTCCCAATCAGCGGATTCGGCATCAGATTGATGTGGTCTTTGATGATCATTAGATTCCCAACCCTGAACTCAGGATTGATTCCACCTGCAGCATTTGAAACAAATACGGTAGAAATGCCCAACGCATTAAACACACGCATTGGCAGTGTAACCTGCTCCATCGAATACCCTTCGTAAAAATGAAAACGACCTTGCATCGCCAACACATTTTTCCCGCCGAGCTCGCCATAAATCAAGTTGCCTTTATGCCCAACAGCTGTAGATGCCATGAAATTCGGAATTGTAGAATACGGCATCACAATTGGGTTTTGAATGTGTTCTGCCAAGTCGCCTAAGCCACTACCCAAAACGATTGCCACATCGGGAGTTTTTGGAATTTTGGATTGAATGAATACGGCGGATTCTTTGATTTTTTCTGTGTAAGTCATATCGTTTAGTTTTTTGTAATTATTTTCGAGGCTTCGATAGCGTTGTCAATAATGTCTTGTCTGCCTTGAATGGTGCGGTTTTTCATTAGAATTTTCCCGTTGCAAATCATGGTGTCTACTGCTGAACCGTTGGCAGAATAAACCAAATTTGCGATAGTATCGTAGTTTGGTGTGAACGCCGTTTGATTCAAATCTATCAAAATCAAATCTGCCAAACAACCTTCTTTTACAGCACCTGCGTTGATTCCAAATGTTTTTGCGCCGTTGATGGTTGCCATATCCAAAACTTCTTTTCCGGATAAAGCCGTTGGGTCAAAACGCCACGCTTTTTGCATGAATGAAGCGAATTTCATAGCCTCGGTCATATCCAAATTATTGGATGAAGCACAGCCATCAGTTCCCAAACAAACCGTGACGCCTTTTTCTTTCATTTCAACATATTTGAATCGATAGCCGGACGAAATTTTCAAATTCGACTGTGGATTATGTACCACTTTTACGTCGTAGTCCGCCAAAATTTGAATGTCTTCATCATCAACCCAAACCACGTGTGCCAACGATAAATTCGGCGATAAAATGCCTAATTTTTTTAGATATTTTACCGGACTTAATCCGAAATTTTTAATCGAATTTTCGTATTCCGTGCGACTTTCGGCCAAGTGCGTATGCATATTCAGATTATTTGCTTTCGCAAAATCGGCACACCATTTGTAAAGTTCGCCGGATACCGTGTAAATTGCATGAGGTGCGATGGTGTAGCGAACTGTAGAATCAAACGACTGTGCAAGTTTCAAATTTTCTTCCGTCAGACGTTTGGCTAGTTCGGCTTTTTCAGGATCGAAAAAATCAAAAAGCGTATCCGTAATAAATGCACGAAGTCCCATTTCGGAAATGGCTTGATAGACTTGCTTCGGGCGAAAATACATGTCATTGAAGCAAGTTGTCCCCGATTCGATCATTTCCAAACAGGCTAACTTTGTTCCCCAATAAATCGTTTCATCGGTGTGCTTTGCTTCGGCAGGCCAGATCTCTTCATGAAGCCATTTTTCTAACGGCGTGTCTTCGGCAAAACTTCTGAGTAGAGTCATTGCTGCGTGTGAATGCCCATTGATAAAACCCGGAAAAACGGCTTTTTTTGTTCCGTCAATAACCTTATCGGCATTAACCTGCAGACTCTGTCCTATCTGACGGATAAGCATTTCCTCAATAAAAATATCTGTTGGTTTTTCGTCAAGCAGTACGTTGCGAATTAAAATAGTCATGATTTTCGTTTTTGCAAAGATACGAAAAACAGTTAAAATTCACAAGTTTTGAAGATTCATTTTTTTTTTGTATCTTTGCACCTTGAAAAATACAACTTATGGATAGAAATACAATTGTAGGTCTGGTTCTCATGTTTGTGGTGATTGGTGTGTTTAGCTGGTGGTCTGCACCAAGCGCGGAAGAACGCGAACAAATGGTCCGTGAAGCGCAAGAACAACGTATCGCCGCTGAACTGCAACGCGTACAAGATTCGTTGGCATTGGTATATGCCGTAGAGACGGGGCATGCCCCGTCTGCACAGCAGACAAATGAAAGACCGGAAATCGTAAGAGACGAACAAAATCTTTTCTCAAACAGCCTGATCGGTGAAAAACAAACCAAAACACTCGTAACCGATGTGTTTACCGTGGATTTCAGCAGTCTTGGCGGAACAATGTCTCGGGTTAGTTTGAACGACTATCTCGTGTGGACAAGAGATAGAAATATCACGCTGTTCGACCAAGATTGGCATAATTTTTTCATTTCGTTTTTTGTGAACAACCGTCTAATCAACACGAGAGATTATTACTTTGAAATAATATCCAATTTTCAAGACGGGGCAATAATTACAGGCGATCAAACCGCAGAAATTGCCATGAGGTTGTTTCTAAACGATGGCTATGATTTGGATAGATCACGATACGTTGAATTCGTTTACGGCTTCAGAGGAAGTGAATACATGATCGATTTCCAAATCAATTTCGTTGGAATGGACGATCTCATCATGAACCGCGCAAATTTCATTGATTTGCACTGGAATGCTGTTATGCCGAGAAATGAAAAAGCCTCACCCGGAAATGAAGGTAGAAGTTTTGAAAATACGAATACAGGCATTTCTTTCAAGCCAAACAATGCTCGAGTTGATCGTTTAAATATGAATCGCGATAGTCGAGAGGAAATGAACACTCCTGTACGCTGGGTAGCATTCAGACATCATTTCTTTACATCGGTTTTAATCATGAAAGATGACCCGATTGTGAATGCTAATTTAGCGAGTTTTACCAATCCGAACCTTGATAGGGCTAATTATGTTAGAACTCTGGAGGCTTTGATTGGCCTGCCTTACAGGTCAGAGCCGAATCACAGCATCAACATGAAATTATATTTGGGACCCAACAAATTTTCAATTTTAAGTTCTTACAATCTGGATTTGGAACGCTTGATTCCGCTCGGATGGGGATTTTTCTTGATGCAGTGGGTAAACCGTTTTGCCGTGATTCCGGTATTCAACTTTTTGCAAAATATCGGCATTGCGAACTACGGTATAATTATTCTTATTTTAACCGTTCTACTCAAACTTGTTTTGGCTCCGCTTACGCTGAAATCATGGATTTCGGCAGCAAAAATGAAAGTAGTCAGACCCGAAGTTGAAGAACTTAACCAAAAATTTCCAAAACCCGAACAGGCCATGGAAAAGCAAAAGGCGGTTATGGCACTCTATAGAAAAGCCGGCATCAACCAGTTGGCGGGCTGTATTCCAATGTTGCTTCAGTTCCCGATTTTGATTGCGATGTTCCGATTTTTTCCGAGCAGTATAGAATTACGTCAGCAAGGATTTCTTTGGGCAGATGATCTATCAACGTATGATTCTATTATAAATCTGCCTTTCAACATCCCGTTTTACGGAGCTCACATCAGTTTGTTCGCAATTATGATGGCCGTTTCGAATGTGTTTTACACCCGAATGACCATGCGTCAAAATGCGTCAACGATGATGCCCGGAATGAAAACCATGATGTACTTCATGCCGATCATGCTGTTGATGTTTTTGAATAGCTTCTCATCAGCATTGAACTATTACTACTTCGTTTCAACGTGTATGACGTTCTTGATTACTTGGGTAACGGGCAAGTTTATCAACGAGGAGAAAGTTCACCGCATGGTTGCCGAAGCACGCAAAAAGCCGGTTACCAAATCCAAGTGGCAACAACGCCTTGAAGAGGCCGCAAAAAAACAGCAAGAGTTGCAACGAAAGCGGAAAAGATAATCTGAAATTTTTATTTGTAAGAGTAATATTTCAGCATAAGTTCAAGAATCGGATAACCGGATCTTGCAACCAAAAAAATGCCGAAACCGACCAAAACCACAGCAAAAATCATATTGATTTTTCGCAAGAGTACTTCGTTGATTTTGCTTTTCAAACTGTGTGCGCCAAAGGCTTTCAAAATATCTGTAAGTATTACGGTACCCAATGTACACGCAAAGAAAACAGTCAGATAAAAAATATCCGGACCTCCTTTAGGATTGATGTATTGCGAACTAACCAAACCTACAGAAAAAATCCAAAAAAACCAAACCGCCGGATTTGCCAAATTTAACAAGAAACCTCTCAAATAAAACGAATTCAACTTGGAATTTTCGTAGCGTTCGGCATGTTTCTCTATATCTTTTTCTGCTTCGAGTTTAGTTCCACGTTCTTTACATCGGCACAAAAGGGTATGAATGCCCATTCCGATCAACATGCCACCGCCAACTAATCCAATGATATGGCCAATTGCAGGTTTCTCCATAAAAGAAGACACGCCTAAAAACACAATTGCAATCACAAATGCATCGCTTACACAGATTCCCACCGCAAATTGAAACGCACTGCGAAATCCTTTGTCAATGCTGGTTTGCAACAATGCAAAAAATGCGGGGCCCAGCATAATTGCAAGCGTGAGCCCCAAAACAATTCCGGAAAATATGGTTTGTATCAACATTTGTTCTTAAGGTAATTCAGCCAGTGCTCCATTTTTTCACCACGCAATACACGCGGAAATTTGTTTTGCGCACCTTCTTTGCCAATCAAACGCATGTAATCGTAGAAAACTGATGTAGGGAAAATTTCCACCGAAACATCTCGAATGGCTTCCAGACGTTCAGTACGGTAGTCATCGTTCACTTCGCCGAGATATTGATCAATTTTTTCTACGGCGACCGCAGGATCCAAAGGCTCGTCACAAGCCAAAAACCAGCGATGTGCAAACATGTTTCCGTGTTCTTCTCCAATCACGCAGAACTCCGGAATTTCGATATTTTTCGTATCGCTCAATCGTTTTACGGCAACCGTCATGTTATCCACCGAAAGGTGCTCGCCACAAAGGCTGAGGAAAAATTTTGTGCGCCCGGTAATGATGATTTCGTTGTATTCTTTATCCACCAATCGCACAGTGTCGCCAATCAAATAACGATATGCACCGGCACAGGTTGTAATCAAAATGGCGTAGTCTTTTCCTTCCTCAATTTCGTCAATAGTAAGCGTTTGCGGATTAGGTTTTAGGTTGTAACTGTCGTCAAAATTTTCGTTGTTAAACGGTACAAATTCAAAGAAAATACCGTTGTCCAAAACCAATTCCATGCCACGTGCATTCGGACGGCTTTGGTAAGCCAAAAATCCCTCCGAAGCTAAGTAGGTTTCGATAAAAGTAACGGGCTGTCCGAATAATTTGTCCAAACTTTTGCGATACGGCTCAATCGACACACCGCCGTGGCAAAAAATCCGCAAATTAGGCCAAATATCGTGAATGGTTTTAACTTGATAAGTTTCAACAATTTTTTCCATCAAAACTACGAACCATGCAGGTACTCCAACAATTGCCATTAAATCCCAATTCGGGGCATTTTTTACGATTTCGTTCAGCTTCACCTGCCAGTCACGCTCTTTGGAAATACGCTTTCCGGGCTTGTAATAATGTTGAAACCAAAACGGAATCTTTCCCGCCGTGATACCCGACAAATCCCCTTCATAATGGGCTCCATTCTGCTGTAAATTCGTGCTTCCGCCCAACATCAACATTCCTTTTCCAAACATTTTCGCAGGAAAATCGTATTTCGCCAACGAAAAAATCTGACGCATACTGGTTTTTTGAATTTGTTTGTTCATGTCGGGTGTAATCGGAATATACTTGCTCGAAGCCCCCGAAGTTCCCGAACTTAGGGCAAAATACTTGGTTTTTCCGGGCCAACACACATAAGGCTCGTCGGTCAGCGTACGGTGCCACCAAGCCTTATGCAAACTGTCATAATCAAAGGTCGGAACCGAATTTTTGAAAGCAGAAATCAAGTCCTTTTCTTTCAAAATTTTGGGAAATTTATAAGCATCGCCGAAATGCGTATGACTGGCCTTCTGCAAGAGTTTTCGCAGTACTTTTTCTTGTGCTTTTCGAGGATTTTTCACTCGTCCGAAATCAATCAACGAAATTTTTTCTCGTAAGTCTATCGCTGTTTTGATGATAGAGCCCAATACGGGGATTTTTTTAGGTTTTTGGTTAGTAGCCATGAGTCTATAAATTAGGGATGTGCAAATATACAAAAAAAAATGTAATCCAAAACAATTATATGAAAAAAATGGAACTTCACGTCATTGCGAGCGAAGCGAAGCAATCCATTCGTTATAGTGAACCATTGTCATTGCCGTCATTGCGAGCCGTCAGGCGAAGCAATCTATTTTGTTATTCTGGATTGCTTCACTGCTTCGCAGTTCGCAATGACGCTTACCATTCCTTTACTTCTTCCCATAAATCTTTCCACTCCGGATTTAATGTCTCAATCATTTTCAATTTGTTTTTTCGGTTGCCACCTTTTATTCGTTTTTCCTCTGCAATAGCGTCCTCTATTCTATGGAAACCACGATAATACACCAAAATATGGCAATCATATTTTGCGGTGAAGCAGTCTGGGTTATATTTTATTTTGTGTTCATAAATACGACACCTCAAATCGGCAGAAACACCGGTGTATAATGTTCCGTTTCTTTTATTTGCCACTATGTAAACCGCTCCTCCTCGTATCATAATTCTTTTTGTTTTCTGTGGATTGCTTTTCACGTCATTGCGAGCCGTCAGGCGAAGCAATCCACTTACCATTTTTTCTGGATTGCTTCACTGCTCTGCAGTTCGCAATGACGGCTTGTAATTCGGTTGCAAAGTTACGTCAAAAAAACCAAATAAAAAACCTAAAAAGTGTTAAAATTTTGACGAGTAAAAATCAAAAAATTGCTGTGTTTTTGCGGATTTGGAGTTGATTATTTTTGTTCATGGTTTTGCAAAGGTACGGAATTATTTTGGGTTTGGTAAGTTATTAAGTAGCTGTTTTTTGTCGTGCTTAAAAGGCTTAGAAAAACACTGCTTATTTTTTTCTTGCCCATCCTTTTTATAGTATTTTGTATAAAAAAGTCTACCTTTTTCATTTCGATATTTTACAATCAATCTAATATTGTTCAGCTCATTTGGAGCTGGTAGATATTTACTGCCATTATGGCAAGTGCGCTGAAGGGCTACTAAGAAATTTTGAGATTCTTTGGCATCTATGTGGTTATTTTTGGGCAACTTGTTTCTTATCTCTGCTACATTAAATATAAATTCTGTTTTTGTCGCTACTGCTTCGAATATCTCAACATCATAGGCTGTATACTCGGAGTTATTTTTTAGCGTACAATAACATTTCCAAGTAAAAACAGAAGATCCTCCTCTTATGTGAGAGGCATATCCTGGATTTGTAACACTAAGGAATAAACGTGGTCTGATAGAAATGTGCTTATCATACCATGTTTTGGCAACCCATACTACAAATGCCGTTGCTAAGGAAACAATACCAATCAATAATTCGTTATTTTCTATGCTCATATTTTTATCCTAAATTTTGTTCTTTAAACCTAATAATTGAAAGAAGTAGTTTTTGTTTCATGGCTTCTATCTTTCAAAATTTTCTGCAAAGTTACAACTATTTTTTGATATTTTTGAAATTGTGAACAACTTTTTTAGAGCGGTCAAATTTTGTCAATTTTAACATTTTTTAAGGAAATCTGCTTGGTGGAATGAAAAAAATGTTGTAACTTTGCCGTACGCTAAAAGGATAAAGTTATGCCGAAAAAACCATATAAATTTACTGAGGATACACCGATGACTGTTGATGAGCCTGCTTTGGCTTACGAAGTTGCGCCCCCCAAAGTTTCAACTTCCAAGAAATTTAACCCCAATGTCCCGTTCCATTGCACGCAAGAGGAATTTTTGGAGCATATTCGTAGTATAGAGCAAGGAAATTTTACACCTTGGGAAGAAGCCAAAAAAGAATTGGAAGCATGGAGAAAAGAACGTCTGGCAAGGTACTTGAAATAAGCGACAAATTTAAGGCAAACTTTGATCATATCCATGATTACACACTTGAAACCTTTGGCTATGCTCAGGCGGAGCACTATGTAAAAAAAATCGAGAAAGCAGTTGCTAGCCTTTCTCGTTGGCATTTGCTTTACCCTGAATGTCGCCACATTCCAACCAAAAGCCAAATGTACCGCAATATCGTTCTTGATGCACACTTGATTATTTATCGAATTACAAAACAACGTATCGAGGTCTTGGATATCGTTCATTCAGCATCAAGTGTCAGTAAAATTCGAGGTGCTCGAAAAATTTGCATATAGGTTGAAGTACGGAAAACAAAAAAAGTTGTATCTTTGCAAAAGTTTTTGCCATGAACGATTATCTGAACACACCGATTGAATTCCTAAAAGGCGTTGGTCCCAAACGAGGCGAATTGTTTCGCAAGGAAATCAATGTGTTTTCGTTCGAGGATTTGCTGAATTACCTGCCGTTTCGCTATGTGGATAAAAGTAGTTATGTTAAAATTAGCGAAATTTGTAGGGGCGGAGCATCGTCCGCGCACGTTCTCGTTCAAGGCAAAATTTTGAGCAAAGAAGTAGTCGGAACAAAATTCAAATCACGTTTAGTCGTCAGGTTTGCCGACGAAACGGGCGAAATCGACTTGATTTGGTTCAAAGGTGTAAAGTGGATTAACGAAAATCTGAAAATCGGCGAAAATTACGTGATTTTTGGAAAGCCCGCGCTATTCAATAAATCGTACAATTTCACACATCCCGAAATTGATTTGGCAAGCGAAACCAAATTGCAAAAAGAAGGTTTGTATCCGATGTACAACACAACGGAAACCATGAAAAACAGAGGGATTACCTCAAAAGCAATCAGCAAATTGATGCAAACGCTTTTGGAAGGCATGGCTTTCGTTATTCCTGAAATTCTTCCACCGTTGGTTTTGGAAAAATATCCGTTGATTTCAAGAGATTCCGCTCTGCGTTTAATCCATTTTCCAAAAAATCAAGACGAATTAGCTCGTGCTCAAAACCGCATCAAATTTGAAGAGCTATTTTTGTTGCAAATGCGTGTTTTGAAGCAGAAATCGCAACATCAACTGGAAAAAAGTTATGTGTTTTCCAAAGTCGGGGAAAATTTCAATCATTTTTTCAAGGAAAATTTACCCTTTACGCTGACGGACGCACAAAAACGCGTTGTGAAAGAAATCCGCAAAGATTTAGGTAGCGGATTTCAGATGAATCGCTTGTTGCAAGGCGATGTGGGAAGTGGGAAAACGCTGGTTGCACTCATGGCGATGCTTATCGCTTCCGACAACGGTTTTCAGTCTTGCCTTATGGCTCCGACCGAGATTTTGGCACAACAACATTTCAAAAGTATTCAGAAGTTTTTGACAGGGTTAGACATCGGTGTCGGGTTACTCACAGGCTCTACGAAAACAAAGGAACGACGGGAACTTCACGAAGGTTTGCAAAACGGAACCATTAAGATTCTTATCGGCACGCACGCCTTGATTGAGGATGCCGTACAATTTCAAAAACTCGGACTTTGCGTCATTGACGAACAGCATCGTTTTGGTGTTGCACAACGCTCGAAACTTTGGGCAAAAAGTCAGTTTCCGCCACATATTTTAGTGATGACGGCAACGCCCATTCCACGCACGTTAGCGATGACGTTGTATGGCGACTTGGACACTTCCGTGATTGACGAACTTCCGCCTAATCGAAAACCCGTGCAAACGTTGCATCGCTACGATAATTCACGTTTGAAATTATACGAATTTCTCAAGCAGGAATTGCGAAAAGGCAGACAAATTTATGTCGTTTATCCGCTCATCAAAGAATCGGAAAAATTAGACTTGAAAGATTTGGAAGAGGGCTATTTTACAATGTGTTCTGAGTTTCCACGTCCGGAATTTCAAGTCAGTATCTTGCATGGAAAAATGCCTCAAACGGAAAAAGATTTGGGTATGAAATTGTTTGTTGAAAACAAAACGCAAATCATGGTTTCGACGACTGTGATTGAGGTTGGTGTTGATGTTCCGAACGCGACTGTCATGGTTATCGAAAACGCCGAACGTTTCGGGCTTTCTCAACTTCATCAATTGCGTGGACGTGTGGGACGTGGAGCAGAGCAAAGTTATTGCATTTTGATGTCGAGCCACAAACTCAGCAATGAAGCCAAAAAACGTTTGGACACCATGGTCAAAACCAACGATGGTTTCAAAATCGCCGAAGCCGATTTACAACTTCGTGGTCCCGGCGACATTCAAGGCACACAGCAAAGCGGAGCTTTAAATTTCAAATTAGCCGATTTAACCAAAGACGAACGTATTATTCGAGCGGCACGCATCGCTGCAGGTTTGGTGTTGGACGAAGACCCGAATTTGAGCCAGCTTCAACACCAAAAACTGAACATTACGCTTCGAAAAATGTATGGTGATACGGTTTGGTCGAAGATTTCGTAAAAAATAATCCCGCCATTCGGCGGGATTATTTTTACGAGACAGTCGAAAATTACTTCGACCAATCCATTGCGGCCAAGCGCTTGTACTGATTGTAACGCCATTTTGCGTTTTCCTCAGCGGCTTTAAACAATTCATCTGCTTCGGCAGGGAATGTTTTCTTCAGCGAGTTGTAGCGGACTTGACTAAGGATATAATCTTGGAATTTACTCCAATCCGGCTCTTTACTTTCAAAGACGAACGGATTTTTACCTTCAGCTTCCAAACGAGGATCGTACTTCCACAATGACCAATAACCGCACTCAACAGCACGTTTGTTATCTAATGTAGTTGTGCCCATTCCACCGCTTAAGCCATGGTTGATACAGGGTGAGTAAGCAATAATAACTGATGGACCCGGATATTCTTCAGCTTCTTTCAGCACTCTGAAAAACTGATTGTAGTCCGCTCCAATAGCAACTTGTGCTACGTAAACAGATCCGTAAGTCATCGCGATAGTTCCCAAGTCTTTTTTGCGGATACGCTTTCCTGCAGCTGCAAATTTTGCAATCGCTGCAACAGGTGTTGCTTTCGAAGCTTGGCCACCGGTGTTTGAATACACTTCAGTATCCATTACCAGCATATTTACATCTTCGCCTGTAGCAATTACGTGATCCAATCCGCCGAAACCAATGTCGTAAGCCCAGCCGTCTCCACCGAAAATCCAGTGAGATTTTTTGATGAGGTATTGGCTATATTTGTTGATTTCTTTACAATAATCGCATTCGCCTTTTGCGATAAGCGGTTTGATTTTATTTGAAATCTCAACTGACTTCTGACCGTTGTTTTTGTTGACAATCCAGTCTGCAAACAAGCTTTTCAGCTCTGCCGAACATTTATCGGATGTTTCGATAGCCTCCTTCATCAAACGTTCGATTCTATCACGCAATTTAGTTGTAGCAAGAGAAATACCGTAACCAAATTCAGCAGTATCTTCGAACAATGAATTTGCCCAAGCAGGTCCGTGTCCGGTTTTATGATTTGTACAGTAAGGCGTTGAAGGATTTGAGCCGCCATAAATTGATGAACATCCCGTAGCATTACCAATGGTCATGCGCTCTCCGTACAACTGCGTGATAAGTTTGATATACGGCGTTTCACCACAACCTGTACACGCACCGGAAAACTCAAACAATGGCTGTGCAAACTGACTGCTCTTAACATTTTTGAAAATGTCGGTCAATTCGGTTCTATATGGAATATTTTTCTCGATATAATTCCAGCGCTCAATTTCCGCTTCTTGCGTTGCAAGAAGTTTCATTTCTAATGCCTTGTTTTTCGACGGACAGATGTCTGCACAGTTTCCACAGCCCATACAGTCAAGCGGGCTCACTTGCATGCGGTAGTGATAACCTTCAAATTCTTTACCAATTGCAGATTTTGTATCTGTTCCGGCAGGACAAGCCTTCACTTCTTCTTCGGTCATCAAGAACGGGCGGATTGTAGCGTGAGGACAGATATAGGCACACTGATTGCACTGAATACAATTTTCAGCAATCCATTCAGGAACGTGTACTGCAACACCGCGTTTTTCGTATTTTGTAGTACCTGGAGGAAGTGTTCCATCTTCACGGCCTTTAAACGCACTCGTTGGCAAACCATGACCAAGTTGATTGCTTACAGGAATCACATAATTACGGATAAATTCAGGAGTATCCGGATCAATAGAAACATTGTCTTTTCCGTCTAACTGTGCCCACTCCGCAGGAATGTCTACTTTCACATAATCCGCACCACGATCAACTCCGGCGTAGTTCATTTGAACAACTTTTTCGCCTTTTCTTCCGTAGGATTTGTCGATCATGCGTTTCATTTCCTTCACAGCATCTTCGTAAGGAATAACGTTGGTGATTTTGAAAAATGCAGACTGCAAGATAACGTTGGTATGATTACCCAAACCGATCTCGTCAGCAATTTTTGTAGCATTGATGACGTAAAGAGAAATGTCGTTTTCTGCCAAGAATTTTTTCATTGAATTCGGCAGTTTCTGTTTAGTTTCTTCAACATCCCAAAGCGAGTTCAACAAGAACGAACCGCCTTTTTTCAAACCGGCCAACATTGGATATTTGTAGATGTAGTTTGGTACGTGGCAACCAACAAAATCAGGTGTTCCAACCAAATATGGCGAGCGGATGGGCTTATTTCCGAAACGCAAATGCGAGCACGTGTAACCACCGGATTTTTTACTATCGTACTGGAAGTACGCTTGGCAATATTTATCTGTATTATCGCCAATGATTGTGATCGTATTTTTATTTGCCCCTACTGTTCCGTCAGCTCCCAAACCGTAGAACTTTGCTTCGTATGTACCCTCCGGAACCACACAGATTCCGGTAGCAGGAAGTGGTAGCGAATGATGAGTAACATCATCAATGATACCTACTGTGAATTTGTTCTTGGGTTTTTCTGCTTGCAAATTTTCAAATATAGAAACGATATGTGCAGGAGTTGTGTTTTTTGAAGATAAACCGTAGCGGCCTGCAATAATCATTGGGCTTTTCTCAATGTTTTGGAAAGCTTCAACAACATCCAAATACAACGGATCTCCGGAACCGATTTCTTTAGCTCTGTCCAGAACGCAAATACGTTTTACAGATGCAGGAACTACATCCATTAGATGTTTCACAGAAAACGGGCGATACAAGTGAACAGAAATCAGGCCTGCTTTTTCACCTTTTGCATTCAAATAGTCGATGGTTTCTCTGATAGTTTCCGTAACCGAACCCATAGCAATAATGATGTTTTCGGCATCTTTTGCACCATAGTATGTAAATGGCTTGTATTCACGACCGGTAATTTTCGAGATTTGTGCCATGCACTCGTTTACCATATCCGGAACTGCATCATGGAACGGATTCAACGCTTCTTTTGCTTGGAAAAACACGTCCGGATTTTGTGCCGTACCGCGAGTAACAGGATGTTCAGGATTCAATGCATTATTGCGAAAAGCTTGCAATGCTTTTTGATCCAATAGCGGCAATAAATCTTCTTCGCTCAATACATCAATTTTCTGCATTTCGTGCGAAGTGCGGAAACCATCGAAGAAATGCAAGAAAGGCACACGCGATTTGATTGATGTAAGGTGTGCTACCCCTGCCAAATCCATAACCTCTTGGACCGAACCTGCTGCCAAAAAAGCAAAACCTGTTTGACGAGTTGAGTAAATATCGGAATGATCTCCGAAAATCGACAACGCATGCCCCGCAAGCGTACGTGCACTCACGTGAAATACGCCCGGAAGAAGTTCTCCTGCGATTTTATACATACTTGGAATCATCAATAACAGTCCCTGCGAAGCAGTGAATGTTGTTGTTAAAGCCCCTGCTTGCAACGATCCGTGAACAGCAGCAGCAGCACCGGCTTCTGATTGTAATTCAACCACTTTTACAGTATCTCCAAAGATGTTTTTTCTACCATAGGCCGCCCATTCATCAACATATTCAGCCATGTTGGAAGATGGTGTGATGGGATAAATTGCCGCAACTTCACTGAACATGTAAGCCACGTGAGCCGCAGCTTGGTTGCCATCAAGCGTCAGCATTTTTTTGTTTTTTGTCATATCTTTTTTGTTTTTTGAGCATCAGTGGGGTTTTCCCAAATGCTCCTGTTTTTCCAAAGGGACAAAGATACAAAAAAAAAATGACATATCCAAAAAAAGTCGTATCTTTGCGCCCCCAAAGTACCGTTATCGCAGAACATAATAAAAAACATGACAATCAGAAAAGCAAAACCCGAAGACTCTAAAGTCATTGCCGACTACATCATGCTGGCAATGGGAGAAATCGTTTATCAATTTATTGGAAGAGAAGCGAAAGAAGAAGCCACGCAATTTATGGAAAATTTAGTTCGTAAAACAGCAAATCCTTATTCTTACGAAAATTGCTGGGTCGTGGACATCGACGGCGATATTGCGGCTGCCGGAATAGTTTATGATGGTGCAAAAATGCCGGAGCTGAGAAAGGTCGTAGCAGAAGAAATAAAAGCCGTGTTCGACGAGGAACTTTACCAACTTTACATTAACTCCGAAATAGAAACGGAAGCCGGAGAATATTACATCGACAGTGTTGGTGTGAGCACAAACTATCAAGGAAAAGGCATCGGCTCGAAATTGTTTCAATTTTTGATTGATGAATATGTTCACAACAGAAAAGGCGTACTCGGTTTGTTGGTGGATAAAGATAATCCCAACGCAAAAAAACTATACTTGAAATTGGGATTTGAAATCGTTGGTGAGAGAAAACTAACAGGGAAGGAGATGGAGCACTTGCAATTTAGGATTTAGCAAGCAAAATTTAGAATCTTACAGCGAGATCGACACCAATCTGAAATGGCGTTCCCCTTTGACCAAGCTTTTGTCCCATACTCTCGAAATAAAACGCTGTGAAACGTGTGTTGAGCGTGTTTCTCGTCCAAATATTCATGCTGAAAATCCCTCTACTGACGCCTGCTCTCAAATTTAGCAAGCCATAAAAATTTTGATAGACATCGTTGGCTTCCGTCCAATAAATTCGTCCTGCACCGTTGTATTGCGCGTGAAAATTAAAACGGTCAATAATTCGGCTATTCCGCACAGGACGTGTGTAACTCGCCGCTATTGAAAACGTATTTCGTGGAGCAAATGGAATAAAATTTCCGGAAAAATCTATGGTGTCGGTTGTTCCGTCACGGTTGATAGTTACCTGCTTGTTATCTCTAAAAGTTGCACGTGTAAAACCATAATTCGCAGATATTTCCAAGCCTTCAAACAAAAACGCTCTCAGCGATAGTTCCACACCCATACTTTCGGCACGTCCGGCATTTCTCAACATTCTACCGTGTCCGGTTCTCACAAACTGTGTAATTAAAACATCCTGCACATCAATATAAAAAATGCTTGCCTCGGCAAAAAATCTGTTTCTTAAAATTTCACTTCTGGCACCTATTTCAAAATTCCAACTATGTTCGGGATTGAAGCGGATTTGAGGGATAATCGAGTCCGGCGATTCTTGCGGAATTGGCAAGGTGTCTCTTTTTTGCCTCACAATTTCTTGCACAATATCGGCAAACATTTGAATGTTGTGCCCGCCGGCTTTGTACCCTCTAGCAACAGAAAAATAAACGTGATGCCTGCCGTTGAACTCGTATTTTAAGGCGAATCTCGGTAGAAATTCAACAAACGACATTGAATTTTCGCCGATCAATCTTGTACCTGTTACATCAGATCTATTACCTCCCATATGAGGTGGTGCAAAAATATCGATATTTGCCAACATCGAGGTGTTGTAGTTTATACGGGTTCTTTCGTAATCCAAACGTGCACCAATCGTTGCAGAAAAACCGTTAAAGAATAAATTGTTTCTCGTTAATTCGCCAAAAAAAGCACCACCAAACGCAGGTGTTTCGAACCTTCCCGGGATAGGGATTTCGTTGTCTGTAAAGACAATAGAAACAGGTGCACCTGCCATAGCCGTGTCAAGATGGTATTGCAAAATGTTAGCGATACCATCTTGCCCTATCGTCGTAGCAACATCAGTACGCAGATTCCGATGAAATCCAAACGCTCCGACAATCCATTGCAGATTCCTTTTGGGATTCGGTCTCGATCGCAGTGTAAATTCTTGCGTAAAATTGCTCTCGTTTTGTCGTTGATTTAGCGTAAAAAGCGACAACGGTGTGTTGTCCAAATCCATATTCATATTGTCGCCCAAATCCTGAAATCCGGTTGTTGAGTTAAAAACAATCCTATTGTTTTCGTATCGCACATTCACACCACTGCTAAAGATAGTGCGAATATATTCGCCACGATGATCAAAATTCGGCAACGCGATGTTCCCATTTTCGTAGACTCCGTACGGAAAAGCACCTTGAGAGGAATGATCGAAATTGGTAATCCATTGGATGTTCCATCTGTTGGAAGGTTGAAAATCCCAACGCATTCGTACGCCTGAGGAAGATAAGCGATCGGCACGTCTTCCATCGTATTGATTCTCAAAAAAACCGCTATTTCTGTCGAGATAACCACTAAAAGAAACCCCTAAACGCTCGTCAATAAGTATTCTTGACACAGACGCATTGGCACGAAAAAGTCCGTAATTTCCTAGGGAAAGGCTTAGTCGATCTCGATTTCCATCTAACGGCGAATGTGTGCGGATATTGACAACACCACTCATCGCATTTCGCCCGTAAAGCGTTCCTTGTGGACCTCGCAACACTTCGATTTGCCTCACATCTAAAAAATCAAAATTAAAAACCGAATTACTCAACAATGGCATATTATCCACGTACAAACCAACAGATTGTCCGCCACTTCGATTGCCAATGCCGCGAACAAACACAGGCGTGGAGAATTTAGATCCATAATTTGGAATGAAAAAATTTGGAACAATTGCACTCAAATTCACAACTGACGTGATCTGTTGTTGATCAAGCATTCGAGGTGTAATAATGGAAATAGCAGTTGGAAGCCTCCGTAAATCGTTGGTTTCTCTGTCTGATGAAATGACGACCTCTTTCAAATCGACCCGCATCTCAGTACCAAGTTCTACGGCTTGTGCTAACAAGCCGTAGAACATCAGCAGTATCGATATGGAAAATTTCCTAGAAATTTTTCGCCTCAATTTGATAGTACGCTTGCGGATGATCGCACGATGGGCAAAGGTTTGGCGCAACATTACCAAAATGTAGATACCCACACTCACGGCACTGCCACGACACTTCTTGATTTTGCTTGAATACCGTGTTGGTTTCAAGGCTGTCCAATAATTTCTTATAGCGTGCTTCGTGAGCGGCTTCTACTTTTGCGATAGCACGGAATTTTGCAGCGATTTGCGGAAAACCTTCCTCATCGGCAACTTTAGCGAAAGCCGGATAAAGGTCGTGCCATTCTTCGTATTCACCGTGTGCGGCTGCTTTCAAATTCTCCGGGGTTGTGCCGATTACTCCGGCATGGTATGATGCTGTGATTTCAACATCACCGCCTTCCAAAAACTTGAAAAACGTTTTGGCGTGTGCTTTTTCTTGTTCAGCGGTTTCTAAGAATATCGCTGCTATTTGCTCGTAGCCTTCTTTTTTCGCTTGACTTGCGAAAAAAGTGTATTTATTACGTGCTTGCGATTCACCTGCAAATGATTTGAGGAGATTTTTTTCGGTTTCTGTTCCTTTTAGTTTCATGATACTGTGTTTTTGAGGTTAATGTATGAAATGATTATATGATTAACTGTAAATAATATTGCCGTGTTCGTCTTTGTAATCGTCGAAGCTTTTTTCGTATTGATTCATGGCTCGCAAACTCATACCCATGCTCGAAAAACCGCCATCGTGGAAAAGATTCTGCATGGTTACCTTTTTCGTTAAATCCGAAAACATCACGATGCAATAGTTTGCACATTCGTCTGCATCGGCATTACCGAGCGGCGACATTTTATTTGAGAAATCCACCAAATTTTCGAAACCTCTGATACCGCTTCCTGCTGTGGTTAGGGTAGGGGATTGCGAAATAGTGTTTACTCGAACGCCTTTCGAACGCCCGTAAATATAGCCGAAACTGCGTGCAATCGACTCCAACAAAGCCTTGGCATCTGCCATATCGCTGTAGCCGAAGAATGTACGTTGTGCGGCTACATACGACAAGCCAAGAATTGAGCCACCTTCTGCAACAGCATCCAATTTACGTGCAACTTGAATCATTTTGTGAAATGAAATGGCAGAAACATCCAATGTTTTTTGAAACATGTCGTAATCCAATTCGTCGTAACGTTTCTTTTTTCGCACGTTTGGCGACATTCCGATTGAGTGTAAAACAAAATCAATTTCTCCGCCTAAAAATTTTTTTGATTCTTCGAACACTTTTTCCAAATCTTCTACATTTGTTGCATCGGCAGGAATTACAATTGTATTCAATTTTTCTGCAAGTTTATGCGTATCTCCCATTCGGAGTGCCAGATCATAGTTCGTTAGTGTAATTTGCGCACCTTCCTCAACAGCACGTTCCGCAACCTTCCATGCGATCGACAAGTCATTTAGTGCTCCGAAAATGATTCCTTTTTTTCCTTCTAATAAATTTCCCATAGCTTGTTTTTTCATTTTTACATGGCAAAGGTACGAAAAAAAAATGAAATAGACAAAAATTACTGAAATGTACCAATAATTTCTCGTGTTTTTTCGACAACCTCAGCAAGTTTCTTCGGTGATTTCGCTTCTGCGATAAAGCGTAAGTATGGCTCTGTGTTCGACGGGCGGATATTAAACCACCAATCCTCAAACTCCAAACGATAGCCATCGAAATCGTAGTATTTCAAACATTTTTCCGTGTTTTGGAAATGGTCTCTTACGGCATTCATCGCTTCGGTTTTTTGATTCAGCGTGAAATTGATTTCGCCCGAATTGGAATACGTCGCCAATTTCGAAATCGCTTGCGATACCGAAATGCCTTGTGCTTTGAACTTGCTGAAAATATGCAGCAATAGCGAACATGCTAACAATGCCGAATCGGAATAATAAAAATCACGGAAGTAATAATGTCCGGCTAATTCGCCACCAAAAACACCATCGATTTCACGCAACTTAATCGCCGCGAAAGCACGTCCGACACGCCACATCTCAACTTCTCCGCCTATTGGCGCAAGATATTCGGCAATCGCTTTCGAACTGCGGATATCTATCAAAACCTTACCTTTCTGACCTTTTTCCTCTAAAAAATAATGCCCCAAAATGCCAATCATCAAATCCGGCGAAATAAATTTTCCGTTTTCATCAACGAACATTACACGGTCGGCATCGCCATCAAAAATCACACCAATATCAGCGTTGGTTTTGTGAACTAATTTTTGTAAATCCACAATATTTTCGGGCTCAAGCGGATTTGGCTCATGATTTGGGAATGTTCCGTCCAACTCATCAAAAATATAATGAACTTTGTTGCCGTAAAGTTGTTTTACGAACAAATTACACATGCCGTTCGAGCAGTCCATTGCTATATTCAGATTGTCGAAAGGCAGCAGCCACGTTTCTTGGAATTCCAAATATTGCTCGGAAACAGGATACGAAATCACTTTCCCTTTTTCAGTTTTTGGAATCACAATACGTTCTTCAGTCCAGCGTTCCAATTGACCTAAACCTGTGTCGAAACCAACCGGCAAAGCGTCTTTTTTCGAAACTTTCAGACCGTTGTACTCTTTCGGATTGTGCGATGCTGTAATCATTACGGAAGCGTCAAAGTCGAACTTTGCAGTCGCCCAATACACCATCGGCGTGGTGGAAAGTCCCACATCGTAAACATCCGCACCGGCATCGTTGATACCTTGGCAAAGTGCTGCGAAAATTTCCGGCGACGATTCGCGAACATCGCGTCCTACCAAAATTTTGGCAGCGTTTAACAATTCCGGCAAAAAATAACCGATTTTGTAAACAGTTTCCTTGTTGAAATCTCTGTTGTAAACGCCTCGAATGTCGTAGGCTTTGAATGCTGATCCAGGTCCTGATGCTCCCATAATGGTTAATGATTAGTGATTAATGGTTATTTGTTGTCGTCATTGCGAGCCGCAGGCGACGCAATCCAACGGTGGCTGAGCTTGTCGAAGCCTAGATTGCTTCGGCACGTTGTGCCTCGCAATGACGTTCTTATTAGTTTTTGAGACAACCTCTTGCATTTGTACGAAATCTCGAAATCAACCGCAACTACACAGCAAATTTCTGTCTCCGTAGGCATCGTCTACACGTCCCACGGTTGGCCAGTATTTGTCGTCGTGCGGTTGTGGAAATGCGGCTTGTTCGCGCGTGTAAGGATGTGTCCATTCACTTGCAGAGACTACATGTACGGTATGCGGTGCGTTTTTCAAAAGATTGTCAACTTTGTCGGATTTTCCCATTTCAATATCGGCAATTTCTTTTCGAATGGAAATAAATGCGTCAATCAAACGATTGATTTCAGAAAATGGCTCGCTTTCGGTTGGTTCTACCATCAAGGTTCCGTGTACCGGAAATGCTACTGTTGGTGCGTGAAAGCCGTAATCCATCAAGCGTTTGGCGATGTCTGATACCTGAACATTTGCACTCGTGCTAAATGCGTTGCAATCAATAATCATTTCGTGGGCAACCATGCCTTTTTCGCCAACATACAAAATTGGGAAATGATTTTTGAGTTTTTCTTTCATGTAGTTTACACTCAAAATAGCGACTTCTGTAGCTTTCTTCAAGCCTTCTCTGCCAAGCATTTTGATGTATCCGTAAGTGATCGGCAAAATCATCGGATATCCGAACGGCGATGCGGAAACAGCCGAAATTCCTTGATCTCCGCTTGTTTGAACGATGGCATGATTAGGCAGAAACGGAACCAAATGTTCGGCAACTCCAATCGGACCAACGCCCGGACCACCGCCGCCATGCGGCATTGCGAAAGTTTTGTGCAAATTCAAATGAGCAACGTCAACACCCATAAATCCCGGATGTGTCAGGCCTACTTGCGCATTCATGTTGGCGCCGTCCATGTAAACTTGTCCGCCGTTATCGTGAATATTTTGGATAATATCCAAAATAGATTCCTCAAAAACGCCGTGTGTAGAAGGATACGTGATCATGATGCACGACAAGTGTGCTTTGTGCTCTTCGGCTTTTTGTTTCAAATCTTCAACATCTATTTCACCGTTTGGCGTAGATTTTATAATCACGATTTTCATACCTGCCATCGCCGCTGTCGCAGGATTGGTGCCGTGCGCAGAAGCCGGAATTAAACACACATTGCGATGAGTCTCGCCTCGCGAACGATGATAGGCTTGAATAACCATCAAGCCGGCATACTCGCCGGAAGCGCCGGAATTCGGTTGAAACGACATCTTTGCAAAACCTGTGATTTCCGACAAATCCCTATCCAAATTTTCAATCAATTCGTAGTAACCTTCCGCTTGATTTTTTGGTACAAACGGATGAATGCCGCCAAATTCCGAAAACGTAATCGGCATCATTTCCGCAGCAGCGTTGAGCTTCATCGTACACGAGCCAAGCGGTATCATAGCACGATTCAAGGAAAGGTCTTTAATTTCGAGTTTTTTGATGTATCGCATCATACTTGTTTCATCGTGATACGAATTGAAAATTTTATGTGTTAAGTATGGCGATTGACGTTTCAAATTTACCGGAATACCTCGGCTATTTTCCGTCATTGCGAACCCTTCGGCTACGCTCAGGGCAGGCTCCGTGAAGCAATCTATTGTATTCGGGCTTGCTTCGGCACTCTGTGCCTCGCAATGACGTTTTGTAAATTCTTGTTTCGCTGCTTGTGCGAAAATCTTCAGAATGTCGTCAACATCTGATTTTGCTGTAGTTTCGTTCAAACTAATACCGATGCTTTTTTCGTCAAAATAGCGGAAATTTATTTCAAACGATAATGCAATTTTCTTAAACTCGTCAATACTTACATCGCTCGGAAGTTCGATTTTTAAAGTATCGAAAAACGTTTTATTCAAGGTCTTGTAACCATATTTTTCCGCTTCCATCGACAAAACACCGGTCATGGTGTGGATATTTTGAGCAATGTTTCGAATGCCCTCCTGTCCGTGATAAACCGCATAAAAGCCCGACATAATTGCCATTAGAGCGGATGCCGTACAAATGTTTGATGTAGCTTTCTCACGTTTGATGTGTTGTTCACGTGTTGCGAGTGCCATGCGTAACGCACGATTGCCTTGTGCATCAATGGTTGCACCGATAATCCGCCCGGGGAATTGACGTTTGAAATCTTCTTTACATGCAAAATACCCTGCAGCCGGACCGCCAAACCCTAAAGGCAGCCCAAATCGCTGTGTTGAGCCAACCACGCAATCTACGCCCCACTCGCCGGGAGGCGTGAGTAATGCCAACGACATTAAATCTGCTGCAACAGCCGTAAAAACGCCGACTTCTTTGGCTTGTTTGACTAACTCCGAATAATCGCAAACCGTTCCACACTGCATCGGATATTGAACGATTAACCCGAACACATTTTCTGTAAATTTAAAGTCGGTATGTTTGACGATTTCCAATTCGATACCAAGCGGAAGAGCTCGTGTTTTAACACATCTATCGTTTGCGGAAACATGTCTTGCGACACTAAAAAACGATTTGCACCATTTTTAATTTTCTCTTTCGAACGAGAATTGAAAAACATAATCATGGCTTCTGATGCGGCAGTGGCTTCGTCCAGCAAACTTGCGTTGGCAATCGGCATCGCCGTCATATCCATAATCATGGTTTGATAATTCAACAAGGCTTCCAAACGCCCTTGCGAAATCTCCGCCTGATACGGCGTGTAAGAGGTGTACCAGCCCGGATTTTCCAACACATTTCGCAAAATCACTGCAGGTGTAATCGCCGAATAATATCCCATTCCGATAAATGAGCGAAACACTTTGTTTTTCGATGCAATCGCTTTGATGTGGTTGAGGTACTCGAACTCGTTCATACCCCTTTCAGGCAGACTTAACGGCTCTTTTAAGCGAATCCGCGAGGGTATTGTTTTTTCGATAAGTTCGTCCATGGATTTTACTCCGATGGTGTTGAGCATTTCCTTTTGTTCGGCAGCATTAGGTCCAATGTGGCGGAACTGAAAGTTGTTGGTTAGCATAATATATGTGAGACTATAATCAATTATCTTGCGGCGGCATCCACCAGAGCTTCGATTCGTTGCAATTCTCTGATGATTCGTACATCTATAGGGCATAGCGGCTCGCAAAGACCACAAACTTCGCCTCTGCACAAGGCCGCTTGTCGCAAAATCGGATTGTTTGGATCAATTGGAATTCCTTCAGTGATATGTCTGTTGTACTCAATAAGTACGGCGGGGATATCTATTCCGAACGGACACGGTAGGCAGTAGTTGCATCCGGTGCAATTGATGAACCCTGCGAGATTCAGAATTCTCGCAACCTCTCTCACAGCGGCGTACTCTTCAGTATTTAGAGGTACCATCGGAGAAAATGTTTCAATATTTTCTCTCATTTGTTGTTCGTTGCTCATTCCTGTCAAAATAGTCAAAATTCCATCAAAAGAACCCAAATATCTAAAACCCCACTCACTCGCTGTTCTTCCCGGTGTAACTCTATCGAAAACTTCCATTGCAACCGGGCTCAAATTCGATAACTGCCCCCCGCGCAATGAGCTCATCGTGATGATCGGGATATTGTGTTCACGTAGTTTTCCGTACAGATATTCAGCATTTACGTTTCTTCCCGAAGCGTGCTGCCAATCCATATAATTCATTTGTATCATCGCAAAATCCCAATGGATACCCATTTCGAACATCGTATCAAACACGGCAACATCGCCATGGAACGACCAACCGAGGTTTCTAATTCTTCCGGCTTCTCTTTCAGCAAGCAAAAAGTCAAGCATTCCATTATAGATAAATCTTTCTCTAAATCTTTGCAAACCGCCACCTCCAATGGAGTGCAGAAAATAATAGTCAATAACATCTACTTGCAAATCTTCAAAGGATTGAAGATACATGGCTTTTCCGGCTTCAAAACTGCAATCTCTAAAATTCGACAATTTACTGGTAACGAAAAAACTGTTGCGTGGATGTCGTGCAAGAGCAATGCCTACAGCGTACTCGTTCCGGCCGTCCAAATACATCGGTGCATTATCGAAGAAATTTATTCCGTTGGCAATTGCCTTATCAACAAGTCTGTTTGTTGCTTCCTGATCAACAATTCTCCGTCCAAGTTCGTCCCTCTTTGGCACGCCATCTTCGTCCAAGAGCCACGGCAACCGCATCATACCAAAACCGAGCAAAGCAACTCGGTCGCCGGTATTGTGATTGTAGCGGAATGTCATGTTGTTTTCGGGTTGTTGTCCGCAAGATGTAAGAAAGATTGCCGAAAAAAGAACGGCAGAAATTACTGAAATTAGGGTGTATTTTTTCATGGTTATGTGTTTTTTATTTTATTAATTTCTCGTTGCAGCGACATCTAACAACGCTTCAATGCGTCGCATTTCGCTGATGATTTCCACGTGGATTGGGCAAAGCGGTAGGCATAGTCCGCAAGCTTCGCCTATGCACAATCTGGCTTGCTGCAAAATCGGATTGTTCGGATCAATTGGAATTCCTTCAACAATGTGTCTGTTGTATTCAACAAGTACTGCCGGGATATTCACTCCAAACGGGCAAGGTACACAATAATCGCAAGCCGTACAATTGATAAATCCGGCCGTATTAAGAATCCTCGCAACCTCTTTAACGGCAGCCATTTCTTCAACTGACAAAGGTATCATTGGCGAAAATGTTTGGATATTTTCTCGCAGTTGTTGCTCCGTGTTCATTCCGGTCAAAATTGACAAAATTCCGTCGAAAGAACCTAAATATCTAAAGCCCCATTCGCTTGCAGTTCTGCCCGGTGTAACTCTATCAAAAACTTCCATCACAGCCGGATTCAAATGCGATAATTGACCACCACGCAACGAACTCATCGTGAAGATTGGGATGTTGTGCTTGATTAATTTACCATACAGATATTCTGCATTTATGTTTCTTCCGGAAGCGTGTTGCCAATCCATATAATTCATTTGTATCATCGCAAAATCCCAATGAATGCCCATCTCAAACATCGTGTCAAACACGGTAACACAGCCGTGAAACGACCAACCAAGATTTCTAATTCGCCCTGCCTCTCTTTCGGCAAGCAGAAAGTCCAACATGCCGTTGTAAATATGGCGTTCTCTAAACGTTTGCATACCACCAATACCTATTCCGTGCAGAAAATAGTAGTCGATAACATCTACTTGCAAATCCTTGAACGATTGCAAATACATCGCTTTTCCGGCTTCAAAACTAAAGTCAGCACCTTCTCTATGCGTTGACAATTTACTGGAAACAAAGAAACTTTCACGCGGATGACGTGAAAGAGCGATACCTACTGCCTTTTCGTTCATGCCATCCAAATACACCGGTGCGTTGTCGAAAAAGTTTACACCATTCGCTATTGCCATATCTATAAGCCTGTTTGTCGCCTCCTGGTCAACAATTCTCCGCCCAAGTTCGTCCCTCTTTGGTACGCCATTTTCGTCCAAAAGCCATGGCAATCGGAGCATTCCAAAGCCAAGCAGAGAGATTCTATCGCCGGTGTTGTGATTGTAACGGAAAGTCAAGTTAGAGGTGGTTTCTCTTGGACCACACGATGAAAGAATAAGTGCCGAAAGAATAATGGCAGATAATAGTGAAATTGGGAAACGTTTTTTCATTGTTTTATTGCTGTTTTTATTTGTTTTTAGTCCTGCAAAGGTACGAAAAAAAAATGACTCCGCAAAATAATTTCTACCCGCTTATTGAGTTTTTTTTCTTATATTTGCAAAAAAAAACCAGAAGATGAAAAAAATCACAACAATTCTCGCAATCGTTTTGTCGCTTGGTCTATGGGCGCAAACAACACAACAACCTCTTCGTGGAGGCGGACCTTACATCATTTATAACGACGATGGTACGGTTGCTAAAATCAGCTTCGACAGCTATTTTAACATGTTTACAACACATTTTCCTCACCGCGACAGTATCGGCGTTATCACCGTTTGGTCGCATGAAGGCGATTTTGAATTTTCGTTCAGACTTCATGAAGAAATTTATACTCCTCCGGCTCGATGCAATTCTTTGCCGGAAAGAATGTTGATTTTTTCGGATCCGCACGGCGACATGGTTTCATTAGTAAGAATACTGAAAGGCAACAAGGTTATAGACGAAAATCTCAACTGGATTTTTGGTAACGGACACCTGATGATTCTTAGTGATGTTCATGGTCGGGGCAACGATCATACCCCTATTTTTTGGTTGTTGTATAAACTGTTTGACGAGGCTCGTCAAGCCGGTGGTTATGTTCATTTTCTTTTAGGAAATCACGAGGTAATGGTTGCACAACACGACGAACGTTTTCTTACGCCAAAAAATCTAAAAATTGCTGAAAAAATGGGCAAGAGATATGGCGATTTGTACAATAACTCTACAGAATTAGGACGCTGGATTAATTCTCGCAACACCATTCAAATCATGGGCAATATTATGTTTGTCCATGCAGGAATAAGCCCGCAACTTATTGAGCTTCCACTCACAATCGAACAAATCAATGATACGGTTAGAGCATATATCGCACTGCCAAGAAGCGCAACCGAGAATTCTCCGCATGCTCATCTAATTATGAGAACTAACGGACCGCTATGGTACCGCGGACTTATTGATAACGTCCACCCGGAATCCACCATAGATAAAATTTTAGCTCGCTACGGAACTGCAGAGCAATCTGTTGAAAAAATGATTACCGGACATACCCGAGTAAACCAAGTTACGTCGTTTTACAACGGAAAAATATTTTGTATGGATATAACTAATGTCAGAAGAAACAATATTGCAACCGGAAAAAGTGTAGGAATGATGGTTACGCCCAATGATTTATGGGCTGTAACCGCTGATGGAGTGCGAGTGCCTTTTTTGATTGTTGAACCGCCCTGTCAATGATTAAGGCAATGTTCTTCAGAGATATAAATCTTTTTGTGGCTCTCAGCAGGAAATTAGCACCAACGGGATAATGTTATTTATTCAGTGCTGCCGGTTCTCAGTAGGAAATTGGAAAATCTCACCAACGCCTGCAAGTCTTCTATATTATTAAAATCAGCCCTGTGTTGCGAAAGGAGTTCTTCGATTTGTGGAGAAATGTTTGGGCAAAGCCTAAGAAAATTCCGTCGTGTAGCCGGACGGTAGGTTTGAAAATCTCTTGTCAGCCAATACGCGGTTTCGATACGGAACCCCTCTCTCTCCGGTAAAGCACTCAAAGGCTGTGAATAAGCAGCCGCACTAACTGTTGCACCGGCAGAACTAGAACCAAGACCGGAACCAAGACTAAGAACAAATGAAAGGTTGCTCATATTAAGATGGCTTAATTCCTGTGTGCGCGATGTGGCTAATGGAGTCCCATAAGGACCTCTGGAGCGTTCTCGTACAGGACGCATCGTTCTCAACAAAGAGAGCGGTCCATACTGAACAACCAAAGCCCAACCTTCTCTATCAATCAGCACAAATATGTCATAGCCAATTTCAATGTGAGTTATGTTTGGATCTCTAACTAAGAACAGAATTTGATCGTTATTTTTAGGGTTGATAAACTGCATATCCCGATCAAGAATATTGAAATTGATTTTTACGTCAACCGGATCACCTTCAATGAAAAAAACCTGTCCTCGTTGAAATTCATCGTAGAGAAATGGGTTCGTTGCACGAGCCCCTTGCGCTTGACCTACTAACCATCCGGTCAAACAAAACAGTAAGATAATTGTACGTTTCATAGCTTTGATTTATTTTTATCTGACTACAAATATACGAAAAAAAAATGAATAGTGGGTTTAAAGGACAAAATTTATACAAAAAAATACCGCCTAAAAGCAGGCGGTATTTTTTTGTAATCATTACGGATTCTGTTGAATTAAACCGTGGCTGGCTAATATTTCTCTTCTTGGAATCTGCCATTGCCAACGAACGTCATCCGGTGGAACAAGAACGTCAAGGAGACCTCCTGTGAAAAGAGGACCTGCTCCACCACCAAAGGCCACAGAGGTACGAAGCATACCTTCACCATGGCGCTTGAGGTCTAACCAACGGAACCCTTCTCCCCAAAGTTCGATACGACGATTGGTTCTAATCTCGTCACGCAATGCGATTCCGGTATTGGTCGTGGTGAACCCCGGAACGCGGATCTCCATAAGCGTAGTTAATGCCGCTCGTGCAGCAGCCTCATTGCCTGCATGGAACTCAGCTTCAGCTTCGATCAAGTACATTTCGCTGATTCGCATGAAAGCAGGATCAACAACTATGGAAGTCGGAGGAACTGTCCATACCCCTCCGGATCTCCATTTTCTGACACCATATCTTTCGATTCTAGTACCATTGCCAATGGGAGCGGGAGTTCTTATGATATCGTAAATTGGATCGTTAGGATCAGATACCCACCAATCGCGACGGATGTCGTTAGGATCCATACTGTTGTACAACGTTGTAGTGATACCTCTAAGAGAGGTACGAATGAACGTTCCGGCATAATTAATAGCCATATAACCGGAGAAGCTGGCTTGAACAGCACTTTGGTCCGGTGGTTGGTGCATTGCCCACATAAAATCAGGGTGGGTATGGTCATACAATCCATTCAACAATTCGTCTGCAGTAGCCAATCTGGATCTGTTGCCGAGACGAGCTTGTCTTGCATGGTGTGCAGCAAGAGCCCAATAGCCTTGAGTAAGAGCTACGCGGGCCTTGAAGCCGTTTGCTACATTGGCGCTGATGTGTGATCTGGAAAGTGCTTCCGAAACCGGATTATTAGTCAAATAACCGATAGCACGGAGCAAATCTGCGTTGATTTGATCGTAAATTTCTTGAACCGTTGCTCTTGGTACAGGGGGTGCTGTTGGTGATAATATGGGTTCGAGAACCAAAGGCACCCCAAGTTGGTTGTTTTGTCCCGATCTGGTATAATCGTAGCGCTCGCCCCACAACTGAACCAACCACCAATAGGCAAAAGAGCGATAGGCAAGTGCCTGACCTCTGATCATGTTTTTCTGGTGTTCAGTAGCAACAACATTATCAACGTTTGCCAAAATCATATTCATTTGACCCACAATTGAGAAGAAGAACGAGTACGTACGCAACGTATTAGCGTTGGCATAGTTGCGGTGCTGACTCCAGTCCATAGCACTGTGGTGCCAAGAATTACCTTGATGGCGTATAACCAAATCATCGCCCATGTGGTCGATAACAATACCGTGTGAGTATAGTCCACCGTAACCTTGAGAACCGTCCATACCGGGCCACACATTAGTGGATGTTTGGTTGCCTGTACTCAATCCCGCCATGTGTCGATGAACCCCGTTTAATGCTATCATCAATCCATCAAAAGTGGATAAAAGTACAGCTTCTGAGGCATCAGTACTTGATGATGTATCCAAAAAGTCGCTGTTGCAACTGGTTTGTATCAGCAAAAGAGCTAAAATACCGAAAATTAAAGTTATTTTTTTCATGATTGTAAAGAATTAAAAGTTAACATTAACGCCGAACATGAAGGTTCGAGCAGGCGTAAAAGCATCATCATGGCTAACAATACCGCTGAATCGCTGAATCGGATTCATACCCTGACGTGCAGCAAACATATGGAGGTTTTCTGCTGAGAAGAACACTCTTGCACCCGACAAGCGCAGTCTGTTTGTAAATTCTCTTGGCAGGCTATACCCAAAATTGATTGAACGAATTTGGAGATAACTTGCAGACGTCAAGAATCGAGTACTGTTGCTGGTGTTTGCCCAAGAGCGGGTCTCTCCATGTCCATCTATACGCGGAACATCAGTGATATCTCCCGGTTGTCTCCATGCATTTAATAGATCTACGTGCAACGCTCTGCCCGGATTTCCGGAATGATCAAAATCCATCAAACTTGTGTGAATTCTGTCCAGAAGTTGTCCGCCGATTTGGTAAGTCAACAAAATTGACAAATCAAAATTTCTCCAACCAAATGTATTGGTAAAACCTCCCATTACTGCGGGGATTGGACTGCCGTGAAAACCTTCAGCAGCCACCGCAGGATTCAAAGCAAAAGTATCGGTTCCGATAACACGGATATTGGCTGCAACACGTGCATTTGGTGCATTAGGATCCCATACGTATAACGCACGTCCATCAGCAGGGTCTACACCATGCCATTCACGCAGCCAATACTCGAAGCGCGAATGTCCGACTTTCAGCCTGAACGGAGCTGCGCTGATCGCCTCATCCGGATCATTTGTAGTCAGTTTGGTGATTCTGTTTCTAAAATGCGTCAAAACCAAGCGCGGCGTCCATGAGAAGTCGCCTCTTCTAAGCGTGTATGACACATCAACTTCGATTCCTCGGTTAAACATCGTTCCAATGTTTTGCAATGCAACGCCGGGAGCAAATCCGAAGTGTACCGGAATAGGAACTTCGAAGAGTAGGTTTGACGATTGACGGTTGAAGAATTCCACATAACCTCTGAAACCGCTTCTCAAACCAAATTCAAGTGCTATATCAAAGCTATTGCTTGATTCCCAAGTTACGTTTGGACCTCCCAAGCTTCCCCATCGTGCACCGACTTCTCCTGCGTTGTTGAAAGCGGGGCCCATGTCATAGGTTGCTTGCCAAGCATAAAGATTGATGCCTGCATCGTTACCTACTTGTCCGAAAGACGAGCGAAGTTTTAACATTTGAATTTCAGGAACGCCTCGTAAAAAATCCTCTTTATCTATACGCCAGCCGGCTCCAACCGACCAAAATTGCCCCCAACGGGTATCTGGAGAAAACTTCGACGAGCCATCGGTACGCCAAGAAGCCGAGCCAAAAAATCTGTCGTTCCACGAATACGTAACACGTGAGAAAAATGACCTCAAACGATACATGTCATGAAAACCAGTCAAGGAGTTCAAAACAATATAGTTGTTTAGTACACGATCTTGTTCACTCACACCTGTTCTAAGTCCGGATGTGCTGCGGAAATCCCATTCATAAGTTTCGTGTCCCAAAAGAACACCAAAGTGGTGCCCGCCGAAGCTTCTATTCCAATTCAATAATTGGTTCATAGTAAGCGTAGTGGTTCTATGGCGATTAATAGAGAAGTCTCCGCCTGGACCTCTTCCATCACCTACAAGGGGATTACGTCTGCTGTCGCGAAAAAGGAAGATTTCGTCATTCGCGAAATTAGCGGTAAGCGTAAAATCTCTCAAAAATGAAAACTCCACAAAGCCTCTTCCTCCTACTTCAAAACGATTATTGATATCGCTATTCATCAAAAGTTCGGCAATAACATGACGACTCCCTCCGAAAGGACGCGTAAGCGCGTTGCCATCTCTATCAAGCGTTCCATTGAGAGGGTTATCTTCACCAAAGTCCCAAGTTCTTTCTCCCGTAAGAGGATTGTATCTAATTTGGTCGGTTCTTAAATCATGTCCCCAAACCGGATAAATCGGTCCCATATTTCTTGCACGAGCAAAAAAGTTTCCAAGTCCTGTAGCAGTGGCGGCATTAACCGAGCGTTGTTCCGAGTGCACGGCTCTAACGTTCAGACCTACTCTAAGCCAATCGTTCACGCGGTGATTCATATTCATACGAGCCGACAAACGTTGGAACGAAGAAGGGTTTATCCATCCCTGCTCAGTCATATAACCCAAAGATGCACGGAAGTCCGATCTCTCATTTGCCATACTTGCCGACATTGTGAAATCGCTGCGAGTTCCCAAACGCTCAAGCGGATCAAACCAATCCAAACTTGGAATAATACCCGGAAGGATGTGTGCATTGGGATTGAATCTTCCA
>WQWA01000019.1 GCA_009785505.1 Bacteroidales bacterium
ACACTATCCGTATCCACATTTGTGTGCAATGGAATACTCCGTGCTATACGTGAAAAAATAACCAACTAAAGTTAAATCTTCAATCTAAAATATCAAACTCTAAAAACTAAACCCGTTTCAAAATCGGACTGCAAAATTACAAAAAAAAAATGATATAAACAAATTTTTTTGCGATTTTTTTCAAAAAAAATTGTAACGACTACTTTTTCAGCATAATCTATCTCACCAATTCGTACAGCCGCCGTCTATCCTCTTCTCTTCTCACATCCAAAAACTCCCAATTCATGGTATTTGGATGCACCAATTTTGCACGAGGGATAGGTCCGCTGTATATTTCCGGATGTCTGCCCCATGCCATAAGACTCCGCCAAGGAATTTCGTTCGTGCGCATCTTTGTCCGCCAAGCTTCAGCTGTTCTTTCTTCATCTACCGACACGTAAGTCATGATCAATCTATCCCCGATGTCTCCGTAGATTTCTTTCAAAAGCGGCACTATTCTAATACAAGGCGGGCACCACGACGCTGAAAAAAGAATCAAATTATATCTTGACGAATCTTGTACGATCAGCTCGGGTACGTTCGTATCCCAAGCAGCAAGCATGCGGTTTTCAAACACGTTCATGTTTTCTTGTCGCGGCTGTGCACTAAACAGCAATCCGGCAAGCAAGAGTAAGAATAAGAATTGTTTCATAATGTAGTTGGTTTTGATTTTTTGCTTCTGCAAAGATAGGAAAAAAAACAAAATTCTGCAAATTTATCAATAGTTTTTCGAAAATTTACACGGATATTACCCGCTAGCGCGGACACAATGTCATTAAGTTAGGGCTGAAAGCCTTGCTATCATTAGCATACGATGGTTTCACAACCCTACCAAAAGCATCGTAACCGACAGCCATTATTGTTAATGCAAAAAATAATATCTTGAAATGGTTATTCATTTTTACTCTTTTCTTTGTGTCGGGAATTAGTTGGCAAGTCCAGATTGGCAAGTCCATTTTCTATTCCTTTGAAAAAATGCTACAAATGGGACACTGCCCCACAAATGGCACACCGGTCCTCTATGGTATCAGCAACTTTAAAATGCCTTTCTGCCCAATTGAGAATTGCAGATATATCCCTGTAGTTTTTAGTTTTGAACGTCCTGGTTTTGCAAAGTGACATGTCTTCTTTATGAAGAGAAACGCTCCAAACATTTGGACGGATGAGGTAAAAAGGATCATCTTTTCGGTGTCTTCGCTTTCTGATTTTATCTTTTACGGAATAAAAAATAGGGTTTTCGTCGCCAAATACTCTAATTCGATAACCCAAATAAAAAGTCTGTCCTACAAACAACTCTTCACAATAGTAAGATGATCGTGATCTCAAATCTTGGAAATGTATAGAAAGGCTATAATACAGTGTATCTGTAGAGGACATAATTAATATTTCGTTCCTTCTGTTTTTTGCGAAGAAATTATCAGGGTGGTTAATGTACAAAGAAATAAACCCCCTTGTAAAATCTGTTAACTCAATGTTGCTCCTTCTTGTTTGACAAGACATCAAACTGCAACCAATCAACGCAATGCTTAATATTTTACTTGCTGTTTTCATATCAATTATTTAGGGAGGAGATAAGCCTACTCCGGGATGACGAGGTATTTCAGGTAGGATTCTCAAACCAGACGGTGAAAAAACTTCCCCCCAAGGTCTAACCACGTCTAAATTATTCCCGTCAAACTCCCTTAAACTATTTCTTCCGATTTGGTAAATAAAGTGTCTTGCGTTAGGCAACCGTCTTGCCATATTTCTATCGCTACGAGAAGGAGTAGTAGACCAGTCTGCTACGCCGTGGTCATGTACTGTGGAGGTAATAGTTTTGCCCTCTGCTCTCAGACTCCTCATACGACCCATATCCACACTGCCTTCTATATGACTTGTCGTTACTACCGAAATATTGTCTCGTGTATTTATCAACCCAAATTCTACGTTTGTATTATCCGCAAAAAATTTAAATAAGTCTGCACCTGCCGATTCATTTATGACATCGAAACTTGTGTTTCTTCTGAAAAGATTTGCCCTTTGTGAGCCTGTGACTGTCCCATGTTCAAAACTAATACTCTGCCCCGTACGAACGTAGTTCCCTGCTTCATTTCTTGCAACCATGTGAAATGCATCTCGAGTATCACTCGGAATCTCTCTAACTACTCTTCCCTCTCGGTTTATTTCCCTCTCCGCATCATCAAACAAATCCAGCGCCTTCCTCCCGTCAGGGTCGATAAACCTTACAGGGTTGTTACCCAGGAATGTATAAGGACTCATAGAGTAAAACAACTCCATCAGCGGATCCATCCCAAGCCATCTGCCGAGTGCATTAAAAGCCCACCGCGCACCATGATTGTGCACATTCATGTTGCCGAAGTTTAGGCGTTCCATATCCTGATGCTTGACATTCTGCATGCCGAATGGATTTTGCGAGCGACCAAACTCCACGCCCCAAGGATCAAAATTGTTCACCTCAACAATATTCTCCGGATTGAAAACATTCTCTGAAGAATTAGTACTGGCTCTCACAACAACCCGCACCGAACCTTGATAATCGGCAAAACGAATAAAATAATCACCGTTTTGATTAAAAATACCTCCGCCGATTTCGATATGGATTGAATAGGTCGGGGGATTTGCCCCTGAACTGCGACTGGTCTGAATAACCGGCCCCGCATAATAACGCCTTGTTTCGATAGTACCAAAATCTGAAAAAACAGTTTCAACCTTCGAAATCTTATTACCCAGAGCATCGTAGGCAATCCGCGTCTCTCCATCAGGAAACAAAACCTTGACAGGTTTGTTCAAAGCAGGGTCAAAGGTCAGCGTTATGCCTAAATCCGGGAAAAAAATTAAATTTCCGTTTGCTTCGTAAGCTATTGAATTTTCACTCGAAAATATCGGAAAATAAGTCTGATTGCCAAAGTAAGGCATGAGCTCATCTGCCAAATCAATGACTCCCGTCATCCGGTTTCCATAATAAAAGAACTGAAGATGGTCAACCAGACCGGTTTGAGAATTGTTGTCCCAGTCTTTTTGTGTGATTCCGAAACGTTGCAAACCAAGAATATTGCCGTGAAGATCATAGCTCGTATTTCTAATCGAAAAATCATCCGAATCCCGAATCATAGCTGAACTTGAGCGCAGACGCACCTCTGAAAAATAATCGGCATCGGTCAAACGATTCAGAGCATCATACCTAAAATTGTATTGACTGATTTCAAATTCCTGAGGATCGGAAGTTAAGAAAGTTCTGCTCACTATCGCTGAAATATTGCCGTTGAAAACCGGCGTATACGATGGTACCACAGCCCTACCAAAAGCATCGTAACCAACAGCCATTATTGTTAATGCAAAAAATAATATCTTGAAATGGCTATTCATTTATACTCTTTTCTTTGTATGTGGAATTAGCTATAAAGACCCGTTATTTCCCAATCCTCCAATTCCTCGAGTGGAGGCGGTGGTGGGGGCCGAAATTCTTTCATTTTTACTGGGTCTATTATTGCATCCTCTACGCTTATTCTTACCCTTCGGGGATTTATTCTCCTTCTGCAATCGCAGGTGAAATCGTTTATCTGCACAATTAGTTCAGGGGGAACCCAACCTATATTGTTTATTACTATGAAATTATTACAGTTTTCACACATCAAGACAACCCATTCAACTCCTCCTAAAAAGCCTCCAAAATCAGAGAACAAATCAAGTGGAACATCTTTTCTGTTTATTGCTGGTCTACCGTTCAAGTATAGTGCAATATATCTACTCTCCACTTTAATTAACCTTGAGGGCATTATCTCTTCCACAAAGAGAAGTTTTTCTGATTCAAAGGAGTCCGACATTTCTACTTTAGAGGGAGAATAAATTAATCCTACACTAGTCCACAAAGCAAATTTTATATAGCCATTATAGTTTTCTCCTTGGGCCACCCTAACAACCGTAGGAACTCCTACAGAAATGTCTTCTTTTACGATGGATTCTCGATTCTTAATCTCCTTTTTGTTTGCATTAATGTACGCTAATGCTATTCTTCTCAATATCTCTTCTTTTGTATTTTTATTTTCCGCACAGCTGAAGAAGAGAGCAAGTAGGGTAATTACGCAAAGTCTTAATTTCATTCTCATGGTCTTGTAGATCTTATGGGTCTTATGTATTTTCGTAGAGAGGCAGGAACTGTATTTGCTCTTGGGGCAAACCAATTATTTGTCGTTCGACCAGGTAAATATTGAGTCAATCCATCATGTTTTGATATGATAAAAAATTGTGCCGACAAACGTTGATGTCGAGGATAGGCTAGGTCTTCTGGGGACGGTCTCCCATAACCCAATGATCCATCTCTTGCGATAGGATGAGTATGAACATGAAATCTTCTTTCACCTATTCCTCTAAACGCATCAGATCTACTATATCTACCAGGTCTTGCTGTTGAAACTGTATTTCTATCCCAAGGTGCAATTCTCAATCCTGGCCTTCCTTGATTGTCGTTATAACCCCAAGCACTAACTTCTCTATGGACATTAGACGAAATAAACCATACCATATCTACGCCTTCTCCCTGCATTCCTCCTGGAACAGAAATACCTGTTCTAGATAAGTCGGTGCTCATGTCCGGTGCATTCAGAATTCCTTTTGGCACATTAAGTGTAGCACGGCCCTCTGTTTGCGTAAAATCTCCTCTTGCATCGAAAGTGCCCACCTGAATTTGGTCAAAATTATTATTCGTTATTTCTGTCAATGACAATCGACCTGTGAATTCGTCAAGACCATAAATATTATCCAAATCCAACGCCTTCCGTCCGTCAGGGTCGATAAACCTTACAGGATTGTTCATATGCAGTACATACGGCGAAACCGAATAAAACAATTCCATCAACGGATCCATAGCATTCCACCTACTTATTGCATTAAATGCAAACCTCGCACCATGATCATGAAAATTCAGACCCCCGAAGCTGATCCGCTCCATGCCCTGATGTCTGAAAGGTTGCGACCCAAAGCCGTAATCCGTAGTTAAAGTGTGTTCAACACCAAAAGGATCCGGATGAAAAATATCTTCAACTCCAAGCACTGATGTGCCACGTTCGCCCGTGCGGAGAACGATGCGGGTAGAACCTAAATAATCATTAATCGTTGCAAAATATTCTCCGTCCCGCCAAAAGCCGTGAACAAGCCCTAAGTAAGTCAGTTCTCCATTGGTAAAAATCGCACTACCTACATAATTTGTTTCTGTTTTGACAACCTCCTGCATCAAATTGCAAAACACTTTTGCTGTCTGCCTTACCTTTCTGCCCAAAGCATCATAAACAAATACCATTATATCGCTACCGCTCCAAATCGTGTCGGGCAAGTTGAATATATTATTTCTAATCCAAACATCGTGGCTTGCATCAAAAATCAACGCTCCGTTGCGATCGTAAAGATTTATATCTACAGGATTGCTGTAAATCGGAGCAAAAGTCTGATTGCCGAAATAAGGCCATGTTTCGCCTGCTTCAACAATTCGTATTAATTGATTGCCGTTGTATTGAAAAGTCAGCAAATCGGTATTGACAATTCCCAAAGCATTATTGAATGTACGATCCTTTCGTAAAATATTCCCCATCTTGTCGAAAGAAAGATTAGCAACGGAATAGTCTGCCGTACCAAGTGTTGGGAAAAACTGTGCCTGTTTGAGGCGGTCCAACTGGTCGTATCGGAAAGCATAAGTCCAACTAGCATTAGTGTTGTCTGTCGTTGATGTTCTCGAAGTGGTAGAAATTCCTGCGATATTTCCGTTGAACACCGGCGTAAAAGTATGCCCGTTGTTTTCGCTTCCGTAAAATAATGTTTCCGAGAAAAAAATATTGTGTTGACTTCTCAATCCTCCACGAACATGATACAAATAAGCACTTTGGGAAGCAATGCCTCCAACACGTACTTTGGCTGAAAGTCTACCTAAACCATCAAAAGTGTTATCGGCAATAGTTACAGCCTGTCCTTCATTCATTTGGTGGGTTACCCGTGTGTTTCTTCCTTGGTAGTCATAAAAATATGCATAGCGTTCTGTAAAATTACCAAAAGTTGATGTATGTTCGTGCAGCATCGCCGCTACCTCACCTACAAAATTGAGTTGAAAATATCTGTGGTTGAAGCCTCCGATACGGTTTTGCGAACGTTCCTGAATCAAACGATTGAACTCATCATAATAAAACGCCGTAAAAACGCCGTCCGTTCCATCGGTTAAGGCAACCCATGCGGCGGTGAGTTGTCCTCTGGGCATGGGATTGCCTCTTGCACCAAAGTCTGAATTTTCTACATAAGCCAACTCACTCGGAAAATCCGCAGGAATGTATCCGTCGTAATAATTTCTTACCAAAACCGTGAGGTTTTCGGTCGGATAAATCCGATTTTCTATTGCGGTCATTAGTGAGGCATGGCTTGCCGTTGTGGTGTGCAGACCCGAAACCGTGGGACGCCCAAAAGCATCGTATTTCTGAAACTTCCATTGATTGTTCCTTCTCAGCTCTCCATTCTGCGTCAAAACAGGGCGGTTCATCAAATCAAAAACAACCAGAAGAGGATAGTCGTGGATGCCCGGAAACCTGCTTTCGATGCGGTTGCCGCGCACATCGTAAAAATAAATAAACGCAAAATGCCTCAGGGTCTGATTGTCCAGAGCAATGGCAGTGTTCGGCGGTTCTGCCTCTGCATAGTCCGCTATCAGCGGTGGAAGAACAGCCCGCAGGCGTCCAAACAAATCGTAGATATAATATGTGGTCACATTTTGTCCGTCCAATATTCTGCGCTCTGCCATCAAACGGCCGTCCATGTTGTGGAAAGTCATGCTTATGTTTCCGTCCGGATCGGTTATGCGGTTTAAAATAAGTCGTCCGGTTGGGAAATCTCCTCTGTGGATTATGCCTGTTTCAGCCCACTCAAAACGAACGATGTTTTCCGAAGCGGTATTTGTTCCTTCGTGAAAATGGGTTTCATTGCCCTGACCCAGCTGCCACTCCGCGCCGAAACCGCCCTGCCTCAAAACCCGGTGCAGAGGCGAAAGCTCAAGCTCAATATCATAAAATCCGAAATTGTCGCCGTAAGTCTGTCCATAAAATGCTGTTGCCAAACTGTGTACATCGCCGAAAGCAACGCGGTGTCCGGTGTTTTGAGAAGGATGTTCAAACGGCTGATAAAACCGGGTTTGTCTGCCGTGGTTGTTGTAAAAAATCGGAAAAACAATATCTCTGCCGTTGGGAGAAGCGCCTTTGGCAACCGTTTGGACAGGACGCCCTAAACCATCGAAATATTCAATGGTTTGAACAGAGTTCAAAATAGTCAGACCCGAAACGTTGTCAACTCCAACACGGGGAACAATCCGGTGGATGAAGTTCTCGCTGGGCTGGCAGAACGAAAAAAGCGGCAGCAGGAGAAGTCCGAATAAAATATAAAATTTTGGTTTCATAGCGTTCGGAGTTAGAGTTTTTGAATTCTGTGAGCTTTTATTATGCCGTCGATACGGAAGGTAATCAGGTACATACCGGACGGCAGATTATACTCGCCCAGATACAGATTTCGACGATGAACACCGCCTGTAGGGAATTCCCATCTGCCGGCTCCTACCTGTATGCCCTGCAAAGTATGTATTTCCCAAAAAACGGTTGTGGGGGTGGGCAGCTCCAAAGTTACGACAGCTTTGTCCGTAGTTGGGTTTGGCGCTATGCTTGTAGAAAGCGTTAGCTCTGTATCTTCCGGCACCGAAGGCGGCATTTCATCAGGATCATAATCAGGGTCATAATCAGGATCAAGGTCAGGATCAAAAGGCGTTTGTATCCGCTCAAAGTCGTAATAATAGGCTTGATGTGTTTGATGAAAAATTTCGATAATCGGCACAACCGAATTTGAGATATAAAATGCATAGATCGTTTGAAAATCTTCCAAAATTTCCTGCTCTGTTTGTCCGTGCCCAACTTGAGTGCGGACCAAAAATACATTGCTCACAGTATCTTCATTGGGTAAGATCAAGCTGCCATGACCTATCAGCTTCACACTGCTTTGGCTTTTTATCAGCAGTCTTGGGCTTAACGCACGGTAAAGCGCCCCATCAAAACGGCTGTTGAAGCTCTGCTGAAAATGCAGCGGATATTCCAGTAAAATTCGAGGTGAGGCGTGAGAAATCCGCATGTGGTTTTTCTCGTACCTGATTTGCAGAAGTTGATTGTCGTATAGAAAATTGTAGTAAACTGTTTGTCCATCGGTATGGGTGATAAAGATGGTATCTTCCGAGGTGTGTGCTACTAAACGGATAAGACTTGGATTTTCACCAAGCAAAATATTCTGAAAGTCCCAAATTTGGTTCTGACCCGATGTAGGCATCGAAAAATTAGACATAGTATAACGTAAAAAAGTCTGACTCTCCACGCTGTCCGGACGATGCAATGCTGCCTGGCTGAATCCGAAAAACGGAATCAGCAGCAAAAAAATTATGATTATCGGCTTCATGGCTTACGGGGTTCTGTAATTGTAAATAATTTGTTCCAAAATCTGCCGGTTGCGGTCGAGGATTGTTGTCAAACGTCCGAAATCGTCGTACTCATAAAATGTTGTCATTCCCGAAGGATCGGTTATAGAGCTGATTCCAAAAGGAAGATGCCAGGTGTAGGAATGCACATGGGCATCCTCCATTGAGGGATGGCTGCGTAAATTCGACAAGGTGCTGCGGATGAATGCCGCATCGGTGGAGTAAATCAATGGTGTGAGGCTGCCGCCCAAAGCATTGCTGACCTGCGTCCATGCAGCGTTTTCGATGCGGGCTATCGGTCTTGTTCGTCCGTAGCCCCAAATCAAACTGTGTGGAACACCGTTTCTGTCGGTAAATGACTGAAGGTTGCCACGAATATCATAGCTTGTGTAGGTGCGGATCTGCCTATAGTTTAGAGAGTTTGAGGGATAAAAAGTTGGACCGAAAGGATTTGAAACAGGCGTGTTCAATTCCAAAGCAAAATCGGCTTGCGGTAGAATAAGACCCGAAAACAAACCGTATGTTCGGACAGCTCCCGAAACAACTCTACCGTCAACTGATGTGCGGACTTCGATTGGCTGGCTGATCATATTCCTTCTTACCATTTCGCGGATAGGATGATCGCTGCCTACTACATTGTAAAAATCCGAAGGATAGAAGAACTCTGTCCGGATGGTTTGTCCTTCGCTGTTGGTTGTGGTTTGGGAGGATATCAGGCGTTGCGCGTTGTATGTATAGGATACATGGGTAATTAGCGGATTGAGTGCGTCTGTACCGAAATAGCGTGTTGTTTGTGAGATTGGACGGTAAATAGCTCTGGAAACAACCATTTCTTGATAATCTATTTCATAACCTCGAAGATTGCAGACGGGGATGAAAAAGAACAGCGGAAACCAACTCCGAGCTTGCCGGTTTGTTACATATACCTGATATCGTGTTTCTGTTTCGCGAACCAAAGCGCCATCGGAACGAAAGTTGCGAACCCTAACCGGCCACCCACGACTAAAGCTACGGTCGCCTTGTATGAGCTCAGCATTGCTAATATTTGCAAAATACAAATTTATACCACCTGCTGCAATTCTGTCCATATGAGTGTCGCCGTGAATATCCGTGCCGAAATTGGTAAACCAGGTTCGGGTCGAACCAACAATATCTCCCAAATTATCATTCGGTCCCAAGGTTCTTTCTATTTCCAAAACTTCCGAATATCCGATATGGCTTCCTGAAGCTGCTTCTCCGACAGGAAGCAGCATATTCGAATTGAACACGAAAATCGGTCGTCCGGTCGAAAAGCCGAATTCTCTGAAGTAAAATGGTGTGCCTGCCAAAATACCGCTCGACAACCCGTCAGATTCTCTAGTGTAGATAAATTCTCTAACACTGTTATTTTGTTGATTGGGTCTATCCACAGAAACAATAGACCTAATGCGGACACCTCCCGCGAATTGATTTGTGCTGTACGAATGTAAACTTCCACGATCATACACTACCCTTTTCGAATAAGTATGGCGCTCGTAGTTGAACTGTGTAAAACCGCCTGTAGGCCAGATAATGCGTTCCAATATCTCTGCCCGATAAATACTCGGACTTGAGGTGGGAACTTTTCTGTGATGAAAATCGTTTCCGGTTCCGGTATAGGCAGGTGCAGTGCTAAAGTTATTCGCAAAACCCCAGTGATCGCTTCCTCTAGAGCACAAAGGAGGAAGGCGGCTTGAATTATATTGAAACACAAAAGGATTTTTAGACACACTCACAGCGCCGGAAGGCAACAAAGCCTGCTCTGTGACAGATCTCAACTTCAAGCGTTCGTCAGGATTTTCAATGTACGAAAATTCAAATCGTTTGATAGGTTGATCAAGGCTGAAAATCGTTATATCATCCAACTTTTGCCAAACACCGTTGATTATACCGTTCATATGGTTGGAAGAAGAGTGGGTTGGTGCCGGAAAAGTACTTTGGAATACATGGCTATAACGCAAGCCTTGAGAAACACTGCGTGCAAACCGAAGCCTTCCGGTCGAAAACGTAATGCTGTCAAGATAGACCGGCGAAAAAACTTGACCACCAACAGTCCGTAAAACGACAGTCATGCACTGAGTTATAACCTCACCAGGAAAACGACATTCAGGATCCCGCATCGCCCCCAGATATTCAATACGCTCGTAATGTGGATATAGGTTGGCGATAATATCGCCTCTGCTATAGTGTAAATTCACCTCAAATCCGTTCGGCGATGTTATTCTAGTAAGAAACCATGCAGATGTTACAGCTCTGGAAGCGTGTCTATTCTGACGGGGAACAGAAATCTCTGTAGCTGATACATTCGTTGGGCAATCTGCCGAACCTCCGCCAAACTCATACATCATACCATCAGGAGTAATTAAACGAAAACGGACAATATGGCTTCCCCACTCCTCTGTACTGGAAAGAGTTGCAGCTGTGTTTGGCAACGGAGATACATCTGTATCCCAATTAAATTTCACTTTGATATCGTGTTCGGAATTTACAACAAATCTTGAGGAGTATATGTCGTAAAAAAACGATCCCGAATAACCCATAAAGTTAAAAGTAAATTCATCCGGTAAATGATCCAGTATTTGGATTTCCTCGTAAGTGATTTCACAAAACATGTTAATATACCTAGGGTCTAAAACATTGCCCCTAAAATACCGATATTCTGGCGGATGATCAGATGGATCGCCACCAAGTTCATTCCAAATCTGATGGTTAAACATAAAACCTCTTGGGTAAAAGAACGCCCCAACATTCGCAACTGTATTATCTTCATCACGACCACCACCACGCATATTTCGGGTAATAACCCCGCCAACATCCAAAGTCCAGCCCAATCCAACCCACGAAGGCATGCTGTTAACACGTCGGTTAGCAATGTGGTAGCGCAACCCAATGGGCAAGACGATGTCGCCTTCCACAACCTCATGCAAAGGAATGTGAATATCCGGAACACCGGTAAATTTCGATACAGGAATATTTCCAAATATCCGAAATGCTTGAGCGTTTGGCGAAACAATAGGAGCCACGCCCCTTAAAAGAAATAGGTCACGTACGCCACCAACTTGAGAAAAACAAACTAATGGAAAAAAGAAGAAAAAAATCAGTAAGAGTTTTCTCATATGCAATTATTTTAGGCTAGGAAAGCTATAATTTGTTTTTTTAGATTGTTTTAAAGCAACAAAATTACAAAAAAAAGATGAAATAATCAAATTTTCAGATAAAAATTTTTCGTATCTTTGCACTATTCAAACCTAAAAAACGTGCAGCACGTTCAAGTCTATAAAGCTTCTGCCGGCTCGGGAAAAACTTTCCGTTTGGCGCTGGAATATCTGAAACTTCTGCTTTCAAAACCCAATGCTCATCGAAATATTTTGGCGGTTTCGTTTACCAACAAAGCCACCGGAGAGATGAAGCAACGCATCTTGGGCGAACTTTACGGCATGGCACACAATTGTGAAACATCCAATATCTATCTGCAAATTTTGTCGGAAGAAACAGGGCTCTCGGAAGACGTCATTCGTGAAAAATCCGGCAAAGCCTTGAACGAAATTATACATGATTACGGTTTTTTCAATGTTGAAACCATTGATAGTTTTTATCAGCGTGTGCTCAGAAATATGGCGAAAGAATTGGGTTTGGGAGCCTATTTCAATATCGAATTGGATAATCAAAAAGCCTTGAAAGAAGCCGTACGTTCGTTGATTCAAAACCTATCAAACGACACAGAGTCGCTGCAATGGATTTGTAAAATCATTGAGGACGATGCGGCAAATGAAAAATACAGCAAATCTATCGAAAAAGATTTGATTGCAACCGGAAAGCAAATTTTTGAGGAGGTTTTTAAGCGTCATCAAACGGAAATTGAAGCATTTTTTCAGGATAAAAAACAGGTTGATGAATATGTAAGAGCCCTTTATTCTCGCAGGAATTCTGCAATTGCAAAACGACCGTCATTCCGAGCGAAACCGAGGAATCCCCTTGAAGTAGGGGGATGTCTCGACTTCGCTCGACATGACGATGAAAATGAAATCGAAATTAATTCTTGCGATTTAGTGTTGAAACATCTGCGGAATATGGGTTTGTTAAGCGATATTTCTCGGCATTTGGCGATGTTGAATCACGAACAAAACAGATTTTTGCTGGCAGATACGTCTGCCCTACTCGGCAAACTTATTGGAGAAAGCGATGCTTCATTTTTATATGAAAAAATCGGTGCGAATCTGCACCATATTTTGATTGACGAATTTCAAGATACATCAGACTTGCAATGGAAAAATTTCAAACCTCTATTTTTGGAGAATATTTCGAAAGGCTATTCAAATCTAATTGTTGGCGATGTTAAACAAGCGATTTATCGTTGGCGGAACAGCAATTGGGAAACGCTGAATTCTATTGAAAACGAATTTTACGAAGGTGTGGTAGATATGAAAACATTGAACACCAATTATCGCACGGATAGCCGGATTGTAAATTTTAATAATTCGATTTTTCAAAAGGCGATAGCATCTTTGAAACAGCGGTTTGAGGTGGAAATTGGCACAAACACGCTGGCGCGGACTTGTAGTCCGTGCCAAAGCTCCGGTACGGACGTGGACGTCCGCACCAGCGACTTAATCGAAACTTTAAGCAAAGCTTACGCCGATGTTGTTCAAACGCCAAATCGCACAGAAGCAAAGGGATTTGTGGAAGTTCGATTTGTAGAAAAAGACGGTCGAAAATCTCAACAGACACAAGCCGTTGTTGATACGATGTTGAGATTGCAAGATGCAAAAATCAAGCCGGAAGATATTATGATTTTGGTACGGAGTAAAAGCGGTATTACAAAAATTTCCGAAGCATTTGAAACATATCTTTCCGGAAATCCGGATGTAGATGAGGAAACAAGAAATTATTTCAAATTGGTGTCGGACGAAGCGTTTCGCTTGTCGTCATCATCGGCGGTTTGCTTGATTATAGACGCGCTGCGTGCGTTATCAGAAAACAAGAATTCGATTGCTTTTGCTCAGCTAGCCTACACGTATCAAGAACAAGCACAATCGAATTTCAAAGAAAATATTACCAATTTTTTCATGTCTTACAGGCTGGCGCGGACGTCCACGTCCGTGACGAATAATAAGATTCTGCCTTTTGAAGATTATCTGCCCAAACAATTTTGCGAAGATTATACCACACTTCAAAACCTTCCGCTATACGAATTAGCCGAAAAAGTCATTGCAATTTTCAATTTATTTGAGCAAAATAATCAGCATGCCTTTTTGTATGATTTTCTGGATTCTTTAAGTACATTTGTTGCTCAAAACGGCAGTAATATCGAGGAATTTCTCGAATATTGGACAGATGAGTTGCAAAACAAGACCATTACGGTTAATGCGCAAGTTTCGGGTGTTCGGATTTTGACGATTCATAAGTCGAAAGGTTTGGAATTTCATACGGTTGTTGTGCCATTTTGTGAATGGAATATGGATGAAATTTCGGCTGAGCAGTTGGTTTGGCATGAATCATTAGGCACGGACGAGGACGTCCGCGCCAGCGTATTTGAACAGATGCCGTTAATTCCATTAAATTACGGAAAGAAACTCAAAAATTCACACTTTTTCACTGATTTTCAGAACGAAACCCTGAAGCTTTGGGTAGATAATTTAAATTTGCTGTATGTGGCATTGACTCGTCCGAAACATAATTTACTTGTTTTGGCAGACGCATTACCCAAAAAATCCGAAATACTTCGTGTATCGAATTTATTGCATAACTCCGTAAATCCGTTAATTGACGGGATTTTTCAAGAGGGCGAGTTGGTTCCATCTATGGAAGAACATGAAGAGGTCTCCGACGGAAACCTCTTCAAAATTCCATTGAAAACGATCCAAGTTCCGTTTTCAATTGCAGAAAAACAACCCACATTTTATCTCTCGCAAGAAGCGAGAGAATGGTATACTACATAAATTTCGACCAATCTACATTACGCATATCCTTAGTATCGCTGAAAGCGTTGTGGAATGCGAAGCATGCACGAAGGTTGTGCGGAGTGTGTCCGCTGCCTAGCTTGAGATAATCCCGCAGTAGTTGTTTGTATTCGGGATGTACGCAATTTTCGATGATCGTGTGGGCACGCTGTATGGGTGACTTCCCACGCAAGTCGGCAACACCCTGTTCGGTAATTAATATACTCACCGAATGTTCATTGTGGTCCAAATGCGACACCATCGGCACAATTGCACTGATACTCGTGCCTTTTGCCACCGAAGGTGTTACGAAAATAGACAGGTATGCATTTCGCGTGAAGTCGCCCGAACCGCCTATACCGTTCATCATTTTTGTTCCTAACACGTGCGTGGAATTGACATTACCAAAAATGTCCGCTTCAAGCGCTGTGTTAGTTGCGATTAGCCCAAGTCTGCGAATTATTTCAGGATGGTTCGACAATTCTTGCGAACGCAGCAACAGTTTGGGTTTAAAGAAGTCCAAATTACCGTAAAGATCATCCATCACAGGATTACTCACCGTAAAAGAGCATCCGCTGGCAAAACTTACACGATCCGATTTCATCAATGCAATTACCGCATCTTGAATAACTTCGGTGTAAACCTCAAACATCGGAATAGACTTATGTTCGCCCATAGCGGCCAACACGGCATTTGCAATGTTGCCAACACCCGACTGCACCGGAAGAAATTCTTTTGGGATATGTCCGGCTTTCAGTTCACTAACCAAGAAATTAGCCACATTGTCGCCTATTTTTGCTGTAATTTCGTCAACAGGAGCGAAACCGCCAGTTTCATCGGGCAGATCGGTTTCCACAATTGCAACAATTTTAGCAGGATCCACTTTGATATAAGGTAATCCGGCACGATCGGAAGGTTTGTAAACCGGTATCGCTTCGCGTTGAGGCTGATCTTTCGGAATGTAAAAATCATGAACGCCGCGAAGAGCCTTGGGATGTCTCCGGTTAACTTCCACAATGATCTTGTCTGCCAATCTACAAATGGTCGGTGTGATACCAACACTGGACGTAAGCACAATTTCGCCACTATCCGTAACATCAGATGCTTCTATAATGGCTGTGTTTATCTTACCCAAAAAACCGTGACGCAGCATGGGTGTCAAATGTGAAAGATGCATATCGAAATATGGCACCTCTTGTGCATTGATTGCATTACGTAGATCGAGGTTCGATTGATAAGGCGTACGGAATTTGATAGCGTGAGCACGCGCAAGTTCGCCATCAATACTGTCGCCTGTAGATGCACCGGTAAACATCCCAATTTTAAATGGTCTTCCGGCTGTGTGTTCGGCTTTGGCTCGTTCTGCCAATGCTGCAGGAACGGCTTTGGGGCAACCTGCTGCTGTAAAACCGCTAAATCCGACGTTATCGTCGTTGTTGATCAAAACTGCAGCTTCTTCGGCTGTTACAATTTTCTGCGTCATTTATCTGTTTTTTTTGTTTAGCTATTTTTGTAGTTGAGTTTATCTTTGGCGATTATTGTAATCAAAATCTCTCCATGGGTCAACAAAGTTATCGACTTCTTGCAAAAGAACTCTTACAGCTTCTTCGACTTGTTGATCGCGGTTCTGCCAAAGAATGCCGGGTTCGTTTCTAACTTGATAATCCGGATATAATTGCAAATTTTCCAAGAAATTACCGTGTCTGTCGATAAATCCGGCGATTGGAATTCCATAGCGCAATCCCTGTGGATAAGAAAAGTTGGTCCACCAAACAGTTGTCATTGTACCGGGCACAGGCATGCCAACAAGTTTTCCGATACCCATTTCTCTGTAAACCCAAGGCGTTCCGTGTGCATTTGAGTAACTCGCTTCATTTTGAAGCATTACCGAAGGTCTAAGCCAGCGTCTGGTCGGCTGGTTATTGATTTTCTGTCCGCGTGGAACTTGCTCTAAGTATTTCGTACCACTCATCAAAACTTCGAGGCACTCGTGCATACGTCCGCCTCCGTTGAAACGCACGTCAATAATAATGCCTTCTTTTCCATAATTGAGTCCGAACATTTCAGACCAAACTGTACGATAAGCATCATCGTTCATACCTTGAACATGTACAAAGCCAAGTCTACCATTCGACAATTGCGCCACACGGTCGCGTTGGTTTCGTACCCAACGTTGGTAAAGCATACCATTTTCTGCTGCAGGGTTTGTATTTGCTCCGGCGGCAATCGGACGGATTCTTTCGGTATATTCATTTCTTCCATCTCTGAACGTAAATGTAACTTCTCTTCCAATTGTTCCGTTCAGAAGTGCAAAAAAGTCTGTGTTTTCTGTAATTTCTACGCCATTAATTCTTGTTAGATAATGTCCTGCTCTAACTCTGCTTCTTGCATTGTCGAACGGACCGTTTGCAAGTACTTCTTCAACTCTAAGACCCCTTTCGCGTGTTATTAGATCGAACAACAATCCAACTCGTCCTGTTTGTACTTGGTTTCCGGCAGGTGGATTGAAGGTACTACCTGTATGTGATGCATTGAGTTCTCCTAGAAATTCACTCAAAAGTTGTGCAAAATCCCAATAATTATTGATGTGAGGCAAGAATTGAGCGTAATGTTTCATCATTGCATCCCAATCAACGCCATGCAAATCTTCGCGATAAAACATAGCATCAACTGTTCTCCAAACGTGCTTAAAGATCTCTTCACGGCGATCAAACGGGTCTGTATCAACTTGTGCTCTGAATGTAACATTTGTACGATTTTGTGTATTTCTCACATCTAAAGTGAAGATATTTCCTCCTGCAGAAACCAATAGGCGTTCGCCTCTTGGACAAATTTGAAGGCTGGCACCACCTCCTTGCAGATTCAATCTTTGTACTAATCGCGTTTCATTGTTTGTAAAATCACGCATCCAAAGGTCGAACCCTCTTTCAACGCGTGCAAAATAGAACAATCTTTCTCCATCCGGAGTTATCGCAAATCCGCCCAAATCGGTAGAATGGATCGTTAAGCGTTCGATACGATTTTCGATATTTCTTAATTGAATATCGGGCATAACAGTATCTGGTCTTCTCGCACTTCCGGTAGCAAGACGGTGGCGTTCGTTATACAAAGCAACGTCTTCTCTGCTCATTCTAAATCTGTCGAGGGCTTCTTGTGTCAGAAAAACTCCAAACACGTCTCTTTGCGAACCCCACGATGCATGCGAACGCATTCCGAAGCGGTCGCTTGAAAATAAAATCACATTACCGTGCATCGCAAATCTAGGAGCACTTTGCATATATCCGCTATTCGTAAGATTGATGATTGGCCCACCTTGCGCCGAAACCAAACCAATATCGAGGAAAGGATGGCGAGGAACGGTTCCCATAAACGTTAGCACAATCCATTCGCTATTAGGCGACCAGGAAAAGGTTTGGCTGCCATCGCTCGCCGAAAAATTCTGACTTCCATCTGTAACCTGACGAATTCGTCTTGTTTGCAGATCAATAACATGTATTTGTGTGCGATTTCTCAAAAATGCAACCTCTCTTCCGTTTGGAGCAAATGCCGGTTGAAAATCCACAAAGTTATCATCATTAACGAGATGTTCTACAACAATATTGTTGGAACTGAAAAAATATGGTTCGTTTTCTGCCGCATTTCGCGCAATTTTTATAGTCCAATTTCCTTGTTGTTCACTTGCAAACACGAGGCTTCTTCCGTCCGGAGCCCAACTCACCCAGCGTTCTGTTCCCGGTGTATTTGTGATGCGTACCGTAGTTTCAAATTCTACGGAAGTAACGTAAACATCACCACGGACAACTAATGCAACCTCTCTTCCATTCGGAGAAAAAACTGCTTCTGTTGCACCTGTTGTTACGAATTGAGTTCTAACCGTTTCGCTGTCGCGGAAAACATCAATTTGAATTTGTCTTGGTTGTCCGTTTGGAGGCAGAACATGAACAAAGCCATTGAACGTATAGCAAAGTGTTCCGTTGTTGCTTATCGAAACAAAACGAACAGGATGATTCTCATGATTCGTTACTTGAACTGCGGCAGATGGGTTGTTAATCGGAGCTCTCCAAATGTTGAAACTTCCCGCACGTTCGCTCATAAAATAAACTGTTTGCCCGTCTTGGCTTAAAACAGGATTTCTATTATCGAAAGGATAATCGGTAAGTTGAGTAAATTCTCTTGTCGTGAAATTGTACTTCCAAAGATCGCGGGAAACTGCTGATGTTTGGTGTTTTCGCCATTCATTTTCACCTCCAACAATATGCTCATATACCAAGAAATTTCCATCGTTGCTGATGTCCACTCTGTTCATTGCGTTTGGCAAGACCATGAACGGACGTCCGCCTTCGACAGAAACTCTGAATAATTGTACTGCCCAGCCAGCCGGGAAATGTGTGAAAGAAGCCGGGTGCTGAATGTTAGCAGTGAAGTAAACGTATCTACCGTCGGGAGAAAAAGTTTGTAATCTTTCATTTCCGGAGTGCGTTGTTAATCTTCGCGGTGTACCGCCTTCGGCAGGCATTATAAACACATCTTGACTTCCGTAACGATTAGAATTAAATGCAATCCATTGTCCGTCCGGCGACCATCTCGGATTGAAGTTATAAGCCGGATTAGATGTTAGCTGCACGGCACGACCACCGTCAATTCCAACTTTGAAAATATCGCCTTTGTACATAAAAGCGATTTGCGTGCCGTCAGGCGAAATACTCGGATAGCGAACCCAAGACACATTAGTTTGTGCAAATCCCAAATACGAAAGGGATAATAGAGCAAAGAATAGGATTTTTTTCATAGCTATTAGTTTTTATTTTGTTTTACTGCGCAAAGGTACGAAAAAAAAACGAAACATCAAAGTGTTTCGTTTTTTTTTGTTAGCGCCATACGATGATTTGGTGCTTCTCTATTTCGCCTCCATGCTCGATATGTAGGTAATACGTGCCTTCGGGTAGTTGCGACACATCGAATTGGATTGTGCTTGCTTGGGTTCGCTGTTGGCGGACGACTATGCCGTGAGCATTGAGCAAGCGGATATTAAAGGCTGTTTCCGCAGAGATTCGTGTTCTAAACACATCGGCTTCTCGTGGCGTGAGGTCGATGATTAGCACATCGGAAACAGGGTTTGGGTGGGGTGTAAATATGAAATTCCATGGTCGGTCGCAAGTACAATCACCATCTGGCGGGCAATCACAAATAGGAGGCTCGCAAAAATCCATTATAGTTTTAGTCATAACAACGTCTCCAATAACGTTTCTAACTGTTGCCGTGAGTACTCCTTGATGGGCCCAACCCGGGTTTAAGACAGTGACATTTGTCCAATTTCCTGTAGCTGGTGAAACTGAAAATAAGTTTGCTGGGGTTACGCCCCATGTAACATGATGATGATGACCGCCCGGGATGTTTATAGTAAATATCCCAGAGTTGCAAACTGCCATATGGCCACAAACAGTTATCAAATACCTTCTGTTTGCTCGAATAAACATGTTTATTTCAATTCTTGACTGCTGGCAAAACCACAAATTTGTTGAAGGGAAAATGGATAATTGTGGACACATGATAGAACGGTCAAAGAAATCGTCACAGCCACAAGTATTTGTCGAGGGATGCCCAGCATTCAGATTGTGTCCGATTTCATGAGCAACAATTTCATGTAGTCTATTACTGTGATTTACATGTCCACTTAGAGCGTAGGCCCAATTATTGTTTGCATTTCCGTTGATCTGCCCTACAAAAGCATATCCTAGGTAATTCAGATTTTTATTTGTAAATAAATGTGCAATATTTCTTTCGACACTCCTTCTGTTAGCGTTCCAATAATTCCGAAATTCATTTAAAAGCGTTCCCGCATTTGTTGAAGTGTACAGGTGGTTTGGTCTGTTCACGACAGCCTGAAAAGTAATCATAAATCTCATGCCAAAGGCTGATTGATAAACCCCTTCTACCATATTTAAGATTGAACGAATATGATTATTGGTGTTGCTCCCGTGTAGTTGATAAAATTCAAAATCGGCATCGGTTGCTATTCGCAAAATATAAGCACACGGAGGGGGAGTGTCTAGAGCATGTGAAGCAATCTCGTTTCCACCATCGCTGGACACTATTAAGGCGTCATTGATAAAATCAAATTCTCTTTCTGTGGCAATAACATCCCAACTTTTATACACAATAAAACGTCTGTCATCAGCGTTTCGTGTATAATCTCTGGCAGATCTTATCATATAATGATAATTTTCGCCTAGTATTACTCCAAAAAATGTATTTTCGTCAATGGTAAATCGTGCAACTCTGCCGTCTGATGTTTCGCCTTTGAACGTATTTAAGACAAAATTATTACATTCAAATTCGCCCTCATCTGTAACGACTACTTGCCTAAAACTAGGTGCACGCATATCGTTGACCACCATATCAAATGTCCAGCTTAAATTATCATTGATACGAATTTGGAATAAAGCACTTTTGTTTGTATGGAGTTCGTTTAATAGTTCTCTTTTATCCATCGTAAAAACAGTATAGGCGCTCAAATACTGGTCAAAAGCACTAACGCTTCTTCCCGACATTTCTGTCGTTTGTGTTTAGATAGGTACAACAATTTGAGCATTCATTTTTCCTACACATAGTGCAACTATGAATATTATCAAGTATGTAAACTTTATTTTCATTTTTTGTTTTTTAACTAATAAAGTGATGTAATTTAATTTTGATTATGGTCTCGAATTCAAGATCCTTTGCAATATCTCATCAAATTCTTCTCGTGGCATTTCAGTTATATAACGTTTCTCTTCCCAATCAATTAATAGCTGTCTAGCAAATACAGAATTTCCTGATAGTTTAACAACGGAAGGAGTGCAGCTGAGAGTACGAAAATCTCCGGGACCTTCAATCCATTGAGATCGCCTTTCTGCCGGTATGCAACACATATTCATCGTAGCCTCTACTCTTTCTTTGCATACAGGGGCTAAAAGCATAAGTAATGTGTCGCCAACTTTCCAATCTATAGTTAGCCAATCCAACCTATTGTCAGACATGAAAAAATAAGAATACCTTCCTGCTCCCCATACTGTAAGTGTATTGAGGCTTTGCAGAAAATTTCCTTTCAAGTCTTCAATGAATTTGATTTTTAAACCACGTTGTTTGATTGCGTCTAAAACCTCTCCCTTAATCAGAAAAACACCTTCTTCTATTCTGTAAGAGAGCCATGGATGTTCGTCAAGGTCTGGTAATAAAATTTCTGAAAGACCACTAATAAACGAGTTTGGTGCGCACATCCCTGCACTCGCATTCATGAGTTCTTGGCATCTGCATTCGGATTTGCAGGAAACCAATACTCCTGCCAACATCAGCAATACCGCTGAAAGTACTGTGATTTTTAGAATAGTTTTCATGGCTTCTAAATTTTTAAAATTGTTAACCTCCGCAAAGGTATGAAAAAAAAATGAAACACGCAAATTTTCATTAACATATTGTTAATAAAATATTACTTCGGTGCCAACCGAGAACCCCAGCCTACGGGGTAGTTTTAGCTACCGTAACACTTCATGCAAGACCATATGCGATTTTATCGGCAAAAAATTCGGTATGTGTTGTCCGTAGTATTCTAAAATGGAATGAAGATTGTTAAACGGCTGATTTTCAATCGGGCGAACACCCAAATAATCCGTCAGATCATTCAAAAAAATCAAATGAAAATTGTTGCAGGGATCCTTTGTACTGTCAAGTGAAATAAGCGAATTGTAAACAAACTCAAACAGTTCATCATCTGCCTGTGAAAAACACAAAATTTTACTCAAAACTTCCGACAGAAACACAAAAATACTGTGCTTTTCAATCGTATTTGAAATGTTTGAATAATGATACAACGCACGTGCATCTTTGAAATTTAGAAGCTCGGACTTGCTGTGTTCGGGCAACTCTACTTCGATTAAAGACAGCGGTTGAAAGAGCGAAATTTTTCCTTTGTTTTTAGATGAACGAAATCCTTTTATGATGAACGATTGCAAACCGGAATGTTCTGTAAAAACACGAACAATAAGACTTGTTTCGCCGTATTTCAAATGACTTAACACAATGCCGCGTGTTCGAATATACATGATCTATCTGTTAAAGAAAATTCTACCGACAGAACCGACAGAGCCGTCAGCGTTGGTTGCAAATATTAGGTAAACGCCGGGTCTTACACGCTGACCGTTTCTGGTCTTGCCGTTCCAAGTTACCATTCCACCTCTTGCTGTGGTTTCAAACACAAGAACACCGCTCACATCCGTAATGCGGACATGTGCATTTTCAACCAACCCTTGAATGGAGATTTCTCCTGTAAAATCAGCACGAACAGGATTCGGGATAACCACAATGTTTTGTTCGGTTCTACTTCCAACGGTTGCATCTCCACCATACGACATCAGACCTCTGTCGGTTCCGATGTACACGGTTCCAGTTCGTGGATTTATCGCCAAAGCTGTGATTGTATTAGAATTTAGCGGACTATTTTGAGCCGTGAAATGTCGAAGCATCTCTCTTCCGTCGGCAGACATCAGAAACACACCACTTGATGAAGTTCCGATCCATTTTCGATCTGCTCCGTCAACTGCAATTGCGGTTACATTCTCGTTTTCAAGCAGTGGACGTCCTGCATAATTGATCGTTCTAAACTCTACGGTTGATTCCAAACCGACAGGATTATTAAACAATTGTCTTGATGTGAAATTTACCAAAATCCCTCTATCCGTACCGATCCAAACATAACCTCTTCGATCTTCAACTAAGGCATTAATCACTGTGATTTGCTGGTCATTTCCACGATTTAAGTTTGCTCTCAATGCTTCAAAACCAGTACTATTGTTGGCTTCTCTAAAAAATACCAGCCCGCCCCATCGGGTCCGAATCCAAAGTTGATTGTGATAATCGACAATAAATTCCTTTGCATCTGACGTAGGATTTGGTATGATGAGATGCCCCAAATCAAAGGCTGTCCATTCGCCTGCAGCTGTCCGCCTGTGCAAATGTTTTTCACCTCTTGTCATGGTTGCCCAAAGTTGGTTTCTTCTGTCGAAATTTACATCTCCGATGCGAGTTCTATAAGTCCATCCGTCCCAAAAAGGTCTCAAAGTGCTGTTTGTGCTATCAAAAATTGTTGCAGTGCCATCGGCATTGCGTTGAACAAGTCCTGCATCCCATGAAGCTGCAACAAAAACATTCGGATTTCTTGGATCTTCAGCAACCGAAATTGCATCCGCAAACCGTCGAGGGAGGCGGCGGTAGTTGAATAGCCCCCAGTTTCCATCTCGGAAATAATCAACCGCAAAAAGCAACCAGCCCGGCGACCAATCAGTTGCATTTACACTGCCATTTGCGGCATACAATGTTGTCAAACTATGAGTCAGCGAATAAACACTGTTGCTCGCCGGCCCCCGTGGTAAAATCCGACCCGTATGTCCCCAATTTGAAGTAAATCGAAGCAGTCCGTCAAATCCGTTTGAAATCCAAAAAATATTTTCGGAATCTATTTCAAAATCTACCAACCCCCAAAAATCAAATTCTTGAGGACCACTGCCATATCTGCGTAAAACTTGAAAATCGGAGTCAAATTCACGAATTTCAAAAAGAGTATAATAGTACGGCTCCGGTCTTTCAAGATTTCTTCGAAGCTGAAACAGGCGATTGTTTGTGATTTTGATTTTACTCGTGGGAATAGTATCTAAAATATGCCATTGATTTTCGGAATCACGCCGCCAAATTGTATCGCGAACATCGTCATCCACTATTGAACGTTGATGAACAATCAAATTACCGTTCCAAAGAGATACACTTTCAAGCGGGCGGGCTTTCTGTGAACTCACAGGAACTAACTCCCATTCTCGAAAATTACTTAGCCGCCGAGAACGCCGGTATGCCCTTTTCAAACCATTTTCGGTTGCGGCAAAAATCGAATCATTGCTAAACGCAATATCTCTAACTTGCAGATGCGAATTATTTTCGCCGATAAAGTATGTTTCCGAAATCTCTCGTCGAGAAAGATTCACTACAACAATGCCGAAATCGGTACAAAGAAAGACTCTTTGGCTATTTTCAACGATAATTTTATTGATTCTTTTGCTTCCCGGCGTCTGCCAGCGTTGTAAATCGGGGATATTGACAACTCTACCGTTTTGAAGAATCAAATCAATGTTGCCATCTTCATAACCTACGATTTGAATTCGCGTTGAAGGGTCGTAGGCAGAAGCCGTAATTCCAACGCCGCTCAAGCCCTGTACTGTTGTTTTCCGCCGAATGCTGTTTTCTCTCGGATTGAAAAAAAACAACCCATTTTCGGTTACGCCGCTAATTTCATTTTGCAAAACGACAATTGACAAAACATTATTGTAGGAATAATGATCCTGCCATCGCCCTACCCCGCTTCGTTGAGAAAAAACAAGCAGAGGGCAAAACCAAAAAACAAATTGAAAGATATTTTTTAGACCGTTCATTGCAATTTATCCGCAAAGATACGAAAAATTATGAAAATATTGCTATCATTTGCTCTCTCTGCGCTTTCAATTCATTCAGCAACTGAGATTTTTTCGTCAAATATCTGCAATAACGCCATTTTCCAACGGTTCGTTTGTAATGTTCAACATAAAACAGCATGATTCGCTCGGCAAACCAAATCAGCATAAGTGCGAGAAAAAATTGAACGACACTACTGCATACAAAAATTGCAATTACTATCAAAATTAAATTCTGCAAACCGCGTACCATCGTCGATACAACATATTTTGTCGAACTCAAAAACTGCGGATCTTTAATCAATTTTTCGTATTTCCGCATCAAGGCTTGTGGCAGAAATCCCAAAATTGCACCAACTACAGCAATCGGAAATCCAAGAAGTAAAACAGCCCAATCTTTCAAAAATTCATACCAGTGAATTTTCTTTTTTCGCAACAACCACGAGCGAATTTTTAATTTTTTCAAGCCTTCTTTGTATTTAGAAAATGTTTGTCCTAAAATTTCTATTTGCGGTTCGTTTTTTTCAGCAAACTGGTCTAATTTTTTCACTAAATCTTGTTCAGCTTCCAAGCGTTGTTTCGGATTTTTCGGATTGCGATCAGTTGCTTCTGCATACTCATAGCCAAAATCTTCGCGAATGCCTTCAATGGTTTGATAATGCGTTTCACTGTGAATATCAATCATCAGTTTTCGCATTTCTTCGGACAATCTTTCCTGCATTTTCAAGTATGCTTTCGCAGGATTTTCCTGATAAAGCGGGAAGAACTCTGCAACCGAAATCGGCTTGCCGTAAACAATCGTTACATCTCTGAAAAATTCTTTGGGGTCTTGCCAATTCAAGCCAACGGGAACGATTTTCACACCGCCCTCCGCTCCGAAAGCCTCCTGTGCCTTTAAAGCCAATCGGAAAATCCCTTTTTGAAGCGTAGCAAGGCGTTTGTACGGATTAAAAATTCCTTCAGGCATAACGCAATTAACTCTGCCTGCACGAAGCAAATGATCAATAATCTCAAATGTTTCTTGATTATTATCAAGACTGTTTCCGCCGTCACGTTTGCGATAAATCGGTAAAATTCGCAAAAAATGCAAAATTTTTATGATGAACGGCTTATTAAAAATATCGGCACGTGCAACAAAAATAGCCTGATGTTTTTGAGTGGTTACAATTGCCATCGCGTCCATTAGTGCGTTTTGATGATTACCCGCATAAATAAACGGGCCTCTTTTAGGGATATTTTCCTTGCCAATAACGTGGGTGTGCCGATAGTATCGTTTATGATTCGGGATTGTCAAAAACAAATTGGTTAACGTGTATTTCCAATCGTTTTTTAATAATTTTTCGGTTAATGTTTTTGCCATATCGAAAAGTTTACAGATCAATAAAATCAATATCCTCCGTCACAAATTCGCTTGAGGTATTCCAAATAATTTTTGTCGCTGCATTGTGCTTTACTTGGCTCATCACTCAGTTTTGCAACGGGCTTACCGCCATTGGCTGTTTCCATTTTTATGACGCAATGCGTAGGACTGATCGGATTTGTCAAGTAAGAACCTATTCCGGCAACAACGTTTATGGATTTTTTCAGTTTCCCAAAACTATTCGCTGTTTCGGCATTAACACTATCGCTGAAAATTAATGTTCTCAACTCCGGATTTATGCCATAATCCCGATACATATTCAGCATTTTATCTGCCCATTTTTGCGGATCGCCGCTGTCGTGCCGCAAGCCCCTAAACGTGAGAGCATCTAAATACGTGAAATCTTTCAGAAATTTATCTGTTCCCAATGTATCCGTGAGGGCGTAGCCATTATCGCCTTTGAACGTATTCTGCCACACTTCAAAAGCCTTTTTTTGGCTCATTCCCACAGGAACATCATCCAACGCTTGATGAAACATGACCCACGAATGCGCCATCGTTCCCATCGGCTTAGCACCATATTTCATAGCAAGAAAAACGTTGCTTGTCCCCATAAGGTTAACATCACGATTTTCGACCAAATTTTCCAGAAGAATGTCCTGGTAAAGCTTGTTGAATCTACGTCTTGTGCCGAACTCCATAAATGGAATTTGTATACTCTTAATCGTGGGAACTCGCTCTTTTATACTTTTTCGTAGAAAATTTTCGTCAATTTCCGGATGCATTTCTCGACCGTATAGTTCATTGACGATAGCTAATGTAAAAATTTCGAAAAATTGCGTTGTGATTACGCAGTCTTCTTTAATTCTGATGTCGATACACGGTTCTCCGTTGACACATTGATCTATTTTGCACTCTATCAATTCTCTTCGCAATCGAAAATTACGCAAAAATTCTTTGTAGCCCCGCATATTTTTCAAATATCTGAGGTCGAAAATAAAGTGTAATTCTTCTTTTGTAAATTGCAATTCGCACAGGTAGTCTAATTGTTCGTTTATTTTCCGAACAAACTCCTCGGTTGCCGGCAATTGTTTTTTTCTATCTAAAAATCGAAACGATGCAGTTCCATTCGGATAGTTGTGAAACCATGCCGCGCCCATAGTTATGAAATATAGGTCAAGGTCGGCTAAACTTGTGATTATCGGAGAATTTTTCATATAACCTCTACACCTTTTTCTCTGAGTTCTACAATAATGTTGTCGTGTCCTTCTTTCGTCACCCCGGCACAGCAATTTTCGATAATTCGAACTTTGCTGTTTAAATTCAAATCCAAAATATCGTTTGCCGTAAATTTAACGCAAACATCAGTCGCAATACCGCAAATGTCAATAGTACCGGAATTGTCGACATCTAATTCTTTTAAAATTCCGGAAAGCCCGGTTGAACTTCTAACAACCGCTTCATTTTTTGTCATCGCATTATCATAAAGCCCGCTATAGCTATCAATCAGCGGATTTGAGCCTTTACGTACAACTATATTGAATTTGTGAGAATCCAAATCTTTTGGAAATTCCGCACCAAACATGTTTTGTACGCAATGTTTAGGCCACAATGTTTGTTCACATCTGCCTTTTTTATTCTCGACCGATTTTGTTGTGAACAATTCCTTTTCTGATTCGGCAAAACTCATGTGATTATCAGGATGCCAGTCTTGTGTTGCGATAACGTAGTCGTAGTTATCTAAAATAGAATTGATACGAGGGATAATATCTTTACCGCCTTCACAAGCCAATGTGCCGCCTTCGATAAAATCATTCTGCACATCAACCACGATTAAAGTTTTTTTTGACATTTTCAAGTGTTTTTGCTTGCTAAACTTTGCAAAATTACGAAAAAAATTGTATCTTTGCAAAAAAATGTGCTTAAACAAGCAAAAATAAATTAGCTATGAAACCTATGTTGAAAAAATTATCGTTATTGCTGTTTTTGGCAGTATTTATTTCGAGTTGCGATTTCGCAAGAGAATCAACCGTGTGGCAACGTGGCACGCATTATTTTGAATATACCGGCTGGGGGCCTCTTGCCCACAAACCTGTCATTGTGCGTTATCACATTCCTGCGGAAGGAAATATTAGAAATATGCCTGTATTGTTTGTCATTCCGGGGGCACAGCGTTATTCGGGGCTTGCATTAGAAAGTTGGACGGATTTTGCAGAAAGAGACGGTTTTGTGGTTATCGCACCGGAGTTCCCGAGAGACATTTGGGATGTAAACGCCTACCAACTTGGCAATGTTTTTACAGATAACACATTTACGGAACTTAATCCTCGTGAGATGTGGGCATACAATATCATTGAGGCTGTTTTTGACTTTTTTAAGGAAGAAACCGGCAATCGTTCGGAAAAATATTATTTAAACGGTCATTCTGCCGGAGGGCAGTTTGCACATCGCATGGTGCTCGCTATGCCTGATGCCCGTATCCGATTCACTGTGGCGGCAAATCCAAGCAGTTGGACTCATGCTTTTGTTGATGGAGTAAAAGATCAAAACGGTAATGTTTTCGGATGGCCGTTTTCTGTCAAAGGAACACCGTTTGCAGATGAAGAGAACATAATACGATACTTGGCGGCACCGATGGTTATTCATTTGGGCACAAACGACACGTCTACCACTGCTCATGATTTGGACAGGAGTATTGGAGCTCAAGCCACAGGGTCAAATCGCTACTGTCGCGGCATTGCCTTTTTTGATGCGATGCAACAGTTGGCAGAGGAAATGGGTGTTCCTTTCAATTGGCAGCGTGTAGATGTTGAAGGAATAGCACACTCCGGACGAGGTATGATTTACGGCAAAAGAAAAACAGAAGAAGAGGATAGAAACGCCGGCTTCTGCATTGACTATATCACAACGACGGGGGCTTATTATTTGATATTTGGATCCCGTTAAGCGAGTAGAACAACACAAAAACAATCTGAATACGAACGAATGGCCGCAAAACCCTCCATACCCAAAGGAACCCGAGATTTCGCTCCTCAAGAAATGATGAGGCGGAATCATATTTTTGAAACGATACGAGAAATTTTCGAACAATATGCCTACCTGCCAATCGAAACTCCGGCAATGGAAAATTTATCTTCGCTGCTTGGAAAATACGGCGAAGAAGGTGATAAATTGCTGTTCAAAATCCTAAATTCGGGTGATTTTTCGAATGGAATAGACCTAGCTCTAGATTCAAAAAAACTCAGCACAATTATTTGTGAAAAGGGATTGCGTTATGACCTGACTGTACCATTTGCGAGATTTGTCGTTCAACATCAAAATGAATTGACATTTCCGTTCAAACGCTACCAAATACAGCCTGTTTGGCGTGCAGATCGTCCTCAAAAAGGACGTTATCGTGAATTTTTTCAGTGCGATGTAGATGTCATCGGAAGTATATCGCTGTTGAATGAAGCCGAATTACTGAATATTATTGATGATGTTTACAAAGCACTCAATATTCGGGTTGTAACCAAAATCAACAATCGAAAAATTTTAGCCGGAATCGCCGAAATTATCGGCTTCCCTGATAAAATCGTTGACATCACCATTGCAATTGACAAACTTGATAAAGTCGGATTAGAAAAAGTAAACGAAGAGTTAAGCGCAAAAATTTCAACGGAAGCGATTAGCAAATTACAGCCGATTTTACTGATGAAAGGTAGTTTTTCTGAGAAAATCGAAACGTTAAAAACAACGTTGAGCAATTCAGAAATCGGAATGAAAGGAATCGCCGAAATGGTTGAATTATTTGAGTATATCGACGATCTGAAACTGGGTATGCCGTGCGAATTAGACCTGACTTTGGCACGAGGATTGAATTACTACACAGGCTCCATTTTTGAAGTAAAAGCCTTAGATACAGCTATGGGAAGCATTTGCGGAGGCGGTCGTTACGACGATTTGACAGGAATCTTCGGACTAAAAAATATGCCGGGCGTTGGTGTTTCGTTCGGAGCGGATCGAATCTACGATGTGATGAATGAATTAAATTTGTTTCCGAAAAATTCGAGTATCGGGTCGCAAATTTTGTTTGTCAATTTCGGACGTACCGAAGCCCGTATTATTCTTCCTATTTTGAAATACCTAAGAGAAAAAAAAATCGCTTGCGAATTGTACCCCGATACTGCAAAAATGCAGAAGCAGTTCAATTATGCCAACAATAATCACATTCCATACGTTGCAATTATTGGTGGAGACGAAATAAAAAACAACACAATCACCGTAAAAAATATGCAAACCGGACAACAAGAAAAGATGTCCGTGGAGCAATTAGTAAACAGCATGACAACAAAAAAATAACCATGAAAAAATTTGAAATTCTATCAAAACCCCTGACTGTAAAGTTGATTGACGAAATCATTTCCTCGGAAGCCGTCTTGAAGCTATCCCCAAAAGCCATCGAAAATATCGAACGCTGCCGCAATTATTTGGATAAAAAAATGGAGGTGCAAAAAGCACCTATTTATGGAATAAACACGGGGTTCGGCTCACTTTGCAACCATGCGGTTTCATACGAAGAATTATCACAATTGCAACGCAATTTAGTTGTTTCGCACGCTTGTGGAACCGGTGATGAAGTTTCGGTATCGATTGTAAAAATCATGCTTCTTCTAAAAATTCAATCGTTGTCGTACGGGCATTCGGGTGTTCAATTGACAACTGTTCAACGTTTGATCGACATGTTTAACTGCAATGTTTTGCCGGTGGTTTACCAACAGGGATCCTTAGGTGCATCAGGTGATTTGTCGCCTCTGGCACATCTTTGCCTGCCGCTGCTCGGGCTTGGAGAAGTGTATTACAACAATTCACGCGTGAGATCTCCATACGTCTTAGAGGCTTTGAATTGGAAACCGATTGAACTCAAAAGCAAGGAAGGATTGGCGCTTCTGAACGGAACACAGTTCATGAGTGCTTATGGGGTACACTCCTTAATCCAGAGCATGCGGTTATCCGAACAAGCAGACTTTATTTCCGCTATTTCGCTAGACGCTTTCGACGGACATATCAGCCCGTTTCACGAACTTATTCAGAAGATCCGCCACCACAAAGGACAAATTGAAACTGCAGAAAATATCCGAGATATTTTAGAGAAAAGTGAATTGATCAACCGTCCGAAAGAGCACGTTCAAGACCCTTATTCGTTTCGTTGTATCCCGCAAGTACACGGGGCTACAAAGGATACAATCAACTACGTTATAGAGGTAATAACCAATGAAATCAACGCTGTTACAGATAATCCAACGATATTCGTTGAAGAAGATTTGATTATTTCAGCCGGTAATTTTCACGGACAACCCTTAGCTCTAGCTATGGATTTTCTCGCCATAGCGATGGCTGAACTGGGGAATATTTCCGAACGTAGAATTTATCAACTAATCAGCGGAAAGCGAGATCTACCAAGCTTCTTGGTTGCAGAACCCGGGCTAAATAGCGGCTTTATGATTCCACAATATACCGCCGCATCCATCGTCAGTCAAAACAAACAGCTTTGTGCGCCTGCTTCCGTGGACTCCATAGAGTCTTCTCAAGGTCAGGAAGATCACGTAAGTATGGGAGCCAATGCTGCAACCAAATTATACAAAGTTCTCAAAAATACCGAGCGTATTTTAGCCCTTGAGCTTTTCAATGCAGCACAAGCATTGGAGTTCAGACATCCACAAAAATCTTCTCCGAAAATTGAAGCGCTTATCTCAGAATATCGAAAAGTGGTTCCATTCATCGAAACCGATGAATTGATGTATCCGCATATCCGTGAAACCATCGAATTTCTGTGCTACAAGAGACATCTTTTTTACTTGAATAAAAATTCGTAAATTCACGACTTTGAGGCTGAAAAAAATCGTCATATTATTTATCGCTGCGTGCTCGTGGCTGGGGATTCTTGCACAAACAAACTACCTCGGGCTTTTTTCGCAACGAGCACCACGCTCCCCCATTCCCAACTGGACGTACCACACATTGAAACCCTACCATTTTGGTTTTGTACTTGGTGCTAATCAGATGGGCTTCAGTGTTGCAATGCGGGATAATTTTGTAACCGATACACTTTTCGGTGTTCAATCCAGAGGCACTATTGGATTTACTGTTGGAGCGCTTTTCAACAAAAGCCTCCATGACTTTTGGAATTTTCGTACCGGTACGACTTTTTCTTTCGGGACACGACGTTTAACCTATTCACTACAAGAGATTCCCGGCAAAATCACACAAATGACGAAATCTATCGAGTCCGTAACGATGGATATTCCTTTGGAAATAAAGTGGACCGGCATGCCGGATAGAGGTGTGCGCCCTTTCGTAATCGGTGGTTTTCGATACAGTCTGGATATGGCAAATGCAAGAAGAAGACGAGAGCAACCCTCCGACCATCTCGCAGATATTGTTGTAAGATTGGAGCGAGATGATTTTTTGTTTACAGTCGGAGCCGGATTTGATTTTTATCTCCCTCTCGGAAACAGAATCGGCATAGAAATCAAAATGGCTTTTGGCTTACGGGATATGCTTTTTCGCGAAAACAATGTTTTTACTAACGGTATAGAGCGATTGACATCTCGAAATCTGCAAATCGCCATAAACATCGAATAATGGTCAGAAATCTTGAAATCGCTGTCAGCCCTGAAATTGCTGCTGATTCGGAACAATTCAAACGGTTGGTCTCTCAAAAATCGGGTATAAAACTTTCCGAAATTAATCACATCAACATTCTTAAACGCTCTATTGATGGGCGTTCTAAACGTGTTGTCGTTAGGCTTCGGGTAGAAATTTTTTCCGGAAATTCGAAATTTGAAAAAAAAATTATCCGATTTAATTACAAAAAAATCAACGACACCTCACGAGAAATTTTGATTATCGGCGCAGGGCCTGCCGGATTATTTGCCGCATTGAAATGTTTGGAATATGGCTTCAAACCTATTATTTTGGAACGTGGAAAATCCGTAAGCGAACGAAAAAAAGACATCGCCGCATTGTCTGTAAAAGGCATTTTGAACGAAAATTCCAACTATTGTTTCGGTGAAGGCGGTGCAGGCACATTTTCGGACGGCAAACTTTTTACACGCTCGACTAAACGGGGCGATGTTTCGGAAATACTGAGAACACTAATCTTTCATGGAGCAGATGAAACTATCTTGGTAGATGCACATCCGCATATCGGCTCAGATAAATTACCAAAAATCATTGAAAATATTCGTGAAACCATTCTTTCGCATGGTGGCGAAATCCGCTTCAATACTCAGGTTTGCGACTTTGTTGTCAAAAATAAAAAAATCGTTGCTGTTGTCGATCAAAACGGAAATTCGACACCTTGCGAAACCGTTCTTTTGTGCACCGGGCATTCGGCAAATGATATTTACGAATGGTTTCACAAAAACAATTATGCCATCGAAGCAAAGCCTTTTGCAATGGGCGTTCGTGTGGAGCATCCGCAAGCCTTAATTGACAAAATTCAATATCACGAATCGCCAAGAAATCCGTATTTAGAAGCTGCTGCTTACAGTCTTACCGCACAAGTCGACGGGCGTGGCGTGTTTTCATTCTGTATGTGTCCGGGCGGTGTGATAATTCCCGCATCTACAGCCGAAAAAACTTTGGTCGTAAACGGTATGTCCAATTCTCAACGAAATTCGCCGTTTGCAAATTCGGGGATTGTAGTTACGGTAGATGTTGATGATTTCGCAGATTCGGTGGCTTCTACATCGCTCCCTTCGAGAACCTCAGGGAACGATCGACTGGCGGCTGAGGCTCTCGAAGCCGCCAATGCATTGTCAGGACTGCGTTTTAGAGAATTTGTCGAAAGGCGTTTCTTCGAAATCGGAGGCAAAAATTACCAAGCACCGGCACAAAAATTATACGACTTTGTGAAGGGCAAAACATCCAAAGAATTGAACGAAAGCACGTATCATCGAGGGTTAGTATCTGTAGATTTTAGAACGATATTACCGGATTTCATTGCTTCCGCATTACGAAAAGCTTTTTTGGAGTTTGACAAAAAAATGCGTGGTTTTTTAACCAACGACGCCATGTTAGTCGGATTGGAATCCCGCACCTCATCGCCGGTAAGAATTCCTCGAAACGATGACCGCCGACATCCCGACCTTGAAAATCTTTATCCTTGCGGAGAAGGTGCCGGTTATGCCGGAGGGATTACATCTTCGGCAATAGATGGTGTCGCAAGTGTTTTGGCGATTTTAAACGACCAAAATTAAAAGAAATTTGCATATTCCATTTTTTTTACTTATTTTTGTGGCATCAAATGGAAAAAGTGATGATTTTTTCTCAACATGTCCATTATTTAGCTTGGGAGCTTAACCATTTCTTTGATGGTACAAGTGGTGCTTTTCCTCGTTCCGGCAGCAGGACTCATCTTATGACGGGCGGGGATGAATGTTGCGCCTGTCTTTAGCAGGTGCAAAAACGAATTAGAAACTTCGACGAAACAAAGCCGAGAGTTGCGTACCAATACATATCATTGTGCTATTGAATGTGGCGTGGATTCCTAAAGGGGCTTCGGCGAAGTTGGAAATTCATAACAATCAAAAATTTGAAATCATGCAACTAAAAAGCCTCGCCAGCTTTCAAAGTGCATGAAAAAGCCTTTCTTGCAGGCTATAAACGCAAGATGAATTAGCGAAAACAAACTGGAGTATTAACCTAAAAAACCAAGAAAGGCGTAGCAAAGGTACAAAAAAAAGTTGAACATAGCAAATAGTTTGCGAAGTTTGATGCGTGGTTTTGGTTGTGATCTGCGTAAGGAAACAACTGCAAATGAAAAATCAATCATAAACTAAGAACAAATTTAACTATGAAAAATTTTAATCAATTCGGAACTCTTCTGACAAGAGAAGAATCCAAAAGAATCAGAGGAGGAGGAGGGGGACCATTCTTTTGTGTTGCTGGGTCGTCCCCAGTATGCTTTAGTGATGCTGCAGCTGCAGAAGCTCATGCAGCTGGTGGCTGGTGGTGTTGTCATTGTGTAGAAGCAATGGCTTACTGTAAAGATACCATTGATTAACTCTTGCTAACAAAACTACTTTCAGGGGTGTTCTCCTGAAGGTAGTTTTACATGCCCTACCCATAGTCTACTAGCGTGTAATGGTCAAGCATGCGGTCCCTTCCTGCAAGGTACTTGTCAACCTCGACTTTTGGGAGCGACATCCATCTGTATGTGCATTGTTTAGTGCAAAGGAGGGGGGTACCCCCCCTAAAAAAACCATAGTAATAAACAAATATACTTACCTATGAAAAAAATAATTTTACCTTTCCTACTCATGATTTTTTCTTTTTGCTTGAAATCTCAAAAAGAAACTATTATTACAGGAAAATCAATGCTCGAATTTATCGATGGCGTTTCTCTTTTGTATCGCACGCTTCCATTCGACCACACCGAATTTTATCGGCCATCACCTATCTCTATGCCTAAAGAGAATGGTTTGTTTATGCAGAGATTCTTTATAGAGTCGCACCAAGCAGGTATGATATCTAACCAGCGGATTTTTATTAGTCCGGGCGATTCAGTCTTCTTTGTGGTTGATACGATTAACATTGACAATCAGCCTCGCGTTATATTTCGTTTTTCAGGAAAAAATGCCGCTCATTATAATTGGGGATATATGCTTGATTCGGTTCTTGGTTCTGCCCCTCCCTTCTTTATTCGAGGAAATGACATTACTGACTACAGAAAACAGATTTTAGAACGAAGAGATAAGGCACTTGATTTTCTACAAACGTATAGGCAAAAGCATATGATTACGGATGAATTTTACAATTATGCAAAAGCAAGTATAAAAAATGAGTATATTCTAAATCTGTTCAATCCTATAAGGTTTGGGCAAATTGAAAAAAATGAGCTTCCGCTCGACTATTTTCCGGAAGATTTAGTACCGGAAAATGATCTTGCACGCCGTTATGCCACAACTATGCGACAAAAATATTTTTCCGGATTTAACTACTGGGGCATGACCCAGGCAGAAATTGATTCGTTTTATAGAAATTTGATTTACAATTTTGATGGACAAAAAAGAGCCTACCTTGTGAGTGTATTAATTGGCATACTTGCAGATGCGGCATCAGCCCACTATCAATCACTATTTTTCAGAATAATGGGAGAAGTGCCAAAATATGTCCACGACCCACGATATTTGGAATTTATTGATAAAGCACTGAATTTTTATACAAGGATCGTCAATAATCCTTTTCCAAAAGAAGTGCTGTTGAATACCCTACTAAAAGAGTATGAGAGCAACAACATTTTCACTTTGCAAGAAGTTTTGCAGAGGTACAAAGGTAGGCCTGTATATATTGGTTTTTGGGGAAGTTGGTGTGGACCATGCCTACACGTTATCAGAAATTCGCAACAAGCAAGAACTTATCTGAAAGAAAAAGGAGTAGCGCTCATCTATTTTGCCAATGACAGAGAAGAAGCTTGGAGGCAGGCGTCCGAAAGAGAAGGCATTACCCAAAGTCAATACTTACTTCTTGATTTTGATCTTTTAAGAAGCCATTTGGCACTCAGGATATGGCCTACATACATGCTTTTAAATGCTGAGCATATCATTGTAGAAAGAAGAGCTGTTTTGCCTCTTGATGATTTTTTTGCTGAATTTAAGAAAATGCTTGAAAGAGCTTTAACAAACTAACAAAGCCGTAGAATCTAAAAACCAATGAAACTAAATATTTTCAACCAATACGAAAACGACTCCAACAAAGAACTTGCTTTCCCCACTTTTTTTACTTACCTTTGTGGTGCTGAAAGAAAAGAGGGAAGAAAACAAAAACACCTTCCAAAATGAAACTACGTCTTTTCACTACTGCTTGCTATTGGTCTCCCATTGCTTATTTTTGGGATGTGAAAACATTCGCTAATGCACTGAGCTTTAACGGCTTACCACCCCCCCATCTTTTGCTTACGCGAGCGATTATATTTGGTATTTAAGCAAAACAAATTTGGCAGGTTTAGCTCCTGCTATGGTTTCCCTTGTTAGCAGGAGCGGCAACCCAAAATAAAGGGAAAAACAAAACCGAGAGTTGTGCATCAAAACG